>CAPAOL010000005.1 GCA_948579315.1 uncultured Phocaeicola sp.
TCAGCAAGTGCGTGGTGATGATTCTCCAAGCTATATCCACATCGTTCCGCTACCGTATGCAACTGATGATTCGGAAGTTCTTTTCCGAACACTTTCCTCGAAGTACGGCATGTACAATAAAACTTATAATCAGGATAAGTCATATCATACAATTCGTGAACCGCACGGAGACAGCCTTCGTCGAAAGGACTGTTGTGGGCTACAAGCGGCAATCCCTCTATCAACGGTTTGATTTCAGCCCATACATCGGGAAAATCTTCGGCTTCTATCGTATCATCGTAAGTTAGTCCGTGAATAGCTGTTGTCCATTGGGTGTAATAATTGGGAGCAGGACGGATGAGGCGATAGATTTTATTCACAATCTTACCGCCTCTTACAATGACAATACCGACACTGCATACGCTTGTACGTTTGCCGTTGGCTGTTTCAAAGTCGATTGCTGCAAAGTCTTTCATTAGTCCGTTGTTTCTTTCCTTCCGAAGAAGAATGTCTCTCTCTTTCTGATGATAGTTGGATAGATAGTATATCTATTCTCCGTGTTTCATTTAGAATTCGAACTTTTCCAGTTTCATTTCAGCTAATTCCTGAATGATACCTACATATTTGCCGAAGTGCGGAGACTTTTCGTGAGCTGCTAATACCTCGGCATTCTGCCATGTTTCACAAATCATAAAAACGTCGTGACGGGTACTGCTTTCGAAAGTATCATAAGCAATGCATCCTTCTTCCTTCAAAGAGCAAGCAGTCAGTTCTTTAGCTGCTTCAATCGCTTTTTCGCGGTTTGTCTCGCTTACGCGGACGAAAACATTCAATCTAATCATGGTCTTTATTATTAAATGATTAAAAATAGCTTTATCACATCTTGGTGAATAAATCGTAGGCAAAGATACTATTTTTGTGCTTTTTCGGATAGCTTGTTCTTTAAATTTCTGCCCAATGCAACTATCTGAAGTCGGAACTGGAGAACTTGAGAAAGTATTCTCTTTTTTCGGGCAAACAGCCTTATAAGTATAAAGTAAAGAAAGGAGATATTATTTTGATACATAGAAGGTGCTTGCTTGATATTTTAGGATAAAGTCCGTAATATAGATTTTTTTTGTAGCTTTGTAAAATGATGGCATATAAAAGTAATATCACCCTAATAATCGAAGATATGAAAAAAGTATTTTTATTGGCTTTTGCCTTGTTCGCATGGAATATCCTTGCCAATGCTCAGGAAAGTGACAAAAGATATGTTGAAGTGACCGGTTCTTCGGAGATAGAAGTCGTCCCGGAAGAAATACACTTTCTGATTCAGATAAAGGAATATTGGGAAGAAGAATATACGGGTAAATCGAAGAAAGAGGAAGACTTCCGGACGAAAGTGCCATTGGCTATGATAGAGAAAGATTTGCGTAAAAGTTTGCGTAAAATAGGAATATCGGATGAGGCTATCCGTACGCAGGAAGTAGGGGAGTATTGGCGTCAGAGAGGGAAGGAATTCCTGATAGGCAAGCAACTGGATATCCGTCTTACGGATTTCGAGCAAATCAATTCCATTATCCGTTCTGTCAATACATGGGGAATTGAATCAATGCGTATCGGCGAACTAAAACATAGGGATTTGCCTATGTACAGGAAGCAGGGAAAGATTGAAGCACTGAAAGCAGCCCGTGAGAAGGCATCCTATCTGGTGGAAGCAATGGGACAGCAATTGGGTGAAGTCATTCGTATCGTTGAACCTGCCGATAACAACATAAGCCGTTATATTCCTTTCCAGGCACAGAGCAATGTCAGCATGGGGACGGCAGCTACCGAACAGTACCGTGTCATCAAGCTGAGATATGAAATGACCGCCCGTTTTGCCATAAAATAAAAAAATGCCTATCTTTGTCGCAGGACTAAAAAATAATAAATCGGATTTGGTTTAGTAAACAATCTGTATCTCTGATACAGATTGTTTTTTCGTTAAAGCCTTTTGGTTTATTCTTTGTTCCAAGTTCTTTAATAACTGTCTGCCATAAGCGGTACGGTTTTCACCATTTTGTTCTACCTCTTTTTATAAACTAAGGTCAAGGAAGACTTACTTCAAAAACTGTAGGAATAGACCATTGATTCACAGTCTCCCGATTACCTTACTTAAAAAGCACAACGTATGAAAAAAGATTTGTTGAAAGTAACTATCAGGCAGAAACACTTTTCGGCGGACAGACCATACTTTCTTTGGATACACAATCTATCGAAAAGTATCTGGATAAATTGGATGCGAAAACCACCGTCGGCGAACTGTTGGTAATCAAAGCACAAGCACAGGGATTGAAGTAGGCTGATACACCGGAAGCGGACGAAGTATATACCCGTGAATGGGCTTTGAATACTGCTGCTGTGACTAAGTTGCTGTTAGGTGATTAATTTCTAGCGGTTAACTAAATCTTTTCTTCCTAATATTTATAAGTTGTATTGCGATAAAGTATATCTTTGCATGCAATAAACTAATCGTCTGACTATAGTTGCTTTTTCGTCTAACTATAGTCAGACGAAAGAGTAACTATAGTCAGATGCAAGTTACACTATAGTCAGACGAATAAATATATACTAATCGAGAACTAATGATCGGTATAAGAGAGATTAAATATCAGGCAACAAAATGATAAATGATAACCCAATAAAATATAGCTGCTTATGAGTGCGTATTATGATTTGTATGAGACACCGGACGTTCAGAATACCGGCGAGAAGCAACCCCTTCATGCACGGATAGTTCCGAGCGGGACTTATTCCCAAAAAGAGTTTATAGAACGTGTGTCACACTATCAACATTTTCCTCAAAATATGGTTGACGGGGTGTTGGGGGCTGTAATAGATGAACTTGGTAGTCTCTTGGCGCGTGGCTATATTGTGGAGCTTGGAGAGCTGGGACATCTTAGTGTCTCTTTGAAATGCACTCAGAAGGTGATGACTAAAAAAGAAATCCGTTCCGAATCTATTTGTTTTGACAATGTACACCTGCGTACTTCCAAAAATTTTAAATTGAAGGTAAGACGGGAAATGAGACTTGAACGTGTGCCCAAATCGGGACGGACTGTCAGTAAAACGGAGATACCTATTGAGCAACGTCTTCAAATGTTGCAGGAGTTTCTGAAGAAGAACGGAGGAATCACCCGCATAGAATACAGCAGGCTGACAGGAGTATCCCGGCTGAAAGCTGTTGATGACCTGAATACTTTTATCCGAGAAGGGAAACTGCGTAAGAGAGGGGCGGGAAGGAATGTGTTTTATGTGTGGAAGCTGGAAGAATAAGATTATAATAAGTAATTGTTCTTCTTTTGGCTAACCATTAATTCGAATTAAATATTACTGCCAACATTCCAATATGAGGGCGTAACCGCAGAATCCACCCAAAAGGGATGAGATTTCAGTTTTTCCGTTTAGTTCAAGCACATTACGCATGGTAACGTAATGGTTTTAGCGAGAATTGTATTAACTTTGTGGCACGGGCAAAAGTATTAGGCGTATGAAGAGGTGGCAGAAAATAGTCGGCATTGTAGTGATTTTAGCCTTGGCAATCGCAAATGCTTGGGCTGTGATTGACTATATCCACTTGTCAGGAGTCGCTGGAGCATGGTGTGCTGAAATCACACAAGAGTCATTCTTTGACTGCGTCTTTAATTTTAGACACCACTTTTGGTTATATACATTCCTTTCCATCGTTGATTTCTTTATAATAATAGCATTGTTCATTTGCCTTTGGAGGAAAGGAGGTAAGCGATGAAACGTGTAAGCGTAATATCGTTGTTGTCATTGAGTTTACTTCTTGAGATGAATGCTTGTCAGCTCTCAATAAGCGAAATATCATCAACCCTCAACTGCATCATGTAGATAGCCTTTATAAAGATTTCGCCAATAATAGCCGGTTACTGTTTAATCCTCCAAAGTGACAAAGACATGAAACTGATCGATAAACGATTTTGGAAATTTGAGGTAATGACACTGCTTTGCGGTTTCTTGTTGCTCTGCCAAGTGGTTATTGTGCTTATATGCAACGGTGCTGAATTTGAATCGTGCAATGGAGCCGTATTGATATTGCTATTGCCTATCTTATGTTTTTACTTCGCTATATCCGGTATCCCAACTTGGCTTTTGTATAAAGGAAACTCTTGGTTGAGACTTGCTGGATACTTGTATATGTTTTCTGCCGTGCTGTTGATAGTTCCACTATTAATATTCTTATATGACTGGAATCCTGTAACTGCGAATATGCGACCAGAGAACATACCTGTGAATGAAGGCAAATACATTACTGATAATGAACTTGTCAGTCTCATTTGTACAGGATGGGCGGTTCTCCTTATTATTCCCGTGTTGATTACTTCGCATTTTACTAAACGATGGATTGTGAATAAAGAGAACACACAGGTAATTTGAAATATGAGACAGTGGCAACAGATAATCGGTGTAGTAGGATTGCTTCTGATAGAGGTAATGATAATGCTTTACGCAGTTCCTAAAGCCAATGCTAATGAGATCGATACACGAGTATGGCTGGTAATTGAGTTGTCTTTAGCCTTGTTGATAAGTTTGGCAATTTTGATAAAAGAGAATTGGGATGATTTTATCAAAGAATTCCTTCGAGAAGATATCAACAATGCCTATATCCAACTGATAGAGTTTTCATTATTGAGTGAAATTGTGTTGGAATGGGATGATGGAGATTTAGAGCATTAAGGAACAGCCAAGAAAACGAAACGGAAAGGGATGTGTTTTATGTATGGAAACAGGAAGAATAATATTATAATAGGTAATTGTCCTTCTTTTTGCTAACAATTTTGTACCTTTGTTTGTCTATAAAGAAAATAGTAAGATTATGGCAAGAATAACTATTCCTTATGCAGTGGCGGATTTCATAGATTTGCGTGAACGTGGATTCTATTATGTAGATAAAACAGATTATATTTCGAAGTTAGAGGATTATAATGCCCCTGTGTTTCTTCGTCCCCGCCGTTTTGGAAAAAGCCTGTTGGTTTCTACTTTGGCTTGCTATTATGACCGTACCAAAGCGCATCGGTTTGAAGAATTGTTTGGGGGAACTTGGATTGGTAGTCATCCGACAAAGGAACATAATCGTTATATGATTATTCGCTATGATTTTTCAAAAATGGTGATGGCGGATAACATTGAAGGATTAGCGCAGAACTTTAATGATTTGAATTGCTCTCCTGTGGAGATTATGGTAGAGCATAATCGGGATTTATTTGGTGATTTTCAATTTCTCAATCGGGGAGATGCATCCAAAATGTTGGAAGAGGTTCTTGGTTTTGCCCGTTCTCACGAATTTCCTAAAGTCTATATATTAATTGATGAATATGATAATTTCACGAATCAACTGCTGACTGCATATAATGATCCGCTTTATGAAGAAGTGACGACGAATGACAGTTTCCTGCGTACTTTCTTTAAGGTGATAAAAGCTGGTATAGGTGAGGGGAGTGTCCGTACTTGTTTCTGTACAGGTGTGTTGCCTGTCACAATGGATGATTTGACCAGTGGATATAATATTGCTGAGATATTGACTCTTGAACCTAATTTCCTGAATATGCTCGGGTTTACATACGAAGAGACAGAAACATATTTGCGTTATGTACTTGATAAATATTCTACAGGACAGGAGCGTTTTGATGAAATCTGGCAGCTAATTGTGAGCAACTACGATGGTTATCGTTTCCGTCCTAATGGTGACCGGTTGTTCAATGCTACTATCCTTACTTATTTCTTCAAGAAATTTGCAGCCAATGCCGGCAGTATTCCTGATGAATTGGTAGATGAAAACTTGCGTACCGATATTAATTGGATTCGTCGGCTCACCCTTTCACTGGATAATGCAAAAGCAATGTTGGATGCGTTGGTTATTGATGATGAGCTGCCTTATAATGTAGCCGACCTTGCCAGTAAATTCAATAAGAAAAAGTTCTTTGATAAGGAGTTTTATCCCATTAGCTTGTTTTATTTGGGAATGACAACGTTGAAAGATAAATTCGTGACAACATTGCCTAATATGACGATGCGTAGTGTGTACATGGACTACTATAATCAGTTGAACAAGATAGAAGGTAATGCGCAGCGCTATGTTCCTGTATATCGGAAGTATGATTCCAATCGAAGTTTGGAACCACTGGTACAAAACTATTTCGAGCAATACTTAGGACAATTCCCGGCACAGGTATTTGATAAAATCAATGAGAACTTCATCCGATGTTCATTCTATGAGCTTGTGTCACGGTATTTGAGTAGCTGTTATACGTTTGCTATTGAACAGAATAACTCCGTAGGACGTTCGGATTTTGAAATGACAGGTATTCCCAGTACGGATTATTATACAGATGACCGTGTCGTAGAATTCAAATATTATCGTGCAAAAGAAGCGGAAAAGATGCTTGCACTTACCGAACCTCTTCCCGAACATGTGGAGCAGGTGAAAAGATATGGTGAAGATACGAAAAGAAAGTTTCCATATTATAATGTACGTACGTATGTAGTATACATTTGCGCCAATAAAGGATGGAAATGCTGGGAAGTGTAAGATGGTAAAGTTTGTATAATTCGGATAGAAACAAATATAGAGTTTATCTGATGTTGTTGGGAATCAATCAACCTGACGTGGCTTCTGATATTGATGCGTATACAAGATGATAGTGACTATTCTAGAATTACTGAAAATCTCCGTAATAAACGAATGAAAAGGGAGAAATGGCATTAAAAACAGCTTGGAAGCAAAACAGTCTTTGGAGAAAGAGATGACTATTGAAATTGTTTTCTGTATTTGGACGGAGACATTCCCAAGGTATTTGTGAAAACTCGGACGAAATGAGGTAAATCATTAAAACCGACCGTAAAACAAATTTCGGATACTTGTTTCTGTGAATGTTTCAGAAGTTCGCAGGCTGTATTTAAGCGGTATTGGGTTACATACTGCGAGAAGGTTATTCCTTTGCAGCGTTTGAAATAGGAACAGAAAGCAGAGCGGTTCATGCCTACTTCTGCGGCAATATCATCCAAAGATATAGTATGGATATAGTGAGCTATTACATAAGTACAAATTTGCTGCATACGTCTCACGTCACGTTCAATACTCATGGGCTTTCCGGCAAAGGTATGGTCGGATGAAGTAAATATGACAGGTAGTAGACGAAACATTTCGCATAGGCGTCCCAACTCGTCCATATCGTTCATCTGTGACAATATCCGGCGAATGGTTTGTGAACTTCCAGTACCGAATTTCAGTGCGTTCGTTGGGAATGTAATGCCTGTCAGACGATTACGCAGTTCGGGAAATACTGCCATACACCGTTCTACAAGCGAATGACTGAAAGCTACCATTAAATAACGGACATACCCCTCATCGTCTGCCGAATCTGGCGAATATTCCCAGCGGTGTAGCATGGACGGTGGTATTAACGCCACGTCGCCTGCTGCGAAAGGTTGTAATGTGTCGCCTGCCATTCGTTTGCCATATCCATGGACAACATAATACAACTCCCATGCATCATGCCGGTGCAGTTTGGCTTCGATGCTTGTTGTCACTCGTTGGTCTATAAAGAAAAAAGAGTGATTCTCCACTTCGGGTAATTCATAAGGAATGGCGGTATCTTCCATAAAAGTAATGCTTAAAATGACTTGTATGCAAATATACGACAAATATCTAATATGATACCACAAATATATAACAAGAAAGCCGGGTAACTTTGCTGCCGGAAACAATAAGTATAACTATTAAAATGTATTGTTATGGATTTCTATCAGGTACTAGAGAAAAGAAGAACTATTCGCGACTTTTCCAATAAGAAGGTGACGGACGAAGTGTTGGAAAAGGTATTGTCGGCTGCATTCAAAGCTCCGACTAATGACCATTTGCGGCAGTTTGAGTTTATTGTCGTGAGAGGGCAGGAAAACATTGCCCGACTCATATCGCCTGTGGCGGAAAATACAAGGAACATTCAGCAGGCAGGGCTTGAGGCTGCTGCCGGTGTGATGGATAAGGATGAACACGCCATGTTTGTCGATGCGTTGCCCAAACAACAACGTATGCTTATGCAAAGCAATTGTCTCGTACTTCCATTTTTCCGGCAAAAGGATTTTCCGCTGTGCCAACCTGCCGATCAAAGTTCACTCAACTATTTCGCTTCTGCATGGGCAGCCGTTGAGAATATTTTGTTAGCAGCAACGGCGGAAGGATTGGCGTGTGCATTCCGTATTCCTATTGGCAACGAACCGGAGTATGTGAAACATCTCGTCAATGCTCCTGACGGATATGAGTTTACCTGCTTTCTTGCTATCGGATATGCGGCGGAGGATGCACATATTTGTAGGCAGAAAGAAATCCGGGTAGGGGATAGGATTCACAGGAATGTCTGGTAATCTGTAATTAAGGTACATCTCTCTGTAATTTATATACATTCGCTATGTTATAAATTGTCTATTTTAATTGATTGGATTGCTTGTTCTACCACAGAATTATTATAATTTTGTGGCAGAACTTTTTATTTTGTATGATTCCTTTAATAACTAAGCATCATGGGCTATACAATAACGACTCTTGTAGAGAATGGTGTCTATGGACGTAAATTGCAGGCAGAACACGGTCTTGCTCGCTATATGGAGACATCGGGACATAGATTGCTCTTCGATACGGGAGCGTAGGAATAAAATATATATAATTATTTGACATGAAGAAACTAATAACTTCTTTAGCATTGGCATTGACCGCATTGTCCGGCTATGCCATTACTCCTTTGTGGATGCGTGACGCACGTATTTCACCGGATGGAACGGAGATTGTCTTTTGTTATAAAGGCGATATTTACAAAGTCCCCGCACAGGGTGGAACAGCCGTTCAGTTGACAACACAAGCATCTTATGAAGCTAACCCCGTTTGGTCGCCCGACGGAAAGCAGATTGCATTTGCCAGCGACCGGAATGGGAATTTTGATCTCTTCATTATGCCTGCCGATGGCGGAACCGCTCAAAGGCTGACTTATCATTCGGCTTCGGAGATTCCTTCGGCTTTTACTCCGGACGGAAAGTATGTACTTTTCTCCGCATCTATTCAAGACCCTGCTGGCAGTGCTTTGTTTCCTACCGGAGCAATGACGGAATTGTATAAAGTTCCTGTTGGCGGAGGGCGTACCGAGCAAGTACTCGCTACTCCTGCCGAATGGGTTTGCTTTGATAAATCGGGGAAAAACTTTCTTTATCAAGACCGTAAAGGCTTCGAAGATGAATGGAGAAAACACCATACTTCTTCTATAACTAGAGATATATGGCTGTATGATACACAAGCGGGAAAACATACCAATCTGACGAACCGGGAAGGGGAAGACTGCAATCCTGTGTATGCGCCCGATGGCAATTCTGTCTATTTTCTTAGCGAGCATAACGGTGGTTCATTCAATGTATATAACTTTTCGCTGAATACTCCGCAAGAGGTAAAAGCGGTAACTACATTCCGTACGCATCCGGTACGTTTCCTGTCAATCAGCGATAAAGGTACATTGTGCTATACCTATGACGGAGAACTTTATACGCAGGAAGCCAATGCCCGTCCGAAGAAAGTAAACGTCGAACTTGTCCGGGATGACGAAAAGGAGATTGCTTCCCTCAAATTCTCCCAAGGTGCTACTTCCGCTTCCGTATCCCCGGACGGCAAACAGGTTGCTTTTATTGTGCGTGGCGATGTCTTTGTCACTTCGACGGATTACACTACAACCAAGCAAATCACGAATACTCCGGGAAAAGAAGCCGCTGTGTCCTTTGCACCGGATAACCGGACATTGGTCTATGCCAGCGAACGGACGGGTAACTGGCAACTTTACACTGCCAAAATAGCCCGTAAGGAAGAAGCCAATTTCCCTAATGCAACTCTTATCGAAGAAGAAGTCCTGCTTCCTTCCAAAACGGTGGAACGTGCTTATCCGCAATATTCTCCGGATGGCAAGGAATTGGCTTTTATCGAAGACCGCAAACGCTTAATGGTACTTGACTTAAAAACGAAGAAAGTTCGTCAAGTGACGGATGGTTCTACATGGTATAATACCGGTGGCGGATTTGACTACGAATGGTCGCCGGACGGCAAATGGTTTACCCTCGAATTTATAGGCAACCGTCACGATCCTTATTCGGATGTAGGCATTGTCAGTGCACAGGGAGGGGAGATTACTAATCTGACAAATAGTGGATATATCAGTGGTGCTCCGCGTTGGGTCTTGGACGGAAACGCTATTCTTTTCCAGACTGAACGTTACGGTATGCGTGCGCATGCTTCCTGGGGTTCGCAACAAGATGTGATGCTGGTATTCCTGAATCAGGATGCTTATGACCGCTATCGCTTGAGCAAGGAAGACTTCGAACTGCTCAAAGAATTAGAAAAGGAACAGAAGAAAGCGAAAGAGAAGGAAGGCGACAAGAAGAAAGACGGAAATAAGTCAAAAAAGGATGAGGCTGACGAGGATAAGTCATCCGAAGATAAGGCAGACAAGAAAGATATAGTTGTAGAACTTAACGGCATTGAAGACCGTATTGTCCGTCTGACTCTCAACTCTTCCGATTTAGGCAGTGCCATACTCTCAAAAGACGGAGAGAGTCTTTATTACTTCTCAGCTATCGAAGGTGGATATGACCTTTGGAAAATGAATCTTCGTGAAAAAGACACGAAGCGTCTGCACAAACTCAATACCGGTTGGGCATCATTGATGTTGGATAAGAAAGGAGATATTTTCTTGTTGGGAAGCCGGATTATGCAGAAAATGGATGCGAAGTCGGATGCATTGAAATCAATCAGTTATCAGGCTGAAATGAAAATGGATTTGGCTGCCGAGCGTGAGGCGATGTTTGACCATGTGTACAAGCAGCATCAAAAACGTTTCTATAACCTCAATATGCACGGGGTAAACTGGGATGCTATGACTGATGCTTATCGTAAGTTCCTGCCTCATATTGATAACAATTATGACTTTGCAGAATTATTGAGTGAGTGGTTGGGTGAGCTGAATGTTTCACATACCGGAGGACGTTATTCTCCGAGAGGTGGAGGAGATATGACCTCTAATCTGGGTTTGTTGTTCGATTGGGAGTATCAGGGAAAAGGAATGAAAATCGCTGAGATAGTTGAAAAAGGTCCGTTCGACCATTCCCGTACGAAAGTAAAAGCTGGTTGCATTATTGAAAAGATTAACGGCGAGGAACTGGCTCCGGATAAGGATATTACCGCTGTATTGAATAATAAAGCCGGAAAGAAAACTCTGGTTTCATTGTATAATCCGCAGAACAAGGAACGTTGGGAAGAAGTGGTAATGCCTATTACTAGTGGAAAGCTTAACGGTTTGTTATATAAACGTTGGGTAAAACAACGTGCGGCAGATGTTGAGAAATGGTCGAAAGGACGTTTGGGATATGTTCATATTCAGTCGATGGGAGATGATAGCTTCCGTACTGTATACTCGGACATTCTAGGAAAATATAACAACTGCGAAGGTATTGTGATTGACACCCGTTTCAACGGTGGTGGGCGTCTGCACGAAGATATCGAGGTACTTTTCAGCGGTCAGAAATACTTTACGCAGGTAGTGCGTGGACGTGAAGCTTGTGATATGCCGAGCCGTCGCTGGAATAAACCGTCTATCATGTTGCAGTGTGAAGCTAACTACTCCAATGCACACGGAACTCCGTGGGTATACAAACATCAGAAGATAGGTAAGCTGGTAGGTATGCCTGTTCCGGGAACAATGACAAGCGTATCTTGGGAAACATTGCAAGATCCTTCACTGGTCTTCGGTATTCCTATCATCGGTTATCGTTTGCCTGACGGCAGTTATTTGGAAAATACCCAATTGGAACCGGATGTAAAGGTTGCCAATAATCCGGAAACAGTAGTCAAAGGAGAGGATACACAACTAAAGGTGGCTGTGGATGAACTTCTGAAAGAGATAGATAGTCAGAAGAAGTAAATACAGGTGTGATTATATCTAAAATAAAAAGTCGCTTCTTTGAAAGAATCAATCAGATTCTAACAGAGAAGTGACTTTCTTTTATAACGATTTTCTTATATTGACCTTTTTATATGACTCCTTTTATAAGGTGTTTATTTTAAATAGATATAGGGCTTACTTCCAGACCGGTAGTAATCTATGAAGGTTTTTTCTAGTCATTATCTTTTGATTCAGGAAGCTGACGATATACCCCGTTATACAAGCGGCAATGAGTGATCCTTCGCGTACTCCCTGAATACCTTGAGTCAGCAGGAGCGAGAGAATCACGGCTAATGTAACCAAAGTAATATCGAAATAAACTTTGAACTTTCCAAATTCCTTGTTATAATGGCGGGATGCATATTTCACAAATGCTTCTGCGCTCATCATGGCTACTCTTGGTTTCAGTTCAAGCACTACTCCGATAGACTGCACTATGCATCCTGTAAGTAATAAAGCAATCGACATACCATAATTGGCAGGATGCAGTTCGCTTGTCAGCATCATATTAAAATCAATGAATGCCGAAAAGATAAAAGAGAACGGTAGTTGAAGAAGAATTTCAATAATATCCTGTCGGGTTCTATTCTTTCGGATTAACCAAAATTGTCCCAAGATAAGCACCATGTTGATGATAAATGTGCAAGTACCCAACGATAAAGGACTATTCAGGCTTAATACATAATTGATGCTCGATATGGGAGTAGTTCCTAATGCCGAGCGTATAATCAACACGATACCTGCCGCTAAAAAATAGAGTCCGATAACAAACACTAAATACCTCTTAAAAATCTCTTTCATTTCCATGTCTTTTTAACTTCTTTCTATTGATTCCCTTTCCATGTATTGAAAAGGATATGCAAAGGTCCTGTTTTTTACTCTGAAATAGATTATCTAATTCCATACAGTTTTTGTCATATCCGAAACAAATCGTATTTTTACGTCATAAAATAAAGGTGTAAATGGTGAAATTTCGTATATTTGACAATACGCAGTTGTTGAAGGAGCATCCTGAGCTTCCTCATTATAAAGAGGAGGTGGTTTGTTTCCGGAGTGAATATAAAGACAGAAGCTATCCCGCGAATGAATGTTATTTCAATCGGGAGCTTTATATGATATTCGTTCTTGAAGGGCGTTCGGAGATTCTACTGAATGGAGAGTTTATTGCGATAGAACCGAATATGTTGCTGATTCATGGAGCAAATTATCTCACGGAACATCTTTATTCAAGTCGGGATATTAAATTTATCACTCTCGCCCTTTCCGAATCTATGCGGACGGATGATTCTTATCTGACACAAATCACGGCAATCCTGTTGGCAACCATGAGGCGGAATAAGCAATATACGATTCAGTTGACGGAGTACGAAGCTCAAATTATCCATAAGGAGCTGGAAGTATTGATGCATCTGATGAATATTGAACATCATTTCCTTTTCCGGCGTATACAGGCAGCGTGCAATTCTCTGTTTCTGGATATAGCAGATTTTCTTTCCCGAAAGACCGTTATCAAGAAAGAGATCAGTCATAAAGATCATGTTCTGCAAGAATTTCATGCACTCGTTACCCGTAATTTCAGGGAAGAACATTTCGTGAGCTTTTATGCGGATAAGCTGGCTATTAGTGAACAGTATCTGGCACGTATTGTACGTCTTGGAACAGGTAAGACTATCAATAGCCTTATTAATGAATTGTTAGTAATGGAAGCACGCACTTTATTGAGTTCCACCAAATTTACGGTTGGCGAGATTGCTGCTAAACTGGGTTTTAGTGATGCAGCCGGTTTTTGTAAGTTCTTCAAAAGAAATGCGGGACAGACTCCATTGAATTATCGGAAAGGATTATTGATTTGAACGGAAAGGATTGCTGAACTGAATGGGGAATTACTGAACTGAATAGGGAATATAATGAATTTAAATAACAAAATGATTGATTTGAATGAAAATGGAAGTAGGTTGATGCAGCTGTCCTTAAAGACCGTATACATCAACCTACCTGAATATATAGTGAATGGGTTTGATTTTAACCGATCACTGCTGTGATATCTTCTACAATCTGTTCATCCGTCAGATGATTGGCACGGAGAAACTCCTGTATATCATATCGGTCAACAAATTCTTTTTTAGCTCCAAAGTTCAGAACTTTCATGTTTGTAGCACCATAATAACGGGCAATCTTTTCACCGAAACTACCATCTAATACACCGTCTTCCAATGTAATCACTAATTCGTGATCTGCTTTCAGTTCATCCATCAGTTCGTTGTCTACGCCGGTGATGTAACGCGGATTGATGAGTGTTGCGTCAATGTTGGCTTTTTCTTTCAGAAGTGATGCAACCGACTGTCCCAATCCATAGAACGAACCTAAAGCAAGAATGGCTACTTTTGATCCACGATGTGTCACTTTATAGCGATTGAGAACACTATAATCAGTCTCCACCGGTTCCCCACAAGTAATTACATCCGTTGCCGGTACACGGATGGCAACCGGGTGTTCGTTTTGGTGGAGGCTCCATTCTAGCATAGCAAGATATTCCTCTTTACAAGTCGGTGCCAGATAAACCATATTAGGAATATTACTGATGAGCGGAATATCGAAGAAGCAGAGGTGGGTTACATCATTCATTCCGGACAGTGTTCCCCAGAAGACCAACAAAACAGCCGGATTATTATTGATGCAGAGGTCTTGCGAAAGTTGATCGTATGAACGTTGGATAAATGTGCTATATACTCCATAGACTGGTTTTCCGCCATTAGCTGCGATGCCGGAAGCAAGTGCTACCGCGTGTTCTTCGGCAATACCGACATCTACAAACTGCTTGCCAGCTTCTTGGCGACGGTTGGGAGTAAATCCGAGAACGGCAGGAGTGCCCGAAGTGATTGTTACCACTCGCTTGTCTTCTTTCATCTTTTTCAGCAGATATTGGGCAGTTACTTCGCTATAATCTTCCGCATCCTCGGCAAACTTTGGTTTTCCGGTTTCTATATTGAAAGGAGTGAGCCAGTGAAAAGTTTCCTTATCTTGTTCTGCAGGTTCATACCCTTTTCCTTTCAGGGTATTAATATGTACTACTATCGGATGCTGAATATCTTTCACTTTAGAGAAAACCTCAACCAATGCTTCCACATTGTTGCCGTCGTTTACGTACATATAATCCAATCCCATAGCCTTGAAAAAATTGCATTCGCACAGACCGTTGCTGTCGCGCAAATCTTTCAGGTTCTTATATAGTCCGCCGTGATTCTCGGCAATAGACATTTGATTGTCGTTGACAATAATAATCATGTTTGTACCAAGCTCCGCTACATAGTCCAATCCTTCAAATGCTTCGCCGCCACTTAAGGAACCGTCGCCTATCACGGCTATGATATTCTCATTGCCACCGGTCAGGTCGCGTCCTTTCGCCAATCCGCTAGCCAGGCTGACGGAAGTGGATGTATGACCGATAACAAAGAAATCATGCTTACTTTCTTGTGGTTCGGAATAACCGGATACGTTGTCATACTCAGCAGGGTAGAGGAAAGCGTCTTTCCGTCCGGTCAGCATCTTATGCACATAACTCTGATGCGATACATCAAAAACAATCTTGTCTTCCGGTGAATTGAATACATAATGTAAAGCGATAGTCGCCTCCACCATTCCGAAATTAGGTCCGAAATGTCCGCCGTGTTCACTCAACTTTTGAAGGAGTGATGCACGGATTTCATTACTTAAATCATTGAGTTCATTAAACGATAACTTCTTTACGTCTGCGGGAGAGTAAATATTTTCTAAATACATATCAATTTGTTTTTTTACGTTTATACCTATTCTCTTTATCACATTATCACACTGCAAAGATACTGCTGATTTTGGATTCGGTTTGTATATAGATTACAGATTATTCTACCTATATTACCGACCTTGGAAAATGTGACTGATGATAAACCTGAAAATAGTAGATAATATATATGGGTTTTCAGTTTCGGCTTTTCTCATTTTGTTTAATGATTCTTTAGTTATTTCTCCTAATAAACTTGGTGTTCGCAAAAGCAGGAAGTTTGGCTTTGGCTTCTCTGGTTTTGATACTTACCTCATTTCCTTAAATTAGGTTAGAATAAATATTATAGCAGATTGATAAAAAATAGAATCTGTAATTCGGGTAATAATGTCAGTAATTCATCTACATACAGTCTCTTTATTTCACCCTATTTTTGCAACGTAGAAAATAGATAATCAATTCTTTAATTATTAAAACATAAGAGATATGAAACGGATTTTATTATTAGCAACTGTATTTATTATGATGCTCGGAACTAGTTTTTCTTCTGCACAGACAGATGCAGATAACTTTTATAAAAGTGATTTTGTAAGTGTGGAGAAAGTTTCTTTTTCCAACCAGTATAAAATGAAGGTAGCCGGAAATATGTTTCTGCCTAAGAACATGAAAGAAGGAGAGCAATACCCGGCAATCATTGTCGGACACCCAATGGGAGCAGTCAAGGAACAGAGTGCAAACCTTTATGCAACTAAAATGGCGGAGCGGGGGTTTGTCACACTCTCCATAGACCTTTCTTTTTGGGGTGGGAGCGAAGGCGAGCCGCGCAATGCCGTTCTGCCGGAAGTTTATGCGGAAGACTTTAGTGCCGCAGTTGATTTTTTAGGCACCCGTCCGTTTGTTGACCGGAATCTGATTGGAGTAATCGGTATTTGCGGTAGTGGAAGTTTTGCTATCAGTGCAGCGAAAATAGACCCTCGCCTTAAAGCCATTACGACAATCAGTATGTACAATATGGGTACGGCTAGCCGTAACGGGCTAAAACACTCATTGACATTGGAACAGAGAAAGCAAATAATGGCTGAAGCGGCAGAACAGCGTTATGCTGAATTTTTAGGTGGAGAAACTAAATATACAGGTGGTACTGTACATCAACTGACAGAAAAGTCTAGTCCGATTGAGCGGGAGTTCTATGAGTTCTACCGTACACAAAGAGGAGAATTTACCCCCGACGGAGCAACTCCTATGACCACCACCCATCCTACACTTTCAAGCAATGTGAAATTTATGAATTTCTATCCTTTCGAAGATATTGAGACTATTTCACCCCGCCCTATGCTTTTCATCACCGGTGAAAATGCCCACTCACGTGAATTTAGTGAAGATGCCTACCGATTGGCTGCCGAACCTAAAGAACTGTATATAGTACCCGGCGCCGGACACGTAGACCTTTACGACCGTGTAAGCCTTATACCATTTGACAAGCTGGAATCTTTCTTCAAGGAGTATCTGAAGAAATAGTGATAACAGGAGGCGTAAATGTAACTTTTGAAATAACAGATTAAAGAATAAACTAATGGAACAAATAAGAAATAAAGAATATGGAGGCGAACGTCCTCTGTTCGCGACCCACGATCTTCAACTGGAAGATGTAACAATTCACGCTGGTGAATCTGCATTGAAAGAATGTAGTAATATTATAGCAATCAACTGTCGCTTTGAAGGAAAATATCCTTTTTGGCATACTAACGGATTCATTGTGAAAAACTGTCTCTTTACAGAGGGAGCCCGTGCTGCTCTATGGTACTCTCAAAGTCTGCAAATGGCAGATACCTTGGTAGAAGCCCCGAAGATGTTTCGCGAAATGGACGGGATAAAACTCGAAAACGTGCAGTTGCCTAATGCTTTGGAAACGTTTTGGTATTGCCGTAATATAGAGCTAAAGAACGTGCAGATAGACAAAGCTGATTATCTTTTTATACATAGCGAGAATATTAAGATAGAGCACTACGCTCAAAACGGAAACTATTCATTCCAGTACTGTAAGAACGTGGAAATCCGTAATGCAGTTATCAATTCCAAAGATGCATTCTGGAATACGGAAAATGTAACAGTCTATGATTCCGAACTGAATGGGGAATATCTAGGCTGGCATTCTAAAAACTTACGTCTGGTAAATTGCAGGATTTCGGGCACTCAACCACTTTGCTATGCACATGACCTGGTCATGGAAAATTGTACAATGGCAGAGGACGCTGACCTCGCTTTTGAACACAGTAGTGTGAAAGCAACGATTAAGAGCCCGGTTCACAGCGTGAAGAATCCCTGCACGGGGAGCATTATTGCCGAAAGTTTCGGGACAATCATCTTGGACAAGAACCTCAAAGCACCGGGAAATTGTGAATTGAAACTTTGGGACGAACTGACTTGTTTTGATTGAAATATGAAGTACAACTTCGATGAAATAATTCCACGCCGAGGTACGAATTCCTATAAATGGGATTCTGCCGGAGATGCAGATATATTGCCGATGTGGGTAGCCGATATGGATTTCCGTACGGCTCCCCCTGTTGTGGAAGCGTTGAGGAAACGGGTGGAGCATGGTATCTTCGGATATGTCCGTGTACCGGATGCATACTACGCAGCGGTGACAAACTGGTTTGCAAGGCGGCATGACTGGCAGATAGAAAAAGAATGGATTATTTATACCACGGGAGTAGTACCGGCATTGTCTGCTGTCATTAAGGCATTGACGGCTCCCGGAGATAAAGTAATGGTGCAGACACCCGTATATAACTGCTTTTTCTCCTCTATCCGCAATAACGGATGCGGGATGATTGCCAATCCGCTGATTTATAGAAATGGAACCTATCAGATAGATTTTGCGGATTTGGAACAAAAAGCTGCCGCTCCAAATGTAAAGGTTCTATTGTTATGCAACCCGCATAATCCTGCCGGAAGGGTATGGACAAAGCAGGAACTTACCCGTATCGGTGACATCTGTATCCGAAATAATGTGTGGGTAATAGCAGACGAAATCCATTGTGAACTTGTCTTTCCGGGACACACCTATATCCCTTTTGCTTCTATCTCACATGAATTCCTGATGCACTCCGTCACTTGCACCTCGCCAAGCAAGGCCTTTAACTTGGCAGGGCTTCAGATTGCCAATATCATTTCTGCCGATACGGATATGCGAATGAAAATAGATAAAGCAATCAATGTCAATGAGGTTTGTGATGTGAACCCATTCGGAGTAGAAGCGTTAATGGCAGCCTATAACGACAGTGAGGAATGGCTGGAAGAGCTGAAACAATACCTGTTCGCCAATTACAGTTATTTGAGGGCATACTTTGCTGAATATCTTCCTGAATTTCCTGTGTCAATATTGGAAGGCACTTATCTGGTTTGGGTGGACTGTTCAGTGTTGAATCAGTCATCGGATGAGATAGTAAAAACCTTGTTGGAGAAAGAAAAACTTTGGGTGAACAAGGGCAGTTTGTACGGAGAGACTGGTGAAGGATTTATCCGTATCAACATCGCCTGTCCGCGACAGCAGTTGATAGAAGGGCTAAACAGATTGAGGCGAGTTTTGAAATAATAATTGTCAATTTATTGAGAGTTCTTGTGAACTCTCCGTGAGTACGAATAAAAAGAAATAATAGACTATGAACATGAAGAAATTAGTAGTTGCTTTAGTAGTTGCATTAGTTACGTTTTTCGGATATAATTCATTAAATGCACAAAATATGAAAAAAGAAGAAGTACCTCAAAACATCAGCGCATTTCCGATAGGAGAGGAGAATGTAGGATTCAAACAATATTTCACAGGAGAATCTTGGCTGGCGCGGCTGACTGATAACAAAGACTTGAATGTCCCCATGTCCAACGTAACTTTTGAACCCGGTTGCCGCAATAACTGGCACAGCCATACGGGCGGACAAATCCTGATTGCCGTCGGTGGTGTGGGATATTATCAGGAACGTGGTAAGGCATCACGCCGCTTGCTTCCCGGTGATGTGGTTGAAATCGCTCCAGACATCGAACATTGGCACGGTGCCGCCCCCGATAGCTGGTTCTCGCATCTGGCTATCGAATGTAATCCGCAGACCAACAAGAATACATGGCTGGAACGTGTGAGCGACCAACAATATGCCGAAGCTACAAAAGACAGCGTGGCAACCGGACTAAAAGCTACCGACCCCGAGTTGGACGGAATATTTAGTAATTTTACAAAAGAAATGCAGGAATATGGTGACTTGGATACTAAGACCCGTCTTATGGTAACTTTGGCGTCCAATATAGCTTCGCAATCACAGACCGAATACCGCATCACACTCGAAAATGCCCTTAATGAAGGCATTACCCCCATAGAAGTGAAGGAAATCCTTTATCAGGCAGTAGCTTATGCAGGCATGGCTAAGGTGAGAGATTTTATCGGTCTTACTAATGGTATATTGCTTGTCCGTGGCGCACACCTTCCCTTAGCGGGACAATCAGTTGTATCATCCGAAACCCGTTTCGACAAAGGGCTGGAGTTACAGAAATCCATTTTCGGTGAACGGATAGAGCAGATGCATAAGAATGCTCCCGAGAATCAGAAGCATATCCAGCGTTATCTTTCTGCCAACTGTTTCGGAGACTACCAGACACGTAGCGGACTGAATGTGAAGACACGCGAACTGGTTACGTTTTCAATTTTAGTTTCCTTAGGTGGTTGTGAGTCACAAGTAAAAGGACACATACAGGGAAATGTCAATGTGGGGAATAACAAAGATACGTTGCTGGCCGTCGTCACACAGCTATTGCCCTATATCGGCTATCCGCGTACACTCAATGCCATAGCCTGTCTGAATGAGATGATTCCGGAAAAATAATAGGTTTAGCGAGATTAGTATACTAAATGCGAATTGAAAAATGTTATTTTTAGTGATTTGCATATTTTAATATTGTTCTATTTTTAATATTTGCTTATATTAGTATAATCGTTGTTTTGCCTTCGAAAAAGGCATATTTATTAATTCGTATTTATAAATATGCCTTTTCTGTGCTTGTATATTGATTATTTATACAGTCGGATTATTCGTAAAAGAATGGCTTTGTTTAAGGGTGAACTGTTTCTTTACGAGGTATAAATTGAGCAGGTAATTGCTTTTAAATCATTTTACTATGAAATTGAGTATGGCTATTTCTTATAGTAGATAATATTTGCCATGTATTACTTAGTAACTAATAATATTCTCCTTTCTTTATTTGAACTTGATTTATTTTTATAGACTTATCTAATAAATATGCATGTTTGTTTGGCTTTTCAATAAATGGTGTATTCTTTCGATTTTAAAAAATCAAATATATGTTAATGTGAAATACATATTACGAACTAATTTTTTTTAGGATATGTTGTTTTCGTGTAGATGATAAACAAAACGTCACATTAAATTATATTCAATTATGAAAAAGTCTATTATTTTATTAGCTTGTGTGTTGGGTGCATTTTCAGCGAAGGCCCAAACAGTTATTGAAAGTACTAAATTTACAGATAATTGGTCAGTGGGAATTAATGCTGGCGCAGTGACTCCGCTTACTCACAGTGCTTTCTTTAAAAGTATGCGTCCTGCTTTTGGAGTGGGATTTTCGAAACAATTGACTCCTAATTTCGGTTTGGGATTTCAAGGAATGGGGTATGTGAATACAACCCAAAGTAAAACTGCTTTTGATGCTTCTGATGTTAGTGTATTAGGTAAGGTGAATCTGATGAATCTATTCGGCACTTATCTTGGTTCTCCGCGTGTATTTGAAATTGAAGCTGTGGCCGGCGTAGGGTGGCTGCACTATTATGCAAGCGGTGACGGTGACGAAAATTCATGGTCTACCCGTTTCGGAATGAATTTTAATTTCAATATGGGCGAATCCAAAGCATGGACGATTGGTATTAAGCCTGCTATCGTGTATGATATGCAAGGGGATTATAATCGGGCAAAAAGCCGTTTCAATGCCAACAATGCTGCTTTCGAAATTACTGCAGGATTGACATACCACTTTGCAACAAGCAATGGTACCCATTACTTCAATAAAGTGAAAGTCTACGATCAGGCTGAAATTGACGAGTTGAACTCTTCTATAAATGCGCTTCGCGGACAAGTGAATACCAGAGATAGTGAGTTGAATACTGCTAATCAAAGAATCAACGGACTACAACAGGAGTTGAATGACTGTCGTACAAAAGTAGTTCCGGCAGAAACAGTGGTCAAGACAGCCCGTATTCCGGAATCAATCATTACTTTCAGACAAGGTAAATCCTCCGTTGATGCTTCGCAACTTCCAAATGTGGAACGTGTAGCTTCTTATATGAATAAGCATCCGGAAACAAAAGTTGTAATAAAAGGATATGCTTCTCCGGAAGGTAGTGCCGAACTCAATGCTAGACTGGCTGCAGCACGTGCAGAAGCTGTCAAGACAATTTTGGTTAAGAGATACAGAGTAGCAGCAGACCGCGTTACTGCCGAAGGACAGGGAGTGGGCGATATGTTTACCGAACCGGATTGGAATCGTGTAAGTATCTGTACTATTGAAGAATAATAAGGAATGAGAGTTTTGTTTTAGATGAAATATATTATTAACTAAATGCCTTGATTATGAAAAAGTTTTTATTATTGATTTTAGTAGCAATGACTGCTTTCGGAGTGAATGCTCAAACTAGAAAAGGTGAGGGCTCTTTAATGGGAAGCCTTGGTTACCAGACTAATTACGAGAGATTCGGCTTGCAAGCGCAGGGACGCTATGCGATTGCCAATAATCTTAGGATAGCTCCTGACCTTACATTCTTTTTCCCGAAAGACAAAGCAACGGGACTGGATGTGAATGTAAACTTCCATTATGTGTTCAATTTCAGTAAGGATGGACAAGGATTTTCCGTTTATCCTCTTGCGGGAATTGGTATGCAGAACAACTTTTATGGAAAGCAGGATATCGAGGTGAATGGTGTGACCACTCAAGTGGATAGAAGTAACTCAACTAAATTTGCTTTTAATCTTGGAGGCGGTATTACTTTACCTTTGTCAGAACGTAGTTTTTTAAACGCAGAAGCGAAATTTATGTTTGCCGAGGATGACAATGTCGTTATCATGTTAGGTTATGGTTATAAATTCTGATTCTTAATTGTATGCCGGACGGTATTTATGCTATCCGGCATATTTTTCTGACGATGTCGCATTGAGAGAATGCGTGAATATATAAAACAACATGTTATAAATATAGATGTACATCTTAATCAACCTGAATTACTAACTTAAAAAAAATCGATTATGTTTTATCATGTAAAAGATTTGCAATTCAATGCCCGTGTTTCCAGACCGGACCCGCGTTTCGCACGCATATTGCTGGAGGCATTCGGTGGTGCTAATGGAGAACTAACTTCAGCCATGCAATATTTTGTACAAGCTTTCAGTTGTCATAATCCGTTCCCGGACAAGTATGACATGCTTATGGATATTGCTACAGAAGAGTTGGCACATCTCGAAATAGTGGGAGCTACTATTCAGATGCTTCTCGGACCGGTAAACGGTGAGATGAAGGATGCTGTAGAGACGATGGATATTCGTAAACTGATGAACGGTAAGTCTGCTAAGGAAGAACTTATTCAACAAGCGTTTACAAATCCGCAATGTGTGGTGGTAGCTCCTGGTAGCCCGATGTTGACAGACAGTAACGGAAATCCATGGTGCGGAAGCTATGTATCTGCCAATGCGGAACTTACGGTAGATCTCCAAACTAATATGGCGAACGAATGTCGTGCCAAGATTGGTTATGAAAATCTGCTGAAGTTTACAGAGGATCCTTCGGTGAGAGAAACTCTTGTTTTCCTGATGACTCGTGAAATTACGCACTTCCAGCAGTTTGAGGCAGCCCTGAATACCATTCAACCGAATTTCCCACCTGCAGTGTTGCAAACTTCGCCAAAGTATAGTAACCTTTACTTTAATCTGTCAAAAGGTGAAGAATATCGTGGTCCGTGGAATAAAGGTAAGAGCTCACGATTGAAAGAAGAGTGGCAGTATATTGACGATCCGCTGGGAGAAGTGAGAAAGACAAACGGGCTGGTGGACAGAAAACCTGAAGGGACGGAACGTACTGAAAAACAGGTTGCTCAAATGGACAAACAGTTGTCTGACGAACGCAGCAATGAAGTGCTCTCCGTAACTCCTGAAAAGGAACTGACGTGGTGTAATTATCAGCAATCAGAAAAAGGCAGCAAAAAATAAACGGCTGCATATAAATAATCTATTTTTTAACTTTTAATTTTTTGTGTTATGAATAAGAAAACTGAAAAAAAACAGGAAGCAAAGAGTGCCAAAAAGGAAACTCAGGCTAAAGAAAGCAAATCTGCAACTTCCAGTAAGAAGTCAGATAAAAAGTAATGGTTTAGATTCTTAAATCAAGTTTATGTTTTTATTTCCGGCGAAAGAAGCTTGGAAATCTTTCGCCGGAATTTCTGATTTTATTTTGTAAACTAACTAATTTGAGAGAATATGGAAATGAGAAAATTTATGTTTGCGGCTTTGGCATTGATATGCGTTGTATCATTGTCTATGACCTCTTGCAGAGATAAAAGAACGCAGGATAAGGTTAATAACCGGATTGAGAATGTGAAGGAATCTACTGACAGGGCACTTGATAAAGCTTCTAATAAAATGGAAGCGGGAGCGGATAGTGTGAAGGAAGCTTGGAAGGAAACTAAAGAGCAGGTCAAGGAAGGAGCTGATAAAGCAAAGAAAGAAATAAAGGAAGGCTATAATAATGCCAAAAAAGAAGTGAAAAAGGCACTTGATTGAGCTTTGTTGAAATATGTTTCATACATCAGAAACATAGTATTTTCATTATTTACCTTCAGAAAGGACAGTGTCTATCCTGTCCTTTCATTGATCGGTTTCCAGTTTATTTAATTCTAATTTGTATTGCTTCAGATACCAGCAATCCCCATCACATATTTTTTTGGTCAACGTTCCGAAAAGGGAGCGTGTCATACATCTGTTGCCAAATAGATTGTTGCAACGTAATCTGTAAGCTTCGATAGCCAGTGTTCTTTCTGTCATACGTCCTTGGGTGTATGCGTCCGAACACATCTTATGTATGTCTTCATACTCGGTTTGGCCTGTAAGAAATAAATTATCGCAATTTTTCATATTCCGGTATTTTTAATGTTTTTTTTTTAGTAAAACATATTGTAGAATACAGAGGTTTAGATTGAGCTTTTAATCATTCTTAATATTGCTCATAATGTTGCTAAAATTTGATAATTGCGAAATATGTGTTAAAAGATTAGATTAAAATGGAACTAAATGATACTGAAAGTCGTTTTTAAAGAAAATGAAAATCTTATTATAACGAAAAAAATAGTAAACCCTTTTTTGAAATTTATATATAAACCTAAATTCTTTAATTATGAGTGTAATTTGGTACATTATCATTGGAATTGTTGCCGGTTTTCTGGCAGGGAAGATTATGAGAGGCGGAGGTTTCGGCCTTTGGATTAATCTGGTTGTAGGTATTATCGGTGGTCTTTTAGGCGGCTGGGTATTCGGTTTACTAGGTATCGCTGCAGGCGGTATTCTGGGTAGTCTTATAACTTCGGTTGTGGGTGCTGTATTGCTATTATGGATTTTGTCCTTATTTAGAAAACACCCCAGAAGCGAAGAACTCTGATTTATTAACTTTTAAAACTTAAACTTCATTATGGAAAGTGGAAAATCTAATTTTCTTATCGGACTGGGAGTCGGTTCGGTAATTGGTGCATTGGTTTATCGTTTTTGGCATTCTCCAAAAGGAAAGCGTGTGAAAGAGAAAGTAAATCATGCATTTCAAAAAGTAACAGGAGACGGCATTAATATGATTGATACGGTAAATGACAAAGTATTGGATGCCGGAATTAAGGTAGCTGATAAAGTGGCTGAAGGAACTTTTTATGTTGCCGAGAAAGCGGACGATGTAAGAGATAAAGTCCATGCTATGGCAGATAAAGCTAAAAAATAGTTAGGGTTTTGTTGTTCTGTAATGGGAGGATAGTGAGAGTGGAAGCTATTCTCCCCTTTTACTATTAACTAATAAGAAAACAGTTACGATGACAACTAAAAAGATTTTGAATGATTAACCATTAAAACAATTTGATTATGAAAGCTAATAATTTCAATTTATGGCTTCGGTTGACAGTCGGTTCAGCTATAGGTGCAATTGTATATCATTTCTCATCAGGTCGGAAGACAGAAAAATTGAGAAAAATGGTACGTATGAGAAATCAAATAAGAGAAAGTGAGAATAAGGGCGAGATTTATACACTTTCGGCTAAGGCGAGACGATAACTGTTTATTTGCTTGTCACCAGTTTCAGATAGATAATAAATGCTATTGAAACTGGTGCTTGCAGTTAATTGACGGGTTTGTTTTCTTTACGTATTTCAATAATTTTGGTTGCCACGGCATATTCGTCCGGGAAAATCTTTCCGCCTAATTCATTTGCCCATGCTTTCGTAAATTCCGCTCCTGTATATATGATAATGGCTGAATAATAAATCCATGTGATGAAAATTGCCATAAATGCTGCTGCTCCATATACGGTTTCAATATTGGCAAATCCTATATAAAAGGATATTCCCCATTGTCCGATTAATAATAAAATGGTAGTGACAAGTGCTCCTATAAATACATCTTTGCTTTTAATTTTCGCGTCCGGCAATATTTTGAAGATAAGAGTGAATATAACAGTGGTTACACCTATATTAATGCCCATTCCTATGATCTTCACTAAAGATTCTGCTACATCCGGATTATTAGTGATGAATGTGTTGCTTATTTCTGTGATGAGATTGGTAATGGTAAAAGTGATTAGCAGGATGAAAGCGAAAGCAAGGATAACAGAGAAGGATAGCAATCGGTTTTTGATATATTTAAGCCAACTTTTCTTAGGAACAGCTTTTATTCCCCAAATGGTGTTTAGTGAACTTTGTATTTCTGCGAAAACTGTCGTTGCACCGAATATCGTGACACCTATGCTGATGATAGTGGCGAATGAAAAGGATTCAGTTTTCTCTGCATTCTCCATAATTGATTGAAGCGCATCAATTACTTTGGCGCCGACAATGGGTTCCAGTTGGGCATATAACTGATTGGTGAAATCTATATTGAGTAATACTCCGATCGTAATAAGGAGTGAGAGCAGGGGAATGATTGAGAACAGGGTTGCGTAAGCCAGTGACGCGCTCAATCTCATGACGTTGTCATCAATAAATCCTTGAAAAGTATCTTTTATTATTTTAATAGATACAGATAATTTTTTTTTGCTTTGAGTTAAGATTTTCATTGTTTTTTCTTTATTCTAACGAACATGATAATTTATTTGTTCGGGTATTATATAGAAAATCTTTCAATCGGGTTTATATACTAGTTTTTTATAGAAAAAATCGCAGAATTTGCAATTATCTTAGAACTAAACGGTTATTCGGATTGCTTGAAAATTGGGTAACGAGATAGCAACCGTTCATATTTCTGAGTTCTTCATTGTTATGCTTCAATGCTATAACTCTGATGCTACAAAGGTATAAAAAGAATTGCAGACGAAAAGGGAATAATGATGATTTTCTTTCGTCTGCATCGTTTTTGAGTATTGCCTAAGCAAGAATAAGTTTAGCCCGTATTGGAGTATATAGACAATGTATAAAAACAACAATCAGGCATAGAAGAATATTATATCAAGTTTAGTATGACCGATTATTTCACGGTTCTCTCTACATATATAGTCCTTAATTACCGGCTTGTAGTCTGCGTGAGCCATCAGCGATGATGAGATTATAAAGTCCGCAGAAAAACGGTTAATACTTTAGCCTATCTTACCGGTAAGGTAAGCTTTGGTACGCTCGTCAGCAGGGTTTGAGAACATCGTTTCGGTATCTCCATACTCAATAAGTTCACCTAAATACATGAACATCGATTTTGAAGAGATACGCATTGCTTGTCCCATATTATGGGTAACAATCAAGATGGTTACCTCTTTCTGAAGTTCCTGCATAAGTTCCTCGATATGTGCGGTCGCTATCGGGTCGAGTGCCGAGGTGGGCTCATCCATCAGTAGTACATCAGGTTTCATAGCCAATGCTCGGGCTATACATAATCGCTGTTGCTGTCCACCTGAAAGAAATGTACCTTTCTTATTCAGTACATCCTTGACTTCATTCCATAAAGATACACTTTTCAAGCATCGTTCAACCGTTTCATCTTTCTCATTTTTTGATAGTTTAATACCATTGAGCGCATATCCCGAAAGCACATTGTCATATATACTCATCGTCGGGAATGGTGCAGGACGCTGAAATACCATGCCCACACGACGACGCACATCGATAGGTTCCATCGAGAGGATATTATCTCCATTTAACAAAATTTTGCCATTCACTCGGATGTTGAGATAAAGGTTGTGCATAAGGTTCACTGCACGCAATAGTGTAGATTTACCACAACCCGAAGGTCCCATAATGGCGGTGATGGTATTCCTGTCAATGGCTGCCGACACATATTTTACCGCCATCGTCTGCTTGGTATATGACACACAAGTCTTATTAAACTCAAGTATAGGTTTTACTGATTCCATTTCTTTGCAAGATATTTAGCTGTAAGATTTAATGTAAGAACAAATAGTAACAAGAAGAGCGATGCACCCCAAATCAATTCTTGAAGATTAGGGTCGTTGAAGAACTCCCAGATGAGCAGTGGTACTGCCGATATGGGTTTATCAATCGTAAAGCGAATGAACGAACATCCGAGAGCTGTAAACATCAGCGGAGCCGTCTCGCCAATCACTCGTGATATTGCAAGAAGCATACCTGTAAAGATACCGCTAAATGCGGCAGGGAGTTGTACTTTCAGCATCACACGGGCACGATTGCCACCAAGTGCCAAGCCTGCCTCTTTGAGTGATGCGGGAAGAATCTTCAGAGTCTCTTCTGTGGAGCGTATGATGAGAGGTAGCATCATAATAAAGAGTGCGACACTACCTGCAATTGCCGAATAGCCCTTCATCGGGACAACTACCCATACATAGGTTACGATACCGATAATCACCGAGGGTGTTCCCTGCAACAGGTCGGTGAGATAACTTACAATCTGAGCAAATTTGTTTTTAGGATTCTCAGCAAGGAATGCACCACACAGGATACCTGTTGGAACAGCTACTATAGCAGCCATACCGAGCATAATCATTGTACCGATAATACCGTTTGCAATGCCGCCGGGGATGGGTTCGCCCGCCTCAATGGCTTTCATCGCTTTATAGGCGGTTGGTGTGGGTTCGGTGAAGAATGACCACAAAAGCTGGTCGTAACCACGGAGCAGCACCTCGCCCAAAATGGCGAATAAAGGTACTGCTGTGAGTACCGCAAACAGACATACAACCCACAACATTGCTTTGTCCTTTGCCAAACGATTCTTTATTTTCATTGTAGTCATAGTCTAAGATATTCTTGCACGTTTAATCATCATTTTACCTATCATATTGATTATTGCCGTAATCAGGAACAATACAAGACCTATGGCAATCAAAGAAGAGAAACGCAAATCAGAGGCTTCTCCAAATTGGTTGGCAATAATGGATGCCATTGAATTTCCTGTTGATGCAATAGAATCGGGAATATTGTTGGTGTTGCCAATAAGCATTGTTACGGTCATCGTCTCACCCAAAGCACGCCCAATCGCCAAGATGTAAGAGGAAAATATACCCGAACCAGCAACGGGAAACACTACCTTGCGGATTACCTCGGCACGAGTCGCCCCCAAGCTGTATGCTCCCTCTTTCAGGTCATTGGGAACCATCTTGATAAACTCGGCACTTAATGATACTGCGTATGGTACAATCATAATTGACAAGACTAACGATGCTGTGAGGATACCCGAGCCTTGTGGCGAGATATCAAGAGCCATAATCAGAGGTCGCAGAGTGTAGAATCCCCATAGACCATAGATAATGGAGGGAATACCCGCCAAAAGGTCGGTTACGGTACTCAGTACAGATGCTATCTTTGTTCCCTTGAAATATTCTCCAACAAACAGCGCAACAGGCAGAGAGAACGGAATACAGAAAATTAGAGCCAACAGGGTTGTCATCAGCGTGCCCGTAATGAATGGCAACGCTCCATACTGTTCGGCTCCCTCGGTATAGTTCCACTCTTTAGAGGTCAGAAAATTGAAAAATCCGAAATGTTCAAAAGCTTCGTAAGCGTCACTGACGAGGGCGTAAATTACCCCCCCACACACTAACGGCATTACTAATGCTGCTACGAACAATAGGACTTTGTATAGTTTATCGTTCATAGGAATATTTATTATTGCAATATTGCTACCCCGTCGTAAGTAACGGTCTTCAAATAAGTCATACTCAACTCTTTTGCTTTTGCTGGCAGTGGTGCATAATGCACCTCCGAAGTGATATTCTGTGCATTATCAGAGAGGATGTACTGCACAAGGTCGAGCATTGCAACAGCCTGTTCCTTCATGCGGTCAGAGTAGTTCTGCTCCTTGTAGATAATCATCCAAGTGAATGTCGAGATAGGATAAGCACCTGCTGCATCTGAGTTAGTGATTGAGCAACGCGTATCGGCAGGTATTTCGCCTGAAGCTGCTGCTGAGATTGTAGCAGATGAAGGCAATACAAACTCACCTTGCTGATTCTGAATGCGTGCGTAAGGTATCTTCTGAGCAAAGGCATACTCAGAGCTAACATAACCAATAGTATTCTTTGTCTGCTTGATTATACCAGCAACACCAGGATTACCCTTTGCAGCCTGTCCCGAAGGGAAGTTTACCGACTTACCTGCACCATACTTCTCTTTCCACATAGGACTAACCTTTGTAAGATAATCGGTGAACACGAAAGTGGTACCCGAGCCATCTGAACGATAAACAGGGATTATAGGCTCATTGGGAAGTTTTACATCAGGGTTTAATTCTGCCAAATGGGTGTCATTCCACATTTTCACCTCTCCTGCAAAAATATCTGCAATGAGTTCTCCTGTGAGCTTCAACTCATTTACACCATCAAGGTTGTAGGCTACAACTACAGCACCCATACAAGTTGGGATGTGAACAACAGGTGCCATCTCTTCCATTTCCTTATCCGAGAGGAATGCATCGCTACCTGCAAAATCTACAATCTTATCACGCAGGTTACGAACGCCACCACCTGAACCGATACCACCGTATGCCACTGCATCACCATTTACCTCGGCAAACTGCTCAAAAACTACATTGTAAAAAGGAAGAGGGAATGTAGCACCTGCACCCGAAAGTTCCTGTGCCTTACGACCTCCATTGTTTGTGTTACCTCCACAAGCAACCATTGCAAGGGCAATAGCCAATGTCATTACTGACAAAAAAAACTTTCTCATATATTTCTATGTTTTAATAAATTTGACCTATTGTTATTAGAAACCGAAGTAGTAGTTAAGGTATGCCGAGTAAGCGTTCTTTACACCATCAGCTTTTGGCATACTCATTCTAAAGTTAGGAGCTATCTTTACATACTTACCAAGTTTGAATTGAGCACCAAGTATGGTTGCTGCTTCATCTTTATTGATATTCCAATCGTTTTTTGAATACAGGTCATCAAATCTTGTGTAGACATCGGCGAATTTTACGACCTTTACTGAGGCAAATGCAGAATATCCGAATTGGTCATTGCTGTCTGTGTGCGAAGCATTCCACATTTGATTGTATTCTGCTCCAATTGTGAACTTATCGTGCTTATAACCAACAAATACCGCAAGGTTTGTAATGTCCTTCTTGTTGTCTTCCCCGCTTTCGTTTAATCCACCATACAGACGGATCTGAAAGCCCTTGACAGGGGTTAGTGTTACACCCAAACCATAATTAAGACCATCATTCTTCTGAATCTTCTTATATCCCTCTCCATTTACGATGATAGCATCGGCAGATACCCAATCGGCAAACTTGTAGGCTACCGAGATACCCAAATCGGCACTGCTACCGAATTTATATTCATCCTGAAATGACTTCATAATGTAGCGGTAGCCCCAGAACTTCTCTTGGAAATTAAATTGAGTTGTTGAGATAAGACCTCCGTTCAATGTCAAACCACCTTTCTTCCAAGATACCATCGCATGTTTGATGTATGCGATACGCTGATAGTCCGAAACATCGCTCGATTTACCAATGTCCATTACAGCCTTTGCCGAAAGCCCATTCCCGAAGTTGTATTCATAGCCGAAATAACTGCGATCCAATTCAAAGCCTCGGTCATCATTCTCTGCACCAAAACCTGTGTGGAAATTTCCGAACACCTGTACAATCGCTTTGCCCTTAGGCTCCTCTGTTTTGATATCCTGCGCTTGGGCAGTGATGCCGATGCAGGCTAAAAGAGCTGCCAAGATTACTTTTGTTTTCATTTTCTTTTGTCTTTTTAATTTAACACTGCAAAAGTATCGGGATTACATTTCATAAATGTTTCAAAAAAATTAGGCTTTCGTGAAATGCAGACATTGAGCAAAATATTACATTTTCATTAAATCTTGTTTAGTGTGTTTCTCAGTTCGTCAAATCTCTGTAATTTTGTACTCAAATGATTAAATAAGGTATATGGCTACAGATCGTATATTGATAGTGGATGATGAGGAGACTCTATGCGAGGTTTTGAAACTAAATCTTGAAAATGAGGGTTATGATGTGGATATTGCCTTTAGTGCAGAACAGGCTCTTGGCTACAATCTGAAAGAGTATTCGTTAATATTGCTTGATATTATGATGGGGGAAATTAGCGGTATTAAGATGGCAAAGATATTAAAAGCCGATGTCGCTACTACTGACATTCCTATTATATTCTGTACGGCTCGCGACACCGAAGATGATATGATAATGGGGCTGAATCTCGGTGCAGATGACTATATTATGAAACCCTATACCGTTCGTAATGTAATTGCTCGTGTAAAGAGTATTTTACGTCGTACTACAACACATAAAATAGCGACTGCCCTCACCGAGAAAATAAATGTCTTGCAGGTGGAAGGGCTGAAACTCGACCTTGAGTTCAAGCGTTGTACGGTGGATGGCGAGGAGGTAAAACTCGCTAGAAAGGAGTTTGAACTATTGGTGTATTTAGTGAAGCATCGTGGTAAAATTTGCTCTCGTGAACAGATACTCAGCCGTGTGTGGAGCGACGAAGTTGTCGTATTAGACCGCACAATTGATGTAAATATAACTCGTTTGCGCTCAAAAATTGGGGCATACAGTTCATACATTGTAACTCGCTCAGGTTTTGGCTATGGCTTCCGAGATTAAAATATCATTCCACAAACGGCTATTCTTGATGTTGCTCGCCTTTTCGTGGGCAATTGTACTTTGCTTTATCGGATTTCAATATCTGCGTGAAAAGGAGTATAAATCTGAGTTCCTAAATGCCCAACTTCAACAATACAACCGCCATCTGCTCGAAACTGTTGAAGAGGGGCTTCCATATGAGGATTATATTGTTACCTACGATAAGCCTTTTGATGAGTTGCGAATCTCTATCATTGCTCTTCCAGGAGCTGTAGTTTATGATAACACCATATCGCTTGATTCGCTCGACAACCACCGAGGTCGCCCTGAGGTAGCAAGTGCCTTAGCAACGGGTGAGGGGTATAACATCAGCCGACAATCAGCAAGTGATGGACGAGAATATTTTTATTCTGCCACACGAGGTGAGCGGGTCATTGTCCGTACTGCGATTCCATATTCCGGCACATTGAACGGTCTGCTTGAAGCCGACTGGTCGTTTCTTGTGGTTATGGTATCCATTAGTTTTGTAATGAGTGTTATGGCATACTTCACTACACGGAAACTCGGTAAGGATATTGAGCGAGTGAATCGCTACGAGGCTGAGCAAGAAAAGAATCGCCTAAAACGCCAACTCACAAACAATATCAATCACGAACTAAAAACTCCTGTTGCCTCCATCCAGGTATGCCTTGAAACGCTATTATCGGGGATTAGTTTGAGCGAGAAGAAACGTCAGGAACTGATAGAGCGTTGTTATACACACAATGAGCGTTTGCGCCGTCTGCTCAGTGATGTGTCGCTTATTACTCGTATGGAGGATGGTAGCGGGTTGATTAACAGAGAGCGGGTTGTTATAAACAACATCATAAAAGAGATAGCCGAAGAGTTGGAAGTTATGCCTGAGGAGGAACGCCTAACACTACACACAGACTTTTGTGATGAGGTTGCAATAGAGGGTAATACATCATTGATAGGTTCCATTTTTAGCAACCTTACAGAGAATGCTATTGCCTATTCCGAAGGTAAAAACATATATATCATACTCCTTGAGAATACTGATGAACAGTGCCACATACGCTTTGAGGATGACGGTAAAGGTGTTCGTTCAGACCAATTACCACACCTGTTTGAGCGATTTTATCGAGTAGATAAGGGACGCTCCCGTCAAAAAGGTGGCACAGGGCTTGGCCTTGCCATTGTGAAACATGCCGTACAGTTCCATGGAGGGACAATTTTAGTCGCCAATCGCTCAAGCGGTGGATTAAGATTCGATTTTACATTACGCAAACACTCTTAGTTATTTAATAGTAATGGCGACCACTAGATTGCCGGTCGCCATTATTGTTACAGTTTCGCACCTCTGTTTTTTGGGGGGGATAGGCTGTCGGATTGATTGTTGGAGTTTGTCGTATTGCTCGCTAAACCATTGGCAAAGAGGTATTCGATTTGCAGTTAAAGTAAGCCGCTGGTCGTTATCTCGCAGAATCTGTATAGGGGTATTATCTGTAGCAAACCATCGGTTATGCTCCGAGGAGAATAGTCGCCTTGTAAAGTTCAGAACCGTTAATTGCCACTTGCCCCATAATCGGGATAATACCGTTTTTTTCTTTGCTAAATTGCCATTGTTACTATTTTCGAGGTTTTCTGTTTAAATGCGTTATGGATCAGTTCAAAACGCAGAAATTCACCTCTTTTGCTCCGAGAATCGTAATTTTTTATTAAAAGTCCAGTGTCAAGAAACCAACCTCTGTTTTGGTTGTTTATATATTGAAATGTGATACTCAAACTAATTATTAATAAAATTGTACTGTTATGGTTGGATTTATAATTTGGGTAGTCGGCTTGGTACTGACTATTAAGGCGGCTTTGGAAATAGGACGCCTTTATGCACCTTGGGAAAAGAAGTTGTTGGCTATTGTATTGATTCTTCTTACCAGTTGGATAGGACTATTTTTCTATTATTTCTATGCAAGGAATAGGATTGCAGGCTGGTTGAGTGAATAGTTGTTAATTAGATGCCGGGTGTGTGAACTAATTTTTTATATGATATGTTGTTTAATGTAAATAACGAGTTTGATTATGAGCTAAAAAGTTAGACATGGAACACATAAAGACATTTCTAATGATTTAGAGAGCAAAACATCACAGTTTAAAAACATTTGATTATGAAAAAATCTATTATTTTATTAGCTTTTGTATTGGGCGGCTTTACAGCAGTAAATGCCCAGTCAGTTGTGGAAGGTACCAAATTTACGGATAATTGGTCTGTCGGAGTAAATGCCGGCGCAATCACTCCCCTTACTCACAGTGCTTTCTTTAAAAGTATGCGTCCCGCTTTTGGAGTGGGAATCTCCAAGCAATTAACTCCTATCTTCGGTCTGGGATTCCAGGGAATGGGATATATCAATACTACTCCTAGTAAAACGGCTTTCGATGCTTCGGATGTCAGCGTATTGGGTAAAGTCAATTTGATGAATCTATTTGCAAGTTACACTGGCGAACCCCGTTTGTTTGAAGTGGAAGCTGTTGCCGGAATGGGCTGGTTACATTACTATGTGAATGGTGATGGAGATCAGAACACTTGGTCTACCCGTTTGGGATTGAATTTCAACTTCAACTTGGGTGAAAGTAAAGCATGGACATTGGGTATTAAGCCTGCTATTGTATATGATATGCAAGGCACTTACCCCGAAACAAAGAGCCGTTTCAATGCCAATAACGCAGGTTTCGAATTGACAGCCGGATTGACATATCACTTTAAGACAAGTAACGGAACGCATCATTTTGCAAAAGTGAGAGTGTACAACCAAGCTGAAATTGACGGATTGAATTCTTCCATCAATGCGCTTCGTTCAGAGGTGAACAACAAAGATGGTGAAATCAGCAACGCCAACCAACGGATCAACGGATTGCAGGAAGAACTTGAATCCTGCCGTACGAAGGTTGTCCCGGTAGAGACAGTAGTAAAAACTGCTCGTATTCCTGAATCTATCATTACTTTCAGACAAGGTAAATCATCCGTTGACGCTTCGCAACTTCCTAATGTGGAACGTGTAGCTTCATATATGAAGAAATATCCTGATTCAAAAGTAGTTATTAAAGGATACGCTTCTCCGGAAGGTAGTGTGGAGGTTAACGCAAGAATCGCTGCTGCACGTGCAGAGGCTGTAAAAACTATCCTTGTTAATAAATACAAGATTAATGCATCCCGCATCACTGCTGAAGGTCAGGGCGTAGGTGACATGTTTACCGAACCGGATTGGAACCGTGTAAGTATATGTACGATTGAAGATTAAACAGATAGATTACATAATATAGAATCATAGAGGCTGCCCGAAAGGCAGCCTTTGTTGGTATGTACAGGTTTTATAAATCAGCGGCCAATTTTTGAATATCCTGAAAGATTAGTAAACAGATTTCTTTGTACATTATATAAAATAGCTATTTTTGCAAGTATTGTTTATGCGCGTTCTGTGTTGAGTGTGCAAATTTCAACCATTAAAAATTGTATTATGAAGAGAGTATTCGTTTTTCAAGATTTTAAATCGCAGAAATTCTGGAGTATAGAGGTCGTCGGAACAGATGTTACTGTAAATTATGGTAAGCTGGGGACTGACGGACAAACACAAGTGAAAAACTTTGCAACTACTGAAGAAGCCGAAAAGGCTGCCAACAAACTGATTGCAGAGAAGACAAAGAAAGGCTATGTGGAAACTGCTGAAGAAATAGCACGTGAAATGAAAGTGGAAGCTAAGAAATATACATTGAGCTATGATGAGTATGAAAACGATGTGAATCTTTTGGATAAGATATTGAAAGACAAACATCTCTCTGAATATAAGCAAATAACGATTGGCTGTTGGGATTATGAGTGTGAAGACTGCTCGGCTTTGCTACAAGGGCTCGTTGAAAATAAAGACAAGTTTGCACAGATAGAAGGTCTGTTCTGGGGGGATATTGAACAGGAAGAACAGGAGATCTCATGGATTGAACAAACCGATCTCAGTCCGCTGCTTGACGCTATGCCTAAATTGAAAGACTTGAAGATAAAAGGAACGAATAACTTGCGTTTGGGACAAACCTCACGTCCGGAGTTGCGGTCGCTGGAAATAATCAGTGGTGGTCTGCCTACTGAAGTGGTAGAGGATATTCTTGCTTCTGACTTTCCCAATCTGGAAAAACTGATTCTATATGTTGGTGTGGAAGATTACGGATTTGCAGGTGACATTGAGATCTTCCGTCCGCTTTTCTCCAAAGAGCGTTTCCCGAAGCTGACTTATCTAGGGCTTGTTAACTCTGAAGAACAGGACAGCATTGTAGAAATGTTTTTGGAGTCGGACATTCTTCCTCAACTTGAAACCATGGATATTTCGGCTGGTGCTCTTAAAGATGAAGGTGCACAGTTATTATTGGATAATATGGATAAGATCGCTCACTTGAAGTTTATCAATATGCGCTATAATTATTTGAGCAAGGACATGAAGAAACAGTTGCAGAAGCTTCCTATGAAAATAGACATTGCCGAAACCGAAGAGGCGGATGAGTATGATGGTGAGTTGTGGTATTACCCGATGATTACTGAATAGGAGATGCAGATAATCGTTGTCAGCAACTCTTTATCCAAACGTATAGAATACTTTGTTGAAGCAGGTAAGCACTTGCAGACAGAAGTTTGTTTTATGACTTATGAGGAACTTTTTAGCTGCTTGCCGCTATTGCAGCAAGCAGTTATCAAACTGGAACCCTGTGTAAGTGATGAAACTGATTTCCTGAAATATGCGCTATTGAATCGGGCATATAAGGAGACATTGCAACGTTTGAACGAGATGAGACTACCTGATAATGTACGCTTTTTAAATACTCCTGATGCTTTGTTACGTGCTCTTGATAAAAAGGAAACGAAAGAGATCCTGATGGATAAAGGGCTGAAAGTGACTCCGATGTTACCGTCTCCACACTCTTTCGATGAGTTGCGGCAGCTTCTTGCCGATGGTGGGAGGGGATGCTTTTTAAAACCCCGGTATGGGTCGGGTGCGGGAGGCATTATGGCGATTCGTTATCAGCCCAATCGGAATAAGTGGGTAGTCTATACAACGCTGCGGCAAGTGAACGGAGTGATTCATAATACCAAACGAATCAATCGTTTGAGTGTAGAAAAAGAGATTATCCCGTTGGCAGAAGCTGTGATACAAACAGAAGCTATCCTGGAGGAGTGGATTCCTAAAGAACAATTGCAAGGAGAAAATTACGACCTTCGGGTAGTGTGCCGCGAATCTGAAATAGATTATATCGTAGTGAGATGTAGCAAAGGAAGCATAACGAATCTACACCTGAACAACAAGGCGCGTTTGTGGAATGAATTGTCTCTATCCGAAGAGGTGCGGCAACAAATCTATTTTCAATGTCAGGAAGCTGTGCAATCCTTGGATTTGCAGTATGCAGGAGTAGATGTATTGATAGAAAGAGGGACGGATATTCCTTATATAATAGAAGTCAACGGACAAGGAGACCATGTTTATCAGGATATGTTTGCTCATAATTCTATTTATACTCAACAAATAAAAAACATAAAAAAGAAATATAACCATGCAAATAGATGAACTACCGGCTGGCGAACAGACCCATCATCCGGATCTGGATATGAATCAGGTGGTGGGTACTCATGATATATTGATGCTTTGCTTTGACACTTTGCGTTATGATGTCAGCAAAGAGGAAGAAGCGGCCGGAAGAACGCCTGTACTGAACAGTCATGGAGGAGAATGGGAGAAAAGGCATGCACCGGGAAATTTCACTTACCCGTCTCATTTTGCCATCTTTGCAGGATTTCTGCCTTCTCCGGCAGAACCTCATTCGTTGCGTAGCCGTAAATGGTTGTTTTTCCCCGTGCAGGCGGGTACAGGACGTATTCCGCCTAAAGGAAGTTATCCATTTACAGAAGCAACCTTTGTGCAGAGCCTTGCCCATACAGGCTATGAAACGATTTGTATAGGTGGCGTAAACTTTTTTAGCAAGCGTAATGAGCTGGGGCGTGTATTCCCCGGTTACTTTACTAAAAGTTATTGGCTGCCTACCTTTGGATGCACAGCGCCCGATAGTGCTGAAAAACAGATTGATTTTGCATTGAAAAAACTAGAAAATTATCCGGACGACAAACGGATCTTTATGTATATCAATTTTTCTGCTATCCATTATCCGAACTGTCATTATGTGGAGGGTAAAATGAGAGATGATAAAGAATCACATGCGGCTGCCCTGCAATATATTGACAGTCAGTTACCACGTTTGTTTCAGGCTTTTCAGAAGCGGAGCAATACGCTGGTGATTGCCCTTTCCGATCATGGCACTTGTTATGGTGAAGATGGGTATGAATATCATTGCATATCTCATGAAACGGTTTATACAGTCCCTTACAAACACTTTATTTTAACGAAAAAATGAATCAACCGCTACCACGATATGTAGACTATATGTATAGCTATCCACATAAAACGGCATATCGTTCTTTTCCATCTCCGGTTTCGCTGCTTCCTTACCTGGAACAGGTGGAAGGGCAGAAGGCATCCCTCTATTTCCATATTCCTTTTTGTAGTCATAAATGTGGATATTGTAACCTGTTTTCTCTACAAACCAATCGTGCGGATTATATCGCAACTTATTTGGAAACCCTTCATAAGCAAGCGCAACAATTGTCACCTCTCACCACCGGACTGATCTTTGACAGTTTCGCCATTGGAGGAGGTACGCCGTTACTTCTTACCGTTTCCCAACTGGAATACTTATTGGAGACGGCTGCCCTGTTCGGAGTGCATCCCTCACATGCTTTTACTTCCATAGAAACATCACCGGAGTATGCTGATCCTGCCCGTTTGACATGGTTGAAACAAGCGGGAGTGGCTCGTATAAGTATCGGTATACAAAGTTTTCTCAACGAAGAGTTAACCGCTTTGAAAAGACGTCCCCGGCAAGACACGATCAATCAGGCGTTGGAAACTATCCGGAAGATGGAATTTCCTTTTTTTAATATCGACTTGATTTACGGAATCAAAGGACAAACAGTGGATAGTTTTCTCTATTCGTTGGAACAAGCTCTTCTGTTTCAGCCTAACGAACTCTTTATCTATCCGTTATATGTGCGAAAGGGAACAGCTATCACGGAGCGGGAATCTGATGATGTCTGTTTCCGGATGTATTTTGCCGCCCGTGATCTGTTGAAAGACAGAGGCTTTCTACAAACTTCGATGCGGCGTTTTATCCATCATCCGTCTACTGATGCGGAAATTTCCTGTGGAGATGAAGTGATGCTTTCGTGTGGTTCCGGAGGACGTAGTTACTTGGGGAATTTGCATTATGCCACCCGGTATACTGTTTCTCAACACTGTATTGCCGAAGAGATAGATGACTATATGGGCACTACTGATTTTACAGTAGCTCGCAATGGATTTATTCTCTCTCAAGAAGAACGGAGGCAACGTTTCATCATTAAAAATCTGATGTATTATATGGGGCTTGATAAAGCCGAATATGAGCATCGTTTTGGCGAATCACCGGATGATATTCCATTGTTCCGACAACTGGCAGAACGGCAATGGATAGAAAATACCGATAGCCGCATTTGTCTGACTTCCGAAGGAATGGGATATTCTGATTATATTGGTCAGTTGTTCATTGCTCCTGAAATAAGAGGGCTGATGGAAACTTATTCTTATTGAACGAAATAGAAATGAAAAACGAGGGGGCTTTACTTTCCATCAAACGTATCTATTATCGCGGCAAATTGAATAGCTGCAATTATACCTGCTCTTATTGTCCTTTCGGCAAAAAGTCACATCCGACAGCCACTACGCAGGATGAACAGGCGTGGAACCGTTTTATTACGGCTATTGAACAATGGAAAGGGGAACCGTTGCGGTTATTTATCATTCCTTACGGTGAAGCATTGATACATCGTTATTATCGGAAAGGGATCATTCATTTGGCGGCGTTGCCACATGTGGCTGGAATTTCCTGTCAGACTAATCTTTCTTTTTCGGCGGATAAGTGGCTGGACGAATTTCCGGCTACACCGACATTGATGAGTAAGATAAAGATTTGGGCCAGCTTTCATCCGGAAATGACTTCAGTAGAAAGCTTTGTCCAGCGACTTCATACACTTTATAATGCAGGAATACAGGTCTGTGCCGGAGCAGTAGGCAATCCGGTGGCAAAAAGTGTACTTAGCGATTTGCGAAATGCTCTTTTGCCGGATATTTATTTGTTTATTAATGCTATGCAAGGTTTGAAGTCTCCGTTGAGCGTAGAAGATATTCGTTTTTTTACGCAACTGGATAACCTTTTTGAATATGATTTAAAAAACGCTTCGGCTCAATGGGATATCTGTTCGGGAGGAAGAAGCAGTTGCTTTATTGATTGGAAAGGAGATATCTTTGGCTGTCCTCGAAGTCGGGTGAAGATAGGAAATCTTTATCAGAATCAAATCTTAGACCCCTTGCTTCCTTGTCGGCGGAAGGTCTGCGACTGTTACATTGCTTTCAGTAATTTGACTAATCATCCTTTACATCGGATAATGGGAGAGGGTGCGTTTTGGCGGATCCCGGATAAGCCTTTCATTACTTCCGTGTTTTTTGATGTGGATGGAACTCTTACCGATGCACAAGGAAGAGTTTCGGAAAGTTATGCCCATGCTTTGCGGTACATAGCGCAATTTGTTCCTTTATATCTTGCTACTTCTTTATCTATGGAACAGGCGCGGAGAAAGTTAGGCAAGGCTCTTTTCAGCCTGTTTGAAGGAGGGGTATTTGCCGACGGTGGATTACTGGTATATGCTGGGAAGAGCCGGTGTATGCCGGTTGATTTGCTACTGGGCATAAACGAAGAATCCGCAAAGATAACGGCGCATAGCTATAACGGTCAAGTTTATAAGTACAGCATGCTGGTTTATGATAAGGAGCAGAGAAAGACGATTCTTTCTCGCTTAAAAGAGAAACCTTATCAGGTGTTTTATAAACCACCCCTTATTACTGTTATCCATAAGGAAGTTGACAAACGGAAAGGAGTGCTTCATATATGCAAGGCTTTAGCTTTTCCCCTTGACCAAGTGCTGGTTGTCGGAAATTCACTGAAGGATTGGGAGATGATGTCAGTAGTTTCTCATTCTTGTGCAGTGATGAACGCCGAACCACTTTTAAAAGAACGTGCCCGCTACACGCTGAATCCGGACCGATTGGCTGCTTTCTTCCGCTTCCGGAAGTTGTAAAGCGACTGGAATGAAGCTTTACATTGATACCTGATTTTTATTCGACTTTATTACAAAATCAGGGATTTGGGTACCAAAATCCGTAATTGATATACAATCCCATCCATTTTATCCCAGTAAATTTGCAATCAGAAGTTTGACAATGAAAAGATAGAAGATGATGATAAAAACAATTCTAAGTATTTTGTCTTTATTCGTTATGTTATCATGCAGTATGACAGGGAAAAAGGATATAAAACAACAGTCTGGTATGTGTGCCAAATTACCTATGGCGGCTGATGGCATTGTGCGGCTATCGAAAATCGATGTTTATCCGGAGTATCTTGAAGAATATATGAAATATGCGACCGAAGTGGGTGAAGTCTCCTTGCGTACCGAACCGGGAGTGCTGACTATGTATGCCGTCAGCGAAAAAGAGAATCCTAGCAGGATAACTATTCTTGAAACTTACGCGAATCAGGAGGCTTATAAATCTCATATTGCATCGGAGCATTTTCAAAAGTACAAACAAGGAACGCTGCACATGGTCAAGACTCTCGTGCTTTCTGACCAAATACCGCTTAACCCGGCAAGCCGCATTAATAACTTCATTCAATAAACGAAATGATTATGAATAAGATTCTTTTATTTTCAGTATTTAGTATTTTTACACTCCATGTTATGGCACAAGAAAATCCGGTTTCGCGCGAGCAGGTGAGTATCTCTAACGTTACTTTTGAACCACGTTGTCGCAATAACTGGCATATTTGCTAAACACCGGATAAAAAAGCAACTGAATTTGCACCTGGCATACTTCTCAGAAACGTTATATTCTGCTTCACCTCAAATAAAAAAGCTCTAATTCCGTTGGGAATTAGAGCTTTTTCTAATGTTGCATTCTTGAGAAGCGGTGCGTACGGGACTAACACATTTTGCTATTATACTGATAATCAATAAAATACTTATTAAAAATATATTAATGGTATCATATTTATATCATCTCCGCTTATTTTCTTCTATAATTTTATGCAGTGCTTCTATCTGCATCATCGCACCTTCATAAGCTGCTTTGTAGTTGACATTCGCATCAATATCCGTCTCAATCATATTCCCTTTGCCAGTACAAAGCCACTTCACATTCAATTCCGGGAACTTATCCACAATACGAGCTATTATATCAGTTCCAATAGCCCCCTTCCCGTTCCTTATGGAATTATAAATGTATCTATTTGATAATTCACAATAAGCCTCAAACGAGTTCTCACCTTTGACAACTCCCTTATCACGTGCATACCTTGCAAATTTTCGTAATCTGTCAATAGCCCTTTCTTCCATATCAAATAATCTTTTGACTTATTATGCGTAATGCTTGCCACATCCCCCTTATTTCTCTTCTCTCGACATCTAACTGGCCATGCTTGGGGTTATCAGCCTTTAAAGTCAGCACATTATCCAAGAAAAGACTGTTTTTCAATATCCGCTTGACTGAAAGTGTTTTCCCATACACAATACTCACAACTCCTGACGCGCTTTCCCACAAACCTTCTTCTATTTTGCGAGCAAGAATTTTAGCTCCGTCCGGTATAGTTGGCTCCATGCTGTCACCACGTACTTGAAAGACCATATAAGAATCATCAAGCACTTCACCTTCTTCCGGCATGACACCATAAGAATCAATTTCATAAGCTGTGTTATATAAGCTTTCGACAAATGAAGCCGCAGCATCTATCGGAACATATTTTACTTTTACAAGAATATCTTGAAGATAAGGAGCTACTTTACTAATCGTAGAGTCTGATTGCATTCTCGCATTTTTCAGAGCATCCCTAATATCCTTCTCCGAAGGTTCTATCTGTCCTGATGGAGTCTTTGCAAACAAACCTTCTCCAGTATATAGCCATGCTCTGCTCACATCATACTTCTCACAAAAAGCATCAATTGTTTTTTTACTTGGTAACTGAATCCCTTTTTTTATACTGGTAAGAGTTGATTCACTGGATATAATATTGTCTTTCTTCAATTTATACCCACTCAAACCACAATATGAAATTGCTTGCAAAAACCTTTTTGAGAGATCACTCAATTTTTTATCGTCAACTTCTTGCATACTTCATAAATTAAGTAGTATATTTGCATCCGTAATAGTAGCAGTATTACCACATAAATTGATTAAACATCCTATTTGGAGTTTATATATAGAAATCCGTAAATAGCTGCTACCTATTTGCGGATTTTCTTTTTCTCCACATTGTGTAATCGGCGGTAGGCCGCATAGCGGAGAGACAGAGGGTTACACTCTTACAACTCAATACTGCGAAAGGCGTGCGATATTGAGAGGCAAACGAAACCGGGATGCCTGCACAGCTACAAGTAAGCGAAAAATCCGGGAAGTCGGGTAACTTGTTAATGCCCGGCCAGCTAAGAACGGCGTACTTATACGAACGAGACATTTCTTATGCTGCATATAGCAAAAACGGGAAACCGTCTAAGGGCTAACTATGCAGCAATCCAGCACCTTACCGAATGAGATCGTCTTTTACTTCTTCAATTATTACAATACTAATAGAACGACATTACTTTTTTTCAGAAAGCTTTCTTTTTACGCAAACCTCACTTGTATAACATTTTATAAACCAACAACTTACATTAAAACATGTTTTATAACATACGATATACTACAAATTTTATGAAGTATTTTATTGTACTTCTGAAAATATGAAGTATATTTGCAACGTCAAACAAACAAAGAGTGTAAGTTTGAACAACAAGAAAGCTGGCGACTTCAAAAGCCACTTACTACATATCTCATTGGCAAATGTAGTTGTTAGCTTTCTTTTATGCAAATTTTTTTGTGGAAAATTTAAGTATAAAATAGAAAATAGTATGAAAGTAACAAAGAAAGATATTCTAAGTATTAAAGCTGGTTCTTCCAAAGTAATGCAGCTGGATTCTTACAAGGATTGCGTCAATGCAAGAAGCTACGCCTATCAATTAGCTTTTACTGATCCCCGTGAAGACGTTGAAAGATATTCAATATCCATCGACAAAGATAAAAATCAGATAACCATCGAAGCGATAAAGAAATGAACCGTTCAGATGCCAAAATGATTGCAGAAGAACTGCACAAGTTTATTCGCAATGATGTGAGAAAGGCTGTAACTGAAATGGCGACTGCTGAAACCGAAGAGTATTTGAATGCCAAACAAGCTGCTGTATTTCTCGGATGGAAGTTGCAAACCTTATATAATCGAATACATGATATTCCTCACACCAAAAATGGCAAGAGTCTCATTTTTACCAAATCAGCTTTGAGAAAATTCATGGAAAGAAAATAATCCCGGACGGATTTGGCCGTCTTTCCGGGAACTAACAAAACGTTCTTTGACATATTGTATAGTCTGAACAAATAAAGACTTAAAACAAGGTTTACTGCTTATCTAAAGGGCGAAATAGACCGACAAAGTAGCCAAAGCAGATTAGTGAAAAGAGTGTGAATACGGACTGCCAACAAGAGGATGCAGCACACGAATCACTAAGTTATCAAAAACAACTTATATTATGACAAAGTAAACGTAGGGCGTTTATAAATACATTCTTAACTGAATAGATACTTTAAATGATATATATACCCGTGCTTCGCAAGAAGCGGTCACCGCTAAAAAGCTACGGCCAACAATCCACCGGAACGCGGACGGGAACACATTTTTAAATGCTAAAAGTATGAAAGGGATTACAGAAATGACCGAGCAAGAGATTCTTGCGTTGACGGAGGAAGATGTACAGAAAATGATTAAACTCCGCATGATGGAGGAAGGTATTAAAATCATGGATAAACCCAAAATTCCCGAATTATTTGAAATTGAGCCTGCTGATATTCAGTACTTCTCTATTCCGCTTTTGGATGGTTTTGCGTTTACTGACATTAATGAAGCGACTAAGGTTGCTGAAATTCTGAAAAGCGCGAAGTCATTGCGAAAGGTTGATTACGATTGGAATAAACTTGGGAGTGATTACAAGTTCCTTAAAAAGAGTGAGAGATACAAGTTTAATGGGAACTCTGATTTTGACATCATTTCAGGATGGGCTTATTCGGATGAACTATATGCTAAGATTTCAAACTTTGCCGCACAGAACAAGGTTATGAAAGAACAAGCAGCAAAAGACCAAAAGGAATATGACGAAAAGATGCAAGAAGCGTCCGGCATCATCTCGGAGATAAGCGGATGGGTTAAGGGGGTCAAAGTTAAGTATGAGCGATTGAATAGGCTTACTTACAAATTCGCACAGACTATTATCCCCTTTCCGATCACAACGAGGATATGGCAATGAAATTTATGGCTAAAGCCTATTCTTTTACAGATGAAGAAAAAGAATACATATTACAGAATTACAAAAAATTACTATCCACAAGTGATGAATAAGTTTTTTTTAGTTAGTTATTGACTCCTTGCTTGCGAAAGTAGGGAGTTTTTTGTAAAACTCTAAATTCATTATATGAGTAATATAGAAGATACAATTTACGATCTGCCAAATGAAGAATATCACAAGGGAGAAAAATTCAAAGATTTCCTAAGTAGTACGCAGATTAAAGATTATATGGTGTCCCCAAAGTTTGCCCGATACAAGGCATTGCACCCTGAAATGTTTGAGATCAGTATTGAAGCTTCTGAAAAAGGCTCGCTATATCATGATGCAATGGAAAGCCTTGTTAATACTGGAACACTTGACAAATGGAGAAACAATCTTCTTGCATTTGAGCCACCTATAAATCCTAAAACTGGCTGTCCGTATGGACGAGACACCCAAAAATATCAGATTGCACTAATCGAGGCCAAAGAATCAAATCCGGGTAAAACGTTGACAAGCACAACCGATATACAATTGGTTGAAACAATGGTTTATGAGCTTCTTAATAATTGTCGGGACACCTCCAAACAGATCAGGCAGATATTAAAATGGGGAAAAGCCGAAGTTAGCCATTTCGTTGAATACGAAGGATGCAAGTTCAAATATCGCCCTGATGTGGAAACGGCCAAAAAAATTGTTGACTGGAAAACATTGGCGGTTGATGATCTTCATGAAGAAACAGTTAACCGGACTATCGCCAAATTTCATTACGGTATTTCGGCAGCCTTCTACCAGTTTTTTGAACATGAACGTACTGGAGTATGGAAGGAGTTCTACTGGGTTATGCAACAAAAGACAGCTCCCTATGACGCAGTATTTGTCAGTGCAGCTAACTGGGCTTTCCATTTGGAAGACGGAATTGTGAAAATGGGGGCAAGCGCATTGGCATTCAAGAAATTGTTAGACCAGCATGTTTACTGTACACAAAACAATGATTTTGACGGTGCACAGATATTTATTCAGCCGGGATTCAAAGGACGAAGAATAATGATACCTGACACACCTGCATTTGAAAAGAACAAGATGTTTAACTTTTATAATAATCAAGAACAATGAGTAAAACAGAGAATCAATCCCCCCAACAAGGGAACTTGGGAATGGAACAACACAATGCTCCTTCACCAACAAAAACAGAACCGGTCTCCCCAACACCTTCCACACCACAACCGCCCGTTCCTTCTGCCCCACCAGCCTTTCCAGTACAACTGAAAGGATTGGAAAGCTGTTTTATCTCCCCTAAAAAGGCATTTATAGCAGCTGGTGGCACAGAACAGCAATTTGCCCGTGAAGTCAATTTCGCTATGCAGGCAATGTTGAATAATCCTTATTTGATTGACTGTGCCCGGCAATATCCCGATCATCTTGTCGAAGCAATCAAAAACGTTTCTCTTACCGGTCTGACGCTCAATCCTGAACTAAGGTTGGGGTATCTTGTACCGTACAAAGGCAAAGTGAAGTTCCAAGCTTCATACATGGGTAAAGTTGATATTTTGATCCGCACCGGTGTTGTAAAAGATATTTATTCTGATTTGGTTTATGCTAATGACGAGTTCAGCATGACAAAAGGTACCGGTGGCACTATCATCCACAAACCCAATGTATTCGGAGAACGTGGTGATCTTCTTGGAGGCTACTATTTTGCAGTCTTGACTTCCGGTGTTGTAAAATTCGATGCAATGCCCAAAGCACGTATTGAAGAAATAAAAAGTCGTAGTGAGGCTGTCAAGAAAGGCAAGCAATCCCCGTGGGACACAGACTTTGAAGAAATGGCTCGAAAAACAATCGTGAACTGGGCTTTCAAATTCCTGCCCAAAACCGGCATTTCAGATTCCATGATTAAAGTTCTTGAAACAGAGAGCCAGTTGGATGATGAAATGTTTGAAGACTGGAAAAAGGCACAAGGTCAGAAACCGGACGATTTTGAGGAAGACGATACTCCATACGCAGAAGAAGTCAAGTAATGGATTCATGTGAAAAAATTAGTAACAGTATCACAGCGGCTAAAGAACTGATCGAAAATGAAACACGTTCTTTGGCTGCTTTACATAAAGCAAAACAGCTTGAAAAAGAGCTTCATAAATCCGGCAAGTTGTTTCGTATTCCTACAATGAACGGAATTATAGAAACAACCTGCCCGGAAAAATACATAGAATACAATAACCAGTTTAAAATCAAATTAAAATGGGAACAGTAACAGTTGAAGTGCCCGAAGGACACATGGTAAAAATCGTGAAAGAAGAAAGTATGCAACCTACTCAAAAAGTTACGGGGGGGGGTAAATTTGAATTTGAGGGTGAGACATTCATCCCCGGTGACGTAATTATCAATCCGAATCGCGGAGGGGGCAGCATGATGATTCTTTCTGAAATTAGAGAAGAAAGACCACTCTCTTTTTTACCGGCAATTAAAGTACCTTTCGGCCTTGTCACCTATGTTCCTTCCAATGATGAAGGTGACAGAGTTTTTGTAAGACTCACACCCGAAGCTGGTATCGGAGGCATGAAGGGATTCCGTAAAGCTACGGAAGAGGAAAAGGCAAAGATGCTTGCCGCCATGAAGGAAGAAAAACATTACTCCTTCAATTTTGAGAAGTTACAGCCTGAATATATCCCGACTGTCGGCGATGTTGTTATTGTATGGGATGATAATAGCAAAGAAAATGCGGTAGTCGGTGTCATGAATGAAATGGATAAAACAGTCAGGCCATACAAGATAAATGATGGTACTTGGTATGGGAACTGCGACAAGTTCGTTTCAGAAGAACAATATAAAAATTTGATTGATGGGAAAGAGTAAATCTAAATCGGGGGGGCGAGAAATTACACTCCCCTTCTCACAGCTCGCCCAAAGGGAATGAGCTACCAAGAATATCGTGAACGCAGAGCCTATCAGAACGCATGGTTGAAAGAGCGACTGAAAGGCTTTATTTGTTATGTATCGTCTGAACTGGTTGTATATGACAAAATAACGGGATTACCCCGATTATTCAATCATCGTACAGATGATATACACAAAGCAAACATAAGGACTAACCCACAGCCATTTGTCGGTTCTGCCCGATATGGCTTAAAACCTTTATGATATGGATAAAGAACTATTTAAAGATAAGAATCCATTGCTTCGCAGACAAATGTTGGAAGACAATTGCGCAGCAGTTGAAAGAATTACCTATACTTCTCCTTTCAGCGAGGAAGAAATGGGTGAACGGAAAACGGAGTTGGCAAATATTGACCTTGACATGGCCGCACTGGAAGAAGAAAAGAAAGCTTTCATGCAAGCATACAAGGACAAACTGAAACCTAAAAAGGAACGTAAAAAAACGTTGCTTACCGATATAAAACGTGGTTATGAGGAAATTACGGATGAATGCTTTAAGTTTATGGATCGTAGCACCCGTACCACCGGATATTACAATGGTAATGGCGATTTGGTTAAAGAACGTCCGATGGAGGCACAAGAGATGCAAAAAACGGTCTTCGAGGACATTGAATCTACTGGTACGGAGGGATAAGCCATGAGAAAAGAAGAACTTATCAAGCAAGTAGCCGAATCAACCGGTATCGCTATTTGTGAAGTCCGAACTGTCATAGAGGCAGCACTGAAAGAGACCGTGGATGCAGTAGCTAATGGAAAGACTCTTTATATCAGAGGTTTTGGCACACTGTCACCCAAACACTATAAACGAAAAGTTGCTCGTAACATACACAAAAACGAGACTATTGTCATAGCGGAGCATTATACTCCACATTTCAAACCTGCCAAATCATTTAAAAACAGAACTAAAAATTTGTAGAACAGCATGGAAAACGAAAAGATGCAAGTGAACTTTGCTCCGGGTGTGACCGAAGCAACCCTTAGAGTTATTGAACTTCACGAAGAAAATGAGTTACCGGTACTGGAGCCTGATAAGGTAGAATTAGCCGGAACAATTGGAAGTGTTCATGAATTTCTCTTGAAAAGAATCTCTGAAAAAGAGCAGATCAATCAGAAACGTTGCTATATTCTTGTTGATCGGGAGAAAATGACACTTAAACTTGTCACCAATGAAACCGACAGTAGGAATAAAGCTACTGTAAGAGGTGAGTTGAAATACTATCCCAAGTTTCTTGAATTTGGTATTAACACAAGCAAGACATGGGAACCGGTGCAGCTTTCAAAGTTCTTCAAAATGAATCGTGCCTTTTTCAAGGATGCACAATACAACATGGAACTGGTAACAGTCTTGAAGAACTTCAAAGCCAGCATTGACTCAAAAGTGGAAAACTCCCGACAAGACAACGGTAGTCGCACTGACAATTACAGCCAAGTTGTCAACTCCAATCTTCCGGCCTCATTCAATCTTATTGTTCCGATTTTCAAAGGTCGCCCTGCAGAAGAGATTGAAGTGGAAATCATTGCAGATGTGGACGGGCGTAATATTCGATTGTCCCTTTGCTCCCCTGGTGCAGAAGTGATAGTGGAAGAAGAACGCAACAAGGCCATTGACGAGCAATTATTGTTGATCCGTAAATTGGCACCGGATATTGCCATTATCGAACAATAACAATGAAGACTGTAAAGAAATACTGGAAGCCGGTACTTGTCGTATCGGCTTTCTTCATTGGCAACCGCGTATTCAATCACATAAATGCGTGGTTGGGAATTTCAATAATTATGCTGACAGTAGCATTTATAGTTTATAATATCATTAAAAAAGTAGAAAATGAAAAGAAAGACTGACTTTTTGATTGTGGCATTATTTGCCATTGTTTTGTTCACTTCATGCGAAAGAGTTGCCCCCAATTATGCCGGTGTCCTTATGGAAAACTACGGCAAACAAGGGAAAGAGGATTTTAAAATTGTTTCCGGTAAGGTATCTACATGGGAATTAGGCACAGAACTTTTTCAAGTTCCGCTATTCGATCAGCGTGGAGAATTTGCCGAAGCTGTCACACTGAAAGCAGCCGATAATACAGAGTTCAAGGCACGTCCCACATATAGCTATAAAGTTATCAAGAACCGTGCCATTGATGTTGTCTTTGACAACAAGCATATTGGCCGTGGAAGTGATTTCATGTCTTCGTTAGAAGATAACATTTTGGAGCCACGTATATATGATTTGATAAAAGAGGAAAGTCGGAAACATAAGACTGACAGTTTAATGGCTGATGGAGGTTCATTAGTGTTTGAGAAACGATTGGAACAGATAGTTGACAAAGAGTTTGAAAAAAGAGGTCTGCAATTACTCACATTCTCTGCCCAGTTGGAGTTCTCCGATAAAGTTCGCGAAAAAATTGATAGTAGAAATGAAGTGAATACCAATATCTCCGTGTTGGATCAACAAATTGAGGAACAGAAGAAGCGCAATGAACTGGAACAGTTAAAAACCGAGCAGGCTCTAATTCAGTCAAGAGGTCTGACAAAAGAAATATTATATAAACAGTTCATTGACAAATGGGATGGAACAAGCCCTTTGTATGGTATTGCTCCTGAATTTCTAAAAATAACAAAATAGTATGCCGACATTTCAACAAAGAAGAGATACAATATTGTCTCAATTTGCACAAGCAAAAGCCGATTTGGAAACACTTAATAGTGATATTGATACAGAAATCGAAAAGAATAAATCTGTTATTTCTACGCTAACTTCTAAAAATACAGAATTGGCCTCTTTAAAAAGTAATAATGAAAGCTCAATCAAGACTTTTGCTAAATTCTTAAAACAATAATCATTAACCCGATTAATAATCAGCTTCTCCCGGTGTGGCTTGGCCGCCTATCCGGGAACTATCATGCCTCACCTTTTTTCTTCTCTTTGCAAGTCGAGCCGAGTACGCTGCATACGCTCCACGGCGGTAGATACTACAAAGAGTCTTTTTGTTCATATAAGAATGCCTCTATTGTGGAGGCAAACGAATAAGTGGCGGAATTGGAAGACGCTTAGTTTCTGTGGTAAAAATGCACGAATAGCATCACGAGTCAGGTAATCATGCTATTAACACTTGACATACGTACAAACGGAAGCAGAAACGAAAATCCTGATTGCAACAGTTCCCGGTTCGAGTCCGGGCTTATTCTCATAAATCAATCATTATGAAAGTTGAAATTCCCGACTATTTCCTAAAATCCTTTATCCGACATTTTGAAAGGATAACCGAGAATTGTAAAGCTTCACCTTCTGACATCAAGACCAGTGAAGCACTAAGGCTTGGAAAGAAAGATGTAATTAAGCTCAAAAGATTTATAAACAAAAAAGTATAATTTATGAAACGAAGGATCATAGGTATAGATGTTGGCAAAAACGGTGGTATTGTAGTGTACGACACCGAGAATAACAAATTATTGGAGTGTATCAAAATGCCACCAACTCCCAAAGACTTATTAGATTTTCTCTCCATATACAAAGAAAATAGCGTTTGTTATTTGGAACGAGTGAATGGCATGACCGGACAAAGTGCTTCTGCCTCTTTTGTTTTTGGAGAAGGTTACGGACAGCTGACTATGGGATTGATAGCTTGTGGGATTCCGACAGTAACAGTATCTCCACAAACTTGGCAAAAAACTATAGGATTACGAAATACAGACAAATTGGGTAAGACAGAATGGAAAAACATCTTAAAGAAGAAAGCCCAACAGCTGTTCCCGTATGCAAAAGTTACATTGGCAACTTCGGATGCCTTACTAATATGTGAATATGGTAGAATTAAAGAAAAGGAATAATGGAAAAATTAAAAAAATGTAGCAAATGTGGCCGGGAACTTCCGGTCAGTGAGTTCTGGAAAAATGCTTCAACCGAAGATGGATTGCAGACATATTGTAAAGAGTGCGGTAATGTTTATGCCAAAAACCGTAAGAAAACTCCGGGGGGGGGAATTTGAAGAAAATATATTCCAATCCTGAATTGGCAAGATTTTCTCCACGGGAACTTATCGCAGAATTGAAAGCACGTGGATATACCGGAGAATTGAAATACACCCAAACAATATCATTATAAATGGAAAAGTTACGTCTATTGGTTACAACCAAATGTCCGAACAAATGTCCTATGTGTTGTAACAACTCATGGGATTTTTCAAAATTACCAGTTGTTGAGCACTTTAATTACAAAGAGATCATGATAACTGGTGGAGAACCACTTTTGTTTCCTGAAAAACTGGCAAATTTGGCTGAAAGTATCAAAACCGTTCAAAAATTGGCCTATGGCAATAAAGGAAAATTATTTCTATATACGGCACTGGCTGATATGCTCCCCAATTATATCAGATACTTCGATGGAGTTGTTTACACTCCACATTCTGTTAATGATGTTCATAGTTTATTGGAGGCCAATAATTTTTTGTTGGATTACAAAGATGAACTTATGGAAAGTAAATCTCTTCGGCTCAATCTTTTTCCTGATATTAAAAAGCATATTCCTGACAACACAGACCTTTCGTTATGGAAAGTAAAAGATATGCAATGGATCAAAGATTGCCCGGTTCCAGCTGATGAAGAGTTCAAAAGAGTAGCTGAATTATGGGAGGTGGAATGATGAAAGATGTAATTACCCCCCCCATACACAACATCTCTATCCTTATCGCTGGTCTTTAGAAGATGCTGTTTTTACTAAAGATAAGGGAAAGGTATTTTCTTGTTTTGCATGTGGCGGTGGCTCTACTATGGGTTACAAAATAGCAGGTTACGATGTTATTGGTTATCTAAATTATAAATCAAATGAAATCAGAAGAATTAGCAGCCCAATGGTGTCGGGATCATCCCGATGCAACATTGGAACAAGCATTCATGGCCGGATTAGGCCATAAGATGAATATGAATAAGGATTCTCTTTCTGCAAGGAAAGACAAATTCAGAAGTGAAGTCCTCATGTATAGAGGAAAATATCCTGATGATATGTTGAAGGACTTTTTTGAGTATTGGACTGAATGCGGAGGCCGGAAAATGCGCTTTGAGAAGGAACGTATATTTGAAGTTTCCAAACGTTTAGTCAGATGGTCTAATAATGATTTTAACAAGTATGGAAAACAACTTAATTCAAGTCAACAGCAATCTCCCGGCAACCGAAAAGAAAGCGTTGAAAGACTTGCTGACCTTGCAAGCGGAGTATTACAAGGGATTGCACGTAAGTTCGATTAAAGAAGCTGTTCTCAACACTCCTAACCTACCACTCTCTGTTATAAGAAAAGAAATCACATTGGCTGGCGCAAGAGCCATACTGGTAATTGCGATTAACGAGCTTGTGTCTTTTTTCAATGTTGGAAAAACGATGAATGATGTTCAAGTGGCACTTACCGCTGATCTAATAATAGACAGATTCTATTATCTCAAATTGGAGGAAATCAAATTGTGTTTCCGTAATGCTATGGCTTCCGGTAAGATTTACGATAGACTGGACGGTAATATCATTCTCGGCTGGTTAAATGAATACGATGCACAGCGTGATGAAATTGTTTCTTCTCTTTCAATTAATGAAGCCCATGAACAAAATAATAACAGCACTGGAATGTTCTACGGAGAATATATCAAACATCTAACTGAAAGATCGGAAAATGGAGATGAAGAAGCCAAAGAATTATTGGAATCCCATCAATCATTCATACAAAGGATGAAATCAAATGATAAAGAAGCCGCTTTCAAAAAATGGAAAGAAGAATATTATGGAAGAACTAAGAAACAAACTACTTGACTGGGCAAAACAATTTGAAACACCTGATTTTATAAAAGATGATCCTATATTCTTCCCACATAAGTACAGTGATAAAAAGGACATAGAAATCAGTGCCTTTCTTACTTCATGGATAGCTTTCGGGAATCGCAAACTGATAATGCAACAAGCGGAAATTTTGGATAATCTAATGGGTAATTCTCCTTACGCCTTCATTATGAACAAAGTATGGGAACAATACAAAGAAAATACAAATACCTTCTACCGTATGTTCACCTACCATGACTTTTTCTGCATTTGCCAGCGGTTGTACAACATATATCAGGAATGGGATGATTTGGAAGTCTTTTATGAGGGTTACAATAATGTTATCCGTGAAATACAAACAGATTTTGGTGGCGTAAAAGGTATTCCAAAATTGGAGCGTGATTCTCCATGCAAGCGTATTTGTTTGTTTCTACGGTGGGTAGTACGAAAATCACCGGTAGATTTAGGTATTTGGAATATTATTCACCCGACAGAATTATACATACCATTGGATGCACATGTTGCAAAAATGGCACACCAGCTTGGGATAACAACACGCAAAACAGAGGACTGGAAAATGGTTCAACAAGTAACCAATTACATGAAAACAATTTTCCCGGATGATCCGTGCCGGGGAGATTTTGCATTATTCGGATATAGTATTAACAATAAATAATTTACATTATGTCAGAACTTAAAATTACACAAGAAAAGGTTACAGCCGCTTTTAGTGAAGCAAACGACTGTCCTAAAGCAATTAGTATTCTAACAGCTTTATTCGGAAAGCAAAAGCCGGATTATACAGATTATCACAATATCAAAACCTACGAAGATGCTTGTGAAGCAATAGGTGTAAAACCTATTGTTCGCCTACTTGTTGAAGATGAAGACGGACACAAAGAAGAAGTGGCTGATATTGCACACCTCGCCTACATCAAACTATGCACAATTGCTCGTGCATTGAACAACGATCCTAATTTTCCACGATTTACTAAAGATGAATACCGTTATACGCCGTGGTTTTATCTTTATAATCAGAAAGAAATTGATGAAATGGACGAAGAGGATCGTAATCGGCTGGTTCTTTGGGGCGGTCATGCGTCTTACGGTGCGTCTTGCGGCCTCGCTTTTGCGTACTCGAGTCACGGTTGGTCGGACTCGTATGCGTATATCGGCTGTCGCCTTGCTGTAAAATCAAGTGAAATCGCAATTTACTTTGGAGAACAATTCAAAGAATTGTGGAAAGACTTTCTGATTGGAAAAAAGTAATCACACTGGGGAGGCCGCATTAAAGCGGCCTTTTCCATACCTTTTAAATCTATGACTCCAAAAGAATTTTTCGACAAAGTGGTGGAAATGCGCCGTTGCCAAAAAGAATATTTTAAAAATAAGAGACAGATAGATTTACGAATAAGTAAACAAATTGAGCGTGAAGTAGATGAAGAAATCGAACGTGTTCAAAAAAATCCTTCACAACAAACAGAATCCGCAACTCTTTTAGACTATGGTTAATATGAAAATCCTTGACCTGCCATTAAAAGCAAAATGGTATGAAATGATCGAATCTGGAAATAAGAAAGAAGAATACAGAGAGATCAAGAAATACTGGATCGGAAGATTAGCAAAATGTGGAGGTCACAATTCCTATGAAAAGACAGGTTTCTACTGTAAGAAAGCTATTTGTTTTTCTTGTATTACACGTGGAAACGGCTTTCATCCCAAAGAATACACTCATGTTCGCTTCCGTTTTGGCTACACCAAACGGACAATGCTTTTTGAACTTGAATCTATAACCATCGGAGTTGGTAACACCAATTGGGGAGCGCCTGACAATGAATATGTATTTATACTTAAACTGGGAAAATGTATCAAAAAAAATGAAAGTAAGGACTCAACAGAATTTCAACCAAAAAACTCATGAAACAGTATTCGGTATCAGCATCATGCCTGACGGTGGCAGAAGATATTGCAAATATCCAATAGGCCACCAAGAATACAAAGACTATGCCCAAGCACACCAAGCTATGAAAGATGTACAAAAGATATTGGATAATGGAGGTCGATTAGTATATTCTCCCAAAGGTAGTGCCGGGATTAATAAACATGAATATGTGAAAATTGAAATGATATAAAAATGAAAATATTAGTAAGTTTTTCAGGTGGTAAGGATTCACAAGCATGTTTGATCCAAGCCTTCAAACAATATGGGGGGGGGAATTTAACCGCTGTGTTTTGTGACACCGGTTGGGAACACCCTGACACATATAAACATGTGAATGATGTTTGTCTGCAAATGGGTGTAAGACTTATAACTCTCAAATCAAAATATGATTTTGTGTCTTTGGCAGCTCATAAGAAAAGATTTCCTTCCACGAATGCACGATTTTGTACCAGTGAACTAAAAATGAAGCCAATGATTGATTATGTACTTTCTTTGAAAGAAAGCTGCATTATCATACAAGGTATCAGAGCCGGAGAAAGTACAGCACGTGCGGCAATGGAAGAGGAATGTATGTATTTCAAATCGTATTTCCAACCTAATAAGAAAGGAAGAAATGAAAACTATCGAAGTAAGGATGTCAAAGAATGGTGTTCCCAATATGACGCTTCTGTTCTAAGACCGATCTTCAAATGGAGTGCACAGCAAGTTATAGATTGCATACTGGATGCAGGGCAGAAACCGAATCCATTGTATTATCGTGGATTCTCACGTGTTGGATGTTTCCCGTGTATCATGTGTCGGCACAAAGAAATCGAACTCATAGCCAAAAATGATCCTAAAATGTGCCAACGCCTAATTCAAGCAGAGAAAAGCGTAGGACATTCCTTCTTTCCTCCATTATACATACCTCAAAGATTCTGTAAAAACAAACAATATCCTTATGTAGAGGAAGTTTTGGAGTACGTTAAAGAACATACCCCTGATATGTTCGAGCCGGAAGGTGGATATGCCTGCATGAGTCTGTTTCATGGACTATGCGAGTAAATAAAAATGGAATGAACATTATGATACGAGATCCTTACTATTTGGCGAAAACGGTCTTAGGTTCATACAACTTGTATATCCTCAAAGATCCTTTCGAATCTTGGCATTATTCGTGTGTTGGTACATTCAATACTAAAGATGAAGCTATAGATTATTATCATAAGTTGAAAGAAGAAGAGAAAATGATTTCAAGAATGCACATGAAATTAATAATAACAGAATAGAAAGGATATAAATAATGCCGATAAGCGAAGTATATAACATGGACTGTAAGTAATACATGAATACATCTTTTGAACGATCTGCAAACGCTTCCGATGAATGGTACACACCACGAGAAATCATTGAAGCATTAGGTGAATTTGACCTTGATCCATGTGCTCCCATGCACCCTCTTTGGCCTACTGCAAAAATCATGTACAACAAGCAGGACAATGGTCTTATACAAAATTGGGGGGGGCGAATTTGGCTTAACCCTCCGTACTCCAAACCGCTTATGTGGCAGTTTGTAGAGAAATTGGCAGAACACGGCAACGGTATAGCACTACTTTTTAACCGGTGTGACAGCAATAAGTTTCAAGACATCATCTTCACGAAAGCAACCGGTATGATGTTTTTGAGGAATCGAATAAAATTCTTCCGTCCCGATGGAACACGTGGGGACAGCCCCGGTTGCGGTAGTGTTCTTATTGCATTTGGCCGGGAAAATGCCGAAATTTTAAGGAATTGCTCTTTACAAGGCAAATATGTTGAACTTAACAATGATAAATGATGAAAATCTTATATTTATTCATGCTCATTGCCGGTCTTCTGTGGATCGGTGATTTCTCTATCACTTTAAAACCCTTTTCTGTATCTTTACCATGCTGGTATAAATCCGTTGGCATACTTCTATTTTGGCTGTCAATGACTATATATGTTTTAGGTGAGCATACCAAAGGCTATAAAGAAGGATTTGATACTGGGATTAAACAGTGCATTAAGATACTTGATAGAAATTGCCACTCTAAAGAAATAAATAATGATGAAACAGTACAGAATTAATAAAACGACTACCTTCGTAGAAGATAATCGCAGCGGAAACAGAGAGAAATACCTTCTTCCTGATTACAAAGTGCAAGTTAAATTTGCAGGGATTTGGATAACAGTCAAGTCCTTTCATGATGAAGATGAAGAATACGCAAAGAACTGTGCGAATGAACTTCTTGAAAAACTTAACGAAAAGATTTGATTATGATTGAATTACAAGGAAAATTCGGCAAAGATTGTAAAATATTTGCAAATACAATAGAAAATGAAGCTATTGGAACGATACAAAACATTTTGAACAATCCGGTTACGACTGGTGTTCCGGTTCGTATTATGCCTGATACCCATCAGGGAGTAGATATAGTGATTGGATTCACCATGCCAGTTACAGATCGTGTCAACCCCAATCATATCGGAGTGGATATTGGTTGTGGAATGTTGTGTGTAGAAATTGAAAACGCAATGACAGAAGGTTCTTTCCCGGACATTAATCATGCAATCCGTTCCATCATACCTATGGGATTTGAGATTAACCAACAATCTTTATCCAAACAAGAAAAGGAAGATTTGTTTACCTTCTTATCTATCAGAATGGATCAGTTCTGCTCTAAATACCAACTAACCAAACCAGTTATTAATGAAGAATATGTATCACAACTTTGTAAGAAGGTGGGGATAAATGAAGGCACATTCTACAACTCTTTAGGTACATTGGGAGGTGGAAACCACTTTATAGAACTGGGGCGTGCCGAGTCAACCAATAATATATTTCTTACAATACATACCGGATCGCGCAACTTTGGTGTGAAGGTCTGTAAATACCATGCAGAAATAGCAAAATTTGATAAAAAGGCTTTTTCTAATGAAATTCAACGCTTGAAGTCCACTGTTGAGCCACAATTCATGCAAACTGAAATACTACGTTTGAAGGAAAAATTTGCCGAATATTCCGGGTATCTCACAAATGAAGCAATGCTCCACTATTTATGTGACATGGTGATCGCACAAGGATATGCCGCATTCAACCGCAAGTTGATTATACAGCGTATAATCAGAACTTTGAGCTGGAACGCTACAATATCCGTTGAGACAGTCCATAACTATATCAGCTTTGATGATATGATAATCCGTAAAGGGGCTATTGCCGCATACGCCAATGATTACGTTGTGATTCCTATGAATATGGCAGACGGTATTCTTCTTTGTCGTGGTAAGGGAAACAAAGACTGGAACTATTCTGCACCACATGGTGCAGGACGCTTATACTCCCGTTCCGAAGCTAAAGAAAGATTATCAATGGACGCATTCAAAACCCAAATGAGCAAAGTGTATTCCACTTCCGTATGTGAAGGGACATTGGATGAAAGTCCTATGGCATACAAAAATGTTCAGGAAATAAAAGAGCTTATAGAACCTACGGTAGAAATTATTGATACAATTGTGCCACTAATCAATATCAAAGCTGTATGATAGAAAAGACAGACTTCCCATATACTCTTGGCGGCTATGTTGAACAGCAAAATTATAAAGGTTTCGACATAGCCGTTTCCATTCGTAGATACAAAGGAATATCAGCTTATGTCATTTCCTCGGAGAAAAGGCTGATCCGTGAAGAATCTGCCACCTTTGCCGACAAAGAAGACATGTTCCGTTGGGGACGAGAAGCGGTTGACCGATATTTGGAACAGCAAGAACGTAGAAAAGAAGAAAATACGATCAAACGGGCAGACTATTATAAGAAGAAAGCTCGTGTGGCAGCATTGAAAGCCTTTAATGCCGCTATGTATTTCTCTGATATAAAGGACGGACTTTATGATAAGGCAAAAGGATTTTTTGAGTATGAACTGGATAAGGAACATGGAAAGATCAAATGAAAACACTTGATATTATACAAGGCTTTTGCGATCATGTTTTTCGTGATAAAAAAAGGAAACCGCATCTTTCCCAATATTTTTGTCGGGAAATGGGAAGCTGACTTATTGGAAGTTACCCGGTCACGCCTGACTTATGAATATGAAGTAAAAGTAAGCAGATGTGATTTCCATAAGGATAAAAAGAAAAGTGATAAATATGGCAAGAACAAGTTTGATGTTGTCACTTCCGGCCAACGTACCAATTATTTTTATTATATAGTACCAAAAAGTTTGATAAAGCCCGATGAAGTCCCTGATTTTGCCGGGCTTATTTATGCTTATGAAGGATCAGTGCAATGTTATTCTCTTGAAAAGGGAAGGTATGCGGTAAAGAGAATTTTCTTTGAGGTAGTCAAGCCTGCCCAAAAAGTTTCTGACATGAAAGCGGATGATAATTTCATTCGTAAACTCGACTTATCCATGTACTATCGCTATCACCAAATGAGAAGAGATAATTACAAAAATAAGGAATAATATGGAATTAAGATTAGACCCTGAAATACCGGTCACACGGGTTGTCAACGGACATAATGTTTTCAATAAAGGCTATCACCACGGATTAAGAGGAAAAACCTATGAAGAATACTATGGCAAAGAGAGAGCTGTTGAAATAAGAAAAAGACACAGCGAGGCTTTGAAAGGACATAGATATTGGTCTAATGGAAACGCCCATGCCTTTGCGTGTATCGCAATCACTCCCGAAGGCAAATGGTATAGATTCGATTCAATAACCCAAGCCGCCCAAAAGCTAAATCTGAATTATGCCACAGTTCGCCGGTATATAAAACGAAAAATCAAGCCCCAAAATGGCTGGCAATGGTTTTTGGAGAAAGATAATAACTGGATAAAACATATTGATAATGGGAAAATTAAATGAGATCGCGCAGAAAGCTTATGAATGTGCCGTAAGACGTGGAAAGATTGATCCCGACAATGATAGCAACAACAATCTTCACCGCGATCTGCTTGAAGAAGTTGCCGAAGTCTTTGAGTGTACGGGTGAGAAATCTCCACATATTAAAGAGTATTTAGATGTAGAAGAAGAACTGGCAGATGTAATCATTGTTGCCCTAAGTACACTACATCATTTCAAATGTGACATTGGTTCACTCATTGAAGCCAAAATGAATTATAATAAAAACAGAATGGATTGATATAGGAACCGGACAATTAATAAAGTTGATTGTTGAGACGTTTGTCCTTATCTTTGCACTACCATGTGTCTATAAAGATTTCATGAACTTATGGAAAGAAAAATAGGTGATATAAAAGACAAGAAGTTAAAAGCTGAAAATATCACACTGGCAGCAATATATAACATATTGTTCACCAATGACATAGTTTGTTCCTTAATTGTAGAAATGTTAAGTGAATTACGTAAATCAAGGCTTTGTCGTTTCCGCGTAAAGCAGCAAGGAAATAAACTGGAACAGTTGATGCTTCAATATGAAAAGAAAATCAATAAAATAGCTGGACACCGGGCTTTTTTCATGGCTGATGCTAACCAGTATATTGCAGATGAAGTACAACCTGATCTGCTTAAAATGGAATACTCCATTAAACTGGAATTTGACAAATGCCGGATTGAAAACAGTGCCTTACTTGCCAAAGTAGAACTTACAAGATGTATGGCAGAGCTTGCTTGTCTATCCCTTGACAAACGGATAGAAGAAGTCCGTCCATACAACAAAGAAGTAACCGGAATAACATATCTCCGGCTCACTGACACACTTAAAGTATTGGACGAACTTTCTGATATTTTATATAAGGGAGGGTATTGTGACCTCAATCAAAGTGATAATTGCAAAAGGGGGATGGCTATCATACAACGAAAACTTACTGATTGTGATATTATCAGCCGCGCAATCAATGAGTCAGACAAGTTAAATCCGGCTGGGGATGATGAATAAAAATGGCAAAATATCGTATAGGAATATCCGAGAATCTATTAGGAGACAAACGCTATCAGTGTCAGATTAAAAGATTTGGCATTTGGTGGAATGATGAAAGTTTCAGCACTAAAGAAAGAATGTTAGATTATGCCCGTAAACTTGAAAAGGCCGGGCATATAGTGTTTAACTATTTATAAGCGAACAATGAAATTAGAAGGAAAAATTATTGTGGCACAACCGATACAATCGGGTGTCTCAAAAAATGGTAACAACTGGCAAAGACAAGATTTCGTTTTGGAAATTCCCGGCCAATACCCTAAAAAAGTCGCTTTTTCAGTAATGAATAGCAATATTCAGAATTTTGGATTAGCAGTCGGGCAAGACGTTGATATTGAAATAGATATTAATGCGAATGAATGGCAAGGAAAATGGTTTAACTCCATTACTTGCTGGAAAGCAACACTCCGTAATCCAGGACAGCCTACCGCAGCGCAACAGCCCCAAACTTATTATCAGGGGGCATCATCCACCGCGGCACCCGTACAAACTGCCATACCTCAACCGCCAGTGGATTTTGGGGAACAAAAAGACGATTTGCCTTTCTAAAGAAAAAGGAGAAGGGAGCATTTCGGCTCCCTTCTTATTAATTAATGTTCCACCTTTACAATTTCATTATAAACGATTTTGCTTCGTGGGTTATGATTGACTATCGTTTGTTTATACCCCTTTGTCCCCCATCTCCACCATAGGAACCTGTGTTTATATATCCGGCTTATCGCACTTGAAAGACTGTCTCTCACTTCATAAGTAAATGTGCTGTCAGGAATATTTGCATAAAAATCCACCCATTTATCTGAATAATTGAAACAGCTGTCTTTCAGAACAAATACAATACTGTCTTTAGTGACAACTTTTGTGGTTGTGATATATTCGACTTCTTTTGGACGCAGATTCAATTCTTTTATTAGTTTTGCATCCGCACTCCGCAGCTCTTTCAATTCTTCTATGTTAAGCCGTAAAACATGGTTTTCAACCACATTTAGACTATCCCTAATCTTATATTCTTCAAGCCCAGTACAGAGACTTTTCATATTATCTGAAAGTCGGGCACTTTCCTTCTTCTCTTCCTGCCACAACCGGTACATCAAAAAGGTTGCCGCAAGGAGTAACACAAAGATTACTCCTATACCTATCTTCAATCTCATAATCAATCTGTATATACATTTTTACCAACTTCCGCAATAACTACCCATGCACCATTACAGAAACCATATATCTTACCGTCATTCTCCGGCATTTCAGGTATTGTATTAAGTTTTGTTTCATTGGCAGTGGCTTTGCTAAGAGCTGTTTGAGCTGTACTTTTTGCAGCATCAGCCGTTGTTTGTGCGGTCACGGCCTTTCCATCAGTAACAGCCAACATTCCAGTCAGAGTTTTTTCATTGGTTACTCCTGCAAGGAAGGTTTCAATTTCATTGAAGGTGTCAATGGCCGTAGTCGCATCAACAGTACCAACCAATTCATCCAAAGCGGTCTTCACCGCATTTATGGACTGTTCCAGTTGGGACTCTGCCAGTTGAGCACGTCCGCTTTCTGCTAAAATATCCGATTTGCTCGCACTGCTGCTACCATCAGAACTTTCCAAAAATGAAGATGAAATAGGAAGTTCATTACATCCTACCATAACATATTGTCCAGCTATCAACCCGTCGACATTCATATCACAGAACTCTCCAACCCCAAGTGCTGTTTTGTAAGGTACATAATCCTTTCCATTAGAACTTTTGTACACAACAACTCTATTGTTTGCTGCATCTCCAAAATTAATGCTGATAGCAAATTTCTCAGTAGATAACTGTATAGGTTGGCTTTCGTACCAATCCTCTTCTCTAAGAGTAAAATTCAAGTTTGCCATATCTTCTATGTGTTTATATGTTTGTTTCCTATATCAATTCCCAACCTTTCCTTACATCATCCATATTTGCAGGAACGCCATTCTCAACATAACTCATTGCAGCCACTACCGCAATAAGTTGTTCCCGGTTATTTCTATTCAGAACAGTATGACGAGATATGCCCGAACGCTTTTCAACTGTGGCAATATACACGTCAGTATTGTTCTCACATGGCGGTGCCCAGCGCATAATAACATCTTCAAGTTCGTTGGCCGTACCATCTTTGTCAGTGTCATACTTATTAAAAATATAAGTTTGAAGAGTTTTAAAAGCAGCACGGTAACCGTATGCCATAGTTTTAAACTGAAAGAAACTTTTATCTGTCTGCGTTACAGACAAGCCCTGCCATTTTGTATTATTTCTCCGTATATTCAACGGATTGTTATTCCGTAGTCCCCGTGTCATTTTTATCCTCCTTCTCTTTTTGTGTTTCAAACAATATTTGTGCAGCCAGCCGTGCTATATCATCTTTATTCTCAATGATTATACTCATAGTCTTTTCCGCTTTCCGAAGTTCAGCCTTTTCCCATGATTTCTCACGTACCGATTTAAACTCACAGAAAACGCAATAAGCCGCCCATAACATAGCGAATACTGGAAATGGAATGACAATACAACATATAAGATCAATCATAACCAGTGTCAGAAACGGATTAAAATATTTCTTCGCTTTTGTCGCTGTCATTTTGTACTTCTTCGAGGTACGAAGCTCCCCACGTTGTTTCGCCTTCTGAATCCCCGAAATAAAATCTATCCCCATTGCGATTATGATAGCTGTCATACTTACCGCTATCAAAACCAAATGTAAAAACAAATGGTCGTGAATGAATGTTTCAATAATGTCGTTCATATCCTTTTGTGTTTGCGTTTATTATTTTTATTCCAATAGTAATTTGTTGATAGCATCAATAAAGGCTGGGGAACATAAACTTGCGTATTCCTTAATCATATTACACTCTTCATCGTTATACTCAATTTCTCCATTGGAGTTGAATATTTTAAATGCGAGGGCATGAGCCTCTATTCCCCTGCCAAGTTGATAAATGATATTGGCAAAATCCTTCTTGTAGTTCTCAACGGAACATCTCGTCTTATCAATATCAACAAATATCTCAATTCTTTCAAAATTTATCCTTTTCATAATCACCTCCAATCATTATCTTTTGAAGCACCGAACATCAGTCCGCTTCCCAACCAGTTAGAGTCCGGTGACGGATACATAAAATTCGCCAACTGCATACAATGGTGCATGGAACCGCCATTCAATGTTTGCTTTGTTCCATTCGCATATATCTGAACATTATTATAATGGTCATTTGCATTAACCACGAATATCCTTTGGGTGACGGCAAGACTCAAAAGATAACGGTAGGTTACATTCGATGTTATTCTAAATATAACCGTATCAACTGGAAAACCCGCAGTTTCATCGTTATAATCGAATCTTGGCGACCAGCAAGGAACTATATAATAAGTTTCGTTAGCAGAGGAAGTCCCAGAAGTCAAAGGTATATAAGTACCGGTTTTATCAGCACCTTTTGTGTACACATAGGCATAGGAGCCGTAAACTACCATAATGCTTCTTTTCCTTGCGCCAAACACGCCTCTACACCATAAGTCAGAAGCGTAGAAACGTAATGACCGCTTATCCTTAGCACCTTGATGATACATATCACCATCAAACGACATTCTTCCATCACTTCCAAAGCTGATTCCTCCAACCGCATCACCAGCATCATTCACGCAATTCAACCTTGTAAAAGAGCCTGATACACCTTTCAATGTACCTTCAAAAGTGCTGTCACCTGAAATAACCGCACCAGCCGCATAGAGTTTCCCTGCTATACTCACCTTATATGGCGCATCAGTCGGTGTTGTAGCTCCAACCCATAACGGATAGTCACCACCAACAAGACCTGCTGCAACCGTTTTATTATCGCCCTTCATTATCAAAAGCTGATTACCCTGCATGAACCGTAGAATAGCATTTTGAGCCATGATAAGCGGAGTGTACACTGGCACCAAAGAATTAAACTTCTGCCAATAAGTTGTATTTGTCACCGGAATGGAATCACTGGACGTATGAGTTTTCAGACATTTATACGCATTAAACGTATTAGCACCGGTAGTCACAATTGCAATATCCAAGTACCGGGTACCGGAAGTCAAAGCCTCGTCATTGCGATACTCTATGCCTTTAGCCCATTCGGATTGCCGGAGAATACAGCCTTGCAGCCCGTTTTTCCCCGGTTCCCCATTAGTACCGTCAATTCCATTTTTGGCCTTTCTTCGTATTAATATATGCCCTTGCGCCTCCATACCGGATTACTTCAATTTTGCTAATACTTCTTTTGCGATCTCCTTAGCCTTGATACGATAACTCTGATAATCAGTGTATTCTTTCAGATATTCGGCACGCTTACCTTCGTCAAGTTCCGAAGCCATATCACGTGCCATTTCCAAGTTGGCGAAAATGGCATCACGTTTATTCGCATCATAACGTTCCATGATAATGGCACTTACAATACTGTCATAATCATGTTCCCCTTCAACATCCACGTTTTCACAGACATACTGGTCTTCAACCACCACATCTTCCGAACCGGCCTTTTGAACAGCTTCTCTTCTCTCAAAGTCGAAGTAAATGCGTAGCAACGCACCTTCAACTACAAATTCAATACCAGTCGGCAGTTCTCCTACAAGAGTTCCATAACTTTTCATAAATTACCTCCATTTTTATAATTATTCTTCAAAATAATAAGCACTCTTCCCGTCACCTAACGAACGCCGCTTGACAATCACATTTTCCACTGGAAAAATCTTCTGACCGTTATTCTCCGCTTCGCGAGCCTGATCCAACACATCTTTCAGATTGTAACAGTTCGTTATGAATTTGCTACGTTGTCCGTTCTGTTCAAAAAGAACACAATATCTACCTTCACCTTGCTTTGTCTTCACATTCGTTTCAAAGTCCACCACTGTTATAGGGACATTGAGAATATCCATCAATCTTGTCTCTTTTACATCGAAGAACTTCTTTCCGTCCTTTGTTCTACCACTCTGTTTGATACCTTTATCTGCAAAACTCATATCATTATTTGTTATTGTTCTCCATAAATTCTTACAATCTCCCCACTTACACCAGCCCCAGTATGAAGCTCGTATCTCGCGGTTACGTTTCCGGCTTTTTATTCGTTTCACCTTTCGGGCAAAGTTCTTTTTCATATTTTTACGCATCCGAACATTATCTTTCGTGAAGCAATAGCCCAAAAAGTTAATCCTTCTTCCTCTTACTACGTTTTCGCTTTCTATGCTTTTTGTTCCCATTTTTTGTTTCTGTTCCTATCGGAGCAATACAACTGTTTGCTTTAACTACCAACCCAACTTTTGCACTTTCCCGTTCATACGCACGAATAAGAAACAACGCTTCGGCCTTAGAACGAGCCAGCATAACATTATCATCGCAATATCTATGCAGGCATTTGACACGATATTTCTCCTTCATTGTATGATCTATCCGGCTTGCCGCAAAATTCCCGATAGGTTGGCTTGTAAATGCTCCAATCGGAACACCTCTTCTTCCGTTCAACTTCATTCTCCAATACGTCAACTAACTCTGTTCCGCTGTCATACGATAAAACAGCTATCTCGATCAATTTAATAAATCGTTCATCTTTGAATTTCCTTCTCAATGCAGCAACAATAAGCTCATGAAGAATACTTTGATAGAACTTTTTGAAATCAGTCTTTACGAACCATTTGTATTCCGGGTACCGGTGAAGAAAACGTTTCATTCTCCTTACTCCAAAATGTAATCCCTTTCCCTTGATACACGCACTTGTATCATAAATCAAATTTCTATAAACATCTTCTTCAATCACCCTCATAATTGCATGGTGCAATATACGCCACGGGAAATATTTCTGTTTGACAATATCTCGAACCTTTCCTGCATCACTTTTTACTCTCATTACGCTATAATCCGGTGCCGGAAAATCCAATGTCAGGATCATCAACTGCAAAGCTCGGAGGTCTTCTTCCGGGTGTAGATTATGCCGCCTGATAAAGCGGTTTTTCTTAACCTTCCCATCTTGTGCTTCTTTGTCCGCTTCACGTAAATTATTTATCTCTGCTATACGTTCAAGAATATACCCGGCTCTTTTAGATTTCTTTCCACCGTTTGCTTTAATTCGTCTATTGTCAGCCTCTATCCTTTCCGCTATAATTATATCAATTTCATCATGCGACAGACTCTTCCAATCAATATCACTTCTTCCAATATTCACTGCTGCTTTGTTTTAAAATTTACACCATACTTCCAATTTTGTCTTGTTCAGACCATTCTAATTATTCCGATAACTGCAAGCCGTTTTTGCTTGCTTGAATAATTCGCCCGGAGCTTTCGAGAACCAACCTACTAACACCGCTTGTCGCCTTTCGCAAATAGGGCAACCTTTCCGCATTCTTGATTTTCTGACATCGTAACCAATTGATTACTACGTTGCAACGATACAAATCCTGCAAGGTCATGGCTCGGAGAACTCGCAGATTACTCTACGATAAATAAGTATGGCGAGAGCCGATATTCGCATTCGAGTTCGACCAATCGTTATTCGAGTTCGCATAAGCGAGGCCGCAATTCGCACCGTTATTCGCATTACCGCCCCAAAGAACCAGCTCTTGTTCCCCTCTACCAACCGTCCACGCCTTTCGGCTTTCGTCCCGTTATCCGTTGTCGTAAAACGAGAAGGTGGACGGGTTTTAATTAACTGAAATTCAAAGAACTAATATTTTAAAATCTATCATGCAGCCATCAAAGATGCACCGCTAACAAATGTTAAATTCCCAAAATACGCAAGGCGAGAGCCGAGACGCGCATTCGAGTGCGACCAAACGGTATCCGAGGACGCAGCAGCGAGGCCGCTCCTCCCACCGTTATTCGCATCACCGCCCCAATGAACCAGCTGCCCAGTAGTGTTTGCCCATGAATAATCAGCCCAATAAGAAGTGCTGTTTCCACCAATCTTTTTCGGGAAAATATCAAAATGCTCCCCAAGAATTATTTCCTGCACTTGACCGGAAGCTGTCTGACGGGTAGCTTGTCTGTATTCACCATTTGGATGCGCAGCTAATTCAGCAGTAGTCGGTAAACGGTTTCCTTTGTAAATGAAAATTTCCGTTCCACTTTGAGCACTATTGTTGGAACTACCGCAAAATACTCCTTGCAGAAATTCCCACTGCCACCCATAAGGATCTTCTATACCCATCATGTTCACCCGTGAACAATCCACTCCAGTATTACTTCCATTCACCACAGAAATAGCTATTTTGCCCCAATTGTCACCGAGACTCTTTGTTGCGCCAGTTTGCAATGCTGCCGCAGCAGCCCACAAGTCTTTACTGGAGCTACCACCCACACCATAACCAAGTTTGGCTTGAATATTGGTATCTCCGTACTGGGACAGCCCCAACATCATAATAAGCTTTCTCTGATCGTAATCGGTCAGTCCCCATTCCTTACCGTTCACTTGTGCAGCATTCCAAAATGCGTTGATTGTCTTGCTGCCTGCCGGTGCAACTCCTGAACGTGAAACAAGTGCGCTACCTGACATGGAGCCTTTGTATGCACCGATACAGTTATACATTCCACCATTTGCCCCACCAATAAACTCACCGCCAATAGGTAGCATCGAGAGCCATAAGACTGGTACACCACTTACACTGTCAGTCTGTACACGATAATACAAACGTGGCCCTATCCACATCACATGCCCTTTGGTTTCATCCACCGCAGTACCATCAGCAAACACCGCACTATTGGTAGGGGACATTTTAGCAGCCCTTCCATCATTCGTTACGAGATAACGGCCACAATACAACTTGTATTCTGTCCATGCGGCTGTATTACCTATCACACCATAGTTCGTGCTACTTTGGGTTGATTGTTTGATTGGAATCCCCCAAGCCACCTGCCTCAACATTTGTTCGTCACCATTATTAATAGCATTCATGAAGTTTTCCACGGTAATGCGTCTGACACTACCACCAACTTCCACCAATACTGTATTGGAACGCAGAATGGAGGTCACCAATGTTTCATTTCCTAATCCTTTAGTTGCCATAATATTATTTTGTTTTTATGTTAATTAAAATGACATTCTGCCAAAACATCAACATCATATTGAGTCCCGTTTCTGTCAGTTTCCGTTGTTGTTACAGATATAGAATTTGTTGTAGAATGTTTCAAACTCTTCCAGTTTTCCTTATCCATCACATCCATAGTCCACGATGCGGAAGTAGGAGTATAAGTTGATCCAGTAGTCATATTTACAATCTTGGCACTTACTGTAACGGGCTGTCCGGTATCAACCTCTTTGTTAGAAGAAGTTATATAACACACAATCTGAAATTCATCTGCTGTGTCAACAATGCGTACCCCAGCACGTGCTATCGGCTGTGAAGCACTTGAAGACTGATAAACTTCCGCTATGAACAATTGAGTACCATCCACATCATCACGGGTAACAGTAATGCTCTTTTGTCCGTTCTTATCAGTCCAAACCGCCGTGTCCTTATACCATTTTATATAGTAATCGGTAATAGCATTAGCACCGGCATACAGCTTGGTAGTCAGAATACAACTTGTTACTTTGCTTGTTAACTGTTCGGTACTTGCAAGAATAGCAAGATAGTAAGAGCTGGCTCCCATATTCTGAATGGCAATAGGCAGTTCCCCGGTCAAATTATACTCAACACCTGCCGTAGAAGCGACACATGAATAAGTCAATGTATCTCCTGCAATATTCGTTTTGCTTGCCAAGTTTCCGACAATTTTAATGGCACCGGTACTGGTATTCAAAGAGAATTTGCCCGTACTGTCTTTTTTCCAACCTCCACTTTCCGCACCGTTAAAATTTAAAGCCACTCCATTGTAAGCCCAACTATGACCAGACAAACTGACCGCCAACCCACGTGCCGAAGTTACTTTGGGTGTCCGTACCGGCTGATTCGCAGCTATACTCCAATCAGGAGAGACAGCCCCACTTTCTTCATCTACGGCCTGAAACAATGGAATGCCATTATTTTCAAAAGTCAGCATCAGGCTGTCATTGGAACGAAGACGTTTAATCGTGATGCTATTTTGGGCACTATAATTTTCTGCCATATTCCCAACCTCCTTCTGATATAATTTGATTCATGCTTGTATTAGTATAAACGATACCGTCCAACAACAGTATTCTATCTTCCAGTTCTCCATCAAGAGAAGGCAGGCACATTACCTCCTTTTCATTCAAGATGATGGATTCTCCCTTTACCAAGTGCCCCAACAACAGAACCCCGGCATCCAAAGCCTTTTCCTTATTTGCTACAACATACCTCATATCAATTATTTATATATATGTTCCCGTTACTGTCCGTATATTCATTTGTCCCATCAGTCAATACAGAGAAAGCCTTTTTTTGCTCGGCCTTAATGTACACGTCCAACCAATCGTCAAGATAAGTTTCACCAATACCGGTTCCATCCAACATTATCACAGTTTTTTCCCCTTCCTGCCATTGTACCCCGGTCTTGTTCGCGCTGTCCGTAAACCATACCATGCGGATAATTGGTGCCGGTATCGGTACAATCTCACCATTCCACTGTACCATAGCCACATTCCTATGCAGAATTTCGTCAGGATTAATGGAAGCCTGACTTGCTGGTATGCACGTAAATTTGGGATAAACACGATTGATGGAGAACTGTTGTCTTGCAACCTCCTTTCCACCAACCTTCACCAACAGCAAGTAATCCCCTTTCTCGACCAAACGCAAGTCCATTGTCAGGCTGGTTAAGGACAAAGCCACTATTTCATGGTTTGCGGTAGTCAGCATTGTTTGACTTGATATGCTGTTCACCTGATAAAGTTCAATTGTATATCCGGTAGTTATTTTATTCACTCCCTTTGTTACCATAAGTGGAATGGTGCGCTCGTATGAATTTTCATCCAAAGCCGCATTCCTATTGGCCGTAGATGCAGAAATCAAATTGTTGGCTACCTTGTAATCATACAACAAAAGCTTGTCAAGAAATGGATTGTACTGGATTATCTGACTATCCCCAATAGACAAACCGTAGGTATCTTCACTCTTATCTACCGTTGTCAACATGATAGAGTCTGTCTTAACGGGAATATTCACCCCAAGCCGGGTATCAGCTATCAGACCTTCAAAATGCAACTCAAAACTTTCACCCGGAGCCACATTTCTGCTTATTGTAATGGCACCGCGTGTATCTCCAACCGTATCTATACTGTACTTCCCATTCCATGAACTGATTGCAGAAATATTCTCTCCATTAGCAAACCAGTTCATTTCTGCCAACAAGGAATTGACATAAGGCATATCCCAGCTACCGTCAGCGGCATTCGCTATGACTTCCGGTAAAATCACCAGCGGAGTAACCCCACGGTCAGGGTCATATTCATTTGCCACCGGATTATAGACCTGATTGGCCGGGCTATTCGGTGTCATTATCTTCAAGCTTACTGCAATGGTAAGCGGTTGAAACTCTTTTCTGATTCTTTTCTTTTCACTCTCTATCATATCGTCACAATTGCTTCTACTGATGCAGTATCATTTGTTGCCGTTATGGTAAACAAGGTACTTACTACTGTTACTGAATTATTCCCTAAATCACTAATTTCCTTTGTGTTATGTATCGTTATTGAACCGTTGAAATCTTTATGCTTGATATTCCAAGCTTCATCATCGGCGGTATCTCCACTATCCCTTCGGATAGCCCATTGTCTAACTGTGTCTGTAATATCCTCCCAACCTTTAAAGACCTTGCAAGTAATTTCCATTGATTCACCATAAGCAAGAAAATTGTCACCTTGCGTATCAATTTCAATGCGTACCGGTGCATCTATCTGTAACTGTTCGATTGTGCCGGTCATATAAATGTTATTCAGATAAGCAGAATAACCGGTCATATCCAACCCGAAGATGTTGAGATTGCTCAAATCCCCATCCTGCATTGCAACCATACTCTTTGTAAACTCCCAGTCATTTACCCCTACCAAGAAACGGCGGTATGTCCTCGTCTCATAAGCGGAAGTCTGGCGTTCCTTGTTTGTAAAGTTGCCATAAGCGACAAAATGCAAAGCCTCACACGGATGGAAAGAATATTGCCAACGATCAGAAACACCACGAAGCACATAGCGAAACCTTTTGTTTGTTCCGGCATCCAATATTTCTGTAATACGAAAATAGATTGTACAGAAACCGGCAAACATACGGTTGCCACGGCTATCATCTATATCAGATACCGCATTATTCCCCGGCGTTTCATAGTCATGGAAATACCCCATGCAAATATCATCCACAGCCACAGCACCTATTTCACCGTCTTGTAATTTCAAACTTATTGTCCCGGAACGTAGCAAGTTACCGTCAGCATCATAATCAGGCTCAACACTCTCTATAATTCCAGCACCGGGAGAACGCCATTTGTCACCAAGCACAATTTCAGCACGGTTAAAACGCAATTCCGGCACCTCTAAAAACCTGCGTAACGTGAGGCTTTCCATATACCCACGTCCCATGCTGTCTATTTTCGCCCCAAAGCCGGTCAAACCCTCTGCAAAACCGCTTGCACCAAAGATAGCACCGGCTAAGAAGCCGATAAGCCCAGCTGCCGTATCATTGTGGGTGCGCGAAAGAAAAAGCTGATTGCCCAGTGAACGGATGATAGACTGTATCTGTTGGGTATTCAAGCCACCGGTTCCCTGCCCACCACCTGCAATAGAGTCTATCTGATTTTGGATTTTTTCAAGCGATCCAACAGCCTTTTCCTCCCGAAGTGTCATAGTGTACTTCGGTATCATATCTTCTCCCTCTTTGATAATAAGGGTATCAATAATGATGCTGCCTTCAATACCAAGATCGCTATCAGTGAATAGCATCAAGTCCCCTTCTTTCAAAGTATCATGTATGCTTGCTTCCCCCCTTGCAACAGCCTCATCATGTTGGCGTGCCATGAAAATATCATCCACCTTCGGTTCATACGAATAGCGCACATAGTCATTCTTTGCAAGATATTTTTTCGCGGTAGCAAGCAACCGTTGTGAAGCGGCCTGAATATAAACGTCCGGCATATCAATATAAAGCAGGACAAACTTGTCACCGGACTTTATATTGTAATCCTTGTATGGGAAATATAATTTCAGACTTTCATCATATACACGGTTACAAGTCAGCACATATTTATTGCCCTTCTTCTCACATTTGGTTATTTCAAAATCCCGGCCACCACACATGCCGTTTTTCATGCTAATGGTGGCTGTTTCAGAAGTCAGGTAATCGTTTATATTGAAACCAACATCTTTTAGCGTTATTGTAAAAGGTGGGACATCTTCACCTTCCTTCAGGCTATCCATTGTACCATCATCTGTCAGTTGTTCGGCATCAGCCACTTCGTCAAGATTGCCATTATCCCCGGCATCCAATGATACATAAATACCTGCATCTTTCAACTGTTCGGCGGTCATACCTTCCATTGAAGGACATATTTCCTCCAAACCACCGGTACCGTCAAAATAAACACTCCCTTCCCGAATGCCAAGCACAGCAATATTCTTACTGTCAATATATGGATCAAGCGTTGTCTTAGGAAAATCAGGTAACATCAGATTTTCCACGGCCATGTTATTCGGCAAATAATTGGTAAGAGAACTGTTTGAGAGCTTATTATAATACCGGTTAGGCATATTTCTTGTACTACCGTATGCACGCAATCGCGTAATAATCTGTTGATCCGCATCGGCTGTACGTTGAATTTCGTACAAACCGTTTCCACGTCCATACTTGAAAATATTGCCCACAGCAATACCGGCAGTACCGATTGTTATTGTTCGGCCACGAATAACAAAGTTCGCACCAAATTTTGAATTGAACAACTCCAATGCACCCCATACCTTTATATTGTTCACATCAATGTTTACATTGGTAGTGCTCACATATTCAGGGTGTACGGCAACCGTCCATTTTTGTGCTCCGGTATATATACGGTCAAGATTTACTTGAACACGGTCTGCCAAATCTTGTATAGACGAAGCGAAGAAACTGAACTTAGGCAAAGAAGTGAAGTGTATCTGATTATCACTTTTCACATAATCAAGAAAATCACATCGCGTCAATTCATCTCCCGGCCAGTTGAACTTTACGTTATCATAGACAAACGCTTCTCCCGAAGTTTTTCTTGCCGCCTTTTTTAATGCCGTAGGATCATAGTTTATCTCAAACCTCTCACCACGGTACATAACATAGTCACCTATCTCAAAAAGAATGGGTACGGCACTTTTCAGAGTGCTTGTCACAAAACATGCACCCATCCATGTACCATTATACTCCAAACCTTTCAGTGTACAACGTACCGTATTGCCAGTTTTATCATAAACCTTCCATGCCATACAGCTATACTTTTTCAACCAATGCAACTATCTTTGTCGGTTCCGCAACACTATACGAGGGGATTATTTGAGTTCGAGGATCAGTTACTCTGAATTTTACCGGGAAGGTCAAGACTTCATCCATATTGGACTTATTAAATTCAAAATCTCCAACCTCCAGTAAGTAAAGTCCTTGCCGCCCGATACCCGTGTGCGAGTTATATATTTTCAAAGTGGCACCGTCACCATTTTCTCCCGTGAGATAGTTTTGAAAGGCCATAATTTTATCGTATGCAGTACCCAAATCTCCCTTATAGCACATCTCGGCTTCCAAGTCGTATGCCTTTAATAGCAGCTTATCGGGTATGTAAGTATCTTCACCGTCTTCATCCGGCCAATCCCGTTTGGGTAAATCTTTCGTTTCCCCACCCGGCTTGAACGGAAATTCTGTGCACACAATTCCAAAATGCGCCAAGCTGTCTTTGACTGGAGCATTCTCGGTAGTTTTCTGCATCAAAATAGAATACGGTTCGTTCATATACATATATTAAAAAAGAGCTTGCCGCAGAGATATTTAGTCTCCACAACAAGCTCTATGGCCTTATACTTTAATCTTATTTCAACGCAAATATAATTGTATTTTCTATATAATTATAGAAAATAATGCCATAAAAGCATTTTTTAGTAGATTATTATACTCAACCCCTAACTTGCTTCCACGTGTATGTTGAAAAACATAAAAAATATCATTTGTCATAATTTTATTTATTAATACTTTTGCATTTAATTATAAAAGAGGTTATTATATGTTAGGAGTTTTAGTTTGGATAGTAGTGATTCTTCTGATCTGCTTTAGTGTTTTCGGAGGGCCATGTCTATTACCACTATACGTACTTTTTGTGGTGGTGGTAGGTTTTTATTTTGGTGTAAAATATTTAGATATATGATAGAAAAGGAACAAAAAGCTAAAAGAGTGTATCATCGAACAAAACCTGCGAGTAAAAGTAAGGTTCGGGCTATCAGATTTGATTTAGACTTGGTAGAGTTTATAAATCTACAACCAAACGTAAGTCTATTTATAAATGACCTTATTCGGAGAGAAAAAGAAAAAATAGAAAGAATGAAAGCTATTGAAGTTCGTGAAATTTTAAAAGAAATGGAATAATGAAAAACATTTTACTTTTACTGTTCATATCATATTTTATTATTAGTTGCAGTAGTAATACAAAAACGCCATTTGAAGAAGAAGCATATAAAATGCTTAAAACTGAAATTAGTGATACGTTTTCCAGCGTAGGAAACGATGTTGATATATTAAATACCAGTACAGAGTATTATACAGATTCATTATGTGTAATAAAACTATCTGTCAAAGGGAAAAATGAACTTGGAGGAAAAACTTCAAATGTGTTTGAATATATATATTTAAAAGAAGATGATAGTTCGACTATGGGATTTCTTAGAGAAATACAAAAAAATGATTCTTCATTGATGAAAGTAGCTGATATTGAAAGTGAAGACTCCAAATGGAATAATAAATCATTTGATGAAAAGTTATACCATCTATGTAGAGTTTATGCTGCTACCAAGGCTTACGCTAAACAGCTTAAAAAAAAATACAAACTAAATTAGGTGAACATAGTTAGTAATAAAATCATGAATGAGTAGGGCTGGCTCCAAAGTCAGCCCAATTTATTTGTTATGTATTGAAAAGAATCGCAAATTACCTCTTGATTGTATAAGAACGGAATTACGTTCTTTTAGTTTTTCCTCTGTAATTAAGTTTTTTACGAATTGTTTAGTAGAATCGTTTCTGTATAGCGCACCATCTGTTTCTGCTGCCCACTATGTTTATTCCATTAACTTTACCGAAAAATGACGATTTAAAATTTGCTTATTACAGTATATTGTCAAAAACTCGATTCTTCTGAATTTTCAGAGAAATAAATAGTGAACGCTATGCTACTGGTATTAATTCACCCTTAATCAGCTTTATGGCTTTCTTTACGTCCCAACCGCTTTCGCATAATGCGATGATAAAACGTACACCTTTCGTAGTCCATACAGTATAAACATTTGTTCCTATCGAGCCATCCGAACGTGTGTACGTCTGTGTACGTGTAGAGTGTAGTCCCCAAGTAGAATAAGGAGTATGCAATAACCATTGTCCGCTTTGTCGGTAGATGACTCCGATTTCTTTCAGCTTCTTATGCAGCTTTTCGGCATCCATTCCTATCTGCTTGGCGACTTGTGTGCTCGTCTGGGTGTTTACACTCTGCAAGTGGTTATCATAATAGCTGACCTTCGGAGCGGCTTGAAGCAACTGCTCTTCTTGCAATGCGTTCTGTTGTTCAAGACGTTGCTTCTCTTCTCGCTCGTTCTTTAATTGTGTTGCAAGACTGATAACAAGGTCGGGATTGTTTATCATTTGCTCCAAAGTTGGCTGCATGGCGGTCATGCCATATTGAAGTAACTCTTTGATACGCTTATTACACCATATAGCAAATGATGGAGATAACCAACGGGCAAATTCCAATGCTACATCTTCGTGAAGCCATGTGCCTTGTTCGCTATTACCACCTTTAACTACTTGAATTAGTGCCGATATGGGAATATGCATATCGGCTGAAAGTGCTTCTGTGAACTCGGTAGTAGCTTTCAATCTAAGCCAATCCCCTACTAATTTACCAAACGGCTTTGCCATTTCTGTTGCATTTACCATTACATTATCATCTTTATAAAAAGTGATAGGGCTTCCATTATATTGAAAAATTTGATTTGTTTTCATATTATAAATTTAGATTTTACTTAACAAAGATTTCTCCCTTTTACGGGAAAGCTCACGCTTGTTTTCTTCAAGTTCTTCCCAACGATTAATAATTTTGGCTCGTAAGTTTGCATCATAACCACTTGCGAGAAGCAAGCAGTCTTTTTTAGTGAGAAGATAATAAGGGTCTTTTCTTTCTGCGTTATTCCCTAACTTTGTGATTTTGAACATCAATTCAAAATTGAATTTATGTTTTTCTTCCAGTTGTTCAAGGATATTGCGAATATCTCGCATTACATTTGAATGAGTTTTGCCCGTAATTTCTGCAATCTGCAAGGAGGTCATTGTTCTTTTTTTACCTTTTCCCTCATCAATAGGTATTAACTGATTAAAATTTTCCATATCTTTGCACTATAAAGTTAATGTTTTCCCCATCAGCGGCTCGGACATCTCCGCTTTTGGGGAATTATTTTGTCCGATCTTGTAGTAGGCAGGGAATCGAACCCCAATACGCCATTACTCGTACCTACTGAACCCTCCTTAATATAATAGTCACGCTTGACATAATAGTAAAGAGAAAGGGCAAATCCCGATGAAGCCTAATGTGGTTGTCTGCCTCAAAGAGAATGCCCTATAATATTTTACTCCAGTTCATGACAACCACGTAATGAACCTTACAGCATTGTTTCCAGCGCAAATATAAAGACGATATTTTCACCATACAACAACCTAAAAATCAATAAAATAAATTCGGTAAACATCAGTAACAAACGGTAAGAATCGGTAAATAAAAACAGTTATATTTACTCTAAAATTTAGACATAATATAAATAATGCGCGTATCTACCGTATTGTGGCGAGATGTTGATTGTCATTTATGATACCGTTCAAATAATATAGGAATATAAAAGGCTATAAATAAGGATGTTGCAAAACGCATGTTAATCCCCATTCATTTTATATCTTACCATGACATTGCCATCGGTTTCAACTTTACAGTTTCCACCATGAACATATACATAAACTTTAGCCACATCGCTTTGCCTTACATGTAGTTTAGCCCGATCATATACACTTACAAAAACTTTGGCACAATCCTCCACTTCAAGAGTCAATTCACTATCATGCCGCAAATGGAGAGTAGCAGCTGTAAATTTACCGAAAGAAAGTTTACCTGAACATTTACCGTTCAGTACATATACACCATTGTTGCCTCCGGTCACTGGTTCATCAACAAAAATATGGTTTTGATGAAGCAGACTCCGGTCAAAATTACCTTTTATATATTCCACTGTCGGATAATCGTGCTCAATACAAAAATCAATGCCTCGTATATACATTTCAATTAGTTCCTGCTGACTTTTATTATTTTGCCAGTCACCTTGCCATTGTGTGCAGAGGCCATACGATACGGCATGGCCTCTCAATTCACTATTCAATCTATTCATAATCATATATTAAACTTGTTTACACCGTTTATATTCCTATGCAGTATATCCCTGATTTCTTCCACAAATTCCACATTCTTTGCTGTATTTATCTGTATCATTGTCAGTTGTTGCAATTGCGCTTGCGCTATTACATTATAGGCCGGGAACAATTCTTCAACCAATCTTCGCACATACTCCCGTTTGACACTCACGTCAGCCCGGATTGCATTTATATAAGAAGCCAAAAGGTTAGCGGTATTTTCAGTAACATTCTGTATGCCTTTAGATAAACCACTTCCACTGTCTTCTTCCTCTTCCTTCATGCTGATACCATATTTCTTTTCCATATAGTTATTCAGTTTGTCAAGCATGGAATAGTAATCATCGGTTTTCTCACTGACCCCCATTAGATAGTCCGCAATACTTTCCAACTCCTTTTCGTCAAGAGAGAAATCCTTGCCGAAATAACCACTCATTCCATCCTCACCAAAAAGCATCTTTTGAAGCTGTTGCATGGCCGGTTCCAAAATACTTATTTTGAGAATGGAGTTCATAACATCACCCATAATGTCGGCAACCTTATTTTTGAAAGCTTCGGCACCATCCTCGCCTTTCTGCCATGCCTCATACAAGGCATCTCCCAGCTGTGAAGCCCAGTCTTTCAAATTAATGCCATAAAGAGATTTAGCCGTTTCTTCGGCAAAATCCTTTATTTGCTGTTTCATCTCCGCAATCTGATTCTCATAATCAGCCACCTTGCTATCATCCGTCTCCTTCTTGTCAATTTCGGCTTGCCGTTGTTTCTCCAATTCTGAAAGTTGTTTTTGCATCAAGGCACGTTGATACCCGTATGCACCACCTTCATCGTATGCCGAAACACGTTTTTGAAGTTTTTCCGCTTCCTTCTTATATTTCTGCAAAGACATCAAATCGAAGATGTTGATCTTTCCCTTATTGCGTATTGCACCAATCTGATTATTTAATTGATTCAACCGGGTACGGTCATTTTCTGCATCTACAAGTTTTAGTTCCGTGCCACTGCCCAAAAAACGTTCAAGAATACCGTCAATTTGTTCGTATATATATTGCAACTGTTGAACACGAAGTTTACTTTTTTCAATAGCCTTATCAAGCTTTTCGTCATGTGCTTGTGCTATCTTCCCAATCCAGTTTACAGCTTCACCGGCAGCGGCAACAATACCACCAACTATTCCACCTTTGGCGAATCCCTGCCCGATATTGCTTATAGAAGACATGGCATCCTGCACATTACCCATCATGTCGGCCATACCCTCATTGCCCAAAGCATCGAACATGGAAGACATCTGTCCTGCAAAATTGCCGACAAGATCAGCACTTTCAGCGACACTTTCTCCCAACCGTCCGATTTTCTTTTCCAGTTTGTCGCTGTCTTTTTCAGAAGTAAAAAGTTCTTTTACATTCTTCGCTAAGGTTTTGAATGGATTTACAGCCAACTGTGCATCTTGCAACTGGGGGATGGCTTTTATCAATTTATCCAACAAAGAATAAGCACCCTTAACATTTTCAATACTACCATCATCTTTCGTAAAAAAAGAAGTAAATCCATTGGGCTTTCCATCGCTATCATAGGAAACCTTTGCATTATTCTTGATTTCCCTTGCGATACGTTCAGCCTCTTTCAAATCAGAGAATGAACGTTGCTCTTTATCTCCAAATATTTTCTCCCATTCAGGTAACAATTGTAATAAGGTCGATTTTAATTCAATCAGCTTCTTATTATATTCATCAAGATAAGCCTTCTGAACATTGTTTAGACCTGACGTATCACCAACCAACTCCCCATTTTTTCCGACACTTAATCCAGTCTTTGATGCGTACTGTTCACTTAATATTCGTATCTTTTCTATCGTTGATCTTGCATTGGCAATAACCTTTGTATCATCAAGTGCAATACTTACCTTATCTTTCTCAAATGCCTCTTTAGCATCCTTCCACACCTTAAAAAATTGCTTATATAATGGGCTGTCTTTACCTCCTAATATACTTTCTGCTTCATCGTCACTCAAAGTGAATGGAAGATCAACAGCCTTTTCTTTGAGTTTCTTTTGTACTGTATCTATTAAATATTGCGCTTCATTCTCATAATCAGTCAAAAAACCAAAAGCATAAGTTGAAGCATCCTTCTTACTTGCACCGGCATTGACAAGCTGCTTGTATATATCCCATTTCTTTGAAACATCAGATACGTACCTTTCAAGTTCTTTTGCGGCCTTATCCGAAGCTTCTTTCATAGCGTTGGCATCAATATCCGCAATGACTTTCCGTATGGAAACTTTCAAGTCCCTACGAACTTCGGTCTTATCGTCAAGCTGGTTAAGAATCTTATTCAATTCATCTCGATAATTTCCAATATCCACCGGTTCTTTACCTTTAAATAAGGAATCAAAAATACCCGATTCTTTAACCTTGCTGGCAGCTTCTCCCTTTCCAACAATGTCAGTCCACTTCTTATATTCAGAATATGCCTCCTTTAGTAAGTTTACCCGTTCTTTCAATCTTTCGGCAAAGGCATCCTTTTTGCTCTTATCCTTATTTGGATCAGTGAGGGAAAAACCGATTTCTTTAGCTCCTTTCTCACCGGCTTGCATTGTATCGAAAGCCTTTTTATAATCTGATACAATTTGCTTCTGCCAGGCGGGAAGTTTTGACAAGTCAATAGCTCCAATACCTGACAAATCTATTCCGGCTTTAATCAATACCGGCTTCAATTGATTTGTTGTCTCTTTAGCTTCCTTATACGCTTTTTGTACTCCTTCAATAATTTTCTCTGAATCCGTAGAAACCTTTATTTGGGCTTCAAATTGCCCATCTGTGGCTTCATTGAACTTTTTCTGCAAGTCTGACAAGCTCTGAATAGTTTCCGTATATTCAGCATTAATCTTGATATTGAATTGCTTTTCAAGAATCTCACCATTAAGAAATTTTCGTATATCTACCGGCATTTCTTTAAATTGATCCAAGAAAGAACTTATATCCAAACCGATAGCTATTCTTTGAGCGTCACTCAAATTGTCTAAATTCCAACCGGCAGCTTGTAATCGTGACTTATATTCAGATATGAAACTCTGCATATCCGGTGATACTTCTTCCTCAAAAACACGTTTAGAGTTTTTCCATGCCTTCCGTAGCTGAAAAATATCATCCCTATATCCTCCCGTGAAGGGTAACTCATTATTCAAACTGGCTAATGCCTTGGGATATTCTTTGATTATATCCAACTGCTCTTTCAATGATTTGCCCGAAGCGACTTTAGCAAAATCATCATACTTGGCTATAACTTTCTGCATGGCAGTATAATACTCTATATAGCTACCAGCCATACGGTCTATAATCTTGTCTATATGCTTCTCTGCCTTGATGTAGTCTTCAATATTTTCACTAAAGCTTTCGTCAAAATAACCATCAGTAGCATCATTCGCATATTCAGATGTACCTCTTATGGCATTCAACAATTTATAAGCCTCTTTTGTATCATTCAAAGCATTCCGAAGCAATATATATTGTTCTGCAAGGCTTTTAACCGTATTTCCTTCATCATCAGTCTTAAACGTTTCATTAAAAGTGTCTGCCCAAACTGGAGAATAATCCTTTAATGCTGTTTTCATTTCTTCAATAGAAGAAATCAGTGAGGCATCATTCGCCTTAAAAGGATCAACATCAGCAAATTTTTGAGCTTCTTTCGTTAAATTCTTGAAACCGTCTTGTGCTCTTGTTGTCAGCTCGGAAATACGCTCGTTCATTTCGTCAGCCTTTTGCCCGGACTTATACCATAATTCAGTAATGGCAAAAAGTCCAGCGAACAAATACATGTATGGATTGAACAAACCCTTAAAAGCAGTCCAAACTTGTTTGGCTCCATAACTAAGCATTGTCATTGCCACACGAGCTTTTCCAGCTGACATAGCCACTTGAAGTTCAGCTTTTGATATATTAAGTAATTGGGTAATATGTCCTGCCTGACCTGATTTAATTTTCCCAAGTGTTATCAACCTCAACGCTTGTTCTTTGTTCAATGCGCCACTAACAGCCAATGCCCTCCATTCTGCGGTAGTCATAGCATTTCTTGAAGCAATCAATCCTTTTTCAGCGGCAGTTAAAGTGCGGTAATTGGAAGCCATCACTAAATCCGCTGCTGTTTTCTGTTTAGCTGCGAGTGTTCCTTTTATTAATGTAGCATTTGCCACTCCCATGGCACGTGATCCTGCATAAACCGCAACCCGATATGTTCCAAACGCAGCTGTGGCCGCTGTTATAAAAAGTACAACTTCTTTCCAATTTTGAGCAAGGGTGGTAAGGCTTTCGGCAGTCCATTTCAATGTACTACCCATTGACTCCGCAATATCACCAAGCATAATGTCAATCGCATCAGCCAAGTTCTTCCATTTGGATTTGACTGATTCTGAAAGAACTTCCTGCATGTTATGAAACATGCCACCATCATCCGTAAGTTCCCAAAGAACATCTTTTACGTCCTCAAACGTAACCTTCTTTTTCGAGATCATATCAAGCACTTCACCGGCACTGACAATGCGGCCTTCCAACTTACTGAATCGCTCGGCCAGTTTATCCACCATAGGAATGTTCGCTTCCGTCAATTGCCGCAATTCTGTTCCTTTCAAGAATTTAGCAGCCTTTATCTGACCGAAGGCCATTATGATACGCCCCATATCAACACCTACACCGGCTGATATATCAGCCAGCCTTTTCATGGTATCATACAATTCATTGTATGGTATAGAATATGCAGAAAGTTGCTTGGCATACTGATTCAAATCCATAACCCCGAACGGAGAAGCAACAGCCAGTTTCTTAATCTGATTGAATATGGTTGTAGCTTTGCCTTCATCTTGCAGGATAGAGGCCATTGCAATTTTCTGATTCTCCAACTCACCACCAATATCAACCACTGCACGTAAGAAATTTTGTGCCGCATAAATGGAGTATAGCCCCAAAAATTCATTTCTTAATTGTCTGACAATACTCAACTGGCTGTTCATTGCTCCATTCATATTGAGAGTGGCTGTCATGTGCCGCCTTGCTGCATTGGCTGATCTCTCACGGGCATTAGCCAAATCCAGTTCAGCTTTGGCGGCACGTGCGGCTCTTTGTCGCGCAAGCTCACGTGCGGCTGCGGCAGAAGCCTCCGCTTTGGTTTGGATGGCGGCGGCTTTGGCGGCGCGTAAATCACTTGCTGTAAAGTTTGTATTCAACCCGGCGGCTTGCAAGGCGGCACGGACAGCTTGTGTGGTACTGGCCTTATCCACTACCACATTGATCTTAAACTTCTCACTTTGAAGCAAAGTCTTCATATCGCCAACCAACTTCTTCTTGTCAAAACCCACATCAAGTTTTGCCTGCAAGTCTTTGGTGATTTCCGCTTTCAATTTTTTACGTTGTTCCGCTGTCTTATCACGGAACAGTATATCAAAATATAAATTACCGAGATCAGCCATATATTATTGTGTTTGTGTTACTTATAATCATTAATGTTAATTGCTGTTTCTCCATTGCCATACTTATCTTTCCAGCGTTTGGCAGCATCCTCTATTTCGCTTACGGAAGGGGATTTGAAGTTCTTCGTATCGTGCTTCTTTTCCTTGTTGTCCTTGTCACAATCTGTAACCACAATAGACACATCCATTGCCAATAGTTCAATTTGTGCATTTGTAAGTACCCAATAAATACCAAACAAGGGCTTGCTTATTGGAATCCCAAATACTCTCAAAGGCTCTGTCAGCCACGGATAGGACTTGCCTATTTCCCACGTTTGTCCGTAGCTGGTTCGTGAAGGATATGCTCTGCTTCCTCTTTTGTCATTGTCATCATCGTGTCCTTCATCGCGGTCAGATATATGGTAGCAGTCAAGTAGTCTTCCACTGGAATTTTTTTTTTGCCGACGGCTATAACCTTCATCAGCTCATGATCTCCATATTGTTTGATATAAAAGAACCATCGCCACAAGAAAGGATAGAAGAACTTGATCTTCCAATATCCGTTCAAAATGATAGCGGCTGCACATTGGCAACTGATCTTATCATCATTCCCCGATTTCTGCATGGTACTGGTGAATTTGCGTATAGTCCCTCTTTTCAGCCATGAAATACCATATTTCTTTCCTCGGACTTCCACATAGTCCACACTGTCTTCCAACACATCATTCAATAGCCTTTCATCCTCCGGTGTAGGAAGTGTTATGTCATTCTTCTTTGTCATATTTTATCATGTTTTATACGAAAAAAGGTGGTGGCCGGTATCAAGTAGCTCACCACCTTTTCGCTGATATGAATTTTGCAAAGTGTTATATCCTAAGTTTTTTATTCGGACACTTTTTTACGTAAAATGTAAATAGAGGCACCCTTAGCATCATTCAACGGAGAAACAGATACATTAAAGTACCCCGGCTTATCCTGCTCGCTGACGAAGTTGCTATACCCCTCAACATTCGGTAAGAACAAGGCTGTTTGACGGTCTTCACTACGCATGAAGAGTCCTCCGATTACTTTCTTCGGTTCGATATTGTAACCTTCACCTTCATAAGTCTCACCATCAATGGTAGTAGTCATAGTCACCGTTTCCGCTTTCTTGTTCAGTAACAAGTCATTGATCTTTCCTGCCACGGAAGGTACTTGAAACTGAATATCGGAATCTCCAGCATTAGCAATAGAAGTCCAAGTTGCTCCGGTTGTCAACTTGATCTTGGAAACATCGGCAGCTCCGGTATCAAATGTAACTCCGTCAGAGAGTACCGGCAGCTCCATATCAAAAGCCGCTAAAGTTGCGAGGTCACTATTGACTTTGGACACATAATAAACCTCCTTCATCTGATTAAAGAGCACCTTTAACTCTTCCAGTTTGGTAGTAATAGAAATCTCTGCCATAATCGTATCTTTTTAAGTTTGTGTCATTTGTTTATTATTAGCTTCGCTTGTATTATTAAGGAATGAAAACCGAGTCCGTCATTTCCTCCGGGAAGCAATCGTGGACTTACAGCTGAAAACAATTCCGTCACTATTGGAAATTTTGAAACCACTTCCATTTGCATTTCATCCAAACGGACTGTATTCTCAATACCGTTTGAGCGATCATGCGCAAAAACGTTTATCTGACAGTAAGTGTCTTGGTAGGTACTTCCTTTATCTTGGATAGTTTGTGGCAACCGAATAACAACAAAGTCCTTCATCGCCTTTTGTTCAGCAGCCGGACGATCTGTTATGAAAACCTTTTCACCAATGCCGGTTACTGCATCAGCGATTTGTTTTAATATATCCATACGTCTATAAACTGTCCGTCCCATCATTTCATTGGTTTAAAGTTCTTGAATAATGTATTTTGTGCCCTTTGAAATGTTCCGGTCAGAACATCTGCATTTAACACATTCTCCAAATAGGTTGAATATTCAGTACCCGTGCACATTACTATCTCAAATCCTTTACGTGATTCCGACTTATATCTTTTCAAGAAATCAAAGGAGGATGCTTCGCCATAACCTTTATCAGTTTCTATTGTTCCAGTAAAACGTCTGTTCTGATTATCATAACTGACACCTACAAATGTTTCACCTTTAGTCAGTTTTACTCTCACCGGTTGTTTCATTGAATCTCCACTACAAACGAAATAGGAAAATCTACCGTCCATGAATAATCCGCACGCATAACTGGTTATTGTATTACCCGTAAGATTCCGAAAGCCTGACTTGTTATCAAGTGCATCTTGGATAAGTTCTTCACAGCATTTAGTCAAGACATCAAAGATATATCCTGAAACAAGCTCCTTTGCCTTCCTTATTCCTTCATCAAACAATACTTCATTGCTCCGGTTATCCATGCGTTAATTTTTTGCAAGATTGAAATACACAGTTGTTCCCAAATTTCCGGCATAGCTATCAGTAACCATACATTGAGTGAAAGTGCCTTGTCTGTCCGTGACATCTATCAGATCACCGGCCAATATTCCTTCAACAATTCCGGGAAGGCTCAACAGATAATCGCTCTTTATCACATTATCGGTTTTGTATGTCCGCAAATTTGTACTACCTTCCTTTCGGCATATACCTTCATACAAGATCACCTTCTCACCATCACTGAAAGAATCCTCACCTATAATTCGGTAAACAGTACATTTGTGCGGATGCCGTGGATTATTTACTTTCATACTCAAAAATTGACTATTCTGATTTTAGTGCCCTTTACAACTTCTTCATCCCATTTCTCATACAGTTCTTTCGCCATTTCACGGAGTTGCCGCTTGTCGTATGCACTGGTCTGCCAACCACCTTCCTTATGCTTCCATCCCCCGTCACTGTCTTCGGTATCATTCTTACTGCTTGGAGTGCTTGCACACCACATGTAAATATCGGCAGTGGCAAGATCAAGCTGCCTTTCGGTCAGTTCACTTACCATTGTTCCAAAAGCGATTTTCCGCTTGACAAGAACCCTTTTGAGGGCGTTGTCCGCTATTTCATAAGCAGTTGCGCCACTCAAAAAGTCCTCAATGGTCATATCTTCCGTATGAGAAAGTTCCTCATTCATTCTTGCATGAATTTAAGAATTACACAGTTACAGTAGAGATGAACATATACTGTGGCATTCTCGGCACACACATTTGGGCGGCTTCACTTTCAATATAGATTGAATGTGTTTCAGGATTGGCTCTCTGTGTCAGTTTCAAGCGTCCACCGTCATAAGAAGCAACCTTGTTTGCCTCATATCCCAAAGTCAAAGGCTCCACACCTTGAATAGTACCGATCTGACCTACTGGTATAAAGGCAATATTGGTGGCCTTGAAGTTCTCCACTTGTTCAGTGATAAGATCAGGTTGTCCGTCCGCATCCTTACCGGGCTTGTCAACAAAAGCATAGCTGTCACGTGGCACGATTTCATCCACCTTAACCAGTTTCTTGAAAATGGCTTTCAGGCGGTCTTCATCTTCATTCTGTGCATTGGCAATAACCGTACTATCATCCGTCACAGTCGGATAGAGGGAATGGCCGATACGTTTAAGAACCGCGGTATGAGTCATTAAATCATCCCATAAGTCCTGCGCCAGCTCCATCCTGATCTTGCCCAAATAATGATATTTGCGGCGAATCTCTTTCACTCTGTTCTTTATATCCATAATCGGATCAGAGGCAGAGCCTTGATTTGCCGGAATATGTTCATCCTTAGTCCACCAGCGGCTTGTGCCGGCCAATGCTTGATAATGGTTTTCAGGGATATTAAAGTCAATAGTGATACCCTTCAAACCACGTGGGTTGTTATCAGTATCAATAGTGAACTTACCCGTGGAAACAATTCTCATTCGCTGGTGAGTAAGCGCATTGTAGTACGATCCGATAAGACCGTCAGCACTTTCATCAAGCAAGCCCAAGAACACATTCTGCATCTCTTCCGTCAATGCGGACATGCCTACCCGTTGCAACAGCTGCAATTGTTGTCTCACAGTCACACGGTTCAAACGGTAGAACTTCTTTTGAGTCGGGATATTACCCGTCCTTCCTTCGAGTTCTCCCAATGCAGCTTCATAACCCGGACTTTCCGGATCAACGTAAGCTGGCAGCGTTTTCACGCCGAGGCTCGTAATAAGCTGGGAGAAAGTATAATCCAACTTGGTTGCTTCAAATTCAAAACCATCAATTTGAAGTAGGTCATACTTCTCCTTGTAACGGTCAATAAATTCTTGCCAAGTGTCCCCACCAAGCCCATACTCGATAACCTTGTACAAATCAATAGGAAGTGTATTCATACAATTGTCGTATTTTAAATGTTGTTTTCAAATTCTTTTACTGCACCCATACAATTTGAGGAAGTGTAGTAATCTTTTGCAGGATAGCGACCACTTCTTCGTCAAACATGTACTGATAAATCTCTCCGGCATAGACTACTGTCCCACTGGCCTTTGTGTTGCCACTGGCTACAAGAATATCTTCTTGCAAATAACCATTAATGCCAAGAGTGGTAATATCTGATTCAGCCGCCTTGATCTGTGCATCCGTATAAGCGGTGAATGTCTTACCTGAAAGATCAAACTTCACAGCTGTACCGGCAGGAATCTTGCCAACCGCAACCCAATCGGAAATGTTGCTCACCATACCACCGCCCGGATAACGGTGACGGATTTCACGCCACACTTTACGGGCATGTCCGTATTTCACGGTGTTCACATCAAACGTGTTACCCATTGTTCCCATACATTTATTGTTTTAGAGTTAATAATTTCAATTCTTCTTCCAGCCTTCCTTCTTGCCTTTACGTTCAAAGTATCTGCTGGCTGCATTGTGTTGTGTTCCACCTGAACCGTCAGAAGTTCTTGGGGCGGTGCCATAACCCCTGCACGCCTTATATTCTGCATCATATTTCGGCAGAAATTCAGTAACCAGTTCATCCACAGTTTTCTTGGTATCGAAAGTTACCCCTTGTAAGGTCTTGCTCAACACATAATCATCATTCGCTTGTTTGGCCTTCATTGCAGCCGTAACCTTCTTCAACAAATCAGCTTGAACCTTTTTGCTGTCTTCCGCGTCTAAACGTGCTTCCAGTTCTTTCAGTTTCTTCTCCAGTTCATCATCGTTTTTCGGTGGTACCGGTGGAGTTGGAGGTGTCGGGGGAGTCGGTTGGGGCTTATAGTTTTTCTTAAAGTCCTCAACTCTGGTTGCGACATCATGGTTGTACTGTCCTTGCATCCCTTTCAGAAAATTCACAGCCTTGTTCCAATAAGCCTCGTCAGGCTCCGAACCTTCGGCTACGGGATTAAGTTCTACATACTTCTGTAATGTCTGCGGTGAAAAACTGGTTTCTCCAAGTTTCTCGCTTAATGTGGATAAGATTTTTTCTTGTTCCATCGTGTTTATTTTGTGTTTATGTTGAATAAAAAAAGAGTCAGACAATGCTTTTTGCATCAATCTGACTCTTTGGTCTTATTTTCCATTTAATAGTGGGCAGAGATGAAATCGAATCACCTTAACCGGATTTTCAGTCCGGCGCATACACCACGTCTGCCATCTTTCCATATTCTCCCTTTATCCCCATACGCCACATCGAAGGGAGAAACAATGCGGCAACTCCAACTATTGTTGCGGAGATTCGACTCGAACGAATGACCTTTGGGCTATGATCCCAACGAGCTACCAGCTGCTCCACTCCGCGATATTATCCTGAAAACTACTTTGTACCCACAATATCCACATTTATGTAGTTCTTGCATCTACGACACTTCACTCTCAATATAACAACACCATTGACATAGCTTATATCAGTTAGTTTCTGACCGCATATCGGACATAAAACTATCTTGTTGTATATTTCCCTTTGATCTGCATCTTTATCCGCACTAATTTTTATCATACCCCATGTTTTCGTTGCAAATATATGTACTGGATTTCTTTTCTCAAAACATTTTTGATATTATTTTCTATTAAAATGTAGAAAATAATACTCTTTATGCGTATTTTTGTACTGCAATATTAGAATCAGAGCTTATAGGCCGGTCTCCACATGTGTAATGTGAGGATCGGTTTTCTTTTTATGGAGAAATATAGTGGAATAAAAACGGTTAATGCCAGTTTGGTGCTTGATTATGAATATATCCAAATGTTAAGGGACGCGGATAGGAAAATTCCTAATCCGAATAAGATAATCGCACAAGGTGGAGGGCAGGAAAACATGCTCTCCACCCCGGCTGATATTACCATCTGTGGGGGATGCCGTGGGGGAAGTAAAACTTTTACTCTTCTTATGGAAACATTGAAAGATATAAAAAATAAAAACTTCCGTTCTGTTCTTCTCCGGCATGAGATAGACGATCTCTCTGATATGGTAGAAACATCATCCACCTTATATGATGATTTTGGGGAATACAACAAGTCCAAAAACGACATGCGTTGGAATTTCTATAAAGGTGGATTTTTAAAATTCAGCTATCATGCTGACACACTTGACGATTTCAAAAAGCGTTTTCAAGGTAAACAGTTCGCATATATAGGTGTGGATGAAATAACCCACATGGAATATCTTAAATTCAAATACCTTATCACTTGTAACCGTAACGCCTTTCATATCCGTAACCGCTTTATCGGAACATGTAACCCTGATCCTGACAGCTGGGTTGCAAAATTCATTGACTGGTGGATCGGAGAAGACGGTCTTCCAATCCCGGAACGTGATGGCAGAGTCCGGTATTGTTTTATGGATGGGGACAATGTTTCAGGTATATATTGGGGAGATACCCGTGAGGAAGTATATGAGCAATGCAAGGACATTATACACGCCTACTGGAAGCCGGAGTATGAGCAATATGGCACACCACAAGAACTGTTTATCAAGTCGGTTACTTTTATTGAAGCAAAACTTTCCGATAATGTAAAGCTGATGTCTTCCGATCCGACCTATTTGGCAAACCTTGTCAACCAGTCAGACGAACAACGCGCACGTGATCTTGACGGTAACTGGAAATACAAAGCTGCCGGAGATGATATAATAAAGCTGACTCACATGGAAGCTTTATACCGCAATTCCATGCAGATAGGTGATGGAATACGCTGGGTATCGTGTGACGCGGCATTTGAGGGTGGCGACAGTCTTGTCATGTGGCTGTGGGAAGGATGGCATATAAGAGACATATTTGTTTGCAAACTTGACAGCAAGAAAACAGTCGATACCGTAAAAGCGATGCTGGAAGAATGGCATGTAAGAGAAGAATGCTTCACCTATGACCTTAACGGACTCGGACAAATATTCAAAGGTTTTTTCCCGAATGCAATCCCATTCAACAACAAAGAAGCCGTGGAGGAGAAATTCAAATACATCTATGCGAATTTAAAATCACAAGCGGCATATCTGTTCGCACAAAAAATTATCAACCGGGAGATTTCCATTGAACCGACTCTTCTTGAACGCAAGTTCTCCGGCAAAGGGTTTGAGAAAGTTCCCCTTAGACAGATTCTCGACAAGGAAAGGAAAGCGATACGAAAGGATGAAGACAGTGAAGAGAAAGGCTGGACTATTATCAAGAAGATTATAATGAAAAAATTAGTAGGTCATTCTCCCGACTTCATAGAAGCATTGCTTATGCGAATGATTTTTGAAATTAAACATAAACGCAAACACATAAAAGGTTTAGGATTAATATGATAGCAGAGATTCTTACAAAAAAGCCTTTTGCAAGGGTTACTCCCGAAGGTTACTTGCAAGGCAGGATTACGAGCGATTTAAGAAACGCATCGTTCACAAACAACAGTGATAGGCTGACATGGCAGCTCATTTCGCAGGCTGATTTTATCCGTGAGTTTTATCCTTCAGGGCACAAGATCAATTCGGAATTGTTTTACCCGGACAGACTGAAATATGACGAAGAGAAGAAACGGTTCTTCCGGGAGAAAGTATTCCGTGCTTCTTTTCCCTTTCAGATGATAATCACTATCCAACAACTTGTACATCTATGTGGCAATGACATTCATCATGAGCTGACCGATACCAAAGTTGATGAAAGTTCACGGGAAATATTTCTCGAATTTCAAAAAGGATGGCTGGATAAAAATATGGAGATTGCATTTTACGAATATGCCAAAAGTGTAAAAATAACGGGAGATGCAGCAATCGTATTCTATATGAATGAAGGCAAGGTGTTCACCAAGAATCTCTCCTATTTTGATGGTGACACTCTTTATCCTCACTACGATTCCATAACCGGTCAAATGACACTGTTTGCCCGGCGATACAGCGACTATGACGAAGAGGGAAAGGAACTCATTTCTTGGGTGGAAGTGTGGGATAATAAAAAAATGTACCGTTACCGGCAGGATAAAAGGGGAATAGCCGGAGCAATAAACAAAGTGAAACAGTATTTCGGTATTGAAGGATATACATTAGTGGAAGAACACGATCATGGATTTACCGAATGTCCGGTTGTATATTATCGGGACAAACACGGTGCCTGCTGGAGCTTTTCACAAGATAATATCGACAAGTACGAACTGGCTATTTCCCATTTGTGTCAAAACAATATGGCATACGCATTTCCAATCATGTTACTTAAAGGTGAAGATGTTGAGATTCAGGGAGATATGTATGGTGCGGTAAAAGCTATCACTATGGGGAAGGATGATGATGCAGGCTTTATGAATCGTCCCGAAGCATCACAATCATTTGAACTTCAAATTAATACATTACTTAAAATGATTTTTATGGGGAGTTTTGTTGTCATGCCTCCCGAAGTAAAGTCAGGAGATTTACCGGGTGTTGCTATCAAGCTGATCTATTCACCATCTTTGGAAAAAGCCATGATTGACTGCAAGGAATTTGACGAATCAATAGACAAAATGAAACGGCTGTTCCTGCACGGATATGGAACAGAAAAAGGCCAACTTACCAAATTCCTCAATTTGAAAATTTTTTCGTGGGCAGTTCCATACGTCCACCAAAATGCAGCCGAATTGGTATCGAACTTGGTACAATTAGTCGGTGCCGGTATTTTATCAAAAGAAACCGGCTCGGAAGAATCCGGCTATGGAAGAAACAATGAATGGGATCGTATCATGCGTGAATATAAGGAACAGCAACAAGCTGACTTGCTATATCAACTGAAAATCAAGAAAAATGAAAGTAAAGAGGGTAATGCAAAATGATCTGTACCAAAACGCGGAGCGCGAAAGCAATCCCGTACTCCGCGCTCCGAATCCAATGTAATTATACATTGGAAAAAGCCGCCTCTGCCTACATAAAATAGACAGAGGCTTTACTTTTTTTCAACAACTTGGTTGATAAGCTTGTGTTATAACAAGTCAACTTCTACATTGCAAATGTAATGAATGAATTGAATATGACACTACTTTCGATACAATTTTTTATTATAAGGCTTTCGAGGATATTTCCGGTTAAGCTTCTTTTGCAGATCATCATTGATACTTTCATTCAGAAGGATTTTAGAGTTTAGCACCCGGACTTCTCCAGTAAGTTCCATAATAGTTTTGGATTGTGTCGCATTTTGTTTTGAAAGTTCAACATTGGCAATAGCCAGTTTGCTGCATTCTGATGCAAGATGATTGAGTTTCTTTGTGCTGATTAATGATATTCCAAACATAATAATTCTGATATTTAACCTATTAAATAATTATATTGCTGATACGGAAACTGCAAAGCATTTACAATGACCGTGATACGGTGGTAATTTGTCCCATTCCACATGAAATCCGACTTCATCGTCACAAATGTTACAAGGATAGGAGCTGCCACGCATGACAAAGAACCCTACGGCTCCACTGGCTTTAGCCTGTAATTCCCAATGCTTCATCCAACCCTCTGCCACAGCATACTCCGTCAAATCTGACAGTGCAGTCCAAGAGCTTACAGTACGTCCTACTCCAAAAGACTCCTGAACACCGAGTCTTGAAATAACCGGATAACCCTTTGAAATAGCTCTCTGTACATGCTCATTAAGCAACGGCGTTTTTACCGACTGCCTGATAGATGAAAGTAGTTTGTCTTTGGAAAGGTTCAGTAGTAGTCCGGCGGCAATGGCCGTTTCAACCTCCTTTGAAAACCGGTCAACATATTCTCTTGCGCGTTGCGTGAAGGTTTTGCTGTATGATTCTCGCGTTATATATGTTATGATTGCATCCTTATTATCCTCATGTGTCGCTACTGCCAAAGTATAAGTATAGTCTTCAATTATTTCAAGAAGGGATAAAATAATGGCATCCACCTCCTCCTGCAACTGTCTGTTTGCTGAAAAACGGAATAGTTCAGGGCTGATTTTGTACCGGTATGAAATATCTATAATTTGCTTTGCCGCCTCGATCATTACAATTTGAAGATTGGTACGCATGGATAGCTCCGCATCCAGACGTTGACGGAGGTATTCTTTGGCCTCTTCAATTTCCTTATCAGTCGGTACCCTCATTTTTATGTTCCTCCTTAATACTTTCCTTTATGCTATTCATGTTTCTTTCTTCTTCCAGTATTTTGGCATCATCTTCCAGTGATACTGGTTTCTGCAAGCCTCGTAGCCGTTCGGTAAGATCAGAGTAGCTTTTAAAAAACTCTTCCATAAACTTAACATCGGGGGTTGCGTTACTAATAAGGAAACAGACTTTGATCCATGTTTCCAAATATTCGCGAAGTTCCTTATTGTTGGCTAACTCCCGAATCCGGGAGAACATTCCGTTGTCATCCCGAAAACGCATACTCCAAAAACCTGACACTGCCTTAATGCTGATCCAGTCATGTTCACTACCATTATCCCTCGTAACAATAAAGTTACCTACCTGAATACCATTTGTTTTTTTGCTCATAATCCTATTTTTAATTTACGTTCAAATCTATCTCCAAGATTAAAAAAGTATTCCTTACCGTAAGAGTTTATACGTTCTTCATCCGATGATACTTTATTCATTTCATAAATCAAGCAACTATACCTATCATCATCAGGAAGAAGCCCTTTGCACTCTTCTCTGATATAAATATGATGCTTCCCATTTACCCAATAAAATTCAGAGAGAAATCCACCAAGAAGCATTTCAATCATTTTTTGGTGCCTGACAGACAATTCTCCTTGCACTGCTATATCCATTACAATGCTCTTACCTTCTATTGTCTTCAATTCACATGAATAGTTCAAGGCCCGAAGAATAGACATCAGCTCAACACTTAACTCTATGTGATTCATATTTTTCATACTTTTACTATTTCAAATTCATCTGCATGTTCCTTGCCAATCCAATCCCGTTTCTGATTTTCAGTTGCGCTTTCGTAGATTCTTCCTCGCTTAGACAAATGCCTTTTCCTAAAAATACCTTCTTCTCCAAGTTTGTCATAATCTCTTCTTGAAGGGGATAATCCCTTTGCCCTGCAAAAGAACAATCCCGTTTCCTTGTGTCTAAATTTTACTGCCATGCTTATTCCTCCCATGGATTTTCGTCTTCTTCCTCAACGTAAATCCGTTTTAATTTGTCTGATACTTCTTCAAGCTCACGCTTCATTTGATTTACATGAAATCCAGCTGGCATAGGGATTTACAATGCTCCCCGTAGGTTATCTATTTTTTCAATAACCTCTGCAAATTCATCCGGTGCGATCATACTATTTGGTTCTTATTTTTAATTGTTTGATAATCTTCTCCACAGCGTCCAAGTCAAAAACAGTTGTTCTCTTCTCCATGTGGTACGTCCCCTCCAGTTTCTTCTCCCGGAACAAACGCTGGACTTGATAAATGCTCAATGACAAGCAGGCCGCAAGCCCTTCATGGGTATAAGCGTATCGTTTGCCATCTTGATAAACCGGTTTAGCGATCCTTTGCTTATAGTTACCCCGTAGGTCTTCCCGTTTCTCATAATAGAGTTTTTCCGTCAAGGCTGTTCCATACAAACCATACACCTGACCATTCGGGGTTCTTTTTTTACGATAACCGGCTTCCGAAAGAATACGTCCGAATACTGTCACATTCTCTTCTTTGGCATTATTGTCCCTACACCATTTGCAATATTTCCGGTACAGAATGGCCGAAGACATCCATTTGGGTTCAATATCGGCAATTTCCTCATAGCGGCACAGATAGTTCATTTGATACATGAACTTCATTACGGTACTACTTTCCGACTGATATTCATCCATGACATTTTCAAGCTCCTTACTGTCTGTCAACTTATAACCATTGGCGATAAAACGGTCACGGCCTTCCAATATCCAATTGAATATAGCCGGGTATTCGGCTTCCAAATCCCGTGACAGTTCTTTTTTCTGCCGGGCTTTGGGTATCTCCACTTCAAAGGGAATAATGCAAATACGCCGCCTCATTCCATAGCTCCAGTCTTTCAAATACGGCATTTGGTTGGCATTTGCCATAAGCAGGGGAATATTGTAAGCAGTGAAGTTATCGCCATAGATAGGCCGGGCTTCGGTAGGTTCACCACTGATAAGGCTCTTCAACGTGTCACTATCCTTACCAAACTCTAACGCTTGTATTTCAGAACAGTAGTTCAACCGCTTGCCATTAATGAAAGCGATATTTTTTTTTCTCTCATTTCCAGTAATCAATGCACCTATGCCGAAATTGCTGACATTCTCCCGGCCAAGTATGCCCATGATCGTTTCAAAGACTACACTTTTGCCATTGGAGCCGGAGCCACGAAGAACAAGCATAGTTTCCATTTTCGCCACACGCCGGTCAACAAAAATACTTCCAAGAAACTCCTGCAAAACTTTTTGCATGTTTTTGTCCGGCAAAACTTCATCCAGGAACATTCTCCAAAGAAAGACATGCTCTTCCGGCTTGTAGTCATAGGGAACGCATGTAGTCTGTACCCAACGGCGGTTGAAAGAATGTGCACGGCGAGCATTCATATCAAACACACAGTTATTGAACACCACAATGGCATTATCAGGCTTCAAGGCTTTTCCTGCCACCACACGCTTACAGACTTTCAGTACACCCTCCACACGGGAATAATCACCATTGGGCATTTTGCATTTACGCATCAAGTCATATATCAGGTTGCCAAAATCATCCCATGCCATCTCTTCATATATCCGGCCACTGAAATAGTAAGGAGTACCATTGAACTTACAAATCGAAGATCGTATAATGGCTGCACGCATCAAGTCCTGCACAGCGTCAACACGCGCTGCACTTTTGGACTCTTGTAAGGCGGCATCCAGTTTCTCGCCTTTCATAAGCCCGAAGACCTCATTTAACAACTTCCTATACTTTCCCGACTCCATTTCAGTCTTTAAATTTACCAGTCCTTACCTGATTGATACAGTCAGCAACCCATCCAACAAGATACGAGAATGTTTCCTGATTAGCTAAATCCACTTTTGCACCTATATAATCAAATATGTTCATCGCTATATGTGAACTTTCATGAGCGATATTTGCTATAGTAATGGCATTCTTACTTTCAAATCGGACAAGAATACCACCCAAATTTCGCAGTTTATCACGAACACAGTCCACAATGGCATCAGCAGTATCATCCCATTCACTTACACCTTCAAATCTATCTGAAAATGTATCTGTACTGACTGCAACCCACAACTTGCGTGGATATATCACCGGATCAAACTCATGTATTTTCATAAAATATCATTATATATTCAAAAACAAGTGTTTTTGATAGTTTTATGCCTATTTTCAGGCCGTTTTACGCCACAAATATAGTCTATTTTCTACATAATTATCATATAAATACTATTATTTTCTACTTAAAATATAGAATAAACACGCGCTTTTGAAGGCTTTTTTATCATATTTTGTATTCATAGCACCATTCAATATAAGTAATCATAAAATATTGGCAAACAAAGGATAACGACTCTATTTCAATAGGAAATACAGATGGAGCATTCTCTCTGATATGTATGGTTTATGTAGGGTTTTAAAGGCAACTATACATATATAACATATTGAAATACAAATCAATGGAAAAATAGTGCATAGTATGTATAGTTTTTTATGCAAACCATATTATATATATTTTTTTCCCATACGCAATTTACATATAAACTATACATACTATACATTAAATTTCCATTGACCTAATAATGAATGATTTACACATGTATAGTTATGAAGTAAACTATACATATACTATACATTTTCAGAAGTAAAACTATACATCGGACATTCACTTTTGTAATTTATCATTGGAAAAGCCTTAAAAACATCCATTATTGGCTCCAAAAAAGAAAAAAAAATAAAAATCTTGACCGGGATTGAAACATGCTTGGTGTCTTGGGTAGCCGGGGGGGGTGCCCTCCCTGCTTTCATTATCCAGTTGACCAGCAAAGAAGGAGAAAAGCCGCGCTTTGCCTTGATTCTCTTTATATTATACCTATAATATTAAATATTATCCGGCTTTTCCGCTTCTTCTGCTTTCCGCTCTGCTCGATCAGCTATAAAAAGGCTGCATCTATAACACTGCAAAGGCAGATAATAATGTACTGTTTCCTCTTCTTCTGTATTTTCGTCCTTCTTCATCTGTTGTAAATCGGCTATTTTCATTAATACATCTGCACGATCTTTTCCCCTCAAATAAGGCAAAGTTTGTTCGAGACCTGACAAAACCGCGTCTTTATCCCGGTATTGTACAACATTCCCGGCTTTTTCTTCCTCTTCTGTTTCTGTGTTTTTCTTTTTCTTCTTGTTTTTGGGGCTGTCATTGTCAGGAAGGAAGGCCGCGCGGTTATCTTCAAAAGACCGTATTAGTTTATTAATGCCGGGTTTATCCTTTGCAAGCTGGGCGGCTCCGCGTTGCGCTGTTTCTATCTTTGTAGATCGTGGTCTAAATATAGTTGCGTATGCTTCGCCACGACTGGCGCCGGATGCTACAAGCATACAAAAGAAAACATCATCCGGGGTTAATTGATAAATTTGCTGTAAATCTGTTACGCGCTTACTGTACACCATATAAAACGATATAAAAGAGTTCATTATATTGGCGTCTCGCGCTCTGTAACTTGCTACAAAGTTAAACAAAGGCTACAAATAAAGCAAATAAGCATATTTAAAGCCTGTATATTACAAATATTTCCTTACTTCTTAAATACTTTATATTTATCATTATATTATTTATTAATATGTTGATTATCAATATATTATATCAATATTAATAAATGTAAAAACGGAGCATTTTCTTAAAAATAAAAGTACATTTTGTTTTGTATTACAAATATTATTCGTATCTTTGTAGTATAGAAAAGGAGATAAACGGTTAACGTCTTACACACTTTCCCGTTTTTACTTCTTCTTTGGTTGAATGTTTAATTTAAAATATAAGATTATGGAGGTATTACTAAACTTACAAAACAAAAATGTAACATTAAACGCCGTACATGTAGCCCCAGAGGGCACAAACTGATGTGTTTCAAGAAACAGCGAAAAAAGCCGCTATTATAAGACTATCAACGGCAAATAGTTTTGAATTGATTCACTATCAGGATAAACATATAGCGTTATTAATACCTTTTGATCGCATTCAAAAGATTTCGTATTAATAAAAAAGCCGGATCAGTGCGCTAACTTCTCCGGCCTCCCTTTAAACTTTGCGTTTATCGGCTAACGTCTTACACAACGTTAAATGCAAAGTTAAGGGAAAAACAAAGACAAACCAAGTTTCACCCTTTAAATTTTGCGTTATGAATACAAATTTGCTGATTATCTACATTCGCAATTCTCGCGATAAACAGTATTACGGCGTTGCCGCGCTGCTGGTGCGTTGTGGAAGCTATATATATAACGTAACATCAGAACCAAACATTTATTATAATGCTAAATAGTTAGAATATGTTTTGTTTAATGCTGCTTTTATTCGGTGCCGTGGTGTTCATCTCCGGCACCGATCCCAAGAAATTAAAAGACTTCATAAATAAAAATGATCAATCAGACAAATTTTAAATTTATGGAGAAAAAGATATTATATCATATTGGATTATACGGATTTAGAAAACTTATAGTTTATGTAATAAAGGATAACGGGGATAATACATCTATTGTTAGCCTTAACAAAGACGGTTCATTTCCTAAACACGTTTGGAAATGTAATTTGCATAACATAAACGAATAATACAAATATTCCACCGCGCCGGACGGTTTTCCGGCATTCCTTTAAACTTTTATATTATGACTACTTATATAATAGAATCCCCAAACGGAGAAACGCACAAATTAGAAGTATTCCGTACCGCAACCGGATTTAGTGTTTATGTTGATGGCTCAAATATATGTGAGAGTATAACGGAGGAAGATTTTTTGCAAGAGCTTGAAAACCCTACTTTCTAACATGGTGGGCGTAATTATTTGGCTAATAGTAGTTTTATTAATCTGCTTTAGCGTGTTTGGCGGTCTTTGGCTGCTTCCTATTTACTTGCTTTTTTGCCTTGCTTTAGGCTTTTACTTTGGTGTAAAATATCTAACTATTTAATGTTATGAATGAAAAAGAATTTAACGGCCTCATTTTGGCCGAATTGGTTAAAATAGCAAACGACGTTTTTACAAATGAAATAGAAATAGCTCCCGGTACCTATACCGCCGCGGAGCTTGCAAAACTGAAAGATGCCAACGGGAACGAGATAAATATAAAATATCTTTGCGTTGATGCCAAACTAAATATAACGGATTTTAGGACTGTACAAATAAACAGCTTTAAATGTTCCTTTCCAGTGGATCAGGTTTTTAATCTTGTTTGGCAATTTGAAAAGCTGATAGGCACCAAACAAGCCAATAAAACAAGGTTTACCAAAATAGAAGAGCGTGAAAATATTGTTTGCTCCTTTGATATGTGGATTACAAAGGAACATCTAAATATCACTAAATTAGTAACAAAAGATTCTCTAAGACCAGCATTTAATTATATTTATCTTGATCCTTACAAATCGGCTTTAGTTGCTTCTGACGGGCGTACATTAAAAGAATATCCCGTAATTATTGAAACATCCGGGCTTTTGCCTGACGGTCTGAAATTATTTATCAATCCCAAACATTTAAAAGAAATGGTTGGCCGGTGCTCTGTTTGTGTTTGCAGTCAGGAAGGCGGCAATATTACAGAAATAACCAACGATAAGAAACAAACCTTTATTTGTGATTTTGCCGGATATTTCCCTAATTACCGGCTTGTATATCCCAATCTTTCAAAAGACGGATTTATAAAGATTCAGAAAAGCGAATTAAAAGCGGTTGCCGGTTTTGTAAAAGAAATAGCCAAACGGAACAAAAAAAGCGGTTTCTCACTCCGTACTATTGCCAGAGAGAACAAAGTTTATTTATCTTATAATGACGCAGACAGTAACGGACACAAAGAACTTTGTGTAACATTGGAAAAAGCCGCTTTAATTGATATAAAGTTAGGTTTCTTTGCATCAAACGTTATCCCTTTGCTTTCCGGCTGGACTGGTGGCGTATGGCTGGTGGCACCTGATCGGGCGGCGGTCTTCGATGATAAGGCGGCGCGTATCGGTGTGGTTATGCCTGCCTTTATAAATGATTCTATTTGCCCGAACTTAAAATGTAATATAAAGGCTTTAGATCGCGCCAAAGCTCCGATCATCCCGGAAAAAGAACCGGTAAGAGAACCGGGAACACATTTACCGGCCTTATATGTGGATGCACAAACGAAAACACCGGCGTTTGTCTTTGCTTTGGTAGCTCTGATAGATTTTATTTCCCGTTGGTTTTATCAGGATCAAATAAACAAAGCATTACAGAGGCTAACAATGTTAACCGAACTATCCGGCATTTCTTTGCCTGAACTATTAACCGAACCAGTAAGCGAAGAAACAAACGCAAATGTACCCGAACCAATAACAGAGGATGAACCAGTACGCGCATACACACCCGAACTATTGTATATTGATCGGCCTTTGGTTTTCCCGGTGCCTATCTTCATACATAAACATGAACGAACTATCAGCCGAATCGTTGTGCCCGAACTATTGAATCACCAATGTATAGCGTTACTGTTTGTTTCCATGATGTTACCCGAACTATTACGGCGATATGTTTGGGGAACAATCCGACCAAAGGCAAATGCAGATGAACTATTTTGGGGCGATTTCAGACGTTTTCACACCAAAGGTAATCATCGAATCAGAGACGGAACAAAAGAGGCAAACAAACCTAAATTATAGCCATTTCAAACGAATTATTACATATATCAATGAATCATTATGGAAGAGAATAAACAAGCCAAAAGAAGTTATCGCCGAAACAAACCGGCTACGAAAAGTAAGGTCTATGCTATTAGACTGGATATTGATTTGGTTGATTTTGTCAGAGAGCAACCAAACATGAGTAAATTTATTAATGAACTGATCCGAAAGGAGAAGGAAAATACCCAAAAGTATGAATGAAAAATCAAAAGCTTTTGAACTGATAGAATTTGTTTGGAACAATGAAAAGACTGATTCTTATTTACGAGTCAACATAGCCATGTATGAAGCAGTAAAGTTGGCTATAATATCTCAAATGAAATTCAATAAAGAGGATTTTCAGAATATATTTTCAAAATTCAGCGGTGGTTACTGGTTTGGAGTCAACCCCAACGGTAAGGGCTATGGTGAAAATTTCTATCGGAAAGCTGTTACTTCGGGAAATATTTCAGCCTGCCAAAGCTATGAAGCATTCTGCAATATTAAACCCTTCATAGACTCCAAAGGCAGAAGGTTATGCAAAGGGGCAATGTACCGGGATAATGAGAAACGTTATAGGGTGACGGGATTTGATTTCAGCACTAAAAAAGTTTATTTAGTAGGTTATGCCATAAGTGATTGGGAAGAAAAAGGCAAAAAGACTCTTTTCAACTTTACCAACAACGAATGGAACGAATTTAGAAAACAAATAAAGCAATTTTAGCATAATTATGAATCAAAAAGCAAAAGATTATATCAGACGTAACACTTTGGATTTGGAAAGTGACAACCGGATGGATTCTACCGGCTATGTTAAGTGACGGGAGATACTTACCACCGAAAGAAGCGGTACAACAATGTTACAACGCTTTCGGCATAAGGGTTGGCTTAGGTGATAATTGGGAAGATATTTATGATGGTTGGAATAAAGAAATGAAATAAAAATGAAAGACTTACGTATAGCATTCTTGGCAAAATACCCCAAATATGAAATTATACTCAACATGTATAGTCGGGCAAATGATTGCCCGGCAACATGGGAGAATCTTTCAAAAGTCCGATTGCAGACTTTTGTTGATTATATGGAAGAACGGCTGGCACCAAACTCTGTTCGCCAATATGCCGCCAAATTAAAAGCTGTATTGAACTTGTATAATGAAGAGGTTGAGCTACCTAAAGACTATAATAAAATCCTTTCAGTAAAAAATGTGAGAAGCACTAATGTTTGGCTTACTGATGAAGAACTTGAACGAATTATCACCTATGCTCCCAAGAATACCAACGAACAATTGGTACGCACACAATTTTTAATAGGCGCCTTTACCGGTTGCCGTCATAGTGACTATACACGGTTGAACAACCGTAATATAGTGGGTGGAATGATCTCTTATGTCAGCCTAAAAACTAAAACTCATGCCACGGTGCCATTGAAGCCAATCGTGAAAGAGCTACTAACAAATTTACCTAAAGAAGAAGTTAGTGATCCGACATTCAACAATAATATCCGTAATATTTGCCGGAAAGCCGGAATCACAGAGGCGGTTAAAGTATTCAAGGCCGGAAAGGAAGTGGAAGGTGAAAAATGGGAATTTGTTTCAAGCCACACGGCACGCCGGAGTTTTGCAACCAATTTGTATTTACGCGGTGCCGATTTATACTCAATAAGCCAAATGATGGGACATGCAAGCGTGGAAATGACTCAAAATTATCTTTGCTGTGGTCTCCGTGAACAATCGGCACAAGTTATGGAGTATTTTAAATGAAACAAGCCACGCTAAATATCGGTAGAACTATTTTAGCGTGGCTTTCTTATACTATGACAAAATCCGTTCCAGCATCTCAAAGTCTTTTTCCACTTCGGCATTCAGAACTTTAGCATATTGTTGTGTGGTGCGTACATTTGTATGACCGAGCATTTTACTCACATTTTCCATTTTAACCCCATTGTTCAGGCACATTGTCGCAAATGTGTGCCTGCTCATGTGAACGGTCAAATTTCTATCAAGCCCTGCATAATCAGCAACTATTTTAAGCCGCAAATTGTATTGTTGATTACTGATAATCGGAAGCACATAATCATATTTTTTCAATATTTCCATTGCAGGAGACAGTAATACGATAAAATAGTTTTCTTCTGTCTTTAAACGAATATCCAATATAACATACTTATTGCCGCGTTTTTGTACGTCACGTTTGAAATTGAATTTAGCAAGATCAGCATAGGATATTCCAGTATATGCCTGAAAAATAAAAAGGTCACGGACTCTACAGATCGTTTCCGAGTATATTTGAGCATCTTTCACTTTCTTCAATTCTTCGGCAGTCAAATATTTCCTGATGGCATGTTTGCCACGGGAAAAACGCTCACCCTTATACGGATCATTTTTTAGCAAATCAAACTTTATGGCCTCGTGGATATAACGTTTGTTACGTTTATGATAGTTATATATTGTCGGCTGTGAATAGCCCTTAGCATGTAACCAATCATCATACAATGTGATATTGGCTTTTGTGAGATCAGAAAAATATATTATTCTGTCAAATTCACGTAATGAGGCCGCAAATGTCCGATGGGAAGCTTTGGTACTTTCCGTTATATCTCCACGCTCTTCAATTCTTCTTTCTACAAAGTCAACAAAACTTTCTGATTTATTGGTATATCTCAAAAATCTATCCAGCTTATCAAAATCAAAAACTTCCTTTTTGCTGATAAGTTCATTAATCCAATTTTGGATAACCCGGAGTTGTTCATCAAGACACTGGTTCAATTGAATCATTTCAACCGAATTGATTATCTTCTTTCGATCATTCCATTGGTCGGAATAGACTTTAACGCCGGTTCCGATCCATTTTCTCTTACCTTCGCTCAAAACTTCAATTTGAACGAGTCCCTTGTGTGTCTTTGTCGCAACCTTTTTACGGTCAAAGACGAATCTCATTGTCGGATATTTCATATTCTTTTGAGTTTTGGTATCTACTGATTATCGCTACAATTTAAAAATGGTATCAAAGGCGGTATCATTATAGGTGAAAATATCGGTAAAAATCGGGAAATACTGGTAAGTTTCCGGTAAATATGCACCCAATTTTTATATATTCTCCATCTACTTCCAATGCCTTAATTGTCTGATACACAACAAAAAAGGGAGTAACTAATGTTACTCCCTTTCGCGGTGCGTACGGGACTCGAACCCGTGACCCCATGCGTGACAGGCATGTATTCTA
>CAPAOL010000006.1 GCA_948579315.1 uncultured Phocaeicola sp.
CATGATGCAAAAATAAGAATTTTAACGCAATCCCCCAAGAATTACAACTGAGCCGTTCCAATTTGCGGTAAAATGCAGGTTTGATATAAAAGAAAAAGCTCTGATAAGTTTGATTATCAGAGCTTTATGCATTTTTGCTACTTTGAAAAGTGATCCGCCTGGGGCTCGAACCCAGGACCCCAACATTAAAAGTGTTGTGCTCTACCTGCTGAGCTAGCGAATCAATCCTTATGTGCTTTCTTTTCGAATGCGGGTGCAAAGGTAGAACAATTTTTTATAACTCCAAAACAATTCAAACATTTTTCTCAACTTTCCTTTAAAGAAAAGCATTTTTTATGCTGTCGGTGTAGAAATCTCGTGGTTTATATGTAAATTTGTGCCATTATCAACAATATACATTATTAATATATGGCTGCTGACGATAAAAAAATTATCTTCTCGATGGTGGGAGTGAGCAAAGCATTCACTCCTAATAAGAATGTGTTGAAAGACATTTACCTCTCTTTCTTCTATGGAGCAAAAATCGGAATTATCGGTTTGAACGGTTCCGGTAAATCAACGTTATTGAAGATCATCGCCGGTTTGGAGAAATCCTATCAGGGAGAAGTCGTGTTCTCTCCGGGATACTCTGTGGGTTACCTGGCACAGGAACCTTATTTGGACAACACAAAGACAGTAAAAGAAGTAGTGATGGAAGGTGTGCAACCCATTGTGGACGCACTGGCGGAATACGAAGAAATCAATCAGAAATTCGGCTTGCCGGAGTATTATGAAGACCAGGACAAGATGGACGCCCTCTTTGCCCGCCAGGGTGAACTGCAAGACATCATTGATGCAACCGATGCATGGAATCTGGACAGCAAGCTGGAGCGTGCGATGGATGCCCTCCGTTGCCCGCCCGAAGACCAGCCGGTAGAAAACCTCTCCGGAGGCGAGCGTCGCCGTGTAGCACTTTGCCGTCTACTGTTGCAAAAACCGGATATACTTCTGCTGGACGAACCTACCAACCACCTGGACGCAGAGTCTATCGACTGGCTGGAACAACACCTGCAACAATATGAAGGTACGGTGATTGCTGTGACGCACGACCGCTACTTCCTCGATCACGTTGCCGGATGGATCCTCGAGCTCGACCGCGGCGAAGGCATCCCCTGGAAAGGCAATTACTCTTCCTGGCTGGAACAAAAGACCAAACGTATGGAAATGGAAGAAAAGACCGCCAGCAAACGCCGTAAGACGCTGGAACGCGAGTTGGAATGGGTACGCATGGCCCCGAAAGCCCGTCAGGCGAAGGGGAAGGCACGTCTTAACTCGTACGACAAATTGCTGAACGAAGACGTGAAGGAGAAAGAAGAGAAACTCGAAATCTTTATTCCGAACGGTCCCCGTCTGGGCAATAAGGTCATTGAAGCCAAACATGTGGCTAAGGCATACGGCGACAAACTGCTGTTCGACGATCTGAACTTCATGCTCCCTCCCAATGGCATTGTCGGTGTGATTGGCCCTAACGGTGCGGGAAAAACAACCCTGTTCCGCCTGATTATGGGATTGGAATCGGTAGATAAAGGCGAATTTGAAGTAGGAGAGACTGTAAAAGTGGCGTATGTAGACCAGCAACACAGAGATATCGATCCGAATAAGAGTGTCTACCAGGTGATTTCCGGAGGCAATGAGCTGATCCGCATGGGCGGACGCGACGTGAATGCGCGTGCATACCTTTCCCGTTTCAACTTCTCCGGAGGCGATCAGGAAAAACTCTGCGGCGTATTGTCCGGTGGTGAAAGAAACCGTCTGCATTTGGCAATGGCTTTGAAAGAAGAAGGCAATGTGCTGCTGCTCGATGAGCCTACCAATGATATCGACGTAAATACACTGCGTGCTTTGGAAGAAGGTTTGGAAGATTTCGCCGGCTGTGCGGTAGTCATCTCGCACGACCGCTGGTTCCTCGACCGTATCTGTACACACATCCTGGCTTTTGAAGGAGACTCTAACGTGTTCTACTTCGAAGGTTCTTATTCAGAATACGAAGAAAACAAAATGAAACGTTTGGGAAATGAAGAACCGAAACGTGTCCGTTACAGAAAGTTGATGACCGACTAGTGTGAAGGAAATGGCTTGAAGCATCTATAATGTTTTCTGTTTCAAGATAAAAGGGGCTGTCCAAAAAGTCGGATAGCCCCTTGCTGTTCTCATGGTCTGACCCCCCAAAGAGATGCACATGCCATCTAACTTTTTTGCGTTTTCTTTTGCTTGGTTTGCTTTTGGGGTGATTCTTTCTTCTGCCGCTTTTCCTCACTTTTCTTCTGTCGCTTTGCTTCGCCTTTCTTCTTCTGCTTTGCCTCGCTTTTTTTCTTCCACCTTGCTTCGCCTCGCTTCCTGTTTTTCAAGAGAGTTGCCTCTCTATGCTGGCGTCTTCTGTCAAGCTCTTCCACGTCATCCGACTGTTGCCGGAGAAGTATCTGGTTGGAGGCATACTTGAACAGTTGGTCAGAGTTTACGGCGAACATGACGATGCATTTCCCGTTCAGCAACACCTTTGCAACTTGGTAGAAAATGTTGTGAATATTGATGATGCATTTTACTGACTTCAGATAATAATGGATAGCCTGTGCGTATGAAAGGATGGAATAATTGCGTATTTGCTCCATCCTCCATATCATGCCGGAATTGACGGACGATATTTCTTGCAACTTCTCGAGAGTCAAAGGTGAGATCGTGCGTATAAAAATCAACAGGCGTCCGATGCTGATATAAAGACATCTTTTTAATTTTTCCTGCATAAGTTCGTCTTCGTTGAGACTTTTTTTCGATTTGTTCATTCTTTTTTTATTAGTTATGTTACTGAGTGCAAAGGTCTTCTAAAAATTTCATATATAGCTACTCATATAAAGATAAGTATATGTCGAATATTTAAAAGACCTTTGCACTCACCAAGTTAACTCGCCAAAAAAGCATGAAATTTTGTTGAAATATTAATTTAATTATATAAAAATGAAGAATGATAATTTTTTTAAGCACGATGCTACAGCCGCAGATGATGAAAAAATATTGCTGCTCATCGAACGGGAAGGATTGAAAGGATATGGTGCCTATTGGATACTGATCGAGGCATTGCGAAAGCAAGACAATCTTTGTTCCTCTTTCAGCGTGCTCCGTTCGTTGGCTATCCGGTCCAGGGTCCGCCAGTCATATTTGGTGCATATCGTAAAAGATTTCGGGCTTTTTGTGATTGAAGGAGACCATTTTTATTCGCCGGGGATGAAGCGGAGAATGGCTAAGTATTTGCTGGGCGCGGCTTACCAAAGTGTTAAACAAAGTGTTAAAGAGGAAGATAACACGCTGATTGACAATGCAGATGTGGCTATACACACGCGTGAAACAGAACAGAATAGAAAAGAAAAGATATTATCCGTCGTCGATATGGGTGCGATAGAGGGGCAACAACCGGTCTGCCCTTATCAGAAGTGGGAATCGCTGGTGGACGAGATGGCGGCGAGCGAGGATTACATGAATCAGGCCGGAATGCACTCGGGGCTGGGGAAGCTGTTCATCAGCAATGAAAAGTACATTGTCCAGCTTTTCAAAAATCAGATTTGCCTGCAAGGAAAGCAGGGCAGGATGATGAATTTGGGCGAGGTGAAATCGTATTTCTCGAATTTTGTAGCCAATGGCTCGGTGACGAACAAGAAGATCCGTGTGGCATTGGAACATGAAATGTCACAGCAGAATAAACGAAACGGGCGGTATGCTTATCGCTATGAGCAGTTTGTCGACGGTAAACGGATGTATCTGGGACATGAAATCCCGGATGATGCACCGCCACGGCCGAACTCATCTGCTGTGTGGGACGAGGTGAAAAAGAAGTGGGGGAGTTGAGAGACGGCTTGTTGCTTCGGACGCGCCCACGCCTTGCCTGTGCTGTGCCGATGTCTCGCTCGCATTGTGCCCACGCCTTGCCTGCGCTCCCCACCAGCTACGAGTTTTTATTTCCGAAAAGGCTGTCTAAAAAGTCGGTTCTATCATCATTCTCCTCCTTCAGGAAGGAGGAGTCCCCGTAGGGGGAGGTGGTAGGTAAATACATAAGTCTATCATCTACAACAAGATAGGAAGAACCTCGTTTATCCTACCACCCCGTCCTTCGGACACCCCTCCTTCCCGAAGGAGAGGAGTTAGAGTTGCCAACGACTTTTTAAACAGCCTCTTTTCGGCCGAACATTTCAACCAAGCTAAAAGAAGAAAATAAATTATGAGGAATTTTTCTAATTACGATGTCGATATTCGTGGAAAATCGAGTGGTGTTCTCAAAACCATTTGTAAAAAATGTCTTCCCACCCGGCGCAACAAGCGTGATCGTTCGTTGCGTGTCAACATCGACACCGGACATTGCCACTGTTACCACTGTGGAGCCGATTTCTATGTCCCCGATGACAACGAAGAGCGTGAAAAAGCCGAACGCCAGGCTGCCCGTCAACGCCGTGCGGCAGTCGCTCCGCAGCACTTTCAACGCCCCGTATTTGATGCTGCAAAGACCACGCTTTCCGAAGCTGCGGAGCGTTGGCTGGTAGAGACACGTTGTATTCCGCAATCCGTCATAGCCAGATTGCGCATCACCGAACAGGAGGAGTTCATGCCCCAATCCGCTAAAAAAGAACGTTGCGTCTGCTTCAATTATTTTGAGGGAGATCAGCTGATAAACACCAAATTCCGCAGTGGCGCAAAGCATTTCAAAATGGTGCAGGGAGCCGAACTAATCCCTTACAACATCGACTCCGTGCTCGGTCAGACCTCCTGCATCATCCACGAAGGCGAGCTGGATGCCGCATCTTCCATCGCTGCCGGATTCAAAAGTGTCATTTCCGTTCCTGCCGGAGCCAATTCGAACCTTTCCTGGCTCGACCGCTTCATGGAAACCCATTTCGAGGACTTGAAGGAGATTATCATCGCTGTAGATACCGATTCGGCAGGGCTCCGACTGCGTGACGAACTCATCAACCGCCTGGGAGCCGAACGCTGCAAAGTGGTGACTTACGGACCGGAGTGTAAAGACGCCAACGAGCATCTCGTCAAATATGGGATTCAAAGTCTCCGTATCGTCATCGAACAGGCAGCGGAAGTCCCTCTTGAAGGTATTTTCACCGCAACCGACCTGCATGGCGAATTGCGTGCTCTTTTCGACAACGGCTTCGGTCCCGGTGCCGAAACGGGCTGGGAGGCGATGGATAAAATCTGCACTTACGAACGGGGGCGTAATGTCTACGTCACCGGAATCCCCGGTTCCGGGAAATCTGAGTGGGTAGACGAACTGGTGTTGCGCCTCTGCCTGCGCCACCAATGGAAGATAGGGTTCTTCAGTCCGGAGAATCATCCTATTGTCTATCATTACCGGAAGCTGGTTGAGAAACTGACCGGGCGCCGTTTCCAAAATGCTTGCGGCATGACGGAGGGACTTCTCGCACGTTCGGAGGAGTTTCTGGCTGAAAACATCTCTCATATTTCTCTCAAAGGCAATGTGGCTCCCGACCGTGTGCTTGCCAAGGCTCGCGAACTGGTGGTCCGTCGGGGGTGCCGCATTCTTGTGTTCGACCCTCTCAACCGCTTCGACCATAACCCGCTACCGGGACAGACGGAAACGCAATATATATCTAATTTGTTGAATAAGTTTACGGAGTTTGCCATGCAGTATAATTGCCTGCTGATAGTCGTGGCACACCCGCGCAAAATGAACCGTAACCCGGTGACGGGTGCCACGCCGCGTGTGGGGATGTATGACATCAACGGCTCTGCCGACTTTTACAACAAAGCTGATTATGGAATCGTTGTGGAACGCGATAAGGAGGTCGGCGTCACCCGCGTATATGTCGATAAAGTGAAGTTTAAACATCTCGGAGCGGGGGGAGTGGCGGCCTTTGTCTATGATCCCGTAAACGGACGCTACCTGCCTTGCGAGGAATCGCACGACCCGTCCGTCCCCGTAGACAAACGGGTGAGCGGTACTGTTTATGATGGCACTTGCTGGCTGCCTGAAAAGGAGGTCTTTTAAGTATTAAGCGTCAGGTATTAGGTATTCAAATTTCGCAAGTGCTCTGCATAGCTTCAGTTAAACATACTTATTATTTGATTAAGGCTCTTGGAGAACTTCAATGATTAGTCTCACTTGTGCAGGTGTGTAGCGTCTGCTTCGGGGATTCATGCCCGTGGCAATGAGTCGTTCTTTCAATCCGGGGGCAGCCTCTATCCATTTATTGAATTGGTCTACTGCGCTTTGCTGCTGTATGTCGGGGAGGTATAGCATGGCAAGTTCGCCTTTCCCGTAACTGCGGTATTGGAATGTTTTTTCTTCTTTCTGTTCGGAGGTAATCTTGTTGTTAGTTTCCATTTATGAGAGTATTTATGAGTTGATGTAATAGACGTAAAGTTACACATTTTTACTGGAATAAGCAAGGGTTGAAGAGTTGTATTTATGCGTATTAACATAGAATAATAGGGTAATAGGCTACTTATCTTATTCTAATCCGTTTTATCACGGCATAACCCGACATAATCCGGCGTAATCCGGTGTAATCCGGCAACTCACTAACGTGCTGCCGTATCTTTGTTTCACCAACAGAAAGGGAGAATGTCCTCCTTTTCGTAGAAACAAATTTAAGTATATGACAACAGTTACAGTAGTGCGCTATAAGCGCAGAAAACGAATCGGTGATGAAAACTCGCCGATGGTATTTGCTCTCAAACTCAAGTCCGGAGAGGCGAAAATCTATTCCATTGAGTCGTTGGCACGTGAAATAGAGACGATCGGATCGCTCTCGGTGGAAGACGTGACGCACGTTATGAAGTCTTTTGTCCGTGCGATGAAAAAAGTGCTGGTGGCGGGGAATAAGGTGAAAGTGGATGGGCTGGGTATCTTTTATACTACGCTGACCTGTCCCGGTGTGGAAATGGAAAAAGATTGCACTGTGAAGAATATCACTCGTGTCAACCTCCGTTTCAAAGTGGACAATTCCTTGCGCCTGGCTAACGATAGCACGGCAACCACTCGTGGAGGTGAGAATAATATGATGTTCGAATTGCTTTCCGAAAAGAAGGCTGCTTCCGGTGAAGACAGTGGCGAAGATTCGGGTGATGATAACAAGGGAGAGGGCAACTCCGGCGGTGGAGAGGCGCCTGATCCGGCGGCTTAATCGTTTGCCGTTCCGGTGAAGCTATTACCGATGATGAAATGTACTCTTGCAGTGATACTCTTGCAATAATGCCCTTGCAGTGAATGTCTTTTCGCAGTGAACACATCTTTGCGGTAGCTGTATCTTTGCAGTAGCTGCATCTTTGCGCTAAACATATCTTCGCAGAAAGTTTGTGCACGGCTTTCTGCAAAGACCGATAAATGTAAATAACGTCAGTTCGATATAAGCTTGTACTATTTCTATTCTCCTCCTTCGAACTTACATTAAATAATAATCAATAAACTGTAAAACAATGATTGACAAAATCTTAGAAGTCGTATTGGAACTGCTGTTTTTCTTTCGCAGAAAGAGAAGAGCAAAAAGAATGAAAGGAAAGGTTGATGAGGAAGATTAACCTGATTGTGATCCACTGTTCCGCCACAAGGGCGGACAGGGATTTCACGGAAGATGATTTGGAAATCTGCCATCGCCGGCGAGGGTTCAATGGGGCGGGCTATCATTTTTATATCCGTAAAAATGGAGCCATAAAAACTACCCGTGAGATTGAGAAGATCGGTGCGCACGCAAAGGGTCACAACGCTCACTCGATAGGTATCTGCTATGAAGGGGGACTTGACTGTCAGGGGCGCCCTGCCGATACCCGCACTGAGTGGCAGATTCATTCCATGCACGTACTCATACTGACGCTACTCCGTGATTATCCGGGCTGTCGTATTTGCGGACATCGGGATTTAAGTCCCGACCTGAACGCAAACGGGGAGATCGAGCCGGAAGAATGGATCAAGGCTTGTCCGTGTTTCGATGTGAAGGCGGAGTGGGATGGTTGAGCGAAGTGGATGGCTGATCAGAAAGCCTCTGTCATATTGAAATAGAATAAATTCTGTTTGTTCACCATGTCTCTGCCGATATCAAGGCGTACATTCATACGAGGCTGGACTTCAATGCGTAGCCCTACTCCGAGGTTTGGAAGCACACCTTCTATCTTGCCTGGAGTGGGGCCCATGAATCCGCAGCCTCCCCATGCCACATATCCTATATGGCTCAACATTTTCTTCATCCATGTGCTTTTGTCTGTATTGATCATCTGACGGTATTCGGCCATCATTACATGCGATGACTTGTCGCGAAACTGCCCCATGTAGTAACCGCGAAGATCGAAAGGGGTTCCGCTAAGCACGTATTTTGTCAGCGGAACATTTCCGAATGCGTTTTTGCTCTGCACGGTCCAGGCTATCACTTTGCGACGCCCCACTGTTTTGTATTGGCGGTAGTCTATCTCCAAACGATAAAAATTATTATCACTGCCGAACGTTTTATGGTACATCATTCCCCGGAAGTCGAGGTACGTTCCGCGGTAAGCATTGGCGGGGATATCGCGTGTGTCATACGTCAGCAGGAAGCCGAGTCCCGAACTGAAATTTTTGTACCCGTGCTCCGTGCCCCCTGCCGCTATGTACGAGGGCTCATTGACCATCCCGGCAGCCGGTTCGGTAATTTTATCGTAGTTTAAATCGACCTGGGGACCTGCAAAGAAATCGCTTTCTCCCAGGCGGAACAAGAACCAGGGGTTTACCTGAATACCACTATAACGGTATTCGCTGGTATCTTCTCCACGTTCGTAATCTTTATTGGTGGAGTATCCGATGCCGTAAAAGTTCTCGATCGTATTTTTATAAGAGAAGGTGCCGAAGATACGGAAACGGTCGCCTTTAAAGAAGAGCTGCGGCTTCGCCATCAGGTTCAAGCCGCCCTTGAACATCAAGGCAACGGACATGGGCACTACCGAACGTCGCTGGGTGGTGTCGCTCGGATTCATCCGGAACGTCAACAGTGCGCTACCGCCCACCAGCAGACCAAAATCCGGTGTATAACTGGGACCGCCCAATATGTTATAGTGCAGATTACGTTTTGCCACGCGTTGGCGATGCAACTCACGCTTGGAAAGGGCAGGGACGGTGTCCGACGGGGTGTCAGCAGTCGTAGCCGACATCATATTGATGGATGGAAGCATCATCAATATTCCTATTATATATTTCTTCATAACTTCTCTCTGAGGAATCCGGCTGCAAAGAAAACTATTTTATTCCGATTAGTTTTGATGTTCTTAGATAATAAATCTAAAAAAGAATCGTATTTTTGCAGAATAAGATGTTTCTCGATATGCTGATAAATAAAGTTGCATGATTTATCTCCATACACCAACACATAATTTATTAGTATATCATGATCCGTCAGCCTATTAATTACTTATTTATACCATAATGAATAAACAGATTTTATCCATTTTTGTTTTCTGCGCTTTCTCTTGTTCTACACAAGCGCAAGAACTGAAAGGCGGCATCAGCGACTCCATGATGCAACAAATCAAGCAGAGTTATGCAAACACTCCCTCCGACAAGGCTATCCGCAACGCCATCGGAAACAACGACATCCGCAAACTGGCTCTCAACCAGGATAACCTGAAAGGCATGGATACGCATTTTTCCATCAAAGTGCCCTCTAAAGGTATCACCGACCAGAAATCTTCCGGCCGGTGCTGGCTCTTCACAGGGCTGAACGTGATGCGTGCCAAAGCGATCGCCAAGCATAACCTCGGCGCCTTCGAATTCTCGCAGACTTATCCTTTCTTCTTCGACCAACTGGAGAAAGCGAACCTCTTCCTGCAAGGTATCATCGACACCAGCAGCAAACCGATGGACGATAAAATGGTAGAGTGGCTTTTCCGCAATCCTTTAAGTGACGGGGGCACGTTTACCGGCGTAGCGGACATCGTAAGCAAATACGGACTTGTCCCCAAAGATGTGATGCCCGAAACAAACAGCAGCGAAAATACTTCCCGCATGGCAGGCCTGATCGCCCTGAAACTCCGTGAACAGGGGTTGCAACTCCGTGAGCTCGCTGCCAAAGGCGCCAAACCCGCTGCCATCGAAAAAACGAAGACTGAAATGTTGAGCGTAATCTACCGCATGCTGGTGCTGAATCTCGGTGTTCCCCCCACAGAATTTACCTGGACCGAACACAATGCCAAAGGTGAGCCTGTATCTACCGAAACTTACACCCCGCTTTCTTTCCTGAAGAAATATGGCGACGAAAATCTGATTGACAGCTACGTCATGCTTATGAACGACCCCAGCCGCGAATACTACAAATGTTATGAAATAGATTACGACCGCCACCGCTACGACGGTAAAAACTGGACGTATGTCAACCTACCCATCGAGGATATCAAGGAAATGGCTATCGCCTCTCTTAAAGACAGCACAATGATGTATTTCTCCTGCGATGTGGGCAAATTCCTGAATTCTGACCGGGGACTGCTGGATGTCAAAAACTACGACTACGAATCTCTAATGGGGACGTCTTTTAATATGAATAAGAAGCAACGTATCCAAACCTTTGCCAGCGGCTCCAGCCACGCCATGACGCTCATGGCTGTCGACCTCGACAAGAATGGAAAACCAACGAAATGGATGGTTGAAAATAGTTGGGGACCAGCCGCCGGCTATCAGGGGTATCTCATCATGACGGACGAATGGTTCAACGAATATATGTTCCGATTGGTGGTGGAGACCAAGTATTCATCGGAAAAGGTGCTGGAGGTGTTGAAGCAGAAACCAATCCGGTTGCCGGCGTGGGATCCTATGTTTGCTGAATAGGGAGAGAGTTCTTTTTCTTTCGTCTTGATACGAAAGAAAAAGAACCAAAAAGAAAGAATCAAGGCTGCGTTTTTCCGTCTACTCCGGTGCTTCCTCCGGCTAAAGGGCAGAAACTCGCTACGCTCAAACAGTCTGCCCTTTTTAACGCCGAAGGAAACACCTGCGCTTGACGCCGGAAAAACGAGGCCGGGGAAACCATTCGGCATGGGGCCACAGCGCGGGATTTTTTACAGCGCCCCAGCTGTTAGTTTTCCACAGCGAACTAACTGCCAGCTTCCTTTGCAGCACCCCAGTTGCTAGCTTCCCACAGCGAACTAACTGCCAGCTTCCTTTGCAACGCCCCAGCTGTTAGTTTCCCACAGCGAACTAACTGCTAGCTTCCTTTGCAGTGCCCCAGCTGTTAGTTTCCCACAGCGAACTAACTGCCAGCTTCCTTTGTAGCGCCCCAGTTGCTAGCTTCCCACAGCGAACTAACTGCCAGTTTCCTTTGCAATGCCCCAGCTGTTAATTTCCCACAGCTAACTCACCGCTAGCTTCCTTATGCAGCGAACCCGCAGCGAACACTGGCCTACTTTTTTCTCCGTCAAGCGAGTGCCCGTAACGTAGCGTTAAGAAGGGCAGACTGTTTGAGCGTAGCGAGTTTCTGCCCTTTAGCGAAGTGAAGGAAGCGAGTAGGAGAAAAAAGTCAGCCTTGAATTTTTCTTTGCTTCTTTCTTTTGTTTCAAGACAAAAGAAAGATGACTCACGTGTACGAGCACGAACGCAATTACGGATTTATTTCCGTAATTCCTTTCTTTTTTCCTCCCGAATCCCAATCTTATTTATTACTTTTGCGGAAAATTTATGAAACCATTATTTTATATAGCATGGCAAATGTAATAAAGTTACGTAAAGGCCTTGACATAAACCTGAAAGGGAAAGCTGCTGAAACGTACGCAACAGTAAAAGCGCCGGGATTCTACGCACTTGTACCCGACGACTTTCCTGGAGTGACGCCTAAGGTAGTTGTGAAAGAGCAGGAATATGTAATGGCTGGTGGACCCTTGTTTATCGACAAGTATCATCCTGAAGTGAAATTTGTTTCGCCGGTGAGCGGCGTGGTGACGAGTGTAGAACGTGGTGCTCGTCGTAAGGTATTGAACATCGTAGTAGAAGCTGCTGCCGAGCAGGACTATGAAGATTTTGGGAAAAAGAATGTTGCTTCGATGGATGCTGAAGCTGTGAAATCCGCTTTGTTGGAAGCCGGACTTTTCGCGTTTATCAAACAGCGTCCTTATGACATCATTGCCGATCCTACGGTAACCCCGAAAGGAATCTTCATCTCCGCATTCGACACCAACCCGTTGGCTCCGGACTTCGAGTTCGCCCTCAAAGGTGAAGAGGCAAACTTCCAGACAGGACTCGATGCTCTTGCCAAACTGGCAAAAACTTACCTGAGCATCAGTGTGAAACAGAACGCTGCCGCATTGACACAGGCTAAGAACGTTACAATCACCGCATTCGACGGACCGAACCCTGCTGGTAATGTAGGCGTTCAGATCAACCATCTCGATCCTGTATCTAAGGGCGAAACGGTGTGGACTATTGATCCGCAAGCCGTCATCTTCATCGGCCGCCTTTTCAATACAGGCCATGTAGATTTCACCCGCACAGTAGCCGTGACAGGTTCCGAAGTGTTGAAGCCTGCATACTGCAAATTACAGGTAGGCGCATTGCTCACCAACGTCTTTGCCGGCAATGTAACAAAAGACAAAGACTTACGCTATATAAGCGGTAACGTGCTGACAGGAAAACAAGTATCTCCGAACGGATATTTAGGTGCATTCCATAGCCAACTGACGGTTATCCCCGAAGGTGACGACATTCACGAAATGCTTGGATGGATCATGCCGCGCTTCAATCAGTTCAGTGCCAACCGTTCGTATTTCAGCTGGTTGATGGGTAAGAAGGAATATACGCTGGATGCCCGCATCAAAGGTGGCGAACGTCACATGATTATGTCGGGCGAATACGATAAAGTATTCCCGATGGACATACTGCCCGAATATCTGATTAAAGCAATCATTGCCGGTGACATCGACCGTATGGAAGCACTTGGCATCTACGAAGTAGCCCCCGAAGATTTCGCCCTTTGCGAGTTCGTATGCTCTTCAAAGATGGAACTGCAACGCATCGTTCGTGTCGGGCTCGATATGCTCCGTGCAGAAATGGCGTAATCGTATAAGAGATTAAATAATAAAAATTAAAATAAGCGATAGTTGAAATCTTGCGAAACGGCTCCCTGTGGGGGACAGCACTTTGTAAATGCAGCTTTTAGGTAATGTATACACAGTATGTAAATGCAACTCTTAGGTCGTGTGTAGCATACAAGTACAGCTTTTAGTAATACACTGCATGCAAATACAGCATAAACCCCGGTACTGCCAGTTTTCCAACTCTCAACTTTCAATTTTCAATTAAATAAATGAAAGCGTTAAGAAATTATCTCGATAAGATAAAGCCGAACTTTGAAGAGGGCGGCAAATTCCACGCATTCCAGTCGGTGTTCGATGGCTTCGAAACATTCCTGTTCGTGCCCAGCCAGACTGCGAAAACGGGAACGCACATACATGACGCGATCGACAGCAAACGCATCATGTCGATTGTGGTTATTTCGTTAATACCGGCTTTGCTGTTCGGTATGTACAACGTAGGTTACCAGCATTTCACTCACACAGGTGCTACAGGCAGCTTCATCGAAATGTTTATCTACGGATTTTTGGCAGTATTGCCTAAAATAATCGTATCATACGTGGTAGGTCTCGGCATCGAGTTCGTCGTAGCTCAATGGAAGAAAGAAGAAATACAGGAAGGATTCCTCGTTTCCGGTATCCTGATCCCGATGATCGTTCCGGTAGACTGTCCGCTGTGGATTCTTGCCGTAGCTACTGCATTCTCTGTTATCTTTGCCAAAGAAGTATTCGGTGGTACAGGTATGAATGTGTTCAACGTTGCGTTGATCACCCGTGCATTCCTGTTCTTCGCATATCCGACCAAGATGTCCGGTGACGCCGTTTGGGTGTCAGGCGACAGCATCTTCGGTTTAGGACAAAGCGTAGACGGACTGACCGTTGCCACTCCATTGGGACAGGCTGCTACAACAGGCAGTGTTCCTGCGTTCAACATGGATATGATAACAGGTCTGATCCCGGGTTCTATCGGTGAAACTAGCGTTATCGCTATCCTGATTGGTGCCGTAATCCTGCTTTGGACAGGCGTTGCAAGCTGGAAAACAATGATTTCCGTATTTGTCGGTGGCGCATTCATGGCATGGGTATTCAACGCAATCGGCATGGAAAACAACACAATGGCTCAAATGCCTTGGTACGAACACCTCGTTCTCGGTGGTTTCTGCTTCGGTGCCGTATTTATGGCTACTGACCCTGTGACTTCCGCACGTACGGAAAGAGGTAAATATATCTTCGGATTCCTGATCGGTGTGATGGCTATCGTTATCCGCGTACTGAATCCGGGTTATCCGGAAGGTATGATGCTTGCCATCCTGCTGATGAACATCTTTGCTCCGCTGATCGACTACTGTGTAGTACAGAGCAACATCAGCCGTCGCGAGAAACGCACTATCAAGTCTAACCAATAATACCGAGAGAAAATGAATACGAATAGTAATAGTTATACTATCATTTATGCTTCGGTAATGGTTATTATCGTAGCATTCCTGCTGGCATTCGTTAGTTCTTCACTGAAATCTACGCAAGAGAAGAATGTGCAGCTGGACACTAAGAAACAAATCCTCGCTGCATTGAACATCAAGGATGTGAAAGACGCGGATGCCGAATATCAGAAATATGTGAAAGGGGATATGCTGATGAACGTAGATGGCACACTGACCGAAAACACAGGCGAATTTGCTACCAACTACGAGAAAGAAGCAAAAGAACAACAACGTCTGCATGTGTTTGTATGCGAAGTGGACGGTCAGACTAAATACGTAGTTCCTGTATACGGTGCCGGTCTTTGGGGCGCTATCTGGGGCTATGTTGCACTGAACGAAGATAAAGATACTGTTTACGGCACTTACTTCTCACACGCTAGCGAAACTCCGGGTCTGGGTGCTGAAATCGCAACCGACCGTTTCCAAAATGCATTTGTAGGTAAGAAAACCTTGGAAAATGGTGCTATCACATTGGGAGTCGTAAAAAATGGCAAAGTAGAGAAACCTGACTACCAAGTGGATGGTATCTCCGGTGGTACAATCACTTCAGTAGGTGTAGATGCCATGTTGAAGGCTTGCCTGAATAGTTACTTGAGTTTTTTAACTAAATAATAAGGAGGAGAAAGATAGAATATGGGACAACTGTTTTCAAAGAAAAATAAAGAAGTATTCTCTGCTCCGCTGGGAATTGATAATCCGGTAACCGTACAGGTGCTCGGTATCTGTTCTGCACTTGCTGTTACCGCAAAGCTGGAGCCTGCCATCGTGATGGGACTTTCAGTGACGGTGATTACTGCATTTGCCAACGTTGTTATCTCACTGTTGCGCAAGACCATTCCTAACCGCATCCGCATCATCGTCCAGCTGGTTGTGGTAGCTGCCTTGGTAACCATCGTAAGTGAAGTTCTGAAAGCGTGTGCTTACGACGTAAGCGTACAACTCTCTGTATACGTAGGTCTGATCATCACCAACTGTATCCTGATGGGACGTCTGGAAGCATTTGCCATGCAGAACGGTCCTTGGGAGTCTTTTCTGGATGGTGTAGGTAATGGTTTGGGCTATGCCAAGATCTTGATTATCGTTGCTTTCTTCCGCGAACTGTTTGGATCGGGAACATTGCTTGGTTTCAATATCCTGAATTATGAACCGATTCAAAATATCGGATATGTAAACAACGGCTTGATGTTGATGCCGCCGATGGCATTGATTATCGTAGCATGTATTATCTGGTATCAACGCGCACGTCATAAAGAATTGCAAGAACAAAGTAATTAATTATTTCTGATTTCTGAATTATGATTTATGTCTAGCTTTATAGTCATAGTCGCATGATAAGTCTGCTGAATCATAAATTATAAATCATAAATCATAAATCAAAAAGAATTATGGAACATTTATTAAGTTTATTCGTCCGCTCTATCTTTGTGGACAACATGATATTCGCATTCTTCCTAGGTATGTGCTCATACCTGGCTGTTTCGAAGAATGTGAAGACTGCCGTAGGACTGGGTATCGCCGTAACTTTCGTGTTGCTGGTGACGCTTCCGGTCAACTACCTGTTGCAAACTAAGGTTCTGGCTGCCAATGCTATTATTGAAGGTGTCGACCTTAGCTTCTTGAGCTTTATTCTTTTCATTGCCGTTATCGCCGGTATTGTGCAGCTGGTGGAGATGATCGTAGAACGTTTCACTCCGTCATTGTACGCTTCGCTGGGTATCTTCCTGCCGTTGATTGCCGTTAACTGTGCCATCATGGGTGCTTCTCTGTTTATGCAACAACGTATCAATCTGGGTCCGAGTGATCCGAAATACATTGGTGATATCTGGGATGCTCTCGCTTATGCATTGGGCTCCGGTATCGGTTGGCTGCTGGCTATCGTAGGTCTGGCTGCTATCCGCGAGAAAATGGCTTACTCTGACGTACCTGCTCCGTTGAAGGGCTTGGGTATCACATTTATCACAGTAGGTCTGATGGCAATCGCGTTTATGTGTTTCTCTGGTTTGAACATCTAAAAAGAAAGGAATAAGACAATGGATATGAATTTAATATTAGCGAGCATTGGGGTATTCCTTGTGGTTATTCTGTTGCTTGTTGTAATCTTGTTGGTTGCCAAGAACTTCCTGGTACCCTCAGGAAATGTAAAACTGACAATCAACGGCGAAAAGGAAGTGGAAGTGGCTTCCGGTTCTACTTTGTTGAATACGCTGTCTGTAAACGGGATATTCCTGTCATCTGCTTGTGGTGGTAAGGGATCTTGCGGACAATGCAAATGCCAAGTACTCGAAGGAGGCGGCGAAATCCTGCCTTCTGAAGTTCCTCACTTCAGCCGCAAACAGCAGCAAGACCATTGGCGTCTGGGCTGTCAGGTGAAAGTGAAAGGCGACATGTCAATCAAGATTGACGAATCTGTACTGGGTGTGAAAGAGTGGGAGTGTGAAGTGATCTCCAACAAGAACGTGGCTACATTTATCAAAGAGTTCATCGTTGCTCTGCCTAAAGGCGAACACATGGACTTTATCCCGGGTTCTTACGCACAGATCAAGATCCCTAAATTCTCAATGGACTATGACAAGGATATCGACAAGAGTTTGATTGGCGACGAATATCTGCCTGCATGGGAAAAATTCGGTTTGCTGGGTCTGAAGTGTAAGAACGAAGAGGAAACAATCCGTGCTTACTCTATGGCAAACTATCCAGCCGAAGGTGACCGTATCATGTTGACTGTACGTATCGCTACTCCGCCGTTCAAACCGAAAGATCAAGGTCCTGGATTTATGGATGTGATGCCGGGTATCGCTTCTTCTTATATCTTTACCCTGAAACCGGGCGACAAAGTTATCATGAGTGGTCCTTACGGAGACTTCCATCCGATCTTCGATTCTAAGAAGGAAATGATGTGGATTGGTGGTGGTGCTGGTATGGCTCCGTTGCGTGCACAAATCATGCACTTGACCAAGACATTGCATACTACTGACCGTAAGATGTCTTACTTCTATGGTGCCCGTGCGCTGAATGAAGTGTTCTATCTGGAAGATTTCCTGCAAATCGAAAAGGACTTCCCGAACTTCTCATTCCATCTGGCTCTCGACCGTCCGGACCCTGCTGCTGATGCCGCAGGCGTGAAGTATACTCCGGGATTCGTTCACAACGTAATTTACGAAACTTACCTGAAGAACCACGAAGCTCCTGAAGATATCGAATACTACATGTGTGGTCCTGGTCCGATGTCGAAAGCTGTTGAGAAGATGCTCGACGATCTTGGCGTTCCGGCACAGAACCTGATGTTCGACAACTTCGGAGGATAATTCGCAGAAAAGGAGAAACCAAACCGGTCGGAGAACAGGCTGGAAAGGTTACATAAACACAGAGCGGGAAATCTGAAAAGCAGCAATGCTTCTTCGATTTCCCGCTTCTTTTTACTATTATCTCATAATGTCTTTCCGGCATAGTTTGTATCTCTTCTATGTCTGTTTTAAAGAAGGTTATTATATATTGCCTGGCATAGCTAAAGTTTGATTGTATTTTTATCTCCGTACTCTTTCCTTTTTGTATCTTTGCCCCCATGTTAGAGAAAAATGAAATTATACAGTCGGCTCTCCGCCATTTGAAGATCGAAGAGCTGAATCCGATGCAAGAAGCATCACTTGAACAAGCTACCGGAAGAAAAGACGTTATCCTGTTGTCACCGACAGGATCGGGCAAGACATTGGCCTATCTGTTACCTTTACTCCTTACTCTAAAACCGAACGACGACAGCGTGCAGGTTTTGATTCTGGTTCCCTCTCGTGAACTTGCCCTGCAAATAGATTCTGTGTTCAAAGCAATGGGGACTGCTTGGAAAACCTGCTGTTGCTACGGTGGGCATCCCATTGCCGAAGAAAAGAAAAGCATATTAGGCAATCGTCCTGCTATCATCATCGGTACTCCGGGACGTATCACTGACCATCTGTCTAAAGGCAATTTCAACCCTGAAACCATCGAAACTTTAGTTATCGACGAGTTCGACAAATCGTTGGAGTTTGGTTTCCACGATGAAATGGCAGAGATCATCACCCAGCTTCCGGGATTAAAAAAACGTATGTTGCTTTCAGCTACCGATGCCGAAGAGATTCCCGAATTTACAGGATTGAACCGCACGGTTAAATTGAACTTCCTTCCGGACGCTTCTGAAGAACAGGAGTCCCGCTTGAAATTAATGAAGGTGCTTTCGCCTTCCAAAGATAAGATTGATACTTTATATAACCTGCTTTGTACATTGGGAAGCAGTTCGAGCATCGTGTTTTGCAATCATCGGGATGCAGTGGACCGTGTACATCAGTTATTGGCGGATAAAAAATTGTTTGCAGAACGTTTCCATGGTGGTATGGAACAGCCGGATCGCGAACGTGCGCTCTACAAATTCCGTAACGGCAGTTGTCATGTCTTGATTTCTACCGATCTGGCTGCCCGCGGACTAGATATTCCAGAAGTCGGACATATCATCCATTATCATTTGCCGGTCAATGAGGAAGCCTTTACGCACCGCAACGGACGAACAGCACGCTGGGATGCAACCGGAACGTCCTATCTGATTCTTCATGCCGAAGAGAAACTTCCTTCTTATATCCCGGAAGAGATGGAAACAGTAGCATTGCCCGAAAATCCCTCCCGTCCTCCGAAATCGCTTTGGGCTACTATATATATAGGTAAAGGAAAGAAGGAGAAACTTAGTCGGATGGATATTGCCGGATTCTTATATAAAAAAGGAAATCTGGCTCGCGAAGATGTCGGAGCAATTGATGTCAAAGAACATTATGCTTTCGTTGCCGTTCGCCGGGCTAAGGTGAAGCAACTTCTGAATCTGATCCAAGGAGAGAAAATAAAAGGAATGAAGACCATTATCGAGGAAGCGAAGTAAAACTCTTTTTTTGTAATATAGAACTCTTAAAGTCCTCTTTTATTATGTACAATCGTCCCTATGTTCACTAGTCATTGAGCATAGGGATGATTACATTATTTCCAAAGATGTTTTACTTTTCACTTCATTTCCCTGTTAATCTAAGCTGAATTCACTGTTATAGTTTATAAATATTCATTTGTATTGCATTAATCTTTTATTTTATCATCAATAATCCCGGTTCTGTTTCAATCCCGACTTTTATTCCATACTTGATATCCATAGATAACAATATGGTGTATATATCCTGTATAAACCAATAAAAAGAAAGGAAAATCTGCTTTAAAACAGTATTTTTATAAGGAAAGATTTGTGCGGTGGGAATAAATTCGTAAATTCGCAAGGTCAAAAGACAAAAGTAACGAAATTGTTAAACCAAAAACAAACTTCAAATGAAAAAGCATAATTTCAATGCAGGACCTTCCATTCTTCCGCGTGAGGTGATAGAGGATACAGCGAAGGCTATTTTAGATTTCAACGGCTCTGGTCTCTCTTTGATGGAAATCAGTCACCGTGCCAAAGACTTCCAACCTGTGGTTGACGAAGCAGAGGCATTATTCAAGGAATTACTTAATATCCCCGAAGGTTATTCGGTACTGTTCCTGGGTGGAGGTGCTAGTATGGAGTTCTGCATGGTTCCTTATAACTTCCTGGAAAAAAAAGCTGCTTATCTGAACACCGGTGTGTGGGCTAAGAAAGCAATGAAGGAAGCTAAAGGGTTTGGCGAAGTTGTAGAAGTTGCTTCCTCTGCTGAAGCTACATATACGTATATCCCAAAAGATTACACAATCCCGACAGACGCAGATTATTTCCACATTACTACTAACAACACGATTTACGGTACAGAATTGAAGAAAGACCTCGATTCTCCGGTTCCGATGATTGCCGATATGTCTTCTGATATTTTCTCACGTCCGATCGACGTCTCTAAATATATCTGTATTTATGGTGGTGCGCAGAAGAATCTGGCTCCTGCAGGTGTTACATTCGTTATTGTTAAGAATGACGCTGTAGGTAAAGTTTCCCGCTACATCCCGTCAATGCTGAACTATCAGACACACATTGATAATGGCTCTATGTTCAATACTCCTCCGGTAGTGCCTATCTATACTGCATTGCTGAACCTTCGTTGGATCAAAGCACAGGGTGGTGTGAAAGAAATGGAACGTCGTGCCATTGAAAAAGCGGATATGTTGTATGCTGAAATCGACCGTAACAAAATGTTCGTGGGCACTGCTGCCAAAGAAGACCGTTCACGCATGAATATTTGCTTCGTGATGGCTCCCGAATACAAAGACCTTGAAGCTGACTTCTTGAAGTTTGCCACTGAAAGAGGTATGGTAGGTATCAAGGGACATCGTTCTGTGGGTGGTTTCCGTGCATCTTGCTACAATGCTCTTCCGAAAGAAAGCGTACAAGCTTTGATCGACTGTATGCAGGAATTTGAAAAACTTCATTAATATATTATTTTCACCACAGATTACACGGATTAGCACAGAGTCCTAAATTCTATCATCTGTGAAAATCTGCGTAATCTGTGGTGAGTCTTTATAAATAGAATTAAATTATGAAAGTACTTGTAGCTACAGAAAAACCGTTTGCTAAAGTTGCAGTAGACGGTATCCGTAAAGAAATAGAAGCAGCCGGATTCGAGCTTGCTTTACTTGAGAAATATACAGATAAGGCCCAATTGCTGGATGCAGTGAAAGATGCTAATGCTATCATTATCCGTAGCGATATTATTGATGCAGAGGTGCTTGATGCTGCCAAAGAATTGAAAATCGTAGTACGTGCCGGTGCGGGATATGACAACGTTGACCTGGCTGCCGCCACTGCTCACAACGTATGTGTGATGAACACTCCGGGACAAAACGCTAATGCTGTTGCCGAACTTGCTTTGGGTATGATGGTATATGCTGTCCGTAACTTCTATAACGGAACTTCCGGTACAGAATTGATGGGCAAGAAACTGGGTATTCATGCTTATGGAAACGTAGGTCGTAATGTAGCCCGCATTGCTAAAGGTTTCGGAATGGAAGTGTATGCTTTCGACGCATTTTGCCCGAAAGAAGTAATCGAAAAAGATGGTGTGAAAGCACTTGATTCGGCAGAAGAACTGTATAAGACTTGCCAGGTAGTATCTCTACATATTCCGGCAACTGCCGAAACAAAGAACTCTATCAATTATGCTCTGTTGAAAGATATGCCGAAAGGTGCTATGTTGGTAAACACTGCCCGTAAGGAAGTTATCAACGAAGCAGAGCTGATTAAATTGATGGAAGATCGTGCTGATTTCAAATATATCACAGATATTATGCCTGCTGCTAACGCAGAATTTGCAGAGAAATTTGCCGGACGTTATTTCTCAACTCCAAAGAAGATGGGGGCTCAAACTGCTGAAGCAAATATCAATGCCGGTATTGCTGCCGCTCAACAAATTGTAGGCTTTCTGAAAGATGGTTGCGAGAAATTCAGAGTAAACAAATAAGATTCTTTTAGAAATAAGTAGTATATTTGAGCCACAGATTTTCAATAAGTCTGTGGCTTTCATTTTTTACATATAAAATACTAATATCATGGCAATAATTAAACCTTTCAGGGGTGTTCGTCCTCCACAAGACCTTGTAGAACAAGTTGCTTCACGTCCTTATGATGTATTGAATTCAGAAGAAGCCCGCACAGAAGCGGAAGGTAACGAAAAGTCTCTTTATCATATTATTAAACCGGAAATAGATTTCCCTGTCGGTACGGATGAACACGACGGACAGGTATATGCTAAAGCTGCCGAGAACTTCCAGCTGTTTCAGGACAAAGGCTGGTTGGTGCAGGATAATAAGGAAAATTATTATATCTATGCCCAAACGATGAACGGGAAAACACAATACGGATTGGTAGTTGGCGCATACGTTCCCGATTATATGAATGGGGTTATCAAAAAACATGAGCTTACCCGTCGTGACAAGGAAGAAGACCGCATGAAGCATGTCCGTGTGAACAACGCTAACATCGAACCTGTTTTCTTTGCTTATCCGGATAATGAGAAGCTGGATATTATCATCAAGAAGTATACGGCAAGCAAGCCTGTTTATGACTTCATCGCTCCGGGAGATGGCTTTGGACACACTTTCTGGATTGTCGATCAAGATGAGGATATTGCTGCTATTACTGCCGAGTTTGCTAAGATGCCGGCACTTTATATTGCCGACGGACACCATCGCTCTGCCGCTGCTGCACTAGTGGGAGCAGAGAAAGCAAAGCAAAATCCGAATCATCGGGGTGATGAAGAATATAACTACTTCATGGCTGTTTGCTTCCCTGCAAACCAGCTAACCATCATCGATTATAACCGTGTAGTGAAAGATCTCAATGGTTTGACTCCCGAACAATTTCTGGCTGCACTTGATAAAAACTTTATAGTAGAAGAGAAGGGTGCTGATATCTATAAACCAGCCAGCTTACATAACTTCTCACTCTATTTGGATGGCAAGTGGTACAGTCTGACAGCCAAGGCAGGTACATACAATGATAACGACCCGATTGGCGTGCTTGATGTAACCATCTCTTCCAACCTGATTTTGGATGAAATTTTGGGCATAAAGGATTTGCGTTCAGACAAACGTATTGATTTTGTGGGCGGTATCCGCGGATTGGGAGAACTCAAGAAGCGTGTGGATAGCGGTGAAATGAAAGTGGCTCTGGCTCTTTATCCTGTATCTATGAAACAATTGATGGATATTGCAGATACAGGTAACATCATGCCACCGAAGACTACTTGGTTTGAACCGAAACTTCGTTCGGGATTGGTAATTCATAAATTGGATTAGGAAATTCTATCGGATGATGTAATTCTATCGGATGAAAAAGGGTCATATCAAACTCCATTTTGAGTAATGATATGACCCTTTCTTTATCCTTTTAGGAGGTTCTAATTCCAAATTGAAAGCTCATCTTCCTAAGATTTGAGTTTTGACACAGCCTCATTTCATCCTTCCCAACCATATTTCATCGTTAAGTGGAACATTAATATTTCCAAACGATAGATTGACTTTTCTTATTAAAGCCGTATCTTTGCAGCATGACTGCTGAAGATACTTATAAAACCATCATTGAACCTTCCGAAGGCATTTATACGGAAAAACGAAGCAAGTTCATTGCTATAGCCCTTCCTGTGCGTACTCTTGATGAGATAAAAATGCATCTTGAAACGTATCAGAAAAAATATTATGACGCACGGCACGTATGTTATGCCTATATGTTGGGGGCTGCGCGAAAGGATTTCCGTGCCAATGACAATGGAGAACCTTCCGGAACAGCGGGAAAACCCATTCTCGGACAGATAAACTCGAATGAACTGACGAATATCCTGATTATAGTAGTCCGTTATTTTGGAGGAATCAAGTTAGGGACAAGCGGATTGATCGTGGCTTATAAGGCTGCCGCTGCCGAAGCCATTGCTGCTGCCACAATTATAGAAAAAACGGTAGATGAAGACGTGACGGTGATGTTCGAATATCCTTTCATGAATGACGTAATGCGCATTGTGAAAGAAGAGGAACCGGAAATTCTCAATCAGTCGTATGATATGGATTGTAGTATGACGTTACGTATTCGTCGTTCGATGATGCCTAAGTTGCGTGCTCGTTTGGAAAAAGTGGAGACAGCACGGATTCTTGATGATGAGAGTGTATTGTAAGTAAGATATTTAATGCATGAAAAATAAATATCATATCATTTTCAATCTGTTTGTAAGCATCTTGGCTTTGATAAGCGTTCAGCTGCAAGCACAAGCACAGGAGGCTCAAAAACTCGCTCCTAACAATATCCCTGTTCCGTGGTATTCGCAGAAAATCACGGGATGTCCTTACTCGCATTGTTCTCTGGCTTCTTCGCTAATGGTATTTGATTACTTCAAAGGCATGACGACCGATACACAACGTACAGCCCAGGATGCAGAAAAGAAACTGATTGAATATCAACGCAACTACTTTCTGAAGAAACGTGCCCCTTTCCGTCGCCGTACATCAATAGGGCAGGGAGGCTACTATTCTTTTGAAATTGATTCTTTGACACGTTATTATGAAAACATGATAAGTGCCGAACATTTCCAGCAGAAAGATTACCGCGTATTGAAAGATTATATTGATCGTGGTATACCTGTGCTTGTGAACGTGAGATATACAGGAGCAGTTCGTGGCTTGCGTCCCGGTCCGAGAGGGCACTGGATGGTGCTTCGTGGCATTGACGATCAACATGTGTGGGTAAATGACCCCGGACGTTCGCCGGAGATGCGGAGTAAAGGAGAAAATATCTGTTATCCTATCAAAAAACAGCCGGGCAATCCTTCCTATTTTGACGGTTGCTGGACGGGACGGTTTATCATCATCACTCCCAAAGAATGGATTCGAAACCCTTTGGTTGCACAAGTAGGCAAGCTTCCTCCTTTGGAAGAGGTGACCCGTATACTTCCTCCTATGGTGTCGTCTGCCACCTTGCCGCAGGTTATCAATCAGTAAGCAATTCATAGTGAAGATAGAAATATTCTTGGTAAAATTAGGATAAAAGAACATTGGTAAAATATAGAAGAACAAAGACATTATGGCATTCGAAGCAACCAAAAAAGAATGGTGTGAACTCTATTCTTTCTTTCGTCTCCTGGCAGACGGAAAAGTAGTGCTAGGCACAGCAGACGCAAAGGCAGGAGAAACATCTTGGCCTATTGCAATGATTCAACGCGAAGAACATGACGGAACACGCCAATATTATATTGAAGAAGATACAATCCGTATGGTGGGAGAGAGCGGGGTAAAATCAATGCCTCGTGAGGATTTTGGTATTGTAGCAGAACTGATATTGCAGGCTGTGAAAACTTCTTCGGAAAATGATGTAACCTCTCCGGAAGGAGTAGAAGAGTTTTTAGACGAAGCCGCCATTTTCGATTTGGAAGCAAAAACAGAAGATCGTACAGATTTCTCCATTGCATTTTGGCATCCGGAAGCTCCGTTGAGAGGTTTTAATGTCCGTTCGCGATTGGGAATGATGAATCCGTTGCTGGACGGAGGACGTGCTGCAAATCTAAAACTGGAACAGAGCGGAATTAAATTTGCCACTCCCACAGTGAATAAGATCAATGCCTTGCCTGAATCTCCGAATGAAGTTGCCGAACGAATGATGATGATCGAACGTTTGGGCGGTGTACTTAAGTATGCTGATGTAGCCGACCGGGTATTCCGTAGCAATCTTCTAATGATTGACCTGCATTTTCCACGCGTCTTGACGGAAATGGTTCGTGTGATGCATTTGGATGGTATCTCTCGCATTAGCGAGCTGACGGAAGTTATCAAACAAATGAATCCGTTAAAGATTAAAGATGAACTGATAAATAAGCACAAGTTTTATGAGTTTAAGGTGAAGCAGTTCTTGATGGCATTAGCTTTAGGTATGCGTCCCGCGAAGATTTATAATGGATTGGATTCGGCTGTGGAAGGAATCTTGCTGGTAGGCGGAAGTGGAGAGGTGCTTTGTTATCATAAATCAGAAAAACAAGTGATGGAGGACTTTTTGTTTCAAAATACCCGGTTGGAAAAAGGAGCTTTGGAGAAAGATAAATACGGATTTTTGGAGAGAGAGAACGGAATCTATTATTTCAAACTGAATGCAAAGATTGGGCTAGTTAAGAGGTAAATAATAATTAATGAATTCACCACAGAGGACACGGAGGACGCAGAGGTTTCCTCTTTTCTTTCCGTAAGTAAAACAGAGCGATAAATACGTGAGACTCTGTGTTACTCTATAGTAAATAAAAAAGATTAAACCTCTGTGTCCTCCGTGTCCTCTGTGGTGAAAAAAAATGTTATCCATGAAAACGAATGAAGTTTTAGAGAACATTAAAGCGCGTCGTAGCGTGCGCGCCTATACGAGTCAGCAAGTTTCAGAAGAAGATTTGCTGGCTATTCTGGAAGCTGCAACTTATGCACCCAGTGGCATGCATTTGGAAACATGGCACTTTACAGCTATTCAAAATGCAGATAAATTGACAGAACTGAATGAGCGCATTAAAGGAGCTTTTGCAAAAAGCGATGATTCCCGTTTGCAAGAGCGTGGGCATAGCAAGACCTATTGTTGCTATTATCATGCTCCGACTTTGGTGATTGTATCCAACGAACCTACACAATGGTGGGCTGGTATGGATTGTGCTTGTGCAATAGAAAATATGTTTTTGGCTGCCCATTCATTAGGAATCGGCTCTTGTTGGATCAATCAGTTGGGCACAACGTGCGATGATCCTGAAGTTCGTGAATATATAACCTCTTTAGGTGTGCCTGCCAATCATAAAGTCTATGGTTGCGTAGCTTTGGGGTATGCTGATTCGAAGATTCCGATGAAAGAGAAAAATGTGAAAGCTGATACGGTAACGATTGTCAAGTAGAAGAAATATTCAGAATGTTAGTTGGATTTACATTCCATCTCACGATATGAGGTGGCTGTCTAAAAAGTCGTTAGTAACTCTAACTCCCCGCTTCTTCCTAAAGGAGAATGATGATAGAACCAACTTTTTAGACAGCCTCTTTTTGCTTGTTCAGCCCCGGGTTCTTGCTTGTTCAGTCCCAGGCTTTTGCTTATTCATCCCCGGGCTGATAAAAATAATCCCAGGGCTTACATTCATTGAGCCCCGGGATTATTTCTTATTGAGATGCTTCTAAAAAAAATCTAATGAATTGAATTTTTTCTAATGAATGGATTTCCCCAATAAATCACCTTTATTCAAACGTGCCATAACGAGTCGGTAGCAACTTGCGGTCTCCCAACGTATTGTCTACACGAGCTACATTGGTCCAGAATTTGTTATCGCGTACACTCTCTATCGGATAAGCCGCTTTCTCGCGTGTGTACGAATGTTCCCAGCGATCACCAACAATCTCATATTCCGGATGCGGAGCATTAATCAACACATTATCATCCTTATCCGCTTCGCCATTCTTCACTTCCTGAATCTCCTTCCAGATATTCAGCATGACATCTACGAAATTGTTCAGTTCTGCCAAACTCTCGCTTTCTGTCGGTTCAATCATCAACGTGCCGTGAACAGGGAAGGAGAGGGTAGGAGCATGATAACCATAATCCATCAGACGTTTGGCGATATCATTTTCCGAGATGCCCGCTTCTTCATGCACTTTTCTACACTCCAGAATCATCTCGTGACCTACGAAACCATTGGCTCCCCGATAGACAATTCCGTACGTATCTTTCAGGCAAGCTGCCAGGTAATTAGCATTCAGGATGGCGATCTTAGTCGCCTGCGCCAATCCCTCTGCACCCATCATGCGGATATATCCATACGTGATAGGCAAAATACCTGCACTACCGAATGGGGCAGCTGATACTTGATTCTGCGAATTGCCGAAGACTCCATGTCCGGGAAGGAAAGGGACCAGATGTTCGGCCACACAGATAGGACCGACTCCCGGACCTCCGCCACCATGAGGAGAGGCGAATGTTTTATGAAGATTCAAGTGGCAGACATCCGCACCGATGAATCCCGGATTGGTCAATCCCACTTGGGCATTCATATTGGCTCCATCCATATATACTTGTGCGCCACAGGAATGAATGATGTCGCAAATTTCCTTTATTTCTGTTTCGAAGATACCATGTGTAGAAGGATAAGTGATCATCAGTGCTGCCAGTCCATCTTTATTTTCTTCAGCTTTGGCACGCAGGTCGTCCATATCTACATTTCCTTGTTCGTCGCATGCACAGGTGACGGTCATAAATCCTGCCTGTATAGCCGACGCAGGATTTGTTCCGTGAGCCGAAGCCGGAATTAGGACTTTGTTCCGATGTCCCTGACCGATACTTTCGAGATAAGCACGGATCACACGAAGTCCTGCATATTCTCCTGCAGCGCCCGAATTGGGTTGCAGGCTCACCCCGGCAAATCCGGTGATAACTTTCAAATCTTCACTTAGATTTTTGATTAATTCCCGATATCCTTCTGCCTGATCTTCCGGAACCAGCGGGTGCATACCCATAAATTCGGGACGACTTAAAGGCAACATTTCCGCAGCTGCATTCAGCTTCATGGTGCATGAACCGAGAGAAATCATTGATTGTGCAAGCGAAATATCTTTGCGATCCAAACGTTTGATATAACGCATCATCTCCGTTTCCGTGTGATATTTGCTGAATACTTCGTGCGTCAGGAAAGGAGTTGTCCGTTTCAGAGCCTTGTCGATATTGCTTTTTTCCGGGATATCGTCTACTTTCTGATAATCTTTTCCGGCAGCGATGGCAAAGATAGAGAGCAGTACATTGGCGGCTGCCACATCTGTTGTTTCATCAATGCTGAAACCGACATCACCATTTTCGTAATAACGCAGGTTTACTTCTTTACTAAGCGCTATGGTACGGATTTGTTGTGCCGAAACGTGTTCGGGCAACTCAAAACGTAAGGTGTCGAAATATTGGGCGTTGACTTGTGTGTATCCCCATTTCTTCAGTTGCTTTTCGAGAAATACAGTGATACTGTGGATGCGCGACGCAATTGTAGTGATACCTTCCTGACCGTGATAAACAGCGTAAAAGCCTGCCATAGTGGCTAATAGTGCTTGCGCGGTACAGATATTTGAAGTTGCTTTTTCCCGCTTGATATGCTGTTCGCGTGTCTGCAAGGCCATCCGGTAGCAGAGCTTGCCATATTTATCTTTAGACCATCCGATGATTCGTCCCGGCATGTTCCGTTTGTATTCGTCTCTGGTAGCAAAGAAAGCAGCCGACGGACCGCCATAGAACATGGGAGTGCCCAAACGTTGTGTGGTTCCGAACACAATATCTGCTCCCCATTCTCCCGGAGGAGTCAGCAGGGAAAGGCTCAAAATATCTGCGGCAACAGCTACCTTGCAATCTGCGGCATGAGCTTTTTCTGTAAATTCGGAATAATCTTCTACGTTTCCATTCGAGTTCGGGTATTGCAGAACGCAGGCAAACACTTCCGGTGAAGGTTGAAAATCCTTATATTTGCCTACACGCAGTTCGATGCCTTGCGGCACGGCGCGTGTAGTCATCACAGCCAATGTTTGTGGGAAAATATTCTCGTCTACAAAGACTACGTTCGCATTGGCTTTCTGTTGCGCACGGGAACGGATGGCATACATCATGCTTACGGCTTCGGCAGCGGCAGTTGCTTCGTCCAGAAGTGAACAGTTGGCGAGCGGCATGGCAGTGAGGTCGCACACGGCTGTCTGGAAATTCATCAACGCTTCCAGGCGTCCTTGCGACACTTCTGTCTGATAAGGAGTGTAAGAAGTGTACCATACCGGGTTCTCGAATATATTCCGCTGGATAACAGCCGGGGTAATCGTGTTATACCATCCCAAACCGATATACGTAGTATATAGTTTATTTTTAGTTGCCAGTTCGACGATGTGTTTTCCAAATTCGTATTCCGTCAGCGGACTAGTCAATGCCAGCGGCTCTTTCAGCCGTATATTGGCGGGAATTGTTTTATCAATCAGTTCGTCCAGTGAGTTTACGCCAATTTTGCGGAGCATCAGGGCTGTGTCTTGTTCATTGATGCCGATGTGACGGCTAGCTAACAAATCGGTTTTCATAATAATTTCAAGTATTAAGTATCTATCAAGTATTAGGCATCTATCAAGTATTAGGTATTAAGTATTCAGTATTACCGTGGCTAATGGGTGGTTCGCTCTGTTGATACTTCATACTTGATACTTCATACTTATTTTTTATTATCTAAAAAATGGGTTTTCAGCTTTCTCCATTCCGATTGTCGTAGGAGCGCCGTGTCCGGGGTAAACGACAGTGTCGTTGGGGAGGACAAACAGACGGCTGCAAATGTGCTCTATCAATTCATCGAAGTTGCCTCCTGCGAGATCGGCACGGCCGATGCTGCCCTGAAACAGGACGTCACCGGAGAACATGCAGTTGTCTTCCTTGCAATAGTACACCAGGCTACCGGGTGAATGTCCGGGCACGTGTATCGCTTCCAGTGTGCTATGTCCGAAAGTAATCATATCTCCGTCATGCAGGTATTTGCCCAGTGGTACAGGTTCTTCCTGCAACTGAAAACCAAACATTCTGCTTTGTTTCGGTGCTTCGTCAATCCAGTATTCGTCCGCTTTGTTTGCTTCTGCCGATAACCCGAATTCTTTCAGCATGAACGGATTTCCGAAGATATGATCCAGGTGCAAATGAGTATTCAGCAGATGCTTCACATTCAGCTCATTGGTAAGAATGAATTTTTTCAGAGCCTGCTTTTCCTCTTCATAAAAACAGCCGGGATCAATTACGACTGCTTCTTTAGTGTCGTCCCATAATACGTAGCAGTTTACGGGAAACATATTAAATTCAAATCTCTTTATTTTCATGGTTTCTTTATGATTTATCATCTATCAACACATATAGTCTTATTTAAATCGGAACATATACCACTTTTTTGGTTTGAAAGAACTCTTCTTCGAAACTATCGCTCAAGTTATAAATGACCGTTTTATGCTTGAACGGCATCGTTTCATGTTCCAACTCGCCGCCTTTGAGACAGATCAGTCCGTTGGGCAATGCGTTCTGTTGTTTTGAAGAGATATTCTTTTTGATAATCTTAATCAAATCTGCCAAAGGCATTACAGCACGGCTGACAACAAAGTCGAATGTTCGTTTCTCCTCTTCTGCGCGGGCATGGCGGAATGTTACGTTTTTCAGTCCGATGGCGTTTGCCACTTCGGTTGCTACACGTACTTTTTTGCCGATACTGTCCACGAGGTGAAAGGTTACTTCGGGAAATAAGATGGCTAAAGGAATGCCGGGGAAACCGCCTCCTGTGCCCAGGTCCATGATACTGGTTCCGGGACGAAATTGGATTGTTTTGGCAATGCCTAACGAATGGAGCACGTGATGCTCATATAAATTTTCGATATCCTTACGAGAGATAACGTTGATTTTAGAATTCCAATCAATGTAGAGGTCGTATAGAGCTGCAAACTGTTTGCGTTGCTCTTCCGTCAGATCAGGAAAATATTTCAGTATGATTTCCACTGTTTGAGTTTTGAGTTATAAGTTTTGAATGATATAAGCGGATGAATATCCTATTCTGCCACACGGAAGTGATAACAAGAGGATATTCATGGGTGTTCAGCTTTTTATAAAATTTAGTTTTTCAGCTCTCCCAGAATGGGGTTACTGCCTAGCAAATGCTCCATCATAGGAAATGGGATGGTTACCTTTACAGGACCCATAGAATAAGGAGTGATATCGTATACATTATAATAGAAGGTGATTCCTTCTTTGCTCAGATAGAAATTTTCTGTCGGAGTGACGTCTCCGGTAGAAGCATATCCCATATCTTCCAATGCTTCGTGAGTGCTCACTTTATTGTCCGCCATGAGCTGGTTCCAGATCAGGTCGGTCAGTGCGTCTTTGTAGTCTCCGACAAAAATATCATCCAGGCGGAGCGGGCGCATCAGGGTGAGGTCCATGTTCAGGAAAGTAGCCATGTAGATGCCATGTGCACCTCCGGTATATTCGTTGTAGTCGATACGATATACAAGCAGGTCTTTATCATACAGTTGCACGTGACTCTCTATACCTTTATAATAAGAATACCAAGCCCCGATGGAAGATTCGTCTTCTTTGTCTTTCTCGTCCTCGGCATACATCGGTTCGAGGTCGTGGCGGTATTCGCTGATATAGTTCTCGGTATATTGCTTTACAATTTCTTCCGGCTTTTCGCTGATGTATTTATCACCGAAGCAAGCGGAAATGAAATAAGAATTCAAACTGTCTTTCAGCATATCATCCGATGATTTTACCGGATAAGCAAAATTTATAATGATGTTGCATGCCGCTTTGGCTGTATCATTAAAGAGGTGTGCCGTCTCATTCACCTGAATACTATCAAATTGTAACGCACCTGTATTTTTGTTCATCTTGTCATGACAAGAAAACAAAAAGCCGCTTACCGAAAGTATAATTGCAAGCAGGCTGACATATTGTTTTTTCATACTCGTTTTTTCTATGAATTCAACATTCGTTTTATTATTCGCTATTGACAAATATAGATGAAATTCGTGAATCGGGCTAATAAAAACAGAAAAATTTGCAGCTATTTATCCTCTAAAACAGGATTACCGGATACTATCTACTCGTCAATGCTTGCAAACTTTAGCCCGATCGATGAGGGAAGCTGGCGTTGTATTCTACCGACATTATTTAGCCACTATTTTAATCCTTTACTCTCAATTATTGAATGTGCAACTAAGTTGCATGAGAAATGCATTAACTTTGTGCTTCAAAAGTAATTTTAGAAAGAATGAAATATATGATCATAGGATTGTTCCTGTTATTTGCCGGCAATATATATGCGCAAGTACGGGAAACTGTGAAAGAAACAAAGAAAAATAATCAGAAGGCTGATAAGAAGTAATTGAACAAATACCTCTATTAGTTTGTTTTTATAAATAAACAATGGTTCTTCCCCAACTTTCGTTTTGGAGAGGGAGGGGAAGGCCGTAAACAATAATTATATGGGTAACACAACGAAAAAGACATTTCCTGTGCTTAATATGCATTGTGCAGGATGTGCCAATAATGTAGAAAAAACAGTAAAAAAATTGCCAGGAGTCATTGAGGCTTCCGTTAATTTTGCTACCAATACATTGACCGTTTCTTATGAGAAAGAGCAGCTGACTGCCGGAGAGATTCGCGCGGCTGTGCTTGCGGCAGGTTATGATCTGATTGTGGAAGAAGCCCACAAAGAAGAGCGCCGGGAAGAGGAACAGCATAAACGTTACACTCGTTTGAAATGGAAGGTGATTGGAGCGTGGATTTTGGTAGTACCATTGTTGGTATATTCTATGATACTGATGCATGTGCCACATTCTAATGAGATTCAACTGGCACTTGCTATCCCTGTTATGGTCTTTTTCGGAGGTGGTTTCTTCACCGGAGCCTGGAAACAGACTAAATTAGGACGGAGCAATATGGATACTTTGGTTGCGCTTAGTACCTCCATTGCTTTTCTGTTCAGTCTGTTCAACACTTTCTTCCCCGAATTCTGGTATGACCGTGGATTGGAACCGCATGTCTATTATGAGGCTTCTGCGGTGATTATCGCTTTCGTCCTTACCGGAAAGTTGATGGAGGAACGTGCCAAAGGAAATACCTCGACAGCCATTCGTAAGTTGATGGGAATGCAGCCAAAGGCGGCTCGCGTTCTGCGCAATGGAGTGGAGGAGGAGATCTTGATAGAGAAACTTCAGGTAGGTGATTTGGTGGTTGTACGTCCGGGAGAGCAAATACCTGTGGACGGTCAGCTTTCCGAAGGCGACTCGTATGTCGATGAGAGTATGATTAGCGGTGAGCCGGTTCCGGTAGAAAAGAAGAAAGGTGATAAAGTATTGGCGGGGACGATCAACCAGCGTGGCTCATTTATCATTCGTGCCGCACAGGTAGGCAGCGAGACAGTGCTTGCCCGCATTATCGCTATGGTGCAGGAAGCGCAGGGCAGCAAAGCTCCCGTGCAGCGCATTGTCGATCGTATTACGGGGATTTTTGTACCTGTCGTATTGGGCATTGCCATTCTGACATTTGTATTGTGGGTCACCATTGGTGGCAGTGAATATATCTCTTATGGTATTCTGTCGGCTGTTTCTGTTCTTGTCATTGCTTGCCCGTGTGCTTTGGGGCTTGCTACACCTACTGCGTTGATGGTGGGTATAGGCAAAGCTGCCAGCCAGCATATTCTGATTAAAGATGCAGTGGCTTTGGAACAAATGCGCAAAGTAGACGTCGTTGTTCTGGACAAAACAGGAACTCTGACTGAAGGTCATCCTACAGCTACTGGATGGTTATGGGCGCAGTCGCAGGAACCACATTTCAAAAGTGTACTTTTAGCTGCGGAAATGAAATCGGAGCATCCGCTTGCCGGCGCTATTGTTTCTGCGCTTCAGAACGAAGAAAAAATAAAACCTGCCTTGCTGGATAGCTTTGAAAGCATTACGGGAAAAGGAATCAAAGCCTCGTATGAGGGGCATACTTACTGGGTAGGCAGTCATAAACTCCTGAAAGATTTCAGTGCGACAGTTAGCGATGTGATGGCTGAAATGCTGGTTCACTATGAATCGGACGGTAACGGCATCATTTACTTTGGACGTGAAAACGAGTTGCTGGCTATCATTGCTGTTTCCGACCCGATAAAGGCTACTTCTGCCGAAGCAGTGAAGGAACTGAAACGTCAAGGAATTGACATCTGTATGCTGACGGGTGACGGGCAACGGACTGCACTAGCTGTTTCTTCCCGTTTAGGAATCGAACGTTTTGTTGCCGACGCTCTACCGGACGATAAGGCCGAATTTGTGCGTGAGCTTCAAATGCAGGGAAAGAAGGTTGCGATGGTGGGCGATGGCATCAATGATTCGCAGGCATTGGCATTGGCTGACGTCAGCATTGCCATGGGAAAAGGAACGGATATTGCTATGGACGTGGCTATGGTGACGTTGATGACATCGGACTTATTGCTGCTTCCTAAAGCCTTCCAATTGTCGAAGCAGACAGTCAAACTGATTCATCAGAATCTTTTCTGGGCGTTTATTTATAACCTGATCGGTATTCCTATTGCTGCCGGTATCTTGTTCCCGCTGAATGGTTTGTTATTGAATCCGATGCTGGCAAGTGCTGCAATGGCGTTCTCCAGTGTGAGCGTAGTGCTCAATTCTTTGAGTTTGGGACGAAAATAAGAAACGAACCATTTATGTTTTTATTTTCTATCGTCCTTCGCAAAAATTATCTGTTTCTAAATTCCAATGGCGTCATTCCTACATATCGTCTGAAATACTTGCCAAAGAAAGAGGCACTGGGGAAGTTTAGAGAATATGCGATTTCTTGGATGGTCATATTGGTTCCTTTCAGTTTGGCTTTAGCATCCATAATAACGATATAAGCAATGGTATCCAATACACTTTTACCTGTCACTTGTCTTACTGTCGTACTTAAATGCTGAAGAGATATTCCTAGCTCATCTGCGTAGAATTGTGCACGACGTTCGTTTTTATAATTCTCCGTGATAACACGAATCAGTTCCCGGCAGATTTCTTTTTTTCGATTCGAACTACCGTTCTCACCCGGAAATTTATGATATATCAATCGTATGCTTGTCAGGATAGTCTGAAGAGACAATTCAACCAATTCAGCATCTATATCGAAGTTTTCATTGCAACTGGCCCGTGATAATAGGGCAAAATAGTCTTTCAGATAATTGGCTACCTCTTCATTAAGAGGAACCACCGGCTGTTCTATCAGTTTGGGATATGCGTTACCAATACTCTTCATCAGGTTGATTCGTCCGAAGCAATACGCGGAAAAGCCGGCAAAGCAAAGGCATACCTTTTCTGTTCTCTCCCGAAACTGAATGATTGTTCCCGGTAACAGAGTTATCAGGTCATTAGGACGAATCTCGTAATCAAGCAGATTGATGGAGGCTTTCATTGAACCTTCGGTACAGATGGCAACAATACATGCTTGCAACCGGCAAGATTGCTTGTAAATATTGAGAATGTCTTCTGTTACATTCGTCCATGCTAATACTTCGGTAGGCAAGTCTACCTGTGGAAAGTCCATTTTCATAGTTGTGTTTGTTATATTGGGCCAACAAATGTACGCATTTTCTTTTTATTTCTTATCTTTGTTTTATGAAAACATTTTTTATTGATTGGAGTTTGATATCGTACACCGAAGCATGGCAACGGCAAACAGAATGGTTTGATAACATTGTCCGGGCAAAAGCTCAGGGCGAGAGTTATGAAAACCGTATTGTGATGTGCGAACATCCCCATGTTTATACATTAGGACGTAGCGGGAAGGTAAATAATATGTTGTTGAGTGATGAACAACTGAAAGCAATGGATGCCACCCTTTATCATATTGATCGGGGAGGGGACATTACTTATCATGGTCCGGGACAATTGGTATGTTATCCGATAGTAAACTTGGAGGAATTTCAGTTAGGATTGAAAGAGTATGTTCATTTGCTGGAAGAAGCGGTGATTCGGGTATGTGCTTCTTATGGCATTGAGGCCGGACGTCTGGAGAAAGCGACGGGAGTCTGGTTGGAGGGTGATACTCCTCGTGCGCGTAAGATTTGTGCTATCGGAGTGAGAAGCAGCCATTATGTCACCATGCATGGACTGGCTTTGAATGTGAATACTGATTTACGTTATTTCAGTTATATCCACCCTTGCGGATTTATAGATAAAGGCGTCACTTCTCTTCGTCAAGAATTAAAGTATGATGTGCCGATGGACGAAGTGAAGCAACGCCTCGAAGAGGAACTTAGAAAACTATTCCAACTCCCAGTTGCCAGGTGCGGCGCATAAAGCAATCTTTATCAGCCAAAGCGTATGAGAAATCTGCACGTATCGGCCAGAAGTTTATTCCGCAGCCTAGGGTGCCGTAGTTGCCCGCTCCTTTGTTGTTGTCTCCGAAATGGTAACCTGCACGGATAACTCCATATTTCAGGAAATTATATTCGGCTCCTATACCAGCCTGGAGATGACGGATTTCGAAGGGGAGCAGATAGTTGAAATCGAGCGCTACCTGCAAACAGTTTTCTATGCTGAATGGCAGGTCGATTGTACCTCCCAATCCTAATTTGGCGGGTAACTTTTGTCCGTCCAGCTTTTTGCCAATGTTGGCAGCTTGGAAACCAATGCTCCAGGAAGCCATTTCGTCCAATAGAGCCATATTGCGATGGTAAGTTGCGCTGAAGTCCAGACAAACGCTATTCTTGCTGTCTGCGCTTTCCGCAGCTTTGGCTTGCAGGTATCTGAACGTTAATGAAAGAGACAGATTCTTGGCTATATCTCTGAAATAAGCAGCTTCTAAATCCCAGATATGAGGACGGTAATCGAACACTTTGGGATCTTTGAAATGCTGGAAACCTACAGCAAATCCATGTATGCCTTCCCTTCCGATCCGGTAGAAAAGGGAGGCGCTATGTAGCGCATAATCCTGGTTGATTTTAGCGTATGAATAACTCGCCCCCATCACTTCTTGTGAGAAAGCGATGGTAGAAGCATTATGAAAAATAGCTGTACTACCCTTATCGGTAGCAGCTAATCCTGTACCTGCCATACCTGCCGATTGGGCGTCTGGGGTAAGCTCTAGAAAATAGGCGCTTGCCATTTCTTGTGCTCCCAGCAAAGTGGGGAATAAACACGAGGCGAGAAGGAAATGTTTTACTCGTTTCATCATCAGTTATTTTTAGAGTGAGACATCCGGACAATACGTATGCCTGTCCACGATTTGTTGTTGTTTAGCATGTGGTTGAGGGGTTCGTCGCTGACAACTACTTTTCCCAATGTAGAAGAAGCGTGTAGCAGATGCAGTTTTCCCTCTTTATATTCTGCTATTCCCACATGGGCAATGTCCAGTCCGGGCATCTTTGTTGTAATAGCAATAATGTCTCCATTCATGATCCAGGGCAATCCGGCTTCGGGCAGTTCGCTTTTCGGCAACCAATGTACGACTTTTCCGGAGATTGCTTTTTCATATTCGGCCATTTGGCGTACATTTTCCGGTGAATCAGCCAATTTTTTATATTGCTTGGGGTGGGTAGACATATACGAAAGAGATATTTTCTGGGTATGCGCACTGTTTTTGGCAGTAATATCGGTGAGGAATCCGTGGCGGATTCCGTTCTCTATCCATTCGGAAGTATAATGCAAACGGGAAGGATATCCGTTGATGATGCCATCTCGATAACGTATTTTTTGCAGATTGTCGGCAAAGGAGGAACCGAGTGCTTGTGCCAGCGTGTATTCTACGAAAGTGAGGCAATCTACGGCATCAGTCCGGATCACTAATGATTCTTCTCCGTCTTGGTCTAATGTGTTAGCCACGTATTTAGTTCCCAGGTAAGATTTCCCGATTCGCAACATGGGTTCGGGGTTTTCCGGGAATACAACACCGTCGCGCAACCATTTCTCCAATTCCTGTGTCCATTGTTGCTTGTATTTAAAATGCTCCTTAAATCCCCAGCCATGTCCTCCGGTAGGATAAACATGGAGAGTTGCCGGAACCTTATTTTTTTGTAAAGCGAGGTAATAGTTCACTCCATGATAAGGTGCTACGGAAGGGTCGTCGGAGGTAAGAACGATAAATGCTTGTGGAGTATCGGGCGTTACTTGCAATTCGGCAGAAAACTTCTGTATTTGTTCCATTGTTGGATTTTTGCCGAGCAATGTAGCTCTTGTATTTCCCCGGGTGACTTGCATCATCGTAACCACCGGATAAAGTAGTATCTGAAAGTTCGGACGTGTTTCCGAATTGTAGTGAGTGGCGAGTGTAGCAGTTAAATGCCCTCCCGCAGAGGCTCCCATTAATCCTACCTTGTAAGGATTAACATTCCATTCTTTGGCATGTTGGCGTACCATGCGAATGGCTTGTTCGGCGTCTGATACGGGGACTTCCCAATGTCCGTTCGGCATCCGGTATTTTAATACCATATAGGTAATACCTTGTTCGCAGAACCAGGGAGCCATATCATTCCCCTCACTATTCATACTCAGTCCACGATATCCGCCTCCGGGACACATGATAATAGCCATTCCATTCGGCTTTTCCGGGTGGTAAACCGTCAGGGTGGGATGCGTGACATTCGTGATAAAATGAGGACGCGTTTCCTGCTCTTCTCCGGTTAGTCCACTGGAGTTGGGAGCACCGTCGGGCCACAAAGGTAGCTCGACGGGCTGCTGCGCAAATGATATGGCAGTTACAAGTGATACTATAATGGATAATAGTCTCCTCATAATTATTTATTTAACTTTCATTGAAGCTTTTATAAAGTAGAAAATCAGTAAAGCATACGCTCCTAATGCCAACACTTCTGACCAAGTATTGTTCAACCATGTCTCATTAACCAGATTGATTCCACCAAAGCGCATCGCGGCACTGACTACTCCCATCAATGCACCTCCGGCAATAAAACCGGATGCCAGTAAGGTTCCTTTTTCACCTCTTTCCGTATTCAGAGATGCATCTTTGCTACGTGTTGTAACAAACCAATTCACTGCTCCACCCACTACCAATGGCACATTCAGTTCCAATGGAATAAACATACCCAATGCGAATGCTAATGCAGGAATTTTACAAAGAGTCAGAATGATAGCTAAGACAGCCCCAATGCCATATAACAACCAGGGTGCACCTACACCACTCATCAGTGGCTCGATAACCGCCGCCATCGCATTTGCTTGCGGAGCAGCCAGTGCGCCACTTGTAAATCCGTAGGTCTTATTCAGGATAATCATTACACCGCCTACTGTTGCAGCTGATACGATTGTTCCCAAGAACTTCCATGTTTCCTGTTTGGTAGGCGTACTTCCGAGCCAGTAACCAATCTTCAAGTCGGTGATAAAACCTCCTGCCATCGACAGTGCGGTACATACTACACCACCCATTACCAATGCGGCAACCATGCCCGAAGGACCTTTCAGTCCGACAGCTACCATCACTACGGAAGCCAAAATCAGTGTCATCAATGTCATTCCCGAAACCGGATTAGTACCTACAATCGCAATGGCATTAGCTGCTACCGTGGTGAACAGGAAAGAGATGCCGGCAACCAATAAGATGGCTACCAATGTATGTAACAAATTCCCTTGCATGACATCGAAGTAGAAGAATAATACGATTAAAATCAGTGTGATGATGGAACCGATAGCGATAATCTTCATGGAAAGATCCCGTTGGGTGCGGATAATGTTTTTCTCTACATTTCCTTTACCACCCATCTCTTTGGCTGCCAGTCCGACAGCGCTCTTGATGATGCTCCAAGAACGGATAATACCGATCACACCCGCCATAGCGATACCGCCGATACCGATGCTCTTGGCATAATATTTGAATATTTCTTCCGGACTCATCATACCTACGGTAGAGGTGATTTCCGGGTTCCATGCATTCAGTACACTGTCTCCCCAGATAGCAGACATTCCCGGAATGATAATCCACCACACAGCCAGTGAACCGGCACAAATGATGGAAGCATATTTCAGTCCGACGATATATCCCAAACCAAGCACAGCGGCACCAGTGTTTACCTTGAATACCAACTTCGCCTTTTCTGCCAGCATTTCTCCGGCACTGCAAACACGAGTGGTAAAATTCTCGTTCCACCATCCGAATGTCGCTACGATGAAGTCATATAGCCCACCGATCATACCTGCCATCAATAACGGTTTAGCCTGGCTACCGCCTTTTTCGCCGGAGATCAACACCTGTGTAGTGGCTGTTGCTTCCGGGAAAGGATATTTTCCATGCATGTCGCTGACGAAGTATTTACGGAAAGGAATCAGGAATAGAATACCCAATACGCCACCCAATAAAGAGCTGATGAATACCTGCATGAAAGTAACCGTCATCTCGGGATATTTAGCTTGGAGAATATAAAGAGCGGGGAGGGTGAAGATCGCTCCGGCAACGATTACTCCGGAACAAGCTCCGATAGACTGGATAATCACGTTTTCGCCCAACGCATTTTTTCTTTTGGCAGCTCCGGAAACTCCTACGGCAATGATCGCAATTGGAATAGCTGCTTCAAATACCTGTCCGACCTTCAACCCCAAATAGGCTGCGGCGGCCGAAAAAAGGATTGCCATGGCAATACCCCATGCTACTGACCAGATATTAACTTCCGGATAATTTTTTGAGGGACCCATCAACGGGTTGTACACTTCCCCAGGTTTCAACTCTCTGAACGCATTCTCGGGTAACCCGGTGAATTTGTCTTCTTCTTGTTTCATAGTTTTTATAATTTGCTAATGTGTTAATTTACATTTCCGTCCTCAAAGTAAACAAAAAAAAAGGAGAACCGAAAGATTCTCCTTTATGTAATAGTCTATTTTTTCTTACTTTGTCTCTTTTGCTGTCATATCGCCTTCGATATACAATCTTACCATCTCTGTCTTGGCGTTGGTACGCAAGGTGATTGATTTTTTGAAATGTCCCGGATATTTGCCTGTTCCGTTATAAGTCACCTTGATTGTTCCCTTTTTACCCGGCATGATGGGCTCCTTTGTATATTCGGGTACTGTACATCCGCAAGAGGCTACAGCCTGATGAATCACCAAAGGGGCATCACCGATATTAGTAAAGGTAAATGTGCAACTGACAACCGGGCTGTTTTCTGAAAACTTACCGAAATCGTGAGTTGTTTTGTCAAACTTGATATCTGCATTTTTTTGCGCAAATGCAAAGCTTACACCCATTACTAACAGGGTCATTAAAAAAAGTATCTTTTTCATTTTTCCTTCTCTTTTTGATTACAAACGACAAAGATAATGCTTTTCCCCATAAAATATACTTTATGGAGTGCGAAATAGTATTAAACGATTCTCTTTTGCTATTTTGAGAGTTGGAATCCGAGCATCATGCCATCGTAATTTTCGGCCAGTGAACTAACTGTTTTCAGTGCGGTACTGCTGCTTTTGCTACCGATGAAAGCCATCAGCTTCAACAGTTTGTCCGAGTTGAACAGTAACTCCAGCGAGTTGGAACTGCAATTTACTTTAGCGCGCAGGTTCAGAAGTTTCAAATACTTCAAATCAACTTGTTTGGTTGAAGCATTGTAGGAGTAAGTGCCTTTCAATGTTTTCTTGCCTACCGTGCTGGTGAAAGTACTGTCGGCATTGAAAGTGAAACTCATTTGGCCATCTTTAATACCTATTTTGCTTAATTGTTCGTTCAGTTTATTTTCAGCCATAGTAGCTGCGGCAGCTCCGCCTGCTTTCATTAGTAAGTTATCCGATTCGAACTCTACTGCCGAACCTTTGTAGCTCCATGTTCCGGTCATGTCGATAGATTCGGTGTTTCCGGTGATGGCATTTACTACTTTTGAAATGTTGTCCTTATTAAATAAGTCGGACCATGATTGCGCCTGGCTGTTAGTTGCCATTAGCATAAATACTGCCATAAAGGCGATAGATAAAAAATTCTTTTTCATTTTCATTCTTCTTTCATTTAACATTGAGATCCTTATTTATGTTTTCTATGTAGTTGAGTATATCAATACGTCCTGTGCGGTCTTCCGAGGAAGAGACGAAATGAGGAGGGAGTTCCTCCCATTGTTTGCTCAACTCACGTAAATAGGCATTGATATTCATTTTTAAACGTCCACCTTTTAGCTTATCGGCTTTGGTAAAGATGATAGAGAAGGAGATACCGTTCTCGCCCAGCCATTCCATAAACTCAAGGTCTATTTTTTGAGGTTCCAGCCGGCTATCTATCAGGACAAAGAGGTTGGTCATTTGCTCCCGTTCCAAGATATAATCTTCGATTATGGTGCGTATCTGGTCTTTTCCTTTTTGTCCGCGTCGGGCATAGCCATATCCCGGAAGGTCGACGAGATACCAATTCTTATTGATAAGGAAGTGGTTGATTAACATCGTTTTTCCCGGAGTAGAAGAGGTCATGGCCAGACCCTTACGACCGGTCAACATATTGATAAGACTTGATTTTCCCACATTCGAACGTCCTATAAAGGCATATTCCGGAAAAATACCGGCCGGGCATTTCTTCACGTCCGTATTGCTAATCACAAATTCAGCACTTGTTATTTCCATTTTCTTGTCATTTATTTCTTTGTAAAATCGTTTATAATAAACTTATTCATTGTTTATAATAAACTATTGCGCAGTTTATAATAAACTCTGCCATTATTTATTATAAACTTCGGAGCACCTGTTTTCATGGTACTTTCAGTGTTTTCCTTTTTTTAGACATACCAATTAACCCCGCAAAGGTAAGCGTTCCATTTAACATTAGCAATTCATAACCGAATTTATATCCGGTTTCTTTTCCGATCCACCAGTCGGCAAGATAGCAGAGTAGGGGTGAAAGGATAGCTATGAGAGGAACCCATCGGTCGTTCGTTTGCCTACGTGTAAAAAGTCCGAAAGCAAACATTCCGAGCAGGGGACCGTATGTGTAGGAGGCGATGATATATATGGCGTCAATAACGCTCTTATTATTAAGTATTTCTACCAGGCAGATGAAGAATGTCAATAAGACTGATAACGATAAATGCACTTTGTCTCTTTTGCGACGTGCCGTTTCTTCTGTGTCTTTTTCCGTATTCAACAGGTCTACGCATACGCTGGTTGTCATGGCTGTCAGAGCGGAGTCCGAGTTGCTGAAAGCTGCTGCGATAATGCCGATTGTAAAAAGCACCAATACGGATTGTCCCAGATAACCTTGGGCTGCAAACATGGGTAGTATATCATCATTCATGGCTGGCAGTTCGAGTTGCATCTGCCCTGCTAGCGCTATCAATAGAATTCCCAAGCATAGAAAAAGGAAATTTAGCGGAATGAATGAGAAACCATAGCAATACATGTTTTTTTGAGCTTCCCGGAGGTTCCGGCAAGAAAGATTCTTTTGCATCATATCCTGATCCAAACCGGTCATTACGATGACGATGAAGATACCACTGAAAAATTGCTTGAAGAAGTTCTGTCGGGATACCCAGTCGTCAAATACAAAAATACGGCTGTGTTCGCTGTTTTGGATTGTTTGCACAATGCCGCTGAAATTAAGGTCTAATCTTTGGATCGTAAAATAGATGATAAAAATCAGAGTGGCAATCAGGCAAAATGTTTGTAAGGTATCTGTCCACACGATGGTCTTTATTCCGCTTTTATGAGTATATATCCATACCAATGCAACCGAACCGACAGCAATCAGCCAAAAGGGAACGTGCATTTCCTGAAATACATACGTATGGAGAATGAGGCATACCAAATAAAGTTTGGCTGCGGTTCCCAACATGCGTGACAGCAGAAAGAAAAAGGAACCGGTGCGATAGGCACGTACTCCGATGCGGGTGCCGAGGTATCCGTAGATACTTGTCAGATTCAGCTTATAATATAAAGGAAGTAAGATATGGGCTACGGCCATGTATCCGAAGAAAAATCCGAGTACCGTTTGCATATACGTCATATCCATTCCGCGCACCATTCCCGGTACAGAGACGAAAGTGACTCCGGAGATGGAGGCGCCAATCATTCCAAAAGAGACTATATACCAAGGTGATTGGTTCTCTCCCTTGAAGAACGCTGCATTCGATCCCCCCTTACGTCCGGTGATACGGGCTATTAGTAATAATACCGCGAAGTAGCAAAGAATAGTGACAAGTATCATCATAACAGATGCAAAGGTAGCAATTTTTGTAGGTATTAAAAACAATAATCTGTATCTTTGCAAGGTTTTATCGATAGAACAGCAAATATTATCTATGAACCAACAATATCCTTCTATACTGCTTGAAAAGGCAGTCGGCGAATTTTCCAAACTTCCGGGTATCGGGCGTAAGACGGCTATGAGGCTTGTTCTGCATCTGCTCCGTCAGGATACGGTTACGGTGGAAGCTTTCGGAAATTCTATCATAACATTGAAACGTGAGGTGAAATACTGCAAAGTGTGTCATAATATATCCGATACTGAAACTTGCCAGATTTGTGCTAATCCGCAACGGGATGCTTCCACTGTCTGTGTGGTGGAAAATATTCGTGATGTAATGGCGGTAGAGGCAACCCAGCAGTATCGCGGGCTTTATCATGTTTTAGGAGGGGTTATTTCTCCAATGGACGGAGTCGGACCGAGTGACCTTCAAATTGAAAGCCTGGTGCAGCGGGTGGCTGAAGGTGGAATCAAAGAAGTTATTTTGGCGTTGAGCACCACGATGGAGGGCGATACTACCAACTTCTATATCTATCGCAAGCTGGATAAGTTAGGAGTTAAACTAAGTGTGATAGCCCGTGGCATATCGGTTGGTGATGAGCTTGAATATACCGATGAAGTGACTTTAGGACGCAGCATTGTGAACCGGACACCTTTTACCGGAACTGTATAATTATTATTAATCATTTAAGAACGAACATGGAAGAACAGATAAAACGAGCTGTCAGAAATTTGAATATCAGTTATGTTTTCTTTTGGGTGTTCCCGGCATTTTTGCTTGGGGCAGGAGAGTTTGAACTCTTTCCCGTAGGAGGTTTGGTAGATAACGCACCGGCTATCTATTATTTTGAGACGGTCGGCATTTTGCTCACAGCTTTGTGTGTGCCTCTTTCTCTCAAATTATTTAGCATGGTGCTTAAGAAAAAGATAGACCACATGACTATTACGCTTGCCTTGAAGCGATATGTGCAATGGAGTATTGTGCGTTTGGGAGTGCTTGAAGTAGCTATTGTGGTGAACCTTTTGTGCTACTACCTGACGTTGAGCAGTACGGGTAACCTCTGTATGCTGATTGGCCTCACGGCGTCACTTTTCTGCCTGCCCAGCGAGAAGAGATTGCGTAACGAACTTCACATTGCAAAAGAAGAAAAGCTATGAGACAGTCTTTCTTGATGAACGATCGTATCTATCTTCGTGCGGTAGAACCGGAAGATATGGATATAATGTATGAGATGGAAAATGATCCTTCGATGTGGGACATCAGTAACTTTACGGTTCCATACTCCCGTTATGTGTTGCGCCAATATATTGAAGGTTCGCAGTGTGATGTATTTGCGGATAAGCAATTACGTCTGATGATGGTACGCAAATCCGACCAGTGTATCCTTGGTACGATTGATATTACGGATTTCGTTCCCCTTCATTCGCGGGGAGAAGTAGGAATTGCCGTGCATAAGGATTATCGGCAGCAAGGTTATGCCACCGACGCACTGAAGCTGCTTTGTGAATATGCTTTTGATTTTCTGTCTTTAAGTCAGCTTTATGCACATGTCACGACAGATAATGACGTTTGTGTAAAGCTGTTCACGTCTTGTGGCTTCGTTCAATGCGGATTATTGAAAAACTGGCTGCAAGTGGAGGGCTGCTACAAAGATGCATTGCTCCTCCAATGTTTGAATCCTAAGAAATAAAATACTAATTGAGAGTAGGCACTTGTGGGAAGCGTGACCACGTTTCGTACTTGCTGCCTAGTTTCTCTAAAGCAGTCCGCCACATATCTTTGATATTGTTTTTCATCAGATATGATTTTTCTTCTTCAGACACCAACCATGTGTTTTCTCTGATTTCGTTATTCAACTGTTCGCTGTCCCATCCGGAATATCCCAAAAAGAAACGGATACATTCGTTGATTTTATTTCCTTGTAATATATATTTCTTTATTTCATCAAAATCTCCATTCAGATAAAGCCCTTTGCTGATAGAGATAGAGCCGGGGATGTCTGATAGTGTATGGAGGTAAAATAAAGTATCAGTGGCAATCGGTCCACCCTTGTATAGAGGAATCTCGTCCAAATATTTAAATTCCATGATGATTTCGTTCAGGAATAATGGCAGTTGTTTGTTGATAACCAATCCCATACTTCCTTCGTCCGTATGATCGACCAGTAAAATTACGGACCTGCCAAACGTAGCGTCACACAGAAAAGGTTCAGATATTAAAATCTTTCCTCTTGATGGTAACACATTATTCGATTGAATCTTAAATATGTCAGAGTCGATATTCATGCCACTAATGTAAGAAAAAAAACGGAATAACAATCGTTATTTCCGTTTTTTTTCATTTTAAGAATGGCTTTTACGAATATCTTATGTCAAATAATCAGGCTATCGGATGATTTTCAGCAAATAGTTTCATTCTTTCGTCCAGTTGCGCATACTGATGGTCTTTAATAAAAGAGGTACACGCGCGCAATCCTTCTTGATGGCTTCCTGTTGTAACCAATGAGATTGCGCTTACTCCGTAGTACATCAGTTCTTTGGCTAGTTCGCCGCTGGTCATTCCCGGATATCCGATGGTAAAATAGAATCCGTCCGCAATCGGGTCGCCCAAGTCGTTGTCATATACTAGGTGGAAACCGTGACGGAGGAAGATTTCTTTCAATTTTTGTGCTCTCTCACCATAGATCTTCACCTCGTTGAGGAAGTTATATTGTCCTTCGTTAGCAGCTTTCAGCATGGCAGCCATGGCGAATTGTGCGGAATGACTCGTTCCTGATGAAAGTGCATAAAGTACGCGATGGATGAAAACAGTTCCAAAGGTACCGCCACCATATCGTTTGGTCAGTCCCGGATAGCTTCGGTGGTATAGTTTATCTGAGATACAGCTTACGCCAATACGCTGTCCGGCGTAGCTGAATGCTTTCGAACCGGAAATCAGCAATACGTAATTATCTGTATAATGGGCTACTGATGGCTGGAAAGGAGGTTGGTATGGTTTGCTCAAATCCTGCCGGAAGTCCATGGCGAAATAAGCCAAGTCTTCCAGAACAATCACATCATACTGCGTTGCCAATTCACCGATAATCTGCAATTCTTCCTCTTTCAGGCAAATCCAGCTGGGGTTATTGGGATTCGAATAAATGATAGCTGATATATTTCCTTTTTTCAGATAGCTTTCCAGTTTCTCTTTCAGTTTGTCTCCGCGGTAGTCATATACATCAAATGTTTCGAACTTTTGTCCCATTACTACCAGCTGCTGTTTCTGTACCGGAAATCCGGGATCGATGAATAAAATCGTATCTTTCTTTTCGTCGCATTGGCTGCAAGTGAGGAATGAAGCGAATGTTCCTTGCATAGAGCCGGTGACAGGTACACAGCCCTCCGGATTTAAATCGACGTTGATAAATGCTTTGATAAAGTTGGACGCTTCTTTTTTCAGTTCCGGCAATCCGTTGATATCGGGGTATAGGCTGGCAATGCCATTTTGCAACGCTTCAATCTCTGCCGCCACACCTACTGCGGAAGGAGGAAGTCCCGGAACGCCCATTTCCATTTTGATAAATTCAACTCCCGATGCAGCTTCTGCTTTCGAAGCAATGGCTTTCACTTCTCGAATGGTGGCTTTTGAAAAATCGACAATTTGAAACTCGTTGTTTATAGTTTCGTCAATCAGATGTCGTTCGATTGGTGTATTTTTCATTCTGTTTTCTATTTTATTAGTAGCTGCAAATGTACACGATAATTCTAAATAAACCCACTTTTTCAGAGAAAAAGATACTGAAGCTATTGCAGGTTTCAAAAAAATATCTACCTTTGCATCCGCAATCGAGAGAGATGCTTTAGTGGATGTTTTGGTGCGTTAGTTCAGTTGGTTAGAATACATGCCTGTCACGCATGGGGTCACGGGTTCGAGTCCCGTACGCACCGCAACAAATATTGATTATCAATTTGTTATAATAAAACACCCAATTTTACATTCAATAATGTGTAAAGTTGGGTGTTTTATTTATGCTTTTAAAGTTGGAATTCTAATTGCGTAAAAACTGAGCTGGTAAATAGATGCACTATTTACCAGCTCAGTTTTTAAAAATCGATATTAAATAGTAGAAAAGAAGCAAAAGCGTTAAACTTGTTTTTTCGACAAAAACAAGTAAATCAAAAAAATGGCAGTAACAATATCTACAAAATTCCAAATATCACGTCCCAATGGAAGCTTTATCAGGGGCTGAAACAACAAGGCTAAGCTAAGAGTTATAATGTACATTTTTTTTTGTTTTTGATAATAATAGTCATAAGCCATAACTCCAAATGCAATAGCTGATATATATCTTATCAAAATATAATAGCCGTATGGCATAGGCATTAAACATATCAGCAAAGCGATTGCCAATAGTATGTAACAGTACTTTATCATCTTTTATTACCTCCAAAAATAAAAGATAAAACAGAGGAAATTCCAAATATCCAATAGAATACCGAATATGCAGTAGTATGAACGACGGCTTTATACAATACGTCATCAAATATTAAGCTTCTGACAAAATTGATTGGCAAGAATATTCCATGCCAAATTCCCGAATACCAACAATATGATTCAGCAGGGTGAATATCACATAATAACCAACCGACAACACATATTGCTATTACTTGTATAAAAATCCTTGTTATCATAATTAACTAAACATTTTGTTCATTGCATTTATTTTTTCTATTGTATTTACAATATCGTTTTCTGTATAACCAAGTTTTTCAAATGTTTCGATCAGTAGTTCTCCTCCAATATATTTCTGTCCTTCATCTCTTGCTAGCATTACAAGACCAAAACATTGATAAAGGAGTGAATCTATAATTACTGTATCAGAAATAGAATATAGTTGTTCCATGAGTCCGTCAGCTTGTCCATGCGTGTGAAAATAACTATCTGCCTGATCCGAAGTGACATTTAGTGAATTTCGTGTAATAGAGACTATTTTATTAGCTTCTATGTAATTCCGACTATTTCCACGAGCCAATTCTTGAAAAGAAGATAGTAAATTTAAAATAGAATACTTTTGCTCTCTTGTTAAACCACTATACATTTCTGCTAAAGGATTATCTACTACATTCACATTTGGGGGATTTATTGTTTTCTCCTTGCCTTTTTTTACAACGAGAACAATAATCAAGATGATAGCAATTATTATAAAGATTCCCATAATACTATTAATGTTAATGTATTGTTTCTAATAAGATTTCAAATATGTATCTAACATCTTCTTACAAATGTTTTCCATTAATAGTTCATATTCAATATTTGTCAATCCGCTAGCTGAAAGTAGATTTTTATCCCGTTTTAACATGTCATAAGTTGAAGCTATTGCGGATTTTACTAACACGCCTGCTATAAGTTCATTTCCTCCACATTGTTTTATAGCTGTCATTACTGCATTTTTGTACGTTCTTTCAATCTCATCTCTAAAAATTTCAAATTGAGTTTTTTTTCTGAATAAATCCAATAATCCCATATACTAATAATTTGTGTCTTTTTCAGTTCCTAAAAAGACATTCAAAATATAACAAAAAAGCGCGGAACTGCAAATGCCACGTCTTAAGTTAGAGGTCCTGAGAAAACCTTGTAGTACAGATATGGATATAGCAGCCCACGCTATAGCGTGAGAACCACTATGCAAATCCTTGTACTACGTTTGAAATTTCTCAGGTTTCTAACTTACAAGATAAGCATAACGCTTCTTTCTTTTCTAATATGTCTTGGAGAGAGTATTCTCTCAATTCGATGCAAAAATAGATAAAATAATCAAATAAACCGAAGTAAACATCGCCTTATTTTTTCTCATTTCTTGTGTTTTATAATCTCACTCCCCTTTGGCGTGTATATTCTTCCTTTTGGGTGTGGCTTACATCCAGCTTTTCTTTAAGTTCTTTAAATTTCATCTTGAACTATTCAAGTATAGGCATTCCGTCAATACACAGCCTGAATTTCCCTTTCTCCTGCGGATTTCTCTCTATAGTTGCCGTTGAGTGCTCCGTCCTGAACTTCTCCTTGTATTCCTTCGAATAGAGCCTGCCCTTGAACTCTACGGGCTGTAGGCTGACGATTTGCCTTGTCAGTTCCTTGGTGAACCCCACTTCCCGGCGTTGTTCGGCTATGGGCAGCAGTTCCGTTACGATAGGGAAATAGGTGTCTATCTGTTTCAGCCTATTGTCGTACCCTGCAATTTTCTGTTGGTAACTTCGGTCTATCTTAAATCTGCACTGTTCGTTTGCATCATCTCAACATAAAGAATAGGATATCCGGTGTAGGGGACGATTGGAATTCATTGGATGGTTGTTTTTTGTTATCTCACCGCAAAAATCGTGCACTTTCGAATATGAACGTACCATGTCCGCAGGGTTTTCGGACTACGCCTCTTTGGGACTCTGCCTGCCCCCCCTGCTCAGTCTGAAAACTTGGGAGATTGCGTTAAAATTCTCTTTTCTCGTCATAGCCCCATTCAGCGGTTCTCGTCCGGACGTTAAATCTTGGTTAACGTACTGCTAAAAAAACAAAAAACAATCTCCTTCCAGAGCCTTCCCGAAGATGCTGTTTTTTTGTCTTTCCACTGCTTTTCCGCTGCTTTTTCGTCACTTCTCCGTATCACCTTCGTATCACCTTCGTTCCTTCTCCGTTCTAAAATTGAATAAATATTTACTTAATATCCGTGAAGAAACGAAAATGAATGCTTCATGAAGCGAGGATGAAGCGGAATTTGATCCTTTATTGTTAAAACATGTAAATCTATAGATAACTTGTTGCGCTTTTAAAAATGCGGACAAACGCCCTTTGGCTGCGTTTGCATTCGTTAACAGAACGGGGCGCCTGTAAGAAAACTTTCTCCCGTCGGTGATTGTTGACAGCATTGAAGCATGATTACAGTGCGATTGCACCCATTCGGCCAAGAACGGCATAGAATGGAAATACAACAAACGTCGGTCCGATATAAGCCTGCACTATTCTGATTCCAAAAATATCGCCCTATAGAGATTATATCATGAAAAACAAATGTTTTAGGAGCAAGAATGACGAATCTGATATTTTTTCCTTATTTTTGTGTGTCCATTCTTGAATGATATGATACAGATAATACGATTAAAAGGAAAAGACAAACAGTTATACCGGCTCCTGGCACCGATGGTTATGGATCCTGAAGTAATACGTGCCAACAACAATTACCCTTTCAAGACCGGCGAGGAGTATGTGTGGTTTATTGCGCTGAGAGATAAAGAAGTGGTAGGCTTCATTCCGGTGGAGCAAAAAAGCCGGAAGAAAGCCGTAATCAATAATTATTATATAAAGGCAGAAGAAGCCGGACGGGAGGAAATCCTGTCGCAGTTGTTACCTGCCATCACCAAGGAATTCGGCCCTGAGAACTGGTTGCTTAATTCGGTCACATTGATGCAAGACAAAGAGATATTCGAGAAGTTTGAATTTATATCCATGGATAAGAAGTGGACAAGATATGTTAAAATGTATAGATAATATATGGGCAAAAAGAAGGCTACGGGCACAAAAAATGTATATGAACTGGCACAAGAGCGACTAAAGGTTATATTTAATGAGTTTGATAATATCTATGTATCTTTCTCCGGTGGCAAGGATAGTGGAGTATTGTTGAACATGTGCATTGACTATATCCGGAAGAATAACTTGAAAAGACGTATCGGAGTCTTTCATATGGATTACGAAATTCAATATAAGATGACCATTGATTATGTAGACCGGATTCTGGAAGCTAATAAGGATATTCTGGATGTGTACCGTGTGTGTATTCCTTTCCGCGTATCTACATGTACATCTATGTACCAATCATTCTGGCGTCCTTGGGAAGACAGCAAGAAGAATATATGGGTGCGCTCCATGCCCCAAAAGGCAATGACCAAGGATGACTTTCCTTTTTATAACACAACAATGTGGGATTATGAGTTTCAGATGCGATTTGCGCAATGGATACATAATAAGAACGACGCAGTGCGGACTTGCTGCCTGATTGGGATTCGCACGCAGGAAAGTTTCAACCGGTGGCGGTGCATCTACATGAGCCGTAAGTTTCAAATGTATCATAAGTACAAGTGGACATCAAAAGTGGGGAACGACATTTATAATGCCTATCCTATCTACGACTGGAAAACAACGGATGTATGGACGGCCAACGGAAAGTTCCAATGGGATTATAATACGCTGTATGACCTTTATTATCGTGCGGGTGTCAATCTGGAACGGCAACGTGTGGCGAGTCCCTTTATTAACGAAGCTCAGGAGAGCCTTCAGCTCTATCGCGTGCTCGATCCCAATACATGGGGCAAGATGATAGGACGGGTGAACGGTGTCAACTTTACCGGAATGTATGGCGGCACTCATGCCATGGGATGGCAATCGGTGAAACTGCCTGAAGGGTATACATGGCGTGAGTTTATGTACTTCCTGTTGTCTACCCTGCCGGAACGGGCACGGAAGAATTATCTTCGGAAGTTGTCGGTGAGCGTAAATTTCTGGCGGACGAAAGGGGGCTGTCTGAGTGAAGCCACCATCAAGAAACTGATTGATGCCAAAGTGCCGATTATTGTCATGGACAACAGTAACTATAAGACGTTGAAGAAGCCGGTGCGCATGGAATACCAGGATGATATTGATATACCGGAGTTTAGGGAGATACCTACCTATAAGCGAATGTGCATCTGTATCATCAAGAACGACCATGCCTGCAAGTATATGGGATTCTCGCCGACGAAGGAAGAGATGAGTAAGAGAAGTCAAATAATGGAACAATATAGAATCATAGTATCATGAGTGTAGATAAAAGCCCTGTTTACGAGGTAAAAGCGGTGCCCGTAGAGAAAGTACATGCAAACGATTATAATCCGAATGTCGTAGCACCGCCTGAAATGAAGTTGCTCGAACTTTCCATTTGGGAAGATGGCTTTACGATGCCATGTGTGTGTTATTACAACAAAGAAGAAGATAACTATATTCTGGTGGACGGTTATCACCGTTATACTGTACTGAAAACGTCGCAACGTATCTATAAACGCGAGAACGGACTGCTTCCGGTTGTAGTGATAGATAAAGACTTGTCGAACCGTATGAGCTCGACGATACGGCACAATCGTGCCCGTGGGATGCACAACATTGAATTGATGTGTAATATTGTAGCGGAACTCGATAGGGCAGGTATGTCCGACCAGTGGATTATGAAAAATATCGGTATGGACCGTGACGAATTGTTACGCCTGAAACAAATTTCGGGTTTGGCGGATCTCTTTGCCAACCGGGAATTCAGCATTCCTGACGAAGTTGCGCCTACAGAAACAGAACGCAAGGTGTTATAATCTGATGGCTATATATACAGTATTCAGACATTTTGGCATTCAGGCACAGATTACACGAATTACACGGTTTATAAGATAATTGGAAAAACGTGAAATACGTGTAATCCGTGCCCAAATTGTATTCTGAAAATGATTTATCGTTTACAGATTGCCTTAAAGTCGCAGTACGAACATTTCTTTATATCTTTCGTTTGCGTAAAAGCTTCTTTCTCATCGAAAACCTCTTCCAATAGTGCTTGCAGGCGTTCGCGGAATTCGTCCTCAAAAAAGGCGAAGTTGTTTACCGGTATTTTCGGTTTGCGGGGTTCTCCCATTTCAATAACGGGCGAATAACTTTCCGATGCTGCGCGGTGGATATAGAGTAGGGCAGGAGCTACCATCAGCGATTGTTTCCGGCTCATAATGGCAGCATAGAGAAATGTCTGGAAGATATAATTCGGGCGTGTTTCCGAAGGGGTAAACAACTGCTCTATATTGGCTGGTGTTTTGGGGCTTCCGCCGGTTTTGTAATCAACGATTCTTAAAGTTCCTTCCTTAGCGTCCATGCGGTCTATTGTTCCACCCAGGCGGAGAGTGAACGGGCCTTGTCCTGTCTGTATGGTCATCTCTTCTGAAACCTTCTTTTCCATGGCAACCATCTCAAAAGGAGTATATTGAAGGTCGTTGCGGAGCAATTGTTTCAGATAGGAGAGAATGACTTTGGAGTTGATAAGTTGCACGCCATTGTATTCGGGTTTTTCTTCAGGAGCTACCTTGAATAGTTCTTTCTTGAATGCCCGGTCAACATAGCTTTGCAGTTTGACCTCATCACGGAGCAAGCGTTCCAAGTCTTCTTTCTGTATCATATTTCCGTTGGCTGTCAGCTCAGTATATACCAATTGGGCGGAGAGATGGAAAATCGTTCCGAACAGAGCGGAGTCGATTTCTGCGCTGACTTCATCAGGAGTCTTTAGTCCTGCCACATACCGGTAGTAAAATCTCAACCGACAATCGAGGTATGCGTTAAGGGCGGAAGGGGAAAGAATGACGGATTTCGGGTTAGTACTGTCGTAAGCACGGTAAATTCGTCTTAATACTTCCGGTGTCTTCTCGATTTGTATCTCTTGATTGCTTTGCGGAGATTGTCCGGCTTCCAGATATTCGCGGGTGATTTCGTGAGGCCCTTCCACTAGTAATTGTAGCATGAAACGGGATTCTTCTCCACGATTCAAGCCATCTGAAGAGGTGTTGTAGAGTAAAGTGATATTCTCTGCCCGTTGTATCAGGCGGTAGAAGTAGTAGGCGTAAACCGCATTTTTGTGTTCGATGGTCGTCATGCCGAAAGCCTTTCGAAGATTGTATGGGATGAATGAGGATTCTCCGCCGGATTTGGGCAGTTGGCCTTCATTGAGAGATAGCATCACAAGGTTGCGGAAGTCAAGATTACGCGTTTCCAATACGCCCATCACTTGCATTCCGATGGCAGGCTCACCGTGGAAAGGGATATTAGAGGCAGTCAGTACTTTGCTAATCAGCCTTTTTAGTGTGTCGGTACGAACGTTCAGTTCTCCACTTTCAATCAAGCTATAGAGACGGTTGATTTTAAGATGGCTCTGGAATAGGGATTCTCTATAAAGTTGATTGAAAATGTCATTGTATTCTCCTTCTTTGCGGTACAGGATGGAGATATCTTTGATTAGTCCGACAAGGTAGTCGCATAAGTCCTTGATGCCGCTGCGGGGAGTGAAGAGATTGGCTAGGAAGTCATCTTGTTTTAATTCCGAAGGGAGCGGATAGAAGCGGTTTGTCTTTGTCAGTTCATCTTCCAATGAATCGGCATGAGTGGACAGTTGTTGAGTGTAGGGATGTTTCAATATAGCCGATACTGCTTCGTAGGTAAATCGTCCGGTATCGCTACGATAACCATTGGTCTGCAATTCCATTGCTGCGTTGATAAAGCTGTATACGGGAGTTTGTGCCAATGGGAATCCCATAGTGATATTGACGTTCTTCACTTCTTGCGGAATGGAGTGGAGTACAGGAAGCAACAGTGCTTCGTTACAGAGTACTACTGCATTTTCTTTTTCTTCACATTCACTGTTAGAGAAGGTTGTACGTATCCATTCGGGAAGGAAGCGCGCTTGTGCGTTTTCGGTAGAAGCGGAAATGTAGCGTATATTTTTGGGTGTTTTGAAAGAGTCGAAATAACTATCCGGAAGCTCGTTCGGGAAATCCTGTAAGTTACGTTTAAGGAATTCTCCGGCTTCATGCTTCTTGATTTGTTGGGTATAGAATATATCATAATCCCAATAGAACATGGCTTTATCTGCGTCTTGCAGCAGTTTGAAGAATTGGTGTTCTACTTTATTCAGTACATTAAAACCGACGAATATATATTTGTCATACTTGAGCCGTTCAGTATCAAGCTGCTCGATGACATTCCGGTAGAGCATACCTTCGTAGGCAATGCCTAGCTCTGTAAGGTTCTCCTGGTAGCGATGATAAATAGAGCCTAGTTTGTCCCAAAGGGAAATAAATTTCTCCTTAAGTTCCGTCCGGCGTTCGATAGAGAAATTCTGGAAGAATTGCCGGATAGCCTCTTCCTGCTCTTTGTCCAGAAAGTCATAGTTATCCATCAGGTTCTTCAAGCCTTGCAGATTGCTGAAGAGTTTGTCTGCATCTACCATGTTCTTATCTACATCATCGAAGTCGCTGATAAGCAGTTCTCCCCAAAAATAGAAATCATCCAATGTCTCCTGGCTTTGTGTTTCTTCCTTGAACACTTTATAAAGTTCGCAAACTAATCGGATAGGGTCACCGGTTTTCTGTACGGATAGTTTCTGAAACAGGTCGCTGATACTCATTGCAGCGGGAGCCCAAATTGGTTGGTCGGATTCTCCTGCCAAGTATCCGTTGAAAAACAGGTTGGCGCGCTTGTTCGGGAAAACGAGTACCGTACGTGACAGGTCGTTGCCTATTTTGGAATATAAATCGTGAGCGACTAGTTGGAGAAATGTTTGCATAACGTTATAATACTTAGAATCTAATATTTAATACTTTTGAGTTTTAGACTTTCTCTATTCTTTCCTCATCTACATACCACAAATATCCGGTAATATTCTTATATCCCATTTTTGTGAGCAGTTGCATATATCCTTTCACTTGCTTATTGTATTTGGGATTCTCTTTTCCGAATTTAAAATCAACGACAACTACCTGCCCGTCTTTCATCATTACACGGTCGGGACGGCGAGTTTGCAAGACTCCTTTTTCCTTGTATATGATGGCACATTCATTGAACAGTGTCCATTCTCCTGAATACCAGTCTTGTATCTCGGGGGATGAGAAAGCCTTTTGTGCGACTTCACGTGCCATTTCCTCTTTTTCTTCGTTTCTGATTACTCCTTCAAAGATAAGCCGGTCAATGGCAGGTTCAATATCCTCTGCCGTTTCGATAACGGAGAATAGGGTATGCAGCAAACGTCCACGATTGATAAAACGGTCGTCGGATTCCTCTTCTTCAATTCCTTGAATGAAGTCCGCTGAGCGGTTGGACTGGCGGAATTCAATATCATGGCGCATGGACTCCATTTGAACAGGTAGCTTTTCCGGTTTCTGAGTAAGCTTATTGGTAGAGGTCTTAGCTTTATCTTCTTCCGAAGGGCAGAGTCTACCTTGTTCATAACAGTCTTCTTCCCAATCTATCCCTTCTTTGAGCGCTACGACAGGGAGTGCGTTTGCCAGTAGTTCCGACATTGTACCTTTTTGGGCTTTTTTGCTCCAGATGATAAGATTCTTTCCTGCCCGGGTGAAAGCGACGTACAGCAAATTTAAGTTGTCTACCCATAGTTGCAAGCGTTCGTGCAGATAGTCGTTTCCATATATGGATTCCGCCATCTGCGTGGAGTAGTTGATAGGAAGAATATCCAAAGCGTTGAAGGGGGCTGCCTGAGGGGCGCACCATACTAATTGGTTATTCGTTTCATTCTCTAATTTCCAGTCACAGAAAGGAAGAAGCACTGTGTGGAATTCCAATCCTTTGGATTTGTGTATAGAGAAGATTCGGATACCTTCTACCTCTCCGCTTGGAATCGTTTTGCTGCATAATGTTTCATCCCAATAACGGATGAATGCGTCAAGCTCGGAAGAGTTGTTTTGCAGGTAATCCGTTACTGCATCAAAGAAGGCAAACAGGTAAGCATCTTGGGCCTTGATATTCTTCATCTCGAAGATGCTGAATAGTTCCTCTAACAATTCATAGAGAGGCATTAGCCTCAGCTCTTTTATCCTTTCAAGAAATGCGGATGGAAGATAGTTTTCGACAGGAAGAAGCAGGAGGGTATTCCAGTCCAGCCCTTTTTGTAAAACTTCGTTCTGATAGGCTACTGCCAGTTGGGCACGGGCTATCTTATTGTTTTCGTCCGAGAGATAGCGCAAAGCATCCATCATCATACAAATAGCCAAGGAGGCATTCAGGCGGAATGCTTCATCCGATACTATTTTGTAATGCAGCTCTTTGTCAAAATAATCAGCGATACGTGGGATGCTTTTGTTCTTTCGTACAAGGATGGCTATGTCATTTAGCCGTACACCGTTGGCAAGCAGATGTTCTACTTCTGCTCCCAGGCTGATTAGTGTCTGTTCGGTATAGTCGTGCTCTTCGTCGGGTTCGAGAAAAGAGACTTTTACATATCCCTTCTCTGTACTTCGGGGAGATTCCTGCACGACGTCGGCATAGGCTTTTTGTAGGTCCTCGCAATCTTTGCCGAGCTGTTGTCGGTAAACTCCGTTCAGATAGTCGGCAGCAGCTGTGAATATATGGTTGTTGAACCGGATGACAGTGGTCTCACTACGCCGGTTGGTAGCCAATGTCTTGACACGAATCGGGAAATGCTCGATATGGTCGTTCAGTCCGTTGAGAATTCCCCAATCCCCATTTCTCCAACGGTAGATAGATTGCTTCACGTCTCCGACAATCAGGCTGTTTGCCCCTTGGGATAATCCTTCGAGTAAAAGTAGTTTGAAGTTACCCCATTGCATTCGGCTGGTATCTTGAAACTCGTCTATCATGACATTGCGGATATTCGTCCCTATCTTTTCGAATACAAAAGAAGAATCGCCGTCTTTTACTAATTGATGGAGTAGGGCGTTGGTGTCTGACAGTAGGAACTGGTTGTTATCGTGGTTCAGTTGGCGTACTTCTTCATCGATATTGGCGAGAAGTTGTACTTTATTGAGATGTTGCAGGGACAGCCGGCAACTGTTCAGCAGCATATTGTTTCGTGGACGTAACTTTTCGGCATCTTCCAAAACTTGCATAAGGCTGGAATTAGCTAAGTTTATGATATCCGCATAGCGGGGTGAGGTCCTGGCTGCCCAGTTCTTGGCGTCTTCTAGGCATTTTTCCACTGTGGCATTACGTATATCGTTACCTAAAACCCCATTGTTGAGTTTACGGAAGTAGCTGCCGATTCCTCGTGAGCCACCTTTCAGGTCATCGGCAGTCAATGCGTGTCCGTCCAGTTCTCCTTCGAATTGGTCGTAGAAGCCTTTCATTTGTTCCAAAACCTCAGTCTCTAGGGCTTTCAGGTGTTTACGGTATTCTTTGATGGTATCCGGGTTGCGCAGTCGTTCACGAAGTTTTTCTCCTTTCTCAATGTAGCCTTCATCAAATATATTGCGTCCGAAACTCTTGACTTCGTCCGATACGTTCCAACGTTTATCGTCGGCAATCCGTTCGTTGATATAGTCTAACAACCAGGCGAGGACGGGGGAGGCAGGTCCTAGCTTTTCTATCATGCTGTCCACTGCGTCACTAAGGACTTCTGTGTTGTTCAGTTCTATATTCAGGTTCGGACTGAGTTCCAGTTCCCGTGCCAGGTTACGCATGACGGATTGGAAGAAAGAGTCGATTGTCTCTACCCGAAAACGGCTGTAATCATGCAACATATAGCTTAGGGCAATACCTGCTGCTTCACGTATTTCCTGTTCCGTTTTACCGGTCTCTTCCTTGATACGGTTGAGATAGGCTTCAGAATCTTTATCACTTGTCTGGATACCATAAAGCTGGCTGAGAATGCGTTCTTTCATCTCTGCCGTGGCTTTGTTTGTAAAGGTTACAGCCAAAATCTGCCGATAGGCGCGTGGATTGAGAATAAGTAGCTTAATATATTCTACAGCCAGGGTAAATGTTTTCCCCGATCCTGCAGAGGCTTTATAAACAAGGAGTTCGCTCATTATCTAATAATAGAATGAATTAATAAAACTTTTTCTTCGTCTGCTTTTAGAGCATTGATGACAGATTTATTATTATTAATATACAGAAATATTAGAGATTGTAACATTCTCTTTTAATTCTACAGGACAAAAATAATGAAAGAAGTAGAGACAAAGAAATAAAAACAGGAAAAAAACTTTTTGAGTTAAGTGTATTAGTGTTGCCAACTGTATTGCTACAAAAGCCTTATTTTTTTAAATTCTTAATAAGCATTAAAAGAGTAGGGGGAGACGTTAGTAGTTTCTCCCTTTCAGTTGTATTATATATAGATGGGTTAGAAAAATGATTTTTTTATCTATATACTATGATTTATGCAACAGAATAAAATTGCTTCTCAACGAAACTCTATCAGCCCGGCTTGCTGGGTTCCTACCGCTTATTTTGCAATGGGGCTTCCCTTTATTGCTATTAATCTGGTTTCCGTATTCATGTTTAAGGATTTGGGAATTTCCGATACACAAATCACCTTGTGGACTTCCCTTATTATGGCACCTTGGACATTTAAATTCTTATGGAGTCCTTTTCTTGAAATGTATCGAACAAAGAAATTCTTTGTATTGGTCACAGAATTGCTGAGTGGAGTCTTGTTTGGTATAGTAGCCTTTTCTTTATTCTTCGATTACTTTTTTGCCATAAGTATTTCTACAATGGCTATAATAGCTTTTAGTGGAGCAACACACGATATAGCCTGTGACGGTGTGTATATGGCCGAATTAAACAAAGAAGATCAAGCGAAATATATTGGAGTACAAGGTGCTTTTTATAATGTAGCCAAATTAGTTGCCAATGGTGGATTGGTTGCTATGGCAGGCGCATTGGCCGAACATTTTGGAGCCATAGAAGGCGCTTCTATAGAAGCTAATAAAGGAGCGTATTCATCTGCATGGATGATCATTTTCGGCGTAATTGCAGCGATAATGATGCTGATCGGTATTTATCATATAAAAATGTTACCTTCTACACAGGTCCCGTCAACGACGAAGAAAACGGCATCAGAAGTTGGGTACGAACTGGTAGCAGTAATTGCTAACTTCTTTACTAAAAAGCATATTCTCTACTATATCTGTTTTATTATTTTATATCGTTTAGCAGAAGGCTTTATCATGAAAATAGCTCCGCTGTTTTTACGTGCTTCAAGGGATGTAGGCGGCTTGGGACTGTCGTTAACAGAGATCGGCACGTTAAATGGTATCTTTGGTTCTGCAGCTTTTGTACTTGGCTCTTTGTTGGCAGGTATTTATGTCTCCAAGTTCGGATTGAAGAAGACACTTTTTACTCTTTGTTGTATATTTAATCTTCCGTTTGTCGCATATACTTTCCTGGCAGTTGTACAGCCTACTGACGTGTATCTGATAGGAACATGTATAACGATGGAATATTTCGGATATGGTTTTGGTTTTGTCGGACTGACATTGTTTATGATGCAACAGATTGCTCCGGGAAAACATCAGATGTCGCATTATGCATTTGCATCAGGAATTATGAACTTAGGAGTAATGTTTCCAGGAATGGCGAGTGGCTATCTTAGTGACTTGCTGGGCTATCGGAACTTCTTTATTTATGTCTTGATTGCGACTATTCCAGCTTTTCTGATTACTTACTTCATACCTTTTACGTATGATGACTCAAAAAAATAAATAATATAAAAAACATTGATTATGAATAAGATTCAAATTCCTTGGGAAGATCGTCCTGTCGGATGTACGGACGTAATGTGGCGTTACTCACAAAATCCAGTTATCGGACGTTATCATATTCCTTCATCTAATAGTATTTTCAATAGTGCTGTTGTTCCTTTTGAGGATGGTTTTGCCGGTGTATTCCGTTGTGATAACAAAGCTGTACAGATGAATATCTTTGCAGGTTTTAGTAAGGACGGAATTCATTGGGATATCAATCATGACCCCATTCAGTTTAAAGCAGGCAACACGGAAATGATCGAGTCGGAATATAAATACGACCCTCGTGTTACATGGATTGAAGACCGCTATTGGGTGACTTGGTGTAATGGTTATCATGGTCCTACGATTGGTATTGCTTATACTTTCGACTTTAAGGAGTTCTTCCAATGCGAGAATGCTTTCTTGCCTTTCAATCGTAATGGGGTACTTTTTCCACAAAAAATAGATGGCAAATATGCGATGTTGAGTCGTCCCAGTGATAATGGACATACTCCGTTTGGTGATATATACATCAGTTATAGCCCGGATATGAAATATTGGGGTGAACACCGTTGTGTGATGAAAGTGACTCCATTCCCGGAAAGCGCCTGGCAGTGTACGAAGATTGGTGCTGGTTCAGTACCTTTCCTTACAGATGAAGGATGGTTGCTTTTCTATCACGGTGTAATCACTACTTGTAATGGTTTCCGTTATGCTATGGGATCTGCGATATTGGATAAAGATCATCCGGAAAAAGTCCTCTACCGTACACGTGAATATCTGCTTGGTCCGGCTGCTCCTTACGAACTTCAGGGTGACGTTCCTAATGTCGTATTTCCCTGTGCTGCTTTGCAAGATGGTGAACGTGTTGCTGTTTATTATGGCGCTGCAGATACGGTTGTAGGTATGGCCTTCGGGTATATAAAAGAGATTATCGATTTCACGAAACGAACGAGTATCATTTAATAAAGATATGAAACGTATTATATTAACTTACACACTTGCTTTTTCCCTTCTTGCCGTTTATGCGGGGGAAGGGGGAAGCCCTCCCCTAAAAAATACGGATAAAAGTCTTTTGATAGATTATGTGGATCCTTTTATCGGAACTACAAATTTCGGAACGACCAATCCGGGAGCGATTTGCCCCAATGGTATGATGTCTGTGGTTCCTTTCAATGTGATGGGATCTTCCGAAAACACATACGATAAAGATGCCCGATGGTGGTCTACGCCTTATGAATATACAAATTGTTTCTTTACCGGATATGCTCATGTGAATTTGAGTGGAGTCGGTTGTCCGGAGTTAGGTTCTTTATTGTTGATGCCTACTACCGGAGAACTGAATGTGGATTATAAACAATATGGTAGCAAGTATAAGGATGAACAGGCCTCACCGGGCTATTATTCTAATTATCTGACTAAATATAATGTAAAAACAGAAGTTTCGGCTACTCTGCGTAGCGGTATTGCCCGGTTTACTTTCCCGAAAGGGAAAAGCCATATCCTGCTGAATCTGGGGGAAGGATTAACGAATGAGAGTGGCGCCATGCTTCGTCGTGTAAGCGATTGTGAAGTGGAAGGGGTCAAACTACTTGGTACATTTTGTTATAATCCTCAAGCTGTATTCCCTATTTATTTTGTAATGCGGGTTAAAAAGACACCTGCTGCAACCGGATATTGGAAGAAGCAACGTCCGATGACGGGTGTGGAAGCCGAATGGGATCCTGATCAAGGGAAGTATAAATTGTATACCCGTTACGGAAAAGAAATAGCAGGAGATGATATTGGTACCTATTTCTCCTTCGATACAGAAGAAGGAGAACAGGTAGAAGTGCAAATGGGAGTTTCTTTTGTGAGCATAGAAAATGCCCGACTGAATTTAGACTGTGAACAATCGGGAAAGGATTTCGAGCAAATCCATGCTGACGCACGCTCCAAATGGAATGACGATTTGTCACGTATAACTGTAGAAGGCGGAACAGATGCCCAAAAGACTGTGTTTTATACAGCGCTTTATCATTTGCTGATTCATCCTAATATTTTGCAGGATGTAAACGGAGAATATCCGGCAATGGAGAGTGATAAGATTCTGACAACCAAAGGTGATCGCTATACCGTATTTTCTCTTTGGGATACCTACCGCAATGTTCATCAATTGCTGACCTTGGTTTATCCGGAACGTCAGATGGAAATGGTGCGTACAATGCTCGATATGTATCGTGAACATGGATGGTTGCCTAAATGGGAATTATATGGCAGAGAAACATTGACAATGGAAGGTGATCCGAGTATTCCGGTAATTGTAGATACCTGGATGAAAGGTTTGCGTGACTTTGATGTTGATTTGGCTTATGAGGCAATGTACAAATCTGCTACATTACCGGGAGCGGAAAACTTGATGCGCCCTGATAACGATGACTATATGTCTAAAGGATACGTACCTCTTCGTGAACAGTATGACAATTCCGTTTCTCATGCATTGGAATATTATATTGCCGATTTTGCACTGTCTCGTTTGGCAGCTGCTTTAGGTAAAAAGAAAGATGCGGAGATGTTCTACAAACGTTCTTTAGGATACAAACATTATTATAGTAAAGAATTTGGTACTTTCCGTCCGATTCTCCCCGATGGAACATTTTATAGCCCGTTCAATCCGAGACAAGGAGAGAATTTCGAGCCGAATCCCGGTTTCCATGAAGGTAGTTCCTGGAATTATACGTTCTATGTGCCACATGATGTATATGGCTTGGCGAAATTAATGGGGGGAAAGAAGCCTTTTATCGATAAACTACAAATGGTTTTTGACAAAGGACTTTACGACCCGGCAAATGAACCGGATATTGCCTATGCTCATTTATTCTCATACTTTAAAGGTGAAGAATGGCGTACACAGAAAGAGACGCAGCGTTTATTAGATAAGTATTTTACAACAACCCCTGATGGTATTCCAGGGAATGATGATACGGGAACGATGTCTTCCTGGGCTATTTTCAATATGATCGGTTTTTATCCCGATTGTCCCGGACTGCCCGAATATACATTGACGACTCCAGTCTTTAATAAAGTAACGATCCGGTTAGATCCGAAATGGTATAAAGAGAACGAACTGGTGATTGAATCCAATCGTACTCAACCAGGAACTTTATATATTGATAAGATACTATTGAATGGCAAGAAGTTCAATAAATATCATATCACACACGATGAACTTGTTCACGGCAAATATTTAAAGTTTGATTTGAAATAACACACAGTGTTTCATAGGTATCGTTTTTGGGTTGACAGGGCTGTCGGACTTCTTGTAGTCCCGCAGCCCATTTTTTTTACATTCGCTTCTGTGTTATTACTTCTTCGAAAATAGTGACGGTATATATGTCCGATATCCAGCAGTTATTTCGTGAAACCAATCGATTTATGCAAAATAAAAGAGACATTTTGCGTATATTTGTCGCATGAAAAAACAATGTATTCCTTTAACCTTCTACATACATGACAGAGGATGCCACATCCGACGGTTCAGTCCGGACGTGTTAAATCTGGGTTAACGAACGGATAAAAAAACAAAAAAAAATCTCCTTCCGGAGCCTTCCCCACGATTCCGTTTTTTTGTCTTTTCCCCGCTTATCCGCTGCTTTTTCGTCACTTCTCCGTATCACCTCCGTATCAAGTCCGTTTCACCTCCGTTCTAAAAAGGAATAAATATTTACTTAATATCTGTCAAGGAACGAAAATAAATGCTTTGTGAGGCGAGGGTGAAGCGGAATATGATGCCTTTTTGTTAAAAAACGCAAATGGGCAAACGATTCGTTGCGCTTTTCGAAATGCTGACAAACTCTTTTTAGTTGCGTTTGCATCCGTTAACAGAACGGGGCGTCTGCCGGAAAACTTTCTCCCGCCGGCGATTGTTGATAGCATTGAAGCATGATTGCAGCATCGATTGTGAAGACAAGAGTGGAAGTTACCCGAAACGTGTTAAAAGACTCTCTTAGCGATGACTTTACTTCAAACTATCCTATATAAATCATCTTTTTCGTCATCCCCCCGTCAATCGTGATGTTTTCTCCATTGATGAAGTCATTGTTTTCCTCGCAGAGATACAGACACATGCGGGCAATATCTTCCGGTTTGCCTACCCGCCGTGAAGGATGCTGTGAATGGTCTTCCGGTGGGAGTTGATCATAATCGTGAGTCTGTATCCATCCCGGAGCAATCGAGTTTACCGTGATATTCCATTCAGATAAAGACAAAGCCAATGCATGAGTCAAAGAATAGATACCACCTTTTGATGCTGCATAACCTTCACTTCCCGCTTCACTCATCAGATAACGCGTAGAGCAGATATTTATGATTCGGCCGTATGGGTTGGGAGAGGGCTGCCTTTTACGATGGATGGCAAGCAGACGGGAAGTGATGAATACAGGACGCAGGTTAATAGAAAGAATGTTGTCGAAATCTTCTACACTTGTCTCTGTGATGGAAGAAAATTTACTGATACCGACGTTGTTGACAATAACATCCATATCGTTCCATTCGGCAAGAATGGCTTGCATGCAACTTTCAAGCGCATTTTTATCACTTACGTCGACCTTACGGAATATAGCCCCGGTTGCCTTCGCAGTCTCCCGTCCCGATGTTTCGTTTATATCGCAAAAGGCAACTTGATTTCCAGCCAGGCAAAAAGCTTCTACTATTGCTTTGCCTATTCCTTCCGCTCCGCCTGTTACAAATACCCTTCTTTTTGAGTCCTCCGTTTTTAAAATCGTTGAAGAGTGAGACTTCGATTCGGCCGGACGCACCGTTGTTAGTTTCTTCTTACCATATTTTTGTGCCTGTTTCCAAGCAGCTTTCCGGGCTTCGTATTGTTCCTGTTGTCTCTCTATATAATTATCTGCCATTGTTCTTTTTTATTTATTGGCAAATGTAAAGTATAAAATGGATAAATACAAGAATCGACTGTTCTTTTATCAGGCGGGATAACGGTTCATTCGGTCCACTTAGATTCGTTACTTCCCCGAAGGTCAGTGAATAAGGTATCGTATGGCGATATCTTATGCCGATTGGATGAACTCAAATAGAGTGGGCTGAAAATAAAACAAACAAGAATTATATAATAAATGTTTTTGTATTTACTTGTGGTTGTATTAACATCAAAATTATAATTATATGGCAACCGTAAAAGTAAAATTCCGTCCTTCTTCTGTCCTAACAAAGGAAGGGACATTGTATTATCAGATAACTCACGATAGAGTAGTAAGACAAATAAATACAGGTTATAAACTCTATCCAACAGAATGGCACAGCTTTACCTCCCAAATTGTTGTACCGCCAAATGCAGAAGAAAGCAGATACCATTATTTGTTAGCACTACAGAACAACCTAAAGAAAGAGACCGCCCGACTGGCAGAAATAATCGTCAGACTGAATCGCACTGATAGCGCTTATACCGCCGATAGAATTGTAGAGTTATACAATCTACGGTCTGATAACGATAGTTTTTTATTATTTACCCGAAATCTCATAGTTCAATTAAAACAGATTGGTAAGATACGTACCGCCGAGACATACACATGCGCATTAAATAGTTTTATACGGTTTCAGGGAGAGACAGATCTTCTCTGGGAAGCGGTGGATTCTAATCTGATGATAGAATATGAAGTTTACTTGAAAGCAGAAGGAGTGTGTCCTAACACTTCCTCTTATTATATGCGTAGTCTGCGTGCGATATATAATCGTGCTGTAGAAAAGGAACTTACCATACAACGTTATCCTTTCAAGCACGTTTACACAGGAATAGATAAAACAGTAAAACGGGCTGTACCTGTAACAGTAATTCGCCAGATACGGAATCTGAATTTGGAGCACAATCCAATGTTGGATTATGCAAGAGATATTTTTATGTTTAGTTTTTATACACGTGGTATGTCATTCGTTGACATGGCTTATCTGAAGAAAAAAGATTTGCATAACGGAATATTATCATACCGTCGACAGAAGACCAATCAACAACTTTTTATCAAATGGGAAAAACCTATGCAAGAAATCATAGACAAGTATGACACAACGGGAACACCTTATCTGTTACCTATTATCAAGGATGTCGGAAAAGATGAAAGACGACAATATAAAAATGCGTCACATTTAGTAAACTGCAAACTGAAAAAAATAGGAATCCAGTTAGGACTGACGATTCCACTGACTACTTATGTGGCTCGGCATGGATGGGCAAGTATTGCCAAAAGTAAGAATATACCGATTTCTACTATCAGCGAAGCGATGGGACACGATTCGGAAAATACCACAAGAATTTATCTGGCATCATTAAATACTTCGGTGATAGACAAAGCAAATAGCCTTATTATTAAGTCGATATAAGAAATATAGTTAACAAATAGGAACTGGCTAAGTTAACGGATAACTGGATCTACTAATATATCCAGTAGGTATTGACAAGTCATTTAAGTGTAATACGTGATTCGTTCCACATATATGGAACTAAAGGAAAACAATTGTAGAACTAAAGGGAAACAGATGTGGAACTAAACATCAACCACTGTGGAACGAATTATTTCTTATGATTCAGTTTGTTAGTAATAGAAAGAAAAATGAAAAAGAAATGGATGGAAGTGAAAGCAACAGAAGGGAAAGGCTATCTGACCATCAAAAGCCGTCGTCCACCCAAAGCAAATATCGGAACACCGGGTTAATCAGGAACTTTTTTTTATTGGAATATGTGCCACCTTTTCTAAATTTTACTACTTTTGTTTTGCGAAAGATGCTTAATTGTACTACACCTTTTATTCTTTTTGGAAAAACAATTAAACAAAATCCAAGGAATGTTAGATAAATCAGCGCAATACACGAATACAGATGACGAGAAGCTCTTTTCCTTCATAGAAAAAGGAGATAAAGGAGCTTTTACACAGGCTTATGACAGATATCATAAGCTGCTATATGTATTAGCTTACCGTTATTTAATGAATGCAGACATAGCAGAAGATGTAGTGCAACATGTCTTTGCCCGTTTATGGGAATTTCGTTCAGAACTACGTGTGGGAATCAGCCTGAAGAACTATCTCTTCACGATGACGAAAAATCATGTCTTAAATCTGATTCGTAATGAGAATAGCGCAATCAGCAAGAACTATGAAATAGCACAATCGACACCTGTCTACGAAGATAATCTGATAGAAAATCTGGAGAAGAAAGAATTGATGGCCTCTTTTTATAAAGCGGTAGATATGCTTCCGCCGCAGAAACGCAGTATTTGTTTGATGAAAGTGAAAGAGGAACTAACGAATCAGGAAATAGCCGAACGGATGAATCTGTCTGTTAATACAGTCAAAACGCATTATACGGAAGCATTGAAAATGCTACGTATTCATTTAAGTAAAATGCTAATAATTGTTACTTTTGTCACACTAATGACATATGTAAGTGTCCACTATTTAAGATAAAAAGAGAATGAATCGACCCACTGATAAACAAATAGAAGAAGTGCTTGCCGGAATTGCTACGCCGGAAGATGCAAAGTTTGTGGCGGAATGGTTTGCCACAGAAGAAGGGAACACTTACCTGGATGCTGTGATGACCCGGGAGGCAGAATGTTTAAATGCCGAAACGGCAGAAATATATGTGAACCATACTATACCTTCTGAAAAGATGTACTATCAGATCCAAAAGAACATATCACGCAAACAGATCAAACGTATCTGCTTCCGTGTGGCTGCAATCTTAATTCCTGTTATTTTCCTGATAGGTTTTTATATACAGCTCAATTCCCGGGTGGATTTATTCGGCACTACGGAGTATGAGGAAATTCGTGTTGCCAAAGGAGAGCGGATACAGATGATGTTTCAAGACGGGACACGAGTTTATATCAATTCAGATTCCTGGTTGAAGTATCCTAAAAAGTTCGGATTGAGTAAGCGGGAAGTTTTCCTGGTGGGAGAAGCCTATTTCGTGGTAGCCAAGAATAAAAAACGTCCGTTTATTGTTAATCTGAACGGTCCTTCCGTTCATGTACTGGGTACTTCTTTCGATGTACAAGCCTATCCGGAAAATAAAGATATTGTGATCTGTCTGGATGAAGGACATGTAAATCTGACTCTCTCCTCTGCAAAAGAATACCCGTTACTGCCGGGCGAGAAACTGATATATAATAAAGAAAGTGACCAGTGCCGGATAATCAAAAACGATCATTCAAAGCAAGTCTCAATGTGGAAAGACAATGTGATTTCTTTTAAAGATACTCCTCTGGCAGAAGTGGTCAAGGTTCTGAACCGCTGGTATAATGTAAACTTTAAGATAGAGGATGAGCAGGCATCGAAATATGTATATACGTTGACCTCGGATAATACGATACTGGAGAAGGTGCTTCAGGATTTGGAAAAGATTGCACCGGTAAAATTTGAATATGATGAAGTCCGGAAAGAAGTGACAGTCCGAATGAAATAGGACGGAAAGAAGTAAGAATATACTGGATAGGATAATAGAATGAAGACAGGCTGTGTATATACGCAGCCTTTACTGTTTTAGGATAAGAATATTATGAAATAAATTAGGTTTATGCAAAAAAACTCTTTTTTCTCTCACCCGCTTTTTTGACTTGTGTGTCTACTAAGCATAAATGAGATTTTAAATCTAAGTTTAACTTTAATCAAAGCAAGTAGTATGAAACACAAAGTTCTGCTCGTATTGTTGCTGGGGATAATCATAAGCGTGTCCGCTTCTGCCCAAAAGGTGACAATGAATCTTAAACAAGTAAAGCTGGAGAAAGTATTCTCTGCTATTACACAGCAAACTGGTCTTACGGTGGCTTATAGCCGTACGATCGTCAATCCGGATCGAATAGTGACGGTAGAAGCAAAGAATCAGGAATTATCTAAAGTTCTGAATGATTTGTTTCTCGGTACTAACGTAAACTATGAGATCGGAAAAACAAAAATTTATTTGAAGGAGAAAGTTACGGATTCCGAACAACAAACCAGTAATGCGAACAAAAGAAATATATCCGGCCGGGTGGTCGATGAGAAAGGAGAGCCTATTATTGGCGCCAGTGTGATGGTGCAAGGCAGTTCTTTGGGTACAATAACAAATGTAGACGGACGTTATACTTTGGCTAATGTTCCCGAAAACAGTACGATTACAGTATCATACATCGGATATATTACGGTTAATTACGCTGCTACCAGCAGAAATCTGTCCCAAGTAGTTCTCCGCGAAGATAGTAAGACACTGGAAGAAGTGGTAGTGGTGGGATATGGTACGCAAAAGAAAGTAAACCTGACTGGTGCCGTTGCTATCGTTTCGGGTGATGAACTGACGACCCGTTCTGCTGCCAACTTATCACAGCTTCTGCAAGGTTCCGTACCGAATATGAACGTAAACTTTAGTTCAGGACGTCCCGGACAGGGAGGAAACTTCAATATCCGTGGAGTCAACTCCATTAGTGCGGATGCAGCACCTCTGACTATCATTGATGGAATCGAGGGAGATATAAATAAGGTAAACCCCAATGACGTAGAATCCATCAGTGTTTTAAAGGATGCTTCGGCTGCTGCCGTATATGGTGCCCGTGCTGCTTATGGAGTGATTTTGGTTACAACAAAGAATGGAAAAGTAGGCAAGACTAATGTCAGTTATAACGGTCGTTTCAGTTTTGGTGACACGACTACTTCTACGGACTTTGAGACACGTGGTTATTATTCGGCCGGTATTAATGATATGTTCTACAAGACATACCAAGGCGTCCCTTATACACATTATACCCAAGAGGATTACCATGAATTATGGATTCGCCGTAATGATAAAGTAGAAGATCCTTCCCGACCATGGGTGGTAGAAAAAAACGGAGAGTATAAATATTATGGCAACTTTGACTGGTATAATTGTTTGTTTGATAATACCCGTCCCACTTGGGAGCATAACTTGACGGTTTCGGGAGGAACCGAAAAAGTGAAGTACATGCTATCAGGCAACTACTATAATCAGAAAGGAATTATCAGAATAGATCCGGACCGCTTTAAGAAATATACGTTCCGTTCAAAGATCATTGCCAATATCACTTCCTGGTTTGAATTAAGTAACAATACTTCTTATTATCATTCTGAATATACTTATCCGGGGCTATCGGGAGTAAATGACGTTTTCAGCAGAGCCGTACGGCATGCTTTGGCAAGTATTGTACCGATGCATCCGGATGGAACCCTGGTTTATAGAACAGGTCTGACAGATACAGGAGAAGTGGCAGATGGTGTTAGTGCCGTATTATTAAATGGCGGACATCACAATCGGAATCGTGAATATGAGTTTGTAACTACGTTTGAAGCCGTTTTAAAACCAATCAAGCATTTCGAGGTTCGTGCAAACTACAGCTGGGCACATTACAGCCAACAGAATTTGAATCGTTCCGTAGATGTGTTATACTCCAGAAATCCGGGAGAAACAATCACAATGGATAACGGACGTACCAAAGGCAATTATTTGTCGGAAACACAAAATAACCAGATACGTCAGACTTTCAACTTATACGCGACGTATGACAATACCTTCGCAAATGCACATTCTGTAAAGGTTATCGTAGGCGGTAACTATGATTATAAGTATTTCAAGAAATTGGGAATGAAACGTAACGGGTTACTCTCTGAATCTCTCGATGATTTTAACCTGGCAAAAGGTGATGATATATCCATAACCGGAGGACAAGAGGAATATGCGATTCTTGGCTTTTTCTATCGTTTGAATTATGGATATAAAGACCGCTATCTATTTGAAGCCAGCGGACGTTATGATGGTAGTTCCCGTTTTCGTCGAGGACATCGTTTCGGTTTCTTCCCGTCATTCTCTGCCGGATGGCGTGTCAGTGAAGAAGCCTTCTTTACACAAGCCAAAAACTATGTAAGCAATCTGAAACTAAGACTGTCTTACGGATCATTGGGAAATCAGAAAACAGTAGGCTATTATGACTATCTGCAACTGATTAATACCGGAGCGGTAATGAACTATGCTTTCGGAGATACTACGAAAGGCGATTATGCCTATGAGTCAGCTCCGAACTCTACCGATTTGACTTGGGAAACTGTAATCACAAAAAATATAGGTTTGGACTTGGGTTTTCTTAATAACCGTTTGAATGTATCTTTTGATGCATATATTCGTGATACCAAAGATATGTTGATGGCAGGAAAGACTTTGCCTGGCGTATATGGCGCCTCTTCTCCCAGAATGAATGTGGCAGACTTGCGTACGAAAGGATGGGAAGCATCTATTACTTGGGGAGATAGTTTTACTTTGGCAAGCAAGCCTTTCAACTACCGGGTAATGGCTGGTATCGGAGATAACACCTCCAAAGTGACAAAATATGATAATCCCAACCGGACGCTGACCGATCCTTACGAAGGACAGCAGTTAGGCGAAATATGGGGATACGTAGTAGACGGTTATTTTAAAACGGATGAAGAAGCAAGGAATTATAAAGTAGACCAATCGTTCGTTAACCAAATGATTAATGCAAGCGCTTTGGATAATGGACTTCATGCCGGTGACCTTAAATTTGTCGATTTGGATGGTAACAACAAGATTGAACAGACAACATCAGCTAATGACCGAAAAGACATGAAAGTGATCGGTAACTCATTGCCGCGCTATAATTATAATTTCGGAATCTCTGCAGATTGGTATGGAATTGATTTTTCAGTTCTTTTTCAGGGCATCGGCAAACAAAACTGGTATCCTGGCGCTGAAACATCTATGTTTTGGGGACCTTATTCCCGACCATACGCTAGTTTTATTCCTTCCGATTTCATGAGCCAGGTATGGAGTGAAGAAAATACAGATGCTTATTTCCCACGTCCCAGAGGATATGTGGCTCTCGGAAGTAATCGTGAATTAGCAGTGGTTAATACTAAGTATTTGCAGAACCTCGCTTATTGTCGGTTGAAGAATCTTTCTATTGGTTACACATTGCCGGAGAAATGGCTTTCTAAAATAGGTTTCGAGAAAATACGTGTTTACTTTAGTGGTGAGAACTTGCTGACATTCACTAAGCTACATTCCGATTATATTGATCCAGAACAAGCATCGGCAAGTAATAGCTGGAAAACAAGTAAAAGTGACGCAAATATTTATCCCTGGGCAAAGACATACTCTTTTGGTGTAGATATAACATTCTGATAATAACGAATATAAAGGAATATAGTATGAAAATAATGAAATATACATTGTGGGCGACTGTTGGTCTGTCGTTGTTATTTGCTTCTTGTGAAAACATATTGGATATAAATCCGAAAGATCGCTTGACGACTAAGGATTATTTTACGAATGAAGAGCAATTACAGTTGTACAGTAATCAATTCTATTCGAATAACTTCCCGGGTGATGGCGATATTTACAAGGATAATGCTGATGTGTTGATCGTATCACCTTTGGACGATGAAGTGAGCGGACAACGTGTCATTCCGGAAACGGGTGGAGGATGGAGTTGGAGTGCACTGCGATCAATTAATTTTTTATTGGATAATCTGGGAAACTGTAAAGACCAGAAAGTGCGCGACAAATATGAAGCCCTAGCACGCTTCTTCCGTGCTTATTTCTATTTTGAAAAGGTGAAACGTTTTGGAGATGTACCTTGGTACGATAAAGTACTCGGCTCGGATGATGCCGATTTATACAAAGCCAGGGATTCACGCGAATTTGTGATGGGAAAGATAATGGAAGATCTTAATTTTGCCATAGAGGTTTTTAAAGAAACCAACCGGACAAAAGAACTTTATCGTGTAACCTGGTGGACTGCCCAAGCATTGAAGTCACGTGTAGGATTATTTGAAGGTACTTATCGTAAATACCATGGATTGGGTGATTATGAGAAATACTTGAATGACTGTGTTAGTGCCTCTAATGAAATTATGACTGCTTCCGGAGGATATTCATTATATCAATCCGGCTCACAGTCCTATCGTAATCTCTTTAAATCCGAGAATGCGATTGATGCGGAAATCATATTGGCTAGGGATTATAATAATGATTTGAGTTTGGTTCATAAAGTACAGGCTTTTGAGAATTCTCCGACATTGGGCCGTCCCGGACTTTCGAAAAAACTGGTCAATTATTATTTAATGAAGAACGGCAACCGTTTCACCGACCAACCCAATTATGCAACAATGGAGTTCAAGGATGAAATAGTCAATCGTGATCCGCGTTTAGCGCAAACAATCCGTACTTCAAATATAAATATGAATGTTACGATGACCGGATACCACCTGCTGAAATATGCAAATGATAATATGAGCTATACAGGTGATTCAAGCAATGACCTTCCTCTGTTCAGATTAGCGGAAGTCTATTTGAACTATGCCGAAGCAAAGGCAGAATTAGGAACACTGACGCAAACTGATATCGACAATACGGTAAACAAATTGCGGACACGTGCAGGAGTTACGGGAAAACTGAATATGAATGCAGCAAACCTTTCTCCGGACCCTTATATGTGTGCTCCGGAAACCGGTTATGTGAATGTCACAGGAGATAATAAAGGGGTGATTCTGGAAATCCGACGGGAACGTGCGATAGAGTTGGTCATGGAAGGCTTCCGTTATTATGATTTGATGCGCTGGAAAGAGGGGCAATGTATGGCCCAATCTTTTAAAGGATTTTATCTTCCTGCTACAGCTATCAATAAAGCGTATGATATCGATGGAGACGGAACAAATGATGTCTGTTTCTACACCACATCTTCGCAACCCAGTGTTGGAAGTGTGACGTATGTAAAATTGGCTTCCGATGGAAGCGGCACCTCATTGTCAGAAGGTAATTATGGCAATTTATTGTGTTACAGTTGGATCGACCGTACCTGGAATGAGAACCGTGATTATCTATATCCGATACCAAGACAGGAAATAATCTTATCTAATGGTGTCGTAACCCAGAATCCGGGATGGAATGAATAACAAGTATAAAAGATATAAATAATAGATTTATGAAAAAGATAGTAATATACACATTGATTACTTTCATATTCTCTGTTTTCGCCAGCAGTTGTGAAGATAATAAAGACAATTCATTGTACTATCCTGATTTCACGTGGGATACAGGAGATGGCGAGGAAGACGAAGACCCCGTGACTGAAACGTCCATGCGTGTAGCAACTTATAACTTACTGGTGGAAACTGGTACAGGATGGACTAACCGCCGAGAACGTGTGGCACAATTAATCAAAGACTACGATTTTGAGATTTGTGGATTCGAAGAAGCCAGTTGGGAACAACGTTCCTACTTAGGAACCCAACTTGCGAGTGATTATCAGATTCTCGCTTATGGTCGTGACACTGGAAATGACGATAACAAGGCAGGAGAGATGAGTGGCATTTTATATAAGAAGAGCCGCTACACATTACTGGATGCCGGACGTTTCTGGTTTTCCGAAACTCCGGAAATTCCTTCCAACGGATGGGATGAAACAAATTTCAAACGTTTCTGTGTATGGGGAAAATTCAAGGATAGCAAGACTCAAAAAGAATTTTATCTTTTTGAAACTCACATGCCTTTGGCTGATAATGCCAGAAAACATGCATGCCAAATGCTGGTGGATGCAGTTTCCGATAAAGCAAAAGACAATACTCCCGCATTTTGTACCGGCGACTTTAATGCGACTCCTGATGCTCCCGAAATAGCCACTACGATTTGCCAAAGTGGTATATTGAAAGATGCGTATCGGGAAGCGGCCGTTCAACACGGAGCTCTCTTTACATTTCCTTCTAAAAAGACCAGAATTGATTTTATTTTTGTGAAACATGCTACGGTGCTTTCTACCCGCACTATTGTCAGTTCTTTATCCGATCATTATCCTATGGTGATTGTAGTAGAAATCTAAAATAAAAATGAAGATTATGAAAAACAAATTTTATCATATAAGTACATATTCGGTAATGAGATATTGGACCATTTTATGGATGGCTGTTTTATCTTTCTCATGCTCTGATTTTAATCCGATGGATTCCTATAGCCGTATTCCGCCGGATAGGAATACAGACATAGATGACGGAGACGAGGGTGACGGAGCAGGCGGACTTTTTGAAAAAGGTTATGGAACAGTGAACAAACCCTATCTCATTATGGATGTGATACAGATTCAGAATATGAGTGAAGCCTTGGTGAAAGGAAAGATGATTTATTTCCAATTGGGGGCTGATATTGATATGAAGTCTGTATCTAATTGGGAACCATTGAACCCAACCGGTGACTATTATATCTATTTTGATGGAAATAACCATATTATAAAGAATTTCACCTGTACAGACAAAGCGTATGCCAGTTTTTTCGGTATTTTGGCCGGGACTTGTAAAAATGTAGGTTTCTATAATGCCCATGTAGAAGCAGCTACTAATAGTGGGGCAGGGGTTATCGGCGGTTATATCGGAGTGAAAGCTCCGAACGCTGTAGAGAAGACAGGGCAGGTGGAAAACTGTTACGTCTCCGGAAAAGTGAAAGGAAAGTATGCTGGTGGGATAGCTTCCCGTATGGGTAGACCGTATGGAGGACAGATTTGTTATATCAAAAACTGTTATTCCACAGCAGAGGTCATATCTACAGGAGATGAATGTGGAGGTATTGTAGGTTCTATGTATGAAAACAGCGAGGTGTCATATTGCTATTCTACAGGTGTATTAATTGGTGCCAATTCAGTGGGAGGTATTGTTGCCCTTCCTTCCGAAGGAGCTAAAATTACTTCCTGTGTTGCTTGGAACTGGAAAATGACAGGCCCTGCTGCCAGATCTGGACGTATCTGTGGAGTTTTGTCTCAAGGTGAAAATGAACATCAGGCAGATCCTGTCGCATCTGAATGTTATGCATGGGAGGATATGGTTTGTAAAGGATTTTCTCCGGAGGATAATCTAGGCTCCGTTTCGACAGGAAAATATGATGGAGCGGGTGAAAGTGTCCTGACTTTACAGAATAGAATTGCCAATTGGGGGACTCCATGGCATAATGTTGGGAATATAGATATGGGATTCCCTATTTTAGAGTGGCAGTTAGATAGAGAAGATTACGCTAGTTATGGAGGACATGACAATGAACCAGAAGGTGATTTTGCTAGTGGAGACGGAACTCAAAATAATCCTTATGTGATTGCTAATGCTATCCATATTCAGAACATGAGCAAAGTCCTTATTGGAAAACAAACGACCTACTTTGTTTTGAGTGCGGATATTGATATGCAGGGGATCAAGTGGACGCCCTTAAATGGAGATGGTCCGTACGAGAAATGGATAATTTTTGATGGACGCAATCATGTAATTAGAAATCTGAATTGTGACTCCGGTTCTTATCCCAGTTTCTTTGGTGTATTGTGTGGAGAATGCAAGAATGTAGGATTTGTCGATGCAAATATCTCATCTACTAACCAAGGTATCGGTATTATAGCCGGTTATGTAGGATTGAATAGCGGTGCGGTAGGGTTCACAGGTAAGATCATTAACTGTTATACTACCGGAATACTGAAAGGGTCGGGAGCAGCAGGCGGAATTGGTGGTATCTTCGGCGGTAATGGACGTATTGAGAACTGCTATACCACTGCTACTATTATTGATCAGATAAATAATGATAACGGTAAAGCAGGTGGAATTATCGGAAGGTTCCATGCTGGCAACACGACTTCATATATTGAAAATTGTCATGTAAGTGGTGACATCAGTGCTACTAAAGGTGGCTGGGTTGGAGGTATAGTCGGTAATATGGATAGCGGAACACTAAATATCAAGAATTGTGTGGCATGGAGTAGTACCTTGTTAAACTATTCAAACCAGGCAAAAATAGGACGCATAGTGGGAGGACATAACAATAATGTTACTGCTGAAAACTGCTATGCTTATGACGGTATGATTTTGAAAGCAGGAGAGGCTACATTTACCGTTTCAGATGAGACATCACCGTCCGGTAGTAGTAGTTTCCAGGGAGTAGCTAAATCTGCTAACGAACTGAAAACTACTGTTATAAGCTGGGATTCTTCTCTTTGGAAAGAAGGAAGCAATGGCTATCCGGTATTTAAATGGAGTAAATAAACTGATATTTAATGATTTGTAATATGAAGTGTTTTATAAATAAGAAATATTATTTTCTGTTTTTGATTTTACTTTTTGCCGGAGAACTTCCGGCAAAATCTTTGAACTTAGACAAAACGAAACCGGAAGAAATTATTCGCCTTGCATCTTATAACATCCGCACCAAAGGAGACAAGGGGGATAAGGCTTGGGAAGTTCGTCTGAATGCATTGGTGGATGTTGTGCGACGGAATAAATTTGATATGTTTGCCATACAGGAAGGACGTACCTCTCAATTAAAAGATATGATGATCTTGAACGAGTTTTCTTATATCGGTCGTGATCGTGACGGGGATAATAAAGGAGAACATTGTGCCATTTATTATAAAAAGGATCGTTTTAAGGTGTTGAAACATGGTGATTTTTGGTATTCGGAGACTCCTGGCATACCTTCTTATGGTTGGGGAGCACGTTGTCGTCGGATTTGTACTTGGGGATATTTTAAGGATCTCAGGTCCGGGAAGAAGTTTTATGTATTTAATTCACATACGGATCATGAAGCAACAGAAGCAAGACGGCAATCCTCATTCATGTTGTTGGAACAGGTAAGGAAGATCGCTAAAGGTAAGCCGACCTTTTGCACTGGTGATTTTAACGCTACTCCGGACGAAGAGCCGATACAACTTCTCCTGAAAGATAATTTATTACTAGATTCATACGAATGTACTCTGACACCTCCCAAAGGACCGTCAGGTAGTTTTTATGCCTATAACAAAACAGGAAACACAGCTAAACGTATAGATTTTATTTTTGTGACTCCAAAAATAAAAGTGCTTTCTTATCACACCATTGATGATGATATAAAGTATAATAAATATTCTTCAGATCATTTTCCTGTAATGGTGGAAGTGCTACCGAAATGAGAAAAGGAGTAAACTTTGATCACACTGCAGAAAAAATGGGTTAATATAGTTAAGATAAAGTAGTTAGATTAGTAAGGCTTAAAAGATTGACGCAGTCTTTCACTAGAGGTTTAGCTTTAAACACTGTGAAAGGCTGCATTTTTTATTTTTAATCGCGGTAAAGGTCCCTGTTTTTTTTGTACTTTTGCGCCCGATTTAAAAATATCATATTTATGAAGACAGGCGAATCTTTATTATCCATAGGTAAATTTATTGCAGAATATTCAGCTCATTTAATGGGGGCCGGAGTACACACCTCACGGGTGGTACGCAACACAAAGCGTATGGGAGAGGCTTTCGGACTAGATGTCAAATTAAGCGTATTTCATAGAAACATCATTCTGACTATTATAGATAAAGAAACAAACGAGGCTTGTAATGAGGTTATAGACATTCCTGCACACCCGATCAGTTTTGAACATAATTCAGAGTTAAGCGCATTAAGCTGGGAAGCAGTAGACAATCATTTGTCATTGGAAGAATTGAAAGACAAATACAAAAAAATTATTTCTGCTCCGCGGATACACTCTCTTTTCGTGTTATTATTAGTAGGATTTGCCAATGCGTCTTTCTGCAAATTGTTCGGCGGTGATTTAATTTCGATGGGAATTGTGTTCTCGGCTACCATTACAGGATTCTACCTGAAACAACAAATGCAGGCGAAAAAGATCAATCATTATGTTGTATTTATTGTTTCGGCTTTTGTTGCTTCCCTGTGTGCTTCCACCGCGTTGATTTTCGATACAACTTCGGAGATTGCCATGGCAACCAGCGTGCTATATCTTGTGCCTGGGGTTCCCTTGATTAATGGCGTGATTGATATAGTAGAGGGATATGTATTAACAGGATTTGCTCGTCTGACAGAGGCTTCTTTGTTGATTGTAAGCATCGCTATCGGACTTTCCTTCACATTATTAATGGTAAAAAACAGTTTAATTTGATATGATAGCACTTGACATTCTTACGGATGGATTTTTTGCAGCAGTAGCAGGTATAGGATTTGGTGCAATTTCCGATCCTCCTTTGCGTGCATTTAAGATGATTGCCATACTGGCAGCATTGGGACATGCTTGTCGTTTTTGTTTGATGACTTATTTAGGCGTGGATATTGCCACAGGTTCGTTGTTTGCCGGATTAGTCATCGGCTTCGGCAGTTTGTGGTTAGGGAAAAAGGTATATTGCCCGATGACGGTATTGTACATTCCGGCGTTGCTTCCCATGGTTCCGGGAAAGTTTGCATACAACATGGTATTTTCACTTATCATGTGTCTGCAAAATGTGAATGATCCGGATAAGCTGGACAAGTTTATGTCGATGTTCTTCTCTAATACTCTGATAGCAAGCACAGTGATTTTCATGTTGGCGGTAGGAGCTACATTCCCAATGTTCCTGTTTCCACATAGAGCCTTTTCATTAACAAGACACTAAAACGAATTTTTATGGAGATTTTTTGGAGAACAATTGCATATTATAATTCAGCTACTTGGCTTTTACAGATAGTTATCATTCTGATTGGTATTGCATTGACCGGATTGCTTATCAGCAAACCACATCCGTGGGTGAAAATGGCGATGAAGTTCTATATGATAGGTCTGTATACTTGGATTTCTCTGGTCTACTATTATATCTATTGTGAAGAGCGTAGTTATAATGGAGTCATGGCTATGTTTTGGGGGGTGATGGCTATCATTTGGATATGGGATGTGATTACAGGATATACTACCTTCGAACGTACCCACAAATATGATCTACTGTCTTATGTGCTGTTAGCAATGCCTTTTATATATCCTTTGGTTTCATTGGCACGCGGTCTTTCATTCCCGGAAATGACTTCTCCAGTTATGCCTTGTTCGGTAGTGGTGTTTACCATCGGATTGTTATTGCTGTTTGCACAAAAAGTCAATATGTTTTTGGTGCTGTTCCTTTGCCATTGGTCATTGATCGGATTATCCAAAACTTATTTCTTTCAGATTCCGGAAGATTTCTTATTGGCAAGTGCCACGATACCAGGCTTGTATCTTTTCTTTAGGGAATATTTCCTGAATAATCTGCATGCCGACACCAAGCCGAAAGCCAAATATATTAATTGGCTGTTGATAAGCGTTTGCGTCGGACTGGCAGTGTTGCTGACTACTACCATGTTCTTGGAATTAGTTCCGAAAAGTTAATCCAGTCACATAGAAGGTATTCAAATCAAAAAGAGGCCGTTCAAAAGAGCCTTGATCTTATAAAATCGTTCTTACTACGATAGATTATAGTAAGGACGATTTTTCTTTTAGGAACTTTGGGAACGGCCTCTTTTATATATCATATTATTTACTTAATTGCGTAGAATATCCGTAAGGCATATTGTATAACTGCATTAGGCAACCATTTTTTACTCTTCGCAAACAATACCTGTATCTAGGGACCTACTTTTATCCGAAAAGGAGGATTGGTACGTTCCACTATCCCATTACACCACCGATACCTATTCCAGCGTATAATATGCCTCAAGTATACGAAAAATAGTTCTTCACCCAATACAGTTAAACATTTCTTTTCTATGATCAGTAAAATTGGTAAAACATTCTGTAATCTATATAGTTGAAAAACAAATTTCCTTGATTAAATTTGCAACATTAAAATACATTGGGGTTGAATCCTGACTGTTTTGCACATTTAGAGATAACTACTATAATTTGAAAATTAAAAAAGCTTATGCTACGTACTATCAGACTTACAGCCGCCATTGTGTGCTTTACGCTTATTACCCTGCTTTTTCTCGACTTTACGGGTACATTGCACACATGGTTCGGATGGTTGGCGAAAATTCAATTTCTGCCGGCTTTATTAGCCTTGAATATAGGTGTCGTATTGTTTTTAGTTGTGTTTACATTCCTGTTCGGGCGTATCTATTGTTCCGTTATCTGTCCGTTGGGAGTGTTTCAGGACATCGTTTCATGGATATCCGGTAATCAAAAGAAAAATCGCTTCCGCTATTCATCGGCAATGAAATGGTTGCGGTATGGCGTTTTAGGAGTGTTCATTATAATGATGGTTGCAGGGCTGAATTCTTGGGCTATCTTACTGGCTCCGTATAGTGCTTATGGACGGATAGCTTCCAGCCTTTTCGCGCCGGTTTGGCAGTGGGGAAACAACCTGTTGGCATACTTTGCCGAACGAATGGATAGTTATGCTTTTTATGAGGTAGATGTATGGATGAAGAGCCTTTCAACACTGATTATTGCCGTTGTCACTCTCATTGTCCTTTTCATTCTGGCGTGGCGTAATGGACGAACGTATTGCAATACCATCTGTCCGGTGGGTACTGTATTGGGATTTATATCCAAATATGCGATATTCAAACCAGTGATTGATACTTCCAAATGTAATAGTTGCGGTTTATGTGCCCGTAATTGCAAAGCATCGTGTATCAATTCAAAAGCTCATGAAATTGATTATAGTCGTTGTGTAGCTTGTATGGATTGCATCGGCAAATGTAAGCATGGAGCCATTAAATACACTCGACAGAAACCTAAAAACGAAACAGCTACAAGCGAAGATATGAAAGCAAAGGCTGTCACCACCGAACAGATTGATAATAAACGTCGTAGCTTCCTTACAGCATCGGCTATCTTTGCAACAACTTCTGCCCTGAAAGCACAGGAAAAGAAAGTGGACGGTGGGTTAGCCACTATTGAGGATAAGAAGATCCCGAACAGAGAAAATCCGATTTATCCTCCCGGTGCATTAAGTGCGCGTAATTTCACTCAACATTGTACGGCCTGCCAATTATGCGTATCCGTTTGCCCCAATCAGGTGTTGCGTCCTTCGGACAATCTGATGACGTTGATGCAACCGGAAATGTCATACGAACGCGGGTATTGTCGCCCCGAATGTACCAAATGTTCGGAGGTCTGTCCGGCTGGTGCTATCCATCTGACTAGTCTTGCCGAAAAATCGGCTATTCAGATCGGACATGCCGTATGGATTAAAGAGAACTGTGTGCCTTTGACAGATGGAATGGAGTGTGGCAACTGTGCCCGCCATTGCCCGACAGGTGCCATACAAATGGTGGCTTCCGATCCTGACAAAGCGGATTCTCTAAAGATTCCGGTAGTGAATGTAGAAAAATGCATTGGTTGCGGAGCGTGTGAGAACCTTTGTCCGTCTCGTCCTTTCAGCGCCATTTACGTGAGCGGACATCAAATGCACAGAATTATTTGATCTAAATCAGTATAAGATTAGTATGGAAGAAAAAAATAAGAAAGATATAAATAGAAGAGATTTTATTAAGATTGTAGGTATCAGTGCAGCCACATCGACAGGTCTGCTATACGGATGCTCTTCAAAGGGGGCTACTTCTGCAACTAGCGCAACAGGAGAAGGAGAGGTGCCCACCGATAAAATGACTTACCGTACATCTCCAACCACCGGTGACCGTGTTTCACTTTTGGGATATGGTTGTATGCGTTGGCCGCTCAAACCTGCTCCCGATGGTAATGGTGAAGTTATCGACCAGGATGCCGTCAATGGATTGATAGACTATGCAATCGCTCACGGAGTAAACTATTTCGATACATCTCCGGCGTATGTACAAGGATTTTCCGAAAAGGCAACAGGTATTGCATTGAGTCGCCATCCCCGTGATAAATATTACATCGCTACCAAATTATCTAATTTCTCTCCTGATACGTGGTCTCGCGAAGCCTCGCTTAAGATGTACCACAAATCGTTTGCGGAGCTACAAGTCGACTACATTGATTATATGTTGCTCCACGGCATCGGCATGGGAGGAATGGAAGCCCTTAAAGGACGATACCTGGATAACGGAATACTTGATTTTCTGGTTAAAGAGCGTGAAGCCGGACGTATCCGGAATCTCGGATTTTCTTACCATGGCGATATTGAGGTATATGATTATCTGCTCTCACGACATGATGAATTTAAATGGGATTTTGTACAAATACAGCTCAATTATGTAGACTGGAAACATGCCAAAGAGACCAATACCCGAAATACGGATGCGGAATATCTATATGGCGAACTGGCCAAACGGGGGATTCCTGCCATCATTATGGAACCACTTTTGGGAGGACGTCTATCCAAGTTGAACGATAATCTGGTGGCACGGCTCAAACAACGTCGTCCGGAAAGTAGTGTCGCTTCCTGGGCTTTCCGTTTTGCCGGTTCATTCCCGGATATTCTGACTGTATTAAGTGGTATGACTTACATGGAGCATTTGCAGGATAATCTCCGCACTTATTCTCCTTTGGAACCATTGACAGATGAAGAAAAAGAATTCCTCGAAGAAACGGCACAATTAATGCTGAAATATCCTACTATCCCTTGCAACGACTGCAAATATTGTATGCCATGTCCGTATGGGCTGGATATACCTGCTGTATTGTTGCATTACAACCGTTGTGTCAATGAAGGTAATGTCGCTAGAAGCGGGCAGGATGAAAATTATGCGAAAGCCCGACGCGCTTTTCTTGTCGGCTATGACCGTAGCGTGCCCAAACTTCGACAGGCAAGCCATTGTATCGGTTGCAATCAGTGTGTGGCTCATTGCCCGCAAAACATTAATATTCCGAAAGAACTGCACCGGATAGACCAATTTGTAGAACAATTGAAACAAGGTACTTTATAAAAGAAACAATGGAAGAATTAATCAATCTATTACATACGGGAGGATATTCTTGTACCATTGCCAACGGAGAAAAAATCCGCACTTTCACTCAACGTGGCGTAGCTGATCTCTATGATTTGCTAACACAGGAACCGGAGTTTCTTAAAGGAGCTTTGATTGCCGACAAAGTGGTTGGCAAGGGAGCTGCCGCCCTGATGATTCTGGGTGGTATAGAAGAATTATATACGGATATTATCAGTACCAAGGCTTTGGAGCTATTCCGAAAATCAGATGTGAAAGTCGATTTTGCGCAGGAAGTTGCTTTTATCTGGAACCGCGACCGTACGGGAGGATGTCCTGTAGAAACCATGTGTAGTGAAGTGGAATCAGCAGAAGAAATATTACCGCTGATCCGCGATTTCCTGAAGAAAATCAGAAGTAGGAAGTAAGAAAGAGATAACTGAAACACGAAATAAAGTATGAGAAAAAATACAGCTTGTTAAGTCTTGAAAAAGAAAGTTCTCCTCTGCTAAAGATATTCATAGCAGGGGAGAACATGTTATAATAATAGGACTTATTCATCTATTTTTCTATTTATCAATCTTCGTCGTCATCTTCCATATCAGTAGCAGCGGGATTACCTCCTTCTTTAGCATACCTGCTCGGACTCATCTTATAGTATTTTTTGAATACTTCCCGGAAATATTTAGTTTCAGAGAATCCAACCATGTCTGAGATCTCATTAATGGCATATTCACCCTCTTTCAATAACTCGGTAGCACGTTTCAAACGCATCACCCGAATAAACTCTGTCGGAGACTGTCCCGTCAATGCTTTCAATTTACAATAGAAACTGGTACGGCTCATGCCACTTGATTCACAGAGCACATTAACGGAAAATTCAGGGTTGTTTATATTCTCATCCACGATTTTCTTTGCATTTGATATAAACTTCCAATCGAGGCTGTTAGTACCGTTTGCAGATGGAACCATTGATTTCGCTTCTATATCCAGATTGGCATATCTCATACGCAACAGTTCCCGGTTTGTCAACAGATTAGCGATACTCGCCCGTAATATTTTCACACTGAAAGGTTTGATGAGATATTCGTCCGCACCAATCGACAGTCCATCCAGAATATTGTTTTCTTCTCCCAAAGCAGTAAGCAACAACACAGGAATATGTGAAATCTCAATATCACTTTTGATAGCCACACACAATTCATCTCCCCGCATCTCCGGCATCATGATATCAGAAAGAACCAGTTCCGGCCAATACTCTTTGATAATAATCAATGCTTCTTTTCCGTTGGCGCAAGCTTGTACATTATATATAGAAGACAATGAACTGACCAGATAGGAGCGTAGCTCATCATTGTCTTCTACAACAAGAATCCGTCGTAAATTTGGATTATCTATTGTAGCGGTTGTCTTTGCTGGTACATTCGGATCGGGCAGTACAGGAGCCAACGTCTCAAATTTAGAAGGTGCTTCGTCACTGATATTTTGAGAATTCTTATTCTTTTTCGGAAATACAATTTTGATTGTCGTACCTTGATGCTCAACACTATCTACACTAATTTTACCTCCATGAAGGCTGACCAGTTTTCCTACCAGCATTAGTCCGATACCACTACCCGTCACTTTAGAGTTAATAGCATTGCTGGCACGGAAATGAAGCTTGAACAACTTACTTTGTTCATTGGCAGGAATACCTATACCTGTATCCTTAATTATCACTTTCCATGAATCGTTCGTATCGGATACGGAAATGCTGACCTTTCCATTTTCAGGAGTATATTTTAGTGAGTTTGATATTATATTCTTCAAAATAGAATCCATCTTTTCTTTATCAAACGATACATTCATATAGCTGAAAGTACTCTCGTATGTATATTCAATGCGCCTGATGGCTGCATAAGAAGAGAATGTATCATATATCTCATTCATATAGGTATTCAATTCATACTCGGAAACTGTCATATTAGAGGAATATACATCCGTTCGTTCAAAATGGATCAGATTACTGACCAGTCGTAAAAGAACTTCTACATTCCTCAATGCAATATTCGTACGAGTGATTCCATTGTCGGTGAGCGTCTCTTCTTCCAATAATTCCTCCAAAGGTGCTTTTATCAAAGTTAATGGAGTGCGTATATCATGCGCTGTATTGATGAAGAATTGCGTTTTTTCATCAGATATATTCTTTTGCTTTCTTAGATTTATCATCCGCAGAACAAAATAAAATCCCCCGATTACCAACAGGATATAACACAAGATAGCCCACCAACTCGACCAAAATGGCTGTGTGATGATAATTTTCATAGTACGTTCCTGAAAAACAGTGTCATGTTCTTCTCTGGATACTGCACGCACATGAAGAGTATATTTACCCGGAGGCAAATTGGTGAAACGAATCAAATTACTTACGCCCGGTTGGGTCCATTCTTCATAAAATCCTTCTAATTTCCATGAATATAGTACACTTCCGGGAGAATCATAATTGATTGTAGAAACTTCAAATGAAAATGTATTCTCATTATATGCCAGCTTTAATACATTTGTCTCATCAATACTCTTCTGTAAAGGAGAATCCTTGACACCCGGATAAACAGGTTGATAAGAAAGATGGAAGTCGCTGAATATCAATCTAGAAAACTTATAATCCGGAAATTTCACATTCATCGGAAATTCAATTGCTCCATCCGTACTACCGAATACAAAATTTTTATTTTTACGTACCGTTCCTGCTGCTGCATTAAAATATGAAGGTAGCAATCCTTCTCCTTTGGTCCAATTACGAAATATCTTTTCTTTAGTATGAAAACAGGTTATTCCATTCTCCGTACTCATCATTATACGTCCGTCTACTTCCGGCAATATTGTAAATATTCTGTTTGAAACTAATGCAGAGTTATCGGAAAAGTAATGCTCAAAAGTTTTATCTTGAGGGTCATAGATAAATACTCCCATGCCATTTGTCCCGATATATAACAATCCATTATCTGCCTGATAAAGCGTATTGATATAAGTAATCCCTACCTCCATTTCAATATGCTGATATTCACCAGTATCTCGATTCAATAAATACAATCCGATAGCAGTCCCAATCCACATATTATCTTTGTCTTTTTCAACAATGGATGTAATGGAATTCAATCCTGAATATAGACGTGTGCTGTTAGTCTTCAGATCAAAACATTTTAGATTATAATATCCTCCCGACCAGATATACCCTCTTGAATCTTTCACTATATCACGAATATATTTATCCGGACGCATATTGACGTGAGAAAGTAGGTAAGGAGAGAAGTATTCAACGGATAGAGTCTTTTTATTTATTTTATAAATCCCGGAAGTATATCCTCCTGCCCATATAATGCCGGGAGACACTTCACATAGAGTAATAAAAATATGATTCTTGTCTTTTAGTTGTTGATTAAAAGAACTTAGGAATGAATGCCACTGACCTGTTTTTGAATTATAAAGACTAATACCATTACTGGTTCCAAACCACAAGTCACCTTCATGATCTTCAATGACTGCTTGTACCTGATCATTGACTAATGATTGGACATTGCCCATAGCGTGTTTCATCCAATGATAATTCTCATAGCGATTATCAATTACCGTAATCCCTGTAGGATAGTTAGCCAGCCATATCCGCTTTTCTTCATCCACAAATACATCATTGATATTATTCCCATTCATTTCATTATAACTTTGATAATTAGCAACAATGTAATGTTCCAGTTCACAAGTATTTGCATTAACCTTATATACTCCCATTCCTTCTGTTGCAACCAGTAATTCTGTTTCATTCAACGGGCTGATACAAGCTATGTTTACATCACTAAGATCAGCTTCCGGTCGTATAATCTCCTGTGTATTCATATCGTACACAAAAACTCCTCTTTCAAATGAACCGATAAATAGTCTTTTTAATTGCTTATGAAAATACAATTCACTTACTTGCGCATGAAAATAATCCAGTGTTTTAACAGGAACAGTCTCCAAAATACCATTCTCCAGTTTAACATATCGAACGCCTACCTCTGTTGCTATATAGAAATGTTGTTCGTCTATTTGTTCTATTGCTGTGATATTACTATGTAGTATATTGGGAAATTGAAGAATGTGAGCATCATTTATATTATATAGTAATATAGAATCCTTATAACATAGCCAAATGTTATTATTCCGATCCAAATAGCCACAACTAATGGTTTCAGAAATATCCGGTAGTTTATACACCATTCTGAAATCATCTTCGTTTGCTTCATATCGAAAAACCCGTCCCTGCTTGCCGATCACCCATATACCGATTTGTGAATCTGTATACAACCATCCCAAACGTACAGGAGCATCTAAACTACTAGCTTCTTTGTTTAATTTATAGTGTTTTATATCTTTACCGTTATAACGATCCATTCCTTCATTGGTGAGAAACCACATGTATCCTTGTGTATCTTTCTGAATATTGAATATCCGGCGATTGCTCAAACCATTTTCTATTCCTATATATTTGTATGTCTGTGCTGTAACCCAAATAGGGAAAAAGAGAAAAATATATATAATGTATTTCATATAAACAGTTGTTTTTTTACTACTCCAGTTTCTTCTTGTAAACCCATATACTTATTATAAAATAAATAAATACTTGTATCCAAAGGGTTATATATTCCGGTCTGATATCCGCCATACTGGCTCCCATAGAATTCAATTTCACAAAAGCAAGTGTGCCTGGTGCAGCCGGAAAAATGTAATGTGCAACTTTCCAATACCAAGGCATTAGCTCCATCGGATAGGAGACCCCGGAAAGAAAAATTAATCCTACGGAAAAGAAGGCAATCATAAGTAGGGGAGCTTCAGAATCTGTAAAATACCTGGAAGCTGCCAACCCCAGGAAAGAGGTCGCCATCAGGTATGGAATCAATAATAATACAATGTATAGCCCGTTTCCAATATTAGGAATACTGAAAAAATGGGGGAGCAAGCCTAATAGAAAAAAAGCAAAGAGGGCATAAAGAGCACAGTATACGGATGTTTTTCCTGCCACTATACGAATAGCTACTCCCCAGCCATTTCCAAAAGGAGCGTAGGCACGGATTCCTCTGTTGCTGTGTTCTTCTCCAGTCACCATACCAATAACCATCAATAGGGTTTGAAAGATTATAATCATCATAACTGCGGGAATAAGGTAAGAGCCATAGCCTTCCGTATAATTATAAAGTGCAGTTCCTATTACATTGATCGGTTTTGCCATAGTTACGGCAAGCAATCCTTGGGGCGGAAGAAATACAGCTACATTAGGCCTGTATTTATCATTTATAGCCAGCATGACACGCGATGATGCCTCCTGCAAAGCCTCGAAATACAGGAAAGCATCCGTAGTTGCATAAAGAGAAAATACAGCTTCATCTCCCCGGAACACTCGCTTCTCAAAGTCGTGAGGCAGATAAAGTATTCCTTGTACTTTGCCTTCTTTCATCCATTCTTTTGCTTCGTGATAGTCCATCGCCTGGCTATAAATCTCTGCCTGGGGAGTAGCATCCAGCCAACGGATAAAATCACGGCTCAATTTGCTATGAGAATTATCGACTACGGCAACAGGAACATTGGTTACAATATTCGGTGCGTACATGTAATTATAGAGTAATCCGTACACAAAAATTCCTCCTATCAACACAAGCAGAACTGCATAACTGGTACTGATAGCTAGAAATTCACGACGAATGATGAATGATAACTGTTGTAACTTACTTAATGTCTTCATACTTATGACTTTCTATAGCTCGTTTTAAATGAGGAAGCAACGACAGTGCCAGCAACGGGAAGATACAGAGTATCACAGCCGACTGCCAAAGATGGATAAACCCACCGCCTCCATAGAGCATGGTTTGCATCATTTCCGTAAAATGACGGACAGGGAACAAATAGGAAGCATCCCTTACCAACGGATACATATTGGAAACCGGAAAGGTTACCCCAGACAAGGTAGCGCCCAAAGAACCTACCATAGAAACTACACTTATAATCAGTGAAATTGCCGGAAACAGCGAGAATAAAAACAGTCCTAAAGCCTGTGTCGCAATAATGAAAAGCACAGTCATGGTATTCATTAACCACCAACTCTCCTGAAAAGGGATATGCAAAATGCCGAACATGACGTAGTTAGCCAGCCATCCTATCAATATATATATAATGGTATAAGGTAATAATTTGCCCAAAACAGCAGTTACTATATTGCCTTTAGCAGTCGTCAACCAATCATTTGCTGTACGAAACTTAATTTCAATGCCGACCGTGTAAACAGTGATCAATAAGATCAAAACCTGAAACAGAACAAAGAAAAAGGGCTGACTCAAATATACCGAATAATCCAAACTTGGATTATATATCGGATGGTTATTAGCCTGCACCGATAATAAAAAGGTGGTAATTTGATTCTGTTCTACTCCGAGTGCCACGGCTTGCAGCACCACAGGAGAAAGAGCCACTGGAGCTAATGAGGTTTCGAACGCTGCCATCAACTCGCCGCCTACCGACAATAATGCATAGTGATAATAGTAGGAAAGCGTTGCATTCTTTCCGGTGATAGCATCTTGCTCAAATTGGGGAGGTATGGAAAGATAGCCATAAATCTCTTTCTTTTGTACAGATTCACGGGCAGCCGCTTCATCCGTAAAATGCTTTGTCACTTTAAAAGTCGGCACGGCAAAGATATTTCTGGCAATCGTCCGGGAAGTGGCAGTGTTATCCTGATCGACAATACCGATAGGAATATTTTCCATCTGTCCGTTGCCAAAAATCGTAGCCATAAAGAAAAGGGTAAATAACGGCAAAACAATGCAGACGCCAAAATAAAGGCGCCGCGAAGTCATTCGCCGCCACTCTCTTAACAATACGGAACGAAAAGGGGAATATGTTTGTGATTCATCCATTCGCTGGTTTATTTGATGTCAATTAGTCTAAAGTCAATAACACGGACATGCCGGGACGCAAGTCATCCACTTTTTGAGTCGGACGGGCATGAATCTCAAATGTACGTAGGTCATAACTTCCGGTCTGCTTGGTTGATTTCCAGGTAGCAAAACTGCCTAACGGACTTATATAATAGATTTTAAACTCTATATTTTCTTTACCGATAGCAGGCACATCTGCAACGAATGTTCCATTCATTTTGAACTGGGGCATCAGATCTTCCCGTACGTTAAGAACAACATGTATATCATCCATAACCACTAGATTCATAATGGGAGTTCCCGGCGCAACCAATTCTCCGCGTTTAGGAAAGATTGTTGCTATCTGTCCGCTTTCCGGAGCTGTCAACCGGGAGTCAACCAGCAAAGCTGAAATTTCATCCACCGTGCTTCGTGCCGCATCCACCATACTGGCAGCTGATGCTTTATCTTCTTTCTGTGCACCATCTACAGCCATCTGATACTGCTCGTATGCAGCGCGTTCGGCTGCTACAGCCGCTTTATACATCGCTTCCACTTCGTCTTTTCTTTGAGAAGTGACGACACTGTCTTTATATAAAGTGAGAATACGGTTATAAGTTGTTTGAGCGAGAGTCAGGTCACTCTTCGTTTTATTCCATAACTGCAATGCGGTAGCCACAATCTGACGACGGGTTCCGGCATCTATTTTCTTGTTCTGCTGTACTGCGACTTGTTCCAAGGCATTGACTTGTTGATACTTGGCATATATTTCAGGACTATTAATAACGACAAGAGTATCTCCTTCGTGTACCCAATCTCCTTCCTGAACGAGAAAAGAATCGATACGACCGGGAAGTTTTCCACTGATACGAATTTCTGTTGCTTCAGCCTGTCCTTGCAGAATTAGCTGTTGTTTATGCATTAGTATAACTCCCAAGCCGGTAAAAATACCGACTGCCAAAAGGATGATAACAAAAGCCCATGATAGGGTTTTACTAGTTGGTTTCATTGTTTGCTACGGTTTAGGTTGATAGTTTGTAAATTGTTCCGGTGTGCCACAAAGCGAGAGCAGATTCATAAGTGCCACATCATATTCATAATACGCTGCCAAGCGAGCCACTTTTACAGTAGCAAGCATGGTTTCAGCATCAATAACTTCGGTAGATGTTGCCATTCCTTCTGTAAAAGATTTCTTTCGGATACGAACTAGTTCTTCGCTTAAAGCAATTGTTGCATTTAAAGCTTTTACATTATCCTGTGCCTTTTCCAACTGCGTATAAAGCTTATCTACCCCAACAGCCAAATCGTCACGAGCCTTCATCTGTCCTAAGGCCAACGTTTGTTCCGTCAATTTAGATTGCCGTACTCTCTTCTCACGATCCAATCCGTCAAAGAGATTCCATGTAAAGCCAATACCTACCATGGTACGTGGCAACAAATTACTCTGAATGCCATGCGAATATAAGGTCTGTTTTCCGAAAAGGGCTATATTCGGCAGATATCCGCTTTGAGCAATCCGTACTTCTTGTTTGGCAATATGTTGCTGTAACTGTAATTGATTGAGCGTATAGTTTCCACTGTTTACAGAAAGATCAAAAAGCATTTTAGGCGGTAGTGAGTCATTCATAAAAAGGGGAGAGGTAGGAATGATATTGCTATCTGTATCCTTTTTATTCAGCAAGACTTTCAAAGCACTTTGCACTACTGCTTCTTCTTTCCGCGCAGCGTCCAATGCTCGTTTAGCTTCATCCATATTCACTTGGGCGAAAAGCCTGCCTGCTTTGTCAATCATTCCTGCCGCTTCTAACTTTAAGGCATTTTCATAATGTTTCTTCAATCCGTTATAAGTTTCTTCACGAACAGTTACTATTTGTTGTGCCAGCCGAAGCCCATAATAACTTTCAACCAATAGGTTTTGCTGGTTGGCCGATACCTGTGCCCGGCTTTCCCGGGCTAAATCGACCATCGCTCTTCCAATATTGGTGGCACGAAAACGTTTACCACCGGAAAAGAGTACCCATTCGGCTGATAAATCAATAGTGGTCAGATTTCTGGGAGCCAAAGGAAACACTAGTGTGTTTGCTCCAATCTGATCTAGTATGGATGAAATGATTTGATCATCCGGAATAATAGAATGTACAAAGTCTTTTGCCGGATCAGTAAATTGTGATAGGGGCTGTTTTACTTCAATCTTCTCTGACATGTGCACAAACGCTCCCGTAGACTGAAGGCTAGGATACCAGAAAGCATTCAGTTTGTCACGTTCAGCCTTTGCAATCTCAATACTCTTATCTGCAATTTTCAGACTTTGATTTCCCTGATTCAGCAAATACAGTGACTCCTCAAAACTTAATGGTGTCTGTGCATCTATTTGACTGATGAAAAAGTACAAAGTCAATAGTATAAAAAGTCGCTTATTTTTTTTCATACTGGTTAGGTTATATCTGATTTTAGATATTCTAACAGATGAAAAGAGAGGTTTGTTCATTAGAAAAATATGGCGTTACAACAAACGAGTTGAAAAGACTTTGATTTCACTTTCTTCTTGCATTAAAATTTTTACGATTTTATTTGAGATATAAAAATTATGTTTACCTTTGCATCACCGTTTCATAAGGCATTTTAAGTCGAGAAGCGCAGTAAATATGCGGTAATAGCTCAGTTGGTAGAGCACTAGCTTCCCAAGCTGGGGGTCGCGAGTTCGAGCCTCGTTTACCGCTCATTTGAAAATCAGGTAGTTTGTTTAATATAACTACCTGATTTTTTTATTTTCAGGTTCCTTTTCGCTTCAGTTGTAATTCTTTAGGATTTAATTCAGGGCAATCCATTCCTAAAATCAGATTCATTCCCGCACGGAAATGAATTAATTCACTATGGGGTAATACAGTAACGTAAGTTTGATATAACTTCGTCCGCATTGTTTCCTCTCCTTCCTGAAGGAGGAGAATCGGAATAGTATAAGCTTATATCGAACTGACGTTTCAGTCCATTTGAATTCAGCTTTTGCAATTCTCCTCCATAGAAGTTTTTTTTCATTTTTGCCCTCATGCTCTCATATTTCCCTCTCAATC
>CAPAOL010000007.1 GCA_948579315.1 uncultured Phocaeicola sp.
CCGGTTCTATTGTTTAACTTTTAATTTTTCGGTAAAAATTTACCGAAGTATTACTGATAACGATCATGATAAAACTCTATTTTAAACAAGCATTCCATCTGTTGGGAGAAAATAAACTGCTTTCTTCTATTTCCATTATTGGTACAGCTTTGGCTATTGCTATGATAATGGTGATCGTGATTACTTTACGTGCGACTATTGCTCCCTTTGCGCCGGAAACCCATCGTGACCGGATGCTCATTTTCCGTTTCGCAGGCCTTCAAAATAAGTCTAACGTGAATTGGCAAAGCAATGGCGCTGTCGGATACAATACGGCAAAGGCTTGTTTCAAAGCAATGACAATTCCCGAAGCTGTTTCCATAACCAATATCTGGCAGGAAACCATGCTGGCTGCTAAACCGGCAGGTGAGATGGAAAGTTGTAGTGTGTTGCAAACAGACGATGCTTTCTGGAAAATATTTGAATTTAAGTTTCTATCCGGTAAACCGTATGATAATGCCGATTTTGATGCTGGAGCAGACAAAGCGGTGATTTCCGAAGATATGGCCCGCCGCTTGTTCGGAACGTCAGAAGTGGTTGGAAAAACATTCCTTCTGAATCATTCGGCTTATATTGTTTGCGGAGTGGTACGTCCGGTCTCTAAACTGGCGAAGTACGCCTATGCGCAAGTTTGGATTCCTTTGAGTTCTACAAATGCCTTCACAGCCACTTGGGGCGATGACAATATCATGGGTATGACTGCCGTCTATATACTGGCTAAATCGAAAGACGATTTTCCGGCTATTCGGCAGGAAGCGGACCGCTTACGGGCTATCTTTATGGCAGGGCATCCCAATTTCGATTTACTCTATCGCGGACAGCCTGATACTTATTTCGTAGCTGCGCAACGCTATTCCTCCAACAATCCTCCGGCTGTGAAAGAAGCAATACGGCAATACATACTGACATTACTTGTCTTGTTGATTGTTCCTGCCGTCAACTTGTCCGGACTTACTTTGTCACGCATGCGTAAGCGTATCTCCGAAATAGGAGTGCGAAAAGCCTTTGGTGCATCCAGACGGGAGCTTATGATGCAGGTACTATCCGAAAATATGCTTTATTCCCTGTTCGGAGGAATTCTCGGACTGCTATTAAGTTATGTCGCCGCTTTCCTTTTGGGAGGAATGCTTTTCTCCGTAGACTTTGTATCTAATGGGGTGGAAGATTTGCGGACCATGTGTGTCGACTTACTGTTCGACCCTACCGTATTCCTGCTGGCATTTCTGGCTTGCTTCCTACTCAATTTGCTAAGTGCCGCCATTCCGGCATGGAGAGTAACCCGCACCAATATTGTGGATGCCATCAACGAAAGATAATTCTTCAACTCATCTAAATTCTAAAGAAAATGCAACTATTAAAACAAATATGGAACGAGCGTCGGTCAAACGGATGGTTATGGTCAGAACTGTTAATTGTTTTTGTGGTCCTGTGGTATGTGGTCGACCGGACGTATGTGACAGCGCGTACTTATTACGAACCGGTAGGATTTGATATTACCGATACGTATTATTTGGAACTAAGCCTGAAAAACGAAAAGAGTAATTCCTATCTTTCGAAAGAGCAAAAGAGTACATCTTTAGGACAAGACATTGTTGAATTGACCAATCGTCTCCGGAGATTGCCGGAAGTGGAGGTCGTTTCAATATCCAGGAATGCGCGTCCCTATATCGGGAATAATTCCGGTAGTATTTTGCGTATCGATACATTGGTTATTCATCCGCTACGACGTTCGGTAACCCCTGACTTTTTTCAGGTCTTCCGTTATCAAAGTGCTGATGGACGTGGTTATCAGCCGTTGGTACAAGCTTTGAGGAATGGCAATGTGGTTGTTGGTGAAAATTGCTGGTCCAAAGATTATAAAGGCGATCGTACACTGTTGGGTAAAGAAATGGTCGATGTGGATGATTCTACGAGAGTATACAAGATAGGAGGAGTATCGAAGAAAGTGCGTTACAATGACTTCTGGTCTAACTACAGTGACCGGTATGTAGCCATTGCTCTTTCTGAAAAGATAATGGCCAAACTTGATAGTGAACTTTATCCTTCAGATGTAGAAGTTTGCCTGCGTGTGAAACCGGGGACTTCTAAAGACTTTGCGGAACGTTTGATGAAATTGTCTGCCAACCAGTTGAGTGTCGGTAACTTATTCATCCTGAAAGTGCATGATTATGAAGATCTGCGGGATGGCTTCCAGCAAGGGAGTTATAATCAGGTACAGATACATCTTTGGATGATGGGCTTTTTATTGCTCAATATTCTGCTGGGTATTGTCGGCACATTTTGGTTTCGTACGCAGCACCGTCGTGCCGAGTCTGCACTTCGTATAGCAGTCGGGTCCAGCCGGATGCAGCTTTGGCAACGTTTAAATAAAGAAGGATTGCTATTATTGACTCTGGCTGCTTTGCCTGCCGCCGCCATCTGTTATAATATCGGCCATCTGGAGTTGACTGAAGGGTATATGGAGTGGGGAGTAGTGCGTTTTCTTATTACATTTGTCATAACCTACTTCCTGATGTCTTTAATGGTTCTTATTGGTATTTGGTTTCCTGCCCGTCAGGTAATCCGCATACAGCCTGCCGAAGCGCTGCGCGAAGAATAAATGTACATAATGAAAAAGAAAAATATATTGTTCGCTCTTGCTGCCGTTTGCCTGCCGTTGGCATTGTCGGCGCAGAAGGAAAGGGAAATAACCTTGAATGAAGCTATTGCTATGGCGCGTGCTCAATCTGTTGACGCTGCTGTAGCCTTGAATGAATTGAAAACCGCCTATTGGGAGTTTCGCACCTTTCGTGCCGATCTTCTGCCGGAAGTCAACCTGACCGGAACCCTTCCCAATTATAACAAATCATATAGTTCCTATCAAAATTCGGATGGTTCTTACGGTTTCGTCCGCAATAACACATTGGGGCTTACCGGTGATCTTTCCATTGACCAAAACATCTGGCTTACCGGTGGTAAGCTTTCGCTGACCTCCTCTCTCGACTATATCAAGCAATTGGGAGCCGGAGGAAACCGTCATTTTATGTCGGTTCCTGTCACATTGCAACTTATACAACCCATCTTTGGAGTCAATAATATCAAGTGGAACAGACGTATCGAACCGGTTCGTTATGCCGAAGCAAAAGCTGCTTTTATCACTGCTACCGAAGAAGTGACAATGCGTACCATCACCTATTATTTTAATCTTTTGTTGGCAAAAGAAAATCTTGGTACGGCGAAACAGAATCAGACAAACGCCGACCACCTTTATGAAGTAGCCCTTGCCAAACGCAAAATGGGGCAGATTTCCGAGAATGAACTCTTGCAGTTGAAACTTTCTGCCTTAAATGCAAAAGCAGCATTGACGGAAACAGAGAGTGATCTTAATGCCAAGATGTTCCAACTTCGTGCCTTTCTGGGAGTAGGGGAGGATGAAGTACTCAGTCCTGTTCTTCCCGAAGCTGTAGAAGGTCCGAGGATGGAGTACAATCAGGTGTTAAATAAAGCACTGGAACGTAATTCATTTGCACAGAATATCCGTCGCCGCCAGTTGGAAGCCGATTATGAAGTAGCTACCGCACGCGGAAATTTGCGTAGTGTCGATTTGTTTGCAAGCGTAGGATATACGGGTGAGAACCGGAATTTTCCAGCCGTTTACAGGAACTTGCAGGATAATCAGATTGTTCAGGTAGGTGTTAAGATTCCGATTCTCGATTGGGGAAAACGCCGTGGGAAAGTCCGGGTAGCCAAGAGTAACCGGGATGTAGTGCTTTCAAAGATTCGTCAAGAACAGATAAACTTCAATCAGGATATTTTTCTGTTGGTGGAGCATTTCAATAATCAGGCACAACAATTGGACATAGCCAAAGAAGCTGATGCGATAGCCCAGCAACGATATAAAACAAGTATTGAAACTTTCCTGATAGGTAAAATCAATACCTTGGATTTGAATGATGCGCAGAACTCTAAAGATGCTGCGAGGCAGAAACATATTTCCGAACTTTATTATTATTGGTATTACTATTATCAGATTCGCAGTCTGACGCTATGGGATTTTCGTACCAATACCGAACTTGAAGCTGATTTTGATGAAATTATCCGGCAATAGAAAGGGTAGGAAAAAGCTTTTGAATCTTATGGAGGAACTTGCTGGAGATTATGGGAAAAGTTTTTCAAGTCTGCAAACAGACTATTGCGTATTTATGCCTGATTCATTTGGTATTACGAACTATTTATAGTATCTTTGAAACTCGATTTTAACACTCGGGAAATGAAAAATACGTAAAATATACAGAAAAATTCATCCCCCATTATAAATAAAGAAATAAAAAAAGAAATACTTCTTCTTGGAAGATTGAAAAAACAGAAGAAGTTTTCTTGGTAGAGGAATCTTGCAATTTTAACTATGATTCTGATAATTGATGACGACAGCGCAGTGCGTTCTTCGCTTGGTTTCATGTTGAAGCGGGCAGGATATGAAGCACAGACCGTTCCCGGTCCACGGGAAGCTATGGAAGTAGTACGTTCCATAGCTCCGGATTTAATCCTGATGGATATGAACTTCACTCTTTCTACAACGGGTGAGGAGGGTTTGACCCTGCTCAAGCAAGTAAAAATATTCCGTCCCGAGACACCGGTGATATTGATGACTGCTTGGGGAAGTATCCAACTTGCTGTGCAAGGAATGCAGGCAGGAGCTTTTGATTTCATTACGAAACCCTGGAATAATGCCGCCTTGTTGCAACGCATCGAAACGGCACTTCAACTTTCGGGCACTCCACAGGAACCAACACAAGAACAGAATGATGCTTTCGATCGCAGTCACATCATCGGGCGTAGCCAGGGATTGACGGACGTGTTGAACACCATTGCCCGTATAGCAAAGACCAATGCTTCTGTCCTGATTACAGGGGAAAGCGGAACAGGCAAAGAATTGATAGCCGAGGCCATTCATATCAACAGTCAGCGAGCCAAACACCCCTTTGTGAAAGTGAATCTTGGCGGTATCTCTCAAAGCCTGTTCGAAAGTGAAATGTTCGGGCACAAGAAAGGGGCTTTTACCGATGCTTCTACAGATCGTATCGGACGTTTCGAAATGGCAAATAAAGGAACGATTTTTCTAGACGAAATAGGTGATCTCGATCCTTCGTGCCAGGTGAAGTTACTGCGTGTATTGCAGGATCAGACATTTGAAGTGCTTGGCGACAGCCGTCCGCGAAAGACAGATATCCGGGTAGTATCAGCCACCAATGCCGATTTGCGCAAGATGGTGGGCGAGCGTACGTTTCGTGAAGACCTTTTCTATCGTATCAATCTGATAACAGTGAAACTGCCTGCCCTGCGCGAACGTCGCGAAGATATTCCCTTGCTGGCACGTCATTTTGCTGACCGTCAGGCGGTAACTAACGGATTGCCCCGTACGGAGTTCTCTGCCGATGCCCTGCAATTCTTGAGCCGTTTGCCCTATCCGGGGAATATTCGTGAATTGAAGAACTTGGTAGAACGTACCATTTTGGTAAGTGGTAAACCGCTACTTGATGCTTCCGACTTTGATGCACAGTATATTCGCCACGATGACGCAAGAGTGACCGAAGGCGCAGCTCTGGCCGGTATGACTTTGGATGAAATAGAACGCCAAACCATTCTCCAGGCGTTGGACCGTTACAAAGGAAATTTGAGTCAGGTAGCTACAGCATTGGGTATCAGCCGTGCTGCACTCTACCGTCGTCTCGAGAAATATAATATAACAATGTGATAGATTTAGGTACGTACGTGCCTAATCATATAAGATTAATCGTTAGCCATAGATAACGTGCGTATACAAGGATTTTTTTACATACTAGTCTTTCTGCTGCTGGCATTAGGTGGTGTCTTGCTGTTCCTTTCCAGTCAACTGGATACAATCTTTTTCTACATAGGGGAGGGGCTGATACTTTTCATCTTCATTTATCTGATCTTTTTCTATCGTAAGATTGTGAAGCCGTTGAATACAATCGGAAGCGGTATGGAGTTGTTGCGTGAGCAGAATTTCAGTAGTCGTCTTAGTCCTGTAGGCCAATATGAGGCCGATCGTGTAGTGAATATCTTCAACCGCATGATGGAACAGCTCAAGAATGAACGTCTCCGCCTGCGTGAACAAAATCATTTTCTCGATTTGCTGATTAAAGCTTCTCCGATGGGGGTAATTATAACTTCCCTTGATGAAGACCTATCAGAATTGAATCCGATGGCGTTGAAGATGCTCGGAGTTCGTTTGGAAGACGTACAAGGCAAGAAGATGAAAGAGATCGATTCTCCGTTAGCGGTGGAATTAGCCAACCTCCCGAAAGGAGAGACGGTGACCGTCCGTCTAAACGACTCGAATATCTATCGGTGTACTCATTCTTCTTTCATTGATCGTGGATTTCAGCATCCCTTCTATTTGGTAGAAACCCTTACCGACGAAGTGATGAAAGCGGAAAAGAAAGCATACGAGAAAGTGATCCGCATGATTGCCCACGAAGTGAACAATACGACTGCCGGCATTACTTCCACGCTGGATACGGTAGAACAAGCTCTTTCCAGCGAAGAAGGAATGGAAGACATCTGCAACGTGATGCGCGTATGTACCGACCGTTGCTTCTCGATGAGTCGTTTTATTACCCGTTTTGCCGATGTGGTGAAGATACCCGAACCTACTCTTTCTCCTGTCTGTCTGAACAGTCTGTTGCTCACCTGCACACGCTTCATGGAGGGTATATGTGCCGACCGCCATATCCGGATTCGCATGGAACTGGATGAATCCTTGGCAAAAGTGATGTTGGATGTCGCTTTATTCGAACAAGTGCTTGTCAACATCATAAAAAATGCAGCCGAAAGCATTGAAACGGATGGTGAAATCGTCCTCCGCACTCTTTCGCCCGCCACTATCGAAATAATGGACAACGGCAAAGGCATCGACCAAGAAACGCAGGCAAAACTGTTCAGCCCTTTCTTTTCGACCAAGCCCGACGGGCAAGGCATTGGACTTGTCTTTATCCGCGAAGTGCTGATGCGCCACGGATGTACATTCTCCCTCCGTACATACGTCGATGGATGGACCAAATTTCGGATTATTTTTCCTTGATGGCACTTCAAAGTGTTAAATAGCCTCAAAAAGAAGTTGTAATATGTCCACATTAGTGGTAATAGGATTTACTTTTGCATAAAAAATTACGAATGGGAAAAGAAACATCAAACAGGATACAGACTTCATTGCTCAATGCAATGGAGAAGAAAGCATTGATTTGGATGGCAGAAAGACAGCCGTTGTGGATGACTTCGGATACGTTGACATACATTGGATTGTTGGGTGCCGTTATTTGTGGGCTGGGTTTCGCTTTGGCTCATATAGATAAAAATTATTTATGGATTTCATCATTGGGGCTGGTTATCAATTGGTATGGCGACAGCCTTGATGGAACGTTGGCACGCGTACGTCACACGCAGCGTCCCGTTTACGGATTCTTTATCGATCATACGTTGGATGCGGTGACTATTTGCATCATGTGTATCGGTGCTGGCATTTCTCCCATGTTCAGGCTTGATGTAGCCATGTTGGTGTTGGCGGGATACTTGGTGCTTTCCATTTATACATATATTTCCACAATTATCAAAGATGAGTTCCGGCTCACTTATGGTAGCTTCGGACCTACGGAATTCCGGCTGGTAGTCATACTCATCAATACCGTGTTTATGTATACTCCTTTGTCATCAATTAGCTATACTATTGCCGGACAGACATTGGGTATATTTGATATTATCGGCTTGCTGATAGCCCTTTTCCTTTTCGGAGCATGGCTCAGCCAATTTCTTATAGATCGCCGTATCCTTTCCGAACGCGATCCGTTGAAACCCTATAACCCCGGAAAAAAGGAGGATTGATAATTTTGCGTACTTATTTGGAATTTGTAGTGAGCCGTTTGTTCGGCACGGGAGTCGATACGTTTGTATTGTGGATATGTTCCCATTATTTGTTTGAGGGATATTGGGGAGTATATATTGTTTCTCCCGTGATTTCGTTCGAATTTGCAGTGATGAGCAATTTTATCTGCTCCTATTGCTGGATATGGAAAAACCGCATAAGTGGTAGGTGTATGCGCGATTTTTGGATTCGTTTCTTTGTGTTCAATCTCTCTTCTATAGTAGCTTTTCTAGTGAAAATGCTGTTCTTGCTGATTTTTGAGAAGATGTTCGGGTGGGGGGTGATATGGTGCAACTTTGCGGCGTTGCTTATCTCCGGATTGCTTAATTATTTTTTGGCAGATACAGTAGTGTTTCGCAAGTGCTTTGTGTCTACAAAGCGCGAAGCTTGACGATGATATATGTTGTTGTTTAAACAAAAAGGCGGCTGGTTTTGACCAGCCGCCTTTTCTGTCTATTTGATTTCGAATTCTTCCTTCATATCGATTTCCTCTCCATGTGTATCATAGAACACATATTGCAGAAATGCGAGTTTTTGACTTGGAATAATCTTGATACCGAATCCGTATTTCATCTGCCACTTCCGTTTCAGGGAAACGATCCCCTGATTGATGTAAGCGGCGACATACGGATGGACGTGTAACGAGAATTTCTTAACCTTCAGTTTATTGACCAGGTAATCAATTTTACTCTCCAAAGTGTCCGTAAAAAGAATGGACGACTTGATAGTGCCTTTGCCGAAGCAAGTAGGGCAGGTTTCGGTTGTGTTGACATCCATTGCCGGACGCACACGTTGGCGTGTAATCTGCATTAGCCCGAATTTGCTAAGTGGCAGAATATTATGCCGTGCCCTGTCTTTCTGCATATTGGCACACATTCGTTCATAAAGCTTCTGACGGTTCTCGGCTTCATTCATATCGATGAAGTCCACGACGATGATACCACCCATATCTCTTAATCGCAATTGGCGCGCCAACTCATCGGCGGCTCCCAGGTTTACTTCGAGTGCGTTACCTTCCTGCCCGTTGGCATTCTTGGTGCGGTTACCGCTGTTCACGTCTACTACGTGAAGCGCCTCAGTGTGCTCAATAATCAGATAGGCACCACTCTTGTAAGAGATTGTTTTACCAAACGATGATTTAATCTGCTTGGTGATACCGAAATTGTCGTAAATGGGAAGTTGACCTTTGTACAGTTTCACGATATTGGCCCGGTCGGGCGCAATCAGTGATACGTAGTCTTTAATTTCATTGTACACAGCCTCATCGTTGACGTGAATATTCTCAAAAGAAGGGTTGAAGAGGTCGCGCAACAAACCTACGGCGCGGCTGGTTTCTTCATAAATTAACGTCGGATACTTGGTGGCTTTTTGTACTTTTACCATCGCATCTTCCCAATGTTTTATCAGGACTCTAAGCTCTCCGTCGAGTTCGGCTACGCGTTTGCCTTCAGCTACCGTGCGGACGATGACACCGAAGTTTTTCGGCTTGATGCTCATCAGCAATTGTTTCAGGCGGGCGCGTTCTTCGCTCGATTTAATTTTTTGTGAAACAGAAACCTTGTCATTAAAAGGGATTAGTACGAGATAGCGTCCGGCAAACGAAATTTCGGACGTCAGTCGCGGTCCCTTAGTGGAGATCGGTTCCTTAACGATTTGCACCACTACTTCTTGTCCTACCTTGAGGGTATTGGCTACTGTTCCATCCTTGTCAAGATCGGGAAGCAGGGTTGCTTTGCTGATGGAGGTCAGCTTCTTTTTGTCGCTTAAAGTCTGCTTTACAAACTTTTCGAGTGAGTTAAATTGAGGACCCAAGTCCAGATAATGAAGGAAAGCGTCTTTCTCGTAACCGACGTCTACAAAGCATGCATTCAGTCCGGGCATCAATTTCTTGATACGCCCCAAATACATATTGCCCACAGAGAAAGAAATATTTCTTCCTTCGCTTTGAAGTTCCACCAAGCTCTTATCTTCGAGAAGGGCGATGGAGACTTCTTTGGGCTGTACGTCAACTACTAGTTCACTTGTCACTGTTCTGTTTCCTTATTATTGATTGAATCTCATTTATGTGAACAACATTTTTTACTAATTGTTCATTTTGGGTTAGCTACTTAAACAAAGAACAAACTTGAAAGACATTAGCTTCGCAAGTTTGTTCTTTATTTCTGTGTGATCCAGACTTAAAAATTATTTTTTGCTTTTATGTCTGTTCTTTCTTAGTCTTTTTTTACGCTTGTGCGTAGACATTTTATGTCTTTTTTTCTTTTTTCCGCTTGGCATAGCTTCACATTTTATGGGTTAATACTCTTGTTTATTATTTTTTTACTGAAATTGTAAATGTCTTAGCCGGTTTGAAAGCCGGAATATTGTGCTCCGGAATAATGATCGTAGTATTTTTAGAAATGTTACGAGCAGTTTTTTGCGCTCTTTTCTTTACTACGAAACTACCAAATCCACGTAAGTATACGTTCTCATCGTTAGACAGTGAATCCTTTACTGCATCCATAAATGCCTCAACTGTTGTAAGAACTGTCTGCTTGTCAATCCCAGTTTTCTTTGTAATCTCGTTTACAATATCTGCTTTAGTCATTTTTCCTTAAAAAAAATATTATTATTATGTTATTGCTAATTTTTTGGACTGCAAATATATAGCTTTTTAAGCTCCTAAAAAAATATATTCTGCACATTTTTTCTAAAAAAATAGTGGCATAGGGGTTTCTTAGAACCAAAAGAGTTACTTTTGTGTGCCTTTTGGGTGGAATAGAGAAGATAAATGTTAGATAATACACTAGGAATGAGGATATGAGCGGGTTTACTAAAACAATTGTAGAGTGGTATAAAGAGAACAAACGTGAACTACCCTGGAGGGATTCTGCCGATCCGTATCTGATTTGGATTTCGGAGATTATTCTTCAACAGACTCGGGTGGCGCAGGGGTATGATTATTTTCTTCGCTTTATCAAACGTTTTCCTGATGTGCTGACTTTAGCCGCTGCGGAGGAGGATGAAGTGATGAAATACTGGCAAGGACTGGGATATTACTCACGTGCCCGCAATCTTCATGCTGCTGCCAAAAGCATGAATGGGGTTTTCCCGAAAACGTATCAGGAAGTGCTGGCTCTGAAAGGAGTGGGGGAGTATACAGCGGCAGCAATTTGTTCGTTTGCTTATGGTATGCCTTATGCGGTGGTGGACGGTAATGTGTACCGGGTGCTTTCCCGTTATTTCGGCATCGATACTCCGATTGATTCGACGGAAGGAAAAAAGCTCTTTGCAGCATTGGCGGATGAGATGCTGGATAAGGAGCATCCGGCTGTTTATAATCAGGGAATAATGGATTTCGGAGCGATTCAGTGTACTCCGCAGTCGCCCGATTGTTTGTTTTGTCCGTTGGCGGGCAGTTGCTCGGCGCTTTCAAAAGGCTTGGTGGCAACACTTCCGGTGAAGCAACACAAAACAAAGACAACGAACCGTTACTTTAATTATATTTATGTACGTGCGGGCGCGTATACCTTTATAAATAAACGGACGGGCAATGATATTTGGAAAAATCTGTTTGAACTGCCATTGATAGAAACTCCGACGGCTCTTTCGGAAGAAGATTTTTTGACTTTGCCGGAATTTCGTGCACTCTTTGCACCGGGGGAAGTACCGGTGGTACGTACGGTTTGCAGAGAAGTAAAGCATGTGTTGTCTCACCGGGTTATCTATGCTAATCTATATGAAGTAACATTAGCTGAGAATTTGACTTCTTTCAGTGGTTTCCTGAAAATAAGAGTGGAAGACCTGGAACAATATGCTATTTCTAAATTGGTGCAAACCCTGTTACAGGCAAAGGATGGGTGTTAAGTATTAAGTATTAGGATGCGCCATGAACCGCATGGTTAATACTTGATACCTAATACTTAAAACTTAATACTTGATTTTATACTTAAAATTCTTGCATCCTATTGTTATTCTGTTTAATTTTGGCGACAGATTTGATTTAAGAATCATAAACTTGATACAGTATGTCAGTAAATAAAGTGATATTGATTGGGAACGTGGGGCAAGATCCGCGGGTGAAATATTTCGATACAGGCTCGGCTGTGGCAACTTTCCCATTAGCTACGACAGACCGTGGCTATACGTTGCAAAATGGAACCCAAATTCCTGAAAGAACGGAGTGGCATAATATCGTTGCATCCAATCGTCTGGCTGAGATTGTAGATAAATATGTGCACAAAGGTGACAAATTGTACCTGGAAGGAAAGATTAGAACACGTTCTTATAGTGACCAGTCGGGAGCTATGCGCTATATCACCGAGATTTATGTAGATAATATGGAAATGCTGTCTCCGAAAGGAATGAATCCGGGGACTTCTGCTTCTGCGCAACAACCCGGCGGCATCGGTCAGCCACAACAACAGCAGCAACCGGTTGCCGGTCAGCCGCAACAAGCGCAGCAGGCGCAACCTATACAAGATAATCCGGCAGATGATTTGCCGTTCTAGGATAATGTGATAGTGTGCCAATAGGTTTTCGCGAGCTTCTTGGCACATTGTCTTTTGTTTAATTAAAATTTAGATTCTTTGGACTCAGATGGTTATTTAAGCCAATTGGCTGACATTTTCAACGGTATTACCGTAAACACTCCTTCTATCTCTGCTATTATTGCCATAGTATTGGCAGGTGTACTCCTGCTTGCTTCCGGCTTTGCTTCGGCTTCCGAAATAGCTTTTTTCTCACTTACTCCTTCCGACCGGAATGATATTGATGAACAGAATCATCCTTCCGACGAAAAAATAAGTGCCTTGTTGGGGGATTCAGAACGCCTTCTGGCAACGATATTGATTACAAACAACTTTGTGAATGTAACCATTATCATTCTCTGCAACTTCTTCTTTATGAATGTATTTGTCTTTCATTCTCCATTGGCAGAGTTCTTGATACTGACCGTCATCCTGACTTTCCTATTGTTGTTGTTTGGCGAAATCATGCCGAAAATCTATTCGGCACAGAAGACGTTGGCTTTTTGCCGTTTTTCGGCACCGGGGATTTACTTTTTGGAAAAGCTGTTCCGTCCGGTGGCTACTGTGCTTGTACGTTCAACTACTTTTTTAAATAAGCATTTTGTAAAGAAGAGCCACAATATTTCTGTCGATGAATTGTCGCATGCATTGGAACTGACAGATAAAGCGGAGCTTTCTGAAGAGAATAATATTTTGGAGGGCATTATCCGTTTCGGCGGTGAAACAGTGAAAGAAGTGATGACATCACGTTTGGATATGGTCGATTTGGATATCCGTGCCTCTTTCAAGGAGGTGATGCAATGTATCATTGACAATGCTTATTCGCGTATTCCTATCTATTCCGGTTCGCGGGATAATATCAAGGGGGTATTGTATATTAAAGACCTGTTGCCTCATGTCAGCAAAGGGGATAATTTCCGTTGGCAGTCATTGATCCGTCCGGCTTATTTTGTGCCGGAGACAAAAATGATTGATGACTTGTTACGTGATTTTCAGGCGAATAAGATTCATATTGCCATTGTTGTGGATGAGTTTGGAGGAACTTCCGGATTGGTGACGATGGAGGACATTATCGAAGAGATTGTGGGTGAGATTCACGATGAATACGATGATGAAGAGCGTACATACGTTGTCTTGAATGACCATACCTGGATATTTGAAGCGAAGACGCAGTTGACGGATTTCTATAAGATTACGAAAGTAGACGAAGACGAGTTTGAAAAGGTGGTGGGAGATGCGGATACATTGGCGGGTATGTTGCTTGAAATTAAAGGAGAATTTCCAGCATTGCATGAGAAGGTAACTTATCATCATTATGAGTTTGAAGTGCTCGAAATGGATAGTCGTCGTATCCTGAAAGTGAAGTTTACAATTCTGCCGAAGGACACGGAAGACTCGGAAGAGAAAGAATAATCTTGGAATCATAATTTTGAAAGCATAATCAAGCAAGCGTAAGGTGGCGTTATTTCTGCAACATAAGACGGATGATATGCAATGGGCTGTCTGGAAAATGGAAGAGTCGTTGGAAGTTCTGTTGGCTCTTTTGCCGGATGTGCGCAGAGCTTTCTGTGAGCAGGAATTGCATCGTTTTGTTTCCGAACGTCGTAAGATGGAATGGTTGTCCGTTCGTGTTTTGTTGTATTCCATGTTGCAGGAGGATAAGGAAATCGGTTATTCTCCCGAAGGAAAACCGTATCTGACGGATCATTCTTTTTTCATCAGTATTTCTCATACGAAAGGTTATGTGGCGGTGATGCTTGCTTCTTTCATTCCGGCGGGCATTGATATTGAGCAATATGCCCAACGGGTTCATAAGGTATCCGATCGGTATATCCGTTCTGACGAACAAGTGGAACCTTATCAGGGAGATATGACTTGGGGACTGTTATTGCATTGGTCGGCAAAGGAGGCTGTTTTTAAACGGATGGAAAACGCAGACGCTGACCTTCGTAAACTTCGTTTGACGCATTTTATTCCTCAAGAGCAAGGAACCTTTCAGATTCAAGAGTTGGCGACGGAGCAACAGGAACTTTACTCTGTCGGTTATCGTATTTGTCCGGACTTTGTGTTGACATGGACATTGAACTGACGCGAACATTGAGTTGACGCGGACATTGAGTTGAATGGAGGGAGAGATAGAGTACCTCTACCTGTTTTTGGTTCAGTTGTCATTCTTGGGGATTTGATTCAGGGCGATCACATCTCTAACAAAATAGATTCATTCTGGTGCAGAAGAGGCTGTCTAAAAAGTCGGTTCTATCCTCATTCTCCTCCTTCAGAGAAGGAGGGGAGTTAGAGTTACTAACGACTTTTCAGACAGCCTCTTTAAAATGATGAGGTCGATTGCTGTTAAGCTCAATCTCAATTAATTAAACAGTTGGTTGTTTAGTCTTCGATAAGTGTAATACCGTCAAGGCAGAAATAAGAAGGTGTGTTCATTTCATTTTCATCTTCTGAATTATCAGTGGAACTTAGTTCGAATTGAATGTAGGAAGCATCTTTAATGAAACTCCAGTCAAACCACTCCCAAGTATTCACGATTTTAGTTTTTCCATCTCTGAAGTCGGCAAGATAAAAATCTACTCTACCTATTTCTGTCCCGTTTGTTTGGTAGCCTACTGCTGTAATTTTAAACCAGTCTCCATTGCTGAATTGTTTTACTCTTGAAGGGTTACTGCCATCATTACCGTCTTTGATAGCTAGGTAGGCATAAGTTGTATTTGTAATCCATGCACCCTTAAATTCATATTTGTCAGGATGGAGGTTGGTGATTTGGGCTGGAGTGAAGCTGCTGGAGTGGGAAGTAAAATAAACTTTTCCATTCTTTCCTTTTGCGGTGATAGCACTGATATTGGTGTACCCGGGAGTGGTGACGTCTGTCTTGTTTGTATAAGTAAATCCACCTCCAAATCCCCATTCTGCGTAGTAATGAGCAAACTCAACTAAATTATTCGGGTCTTTAAAGTTCCATTTGTAATAATAGTCAGCAGGGGTCTCTTTCACTCCTTCTTCAGTCTTTAATTCGGATTCACTTTGAGGTAATTGATTTTCGAAATTAATTACCACTTCGTTTTTTACATCATCGTCATCATCGCTACACCCACAAAATACAAATACTGATAACAGTAATAATAAAGATAATTTCTTCATGTTCTTTTCTGATTTTAGTTATTAATTAATTATTTCTTAAAATGTAAGTTTTCAATGGTGGTGACTTCGGTTGATATTTCGCCCATTTGTCCTGCATCCTGATTGACTGCGGTCATAATCTTTACGAAGTCGATTTGATCCAAGTCCACCGGACTGCCATTACTATCCACAGCCCAATCTATCTTGAAATTGCTTCCTTCCTTGTTGTTAGGATGGTTGTCTGCATATCCCCACGGATAGCAGTATCCTACCCATAAACCGTTCTCTAAAACGGCATTATCTTTTAGACGTGTTCCTTGGAATGTGATTTCGTCGCTTTCTATCCAAAGTGGATAATATGATTCCTGGTTATGGAAGCTGTTGCGGAAGATATATCCTTCGTTGCCTTGATTGTCTTTCCATAATACGTTTTGGTTAGCGGAGGTAGGGCGGTGATAGGTTATTTCATATCCGCGTGTTTCAGTGTCTTGCCCGTATTCGCTTCCTTTCAATTCATACCACTCATCGTCAGGCATTCCATTGCCATTTACATCTTTGGATACAAATACGATGCCCGGTTCTGCACTTCCGCCCAATGCTCCTGTTCCGGTTTTGGAGTTGTAGTAAGCATTGCCTTTTATCTTGAAGTCATACTCTCCTGTTACATTCGGAATGGGTTGTGGGAATCCTAAAACAATGTAACCGCCGAATCCTCCCAATGTAAGGAGTGATTTTTGCTGGATTCTACGGGTTGCTTCTTCCAGTATATCATCATAAGTAAAGCCTTCCTTATATGCTGAAGTGGTAGTATTGATAAACTGTCCGGGGGCAGGGCGATATTCCCATACTTTATTGGCGAAAGCCAGAGGATTCTCCTTATCCTCATCGTTGCCGTCAACATCGCTTAGTGAGGCTTTGTCGCTGAATGCAATTGTATTCGGGTTAAGCCCGATGTTGTTCAGACGGAACTGGAGTTGTCCTTGTTGGTTGAAACAAAGTAAGTCTCCATAGGTGGTGTAATCACGGGCTTCAGTGATATATACATTGTTGCTGTAAGGATTGATGTTGATGCCGTATGGCGTCTTAATCACTGTTCCGTCAGTGATGAAATTCTCACGGATTGTCTCTGCTGTTTTCAGATTGAACATCTTGATAGAAGAGTTCTGTGTGATATAATTGTAATTGTATAGATAGGCAATCTCTCCATCGATGGCAAAGTTTTGTACTTTCTCGTTAGATTGAGTAACTTTGTTTGTCCGGCAGTCTATCTTGACGAAGTTATAATTGCCGGCTTCTACATCTTCGCCACGGGTGGCAACATAAACGGTTTCGTCCGGTCCAGCTACTATTTTACCGGGATTCGGACCTACTGTTAGTTTACTAATTTCTTTAAATGTGGCAATATCGACAACAGATACTGTGTTGTCTACTCCCAGTCCTGATGAATAGTCCAACCCGCCGGAATTGGAAATATATAACTTTTCGTTTTGTACACAAATACCGTCGGGGTTACGTCCCACTGATGTGATAGCTTCTATGGATAGGGAGGTTGTGTCTATACGTGCAACGGTTCCATCGTATGAACATACGTATGCCTTTTCTTTGTGAAAAGCGATGTAGCGTGGTTGACGGGAACTTCCGTTTTCTGCCAACATCTGAATCTGTTTCAATGAGCTTCCCGTACGAAAGTCTATCACTTCTACCGTACTGGAGATATTGACTATCACATATATCTTGTTTCCGTAGATAGCCATGTCATTGGCTGTGTCTCCTAATCCCCGGCGGTTGACTGCTTTGAAATAGTCACGAACCATTTGCTGGTTGCCGAAAGAAAAACGTGCCAGCGAGCTATTGTTCTGATTGAACAGTCCTTCGCATAATACATATAATTCGGCGGTACCCGTTTCTGTCGGGTCGCCTATAATGCCTGATGTGAAGGGCTTGTCCTCCATATCATCACATGCCGCGAATAAGATTATCAATGACAGCCAGCACGAGAATATATATATTAGTTCCTTTTTCACGTCAATATCTTACTTTGTAATAGTTAATATCTTATTTTTATTGTCGCCCTTACAGATCGTCCGGGCATTGGGAAATATTTCACAATCTCGTAATTCTTATCCAGCAGGTTCAATACTTCCACGCTGAAAGAGGTCGTGATTTTTCTGATTAGCAAGTCACGACTTGCCGAAATGCTATGGTCGCTATAACTATCCAATCGGTTTTCGGCAATGTTTTGTCCTAAAGCATAGCGTTTTCCGGAAAAAAGGAATGAATAAGACAGATTGATCCACGGTGTTTCGACGCCTGCCTGTCCCGAAGCGGAGACGCGGGGAGTGTAGGCTATTTGATGTTTGTACGTCGATTCATACGTGTTCGGATCGGGCGGGGTGACATCTAATGCTCGTTGGTATGTGTAGTTACCCGAGAGGTTGATGCGTATTTTATCCCAAGGTTGGAGGGACAGGCTTCCTGTGGCATCAATACCTTTGATATCAACTTCACCCAAGTTCTTCATGCTCCATACGGCAAGGTTCTTGGTAGGGTAGGCGATGATTTTATTTGTCACCTTGTTATAATAAGCGTCAATGGTTGCTGACAGATAGGGTAGGAACGGGCATACATTTTTATTGTATGTCAGTCCGATGTTGTATTGTTTGGCCTTTTCCGGCTTTAGCTGGGTGTTGCCTACTTCTTCGTAATATAAGTCGTTGAAACTTGCCAGACGGAAAATGTCTTTATAGAAGAAGCGGACACGAAATTCTTCATGCCGGAAAGGTTTGAATGCGGCACTTACATAAGGGGTTAGCTTACGGTGATTGCCGGCACTACCGCCTTTCTTCACATCTTCATTGATAACAGTAGCCAATGCGGATGCGGAGATTGTTAACCAGTCATTTACGTATTTTCCGGCGAATGCTGTTAGCCATGAGTAACGCGTGGGGTGTACAAAGTTGGCGAGATCGGCGTTCATGGTGTTGATGCTTCCGTCTGTGGAAAGTGAGAAAGAGAGGTTGCTCAACAGTCTGTATAATACAGAAGCGGAAAGATAATATTCCTGCTGGTAATAGCTGTTTTCCGTTTTCTTAAAAGAGTTCTTGGTATCGGGGTCCAGATAACGTTGATAGCTCCAATTCCACTTGGCAGAGGTTTGGAACACCCATTGCTGGCTGAATTCTTTTTTGTATTGACTTTGTATGAATGTATTTTTATCCCACAAGTGTTGTGTGGAATGGTCGTTATAGAAGGTTGTAGCTTTGGGTAGTCCCCGGGAGGACTGAAAGTAGTAGGCTTTCAACCGCCATTGTTCTTTATCGGAGAAGTTGCCGTAAAGTCCGGCTTCGGCACGGAATGTCTGTACGTCTGTATTCTTTCGTTTTTCACGTGAGGACAGGTCTTCTGCCGCATTTCCATAATGTAATGTGTACGGATAATGTCCGTCGGAGGACATCCATTCGCCATTGGCTGACATGCTCCATGTTTTATTGAATTGTTGTTCCAGTAGCAGGGAGGGATTGACTAATCCCCAGGAACCGGTTTTGAAAGCTCCGGCTATGTTGGTCTTTTTGCCTTTGGTGAATAGCGGCGTGAGTGTCTGTATATTCAATATGCCTGCTGACGCGAAGAAGCGGGCAGGTTGGAAGATGTTATCGCTTTGTCCGTTGTTTAGAGAAAGGCGGTCTACGTTATCGAGCGAGAAACGCCCGATATCTATTTGTCCGGTTTGGCAGTCCGTCAGGGTGATTCCGTCATAGCCGACGGCAGTATGTTGGGCTCCCAGGCTTCGTATGGATACTGTTTTCAGTCCGCCGATACCTCCGTAATCTTTTACGGTCACTCCGGCAAAATGTTTCACCGCGTCGGAAACTTGCAGGGCGTGCAGGTTTTTCAGGGCATCTTTGGAGAAGACTTGCAGGGGAGCGGTTGAGCGTATTTCGCGGGTCTGGTAGATATCTGATACTGTTATTTCGGGAATAGAATATGTATGTGTCGTATCTACCTTTTGCTGTTGTGCAAAAAGTGGTATGGATAAGAGTTGGCAGCTAAATACTGCAAAGATCACTTTATAAAATGTTCTTTTTTTCATTTATTTCTTTTTCAGTCTGTTGTTGGTTAAAAGTGTCCGGGCGAAATCCCTTCGACCGGACACGCATAAATAAACTTGGCAGAGTTTACTTTAAAATTTAATAATGTATTGAAAATCAAATATATTATTTAAAAACTCTGTATTGGTTTAAACTTTTGGTTTAAAGTTTTTAGCGCCATTTTATTTTCTTGTTTTGATGTCCGATAGCGTTAAATATTGCAAAAGTAATATTTTGAAACAAGAATAACCCTCAAATCTGAAACTGAATAGAATGAATATAATCATTAAATTCAATGCTCTTTCCTCGAAAGCAATGATGCAAAAACTACATGGCAGGTCTTCTGACTTGTTTCGTTTATAAACTGCCTTCACGGGATTTCCCATTGGCGAAAGTGTTGTTTATAACTTTTTATATGAAACTTACAGCAGCGGGACTGTTCAGGATTTACACCTGATTCCCTTTTAATTACTCCTCTCGTACGAGAGTTGCAAACCAATGTGCCGCAAAGATATGAATAAATATTGCAATTCCATAAGTTGTAACTTGGAAAAATGAAAATCTAATCAATACGCACTTTTTACGTAACTATATTTACGTATTTAAATTTGCGCACTAACAACAAAAAAGAGTATCTTTTTTAGATATTTTTTCTTTGATTTTTCCTATATTGGGAGCGATTATTAACCCTTAAAATAAAATATCATGGAAAAAGAAGTTTTAGAAGAATACATTTCATTATTTGAGAAGGTAGCCCATAAGTCTGCTAATTTGGAAGAACTTCAAAAGAAGTATGAACCCAATAGTGTTTTTGATGATTTGGAAATATGGGAACTTTATACAGCCCATATCATAGCTGAATATCTTCCTCAAAAGATTGATGTTTTGGGAGAAGAAGACGAAAGAATAATGAATATTGACGAATGGATGTTTTCATCTGCATTCCTCTTTGAGCCATATTGGATTATCAAGTACCAAGATATGTATTATGCTTTTGACTTTGAAGATGAATTAGAAGGGAAGGACGCAGAGTATTCAGAATTACGAGAATATTTATGGGAACGAATGGTGCAGGAAATCGCAGAAGAATTGGGAGGTATTATTGGTGAAGAATGTATTGTTGATAGTGATGAAGATGGTAATTCCATTATAAGATTAGATGATGAAGGTAACTAATCTGTTTGTATAAATCAAAAGAAAAGCCACATTGAGATATAGGCATATTCCTCTATGTGGCTATTTCTGTGTATAATTGATACAATACTTCACCTTTCTTACTGAATTTCTGCTCTGTATTTAATCAAATTGTCATAAATATCGGTTTTTATGTGTTCTTGCGAATCATGTAACATTTCAAAACTTACAAATGTTTTAAGAACAATAACATTGTCGGCTGTTATCTTTCCAAAAACAGCTCCTTCATTACAAGTGCCATAAAATTCATCACTATCTTCTACCACAGAAATCGTAGCTGTGGGATTTATTTTGAAGAAACGTTTTATCACATCTAAAGGAGATATACTATCATCCTTAAGGAAACGGCTTCTATATCGGGAAAAGAAATGTGGAGAGTATATATGAATACCTTTAGAGACAGTAGAGAACATCATTACATTAGTTCCACCTTGCTTTTCATATAAGCAAATAATTGTATATAATATACCTCTTTCCCAATCCTTTTTATTACGTGCTTCAAAGAAAATCAAATACCTATTGTTTTTGCGAGATACAAACTCAATTGGAGTAAAATACATTGGGAATTTATTTGATTTAATGATAGGTCGCCTATACTTGGGTATAAGTCTCTCCATATAACCATGAACTGCCCCCCGTTCACTCCATACCTCTTTAAATATTTCCATATCGGACATCTTATCTGTTATCATAGTTGTGATTTTTAATTTGATGGGTACTAAAATACAAAAAAAGGAGTAACCCTAAAACAAAGTTACTCCTAAAAAGGAACAAAATGAGGTATCACCATACCTCTACTTAAAGAATCATCTTATTTATAAATATCCCATTTCTCTTTATATTACGCATGTTTCATTCAAAATCACACTTTTATAATGCAAATCCATACCGAAACGGAGATATTACTCATTAAAAGTCAGTAATTTACCAAGTAAATAAATTTTCGTTTCTTTCAAAAGGGCATAATCAATCGGTGGAGATACGTGATGTATAAGAGCGATTTGGCACATTTTCAATATCTTACCCAAATTATTCTCACCAACAAAACAGCCCACATTATTAATTTTGCCACACTCCTCAGAAATAAGCAACTTTAAAGCGTTCTTTTTCATACCTTGATATTGCGCACATACTTCTTTCTTCTTCTCCCAACGGCATCGCTTCAATTCCTTATTTTTAGCACCCCATAATGTGGCAGTTGCACCGTGATTGTTCGTGCTGTCTTCAATAATCACAGCATCGCTTGGTACAGACAACAGCAATTCCCTAAATTCTGAATTACCAATGCACTTGCACCAAACCACATAGAGCATCCATTGCAAACGAATTTCTGCCCAATCTTGACGTACATGTTCCATATTAGCCTTCTTGATAACTTTTTTCTGAACAAAAGCGTTTGGTTCATCCATCAAATTCTGCTGAATAACTTTGTTCAAAGGTGCATCCAAAGAAAACTCCCCACAGAGATATGCACATTCACTACTTCGGAAGATATGACCACAAAATGGAAAAGGATAGCCACCACACAAATTACCCAAACTGAGAGTTATTCCGTTACGTATATCTGTAGATTTACAAAACGCCCAACAATTATGTTTTGTCGTATCATACACCTCTGTACGTCCCAATATTATTTCATTGAAAAGAAGAGTTTGAGTAGAAGTAGGGCAGTTCCCATACATGAAATTTTTATCCATATTGTTTTTTTTATAAGCACCGCTTAAAACTCCTATTATTTTACCAACATAAGTTACTATAAAACTCTGTTAGTGCACGCTAAAACACTATGGATGTTTATTATGCAAATATAAGGCATCATAAACAATAGTCCTAATTATTCGCTATAATTATTCTTAATTTTTTTGCTCATAAATTATCGTAAGTAGTCACCATTGATGTAACAACCAAATATCCGAATATAACGGTAGCTTTTTTATTTCACCTCAACCAAAACAAACTATTAATTTACAGCGATTTACATTTTACCCACAAATATAGGATACATTTTGGTTGATATTATATATCAATAAAATAGACCTGAAAGGTAACTTATAAATCATTTGATTCTTAAGTTGATGTAGCAAAGGCATAAAAAAAAGAGTAACCCCAACGGACTACTCTTAAAAAATGATGAATAAAATGAAGTATCGTTATACCTCTTAATACTTAAAGAATCAGTATATATAACTTTGAATAAGCAAATCTTACTCATGTCATATATCAATAAATATCTCATTCATTTTCATATCACGCATATATCTTTCCGAATAAGACATCGGTGAAGGATTGAGATAATAACCCCTACATACGTGAGGCAAACCATTTTCCTTTAAGCAATCTTCAAAGAAAGCATCAATTAAAGAGATTACAGAAGTACATGAAGATACTTCGCAAATAGACACCTTCTGTTGGTATTTAACCGACATTTCTGATACAAAACTTTTTAAAGTAGTAAAATCGCACTGTTCTTTACGCTTATTAAAATTGACGACAGCAAAGGTAAGCAAATAACCCTTATTCATACAGTAACCGAATATTGGAATATAACGGAAATCCTTTTCTATAATATCTGTTTGTAGTTCTTTTATTACTCCTTTCTCTACGCAATCAATATCATTAACTCCTATCAGTACAAATCCATGCTGTAAACAGCTCCATAGATTCTTAACTATCATTTCGTCAAGTAAAACCAACGGTTGTTTATTATTAGTGGAAATCCCACATATTTCTTCTATAAAGTTCATACTAATTTATAGTTATATCTTTTGATAACCCCCAAATGCTATCCTTACTTATTATGCTATAAGTAACCAACTCCTGATTATCTTCCAAGCTAATGCGTTCTTTCACTGAATTTATATCATTTTCAGGTATAATGTATTCAGGTATTTCAGGTGTATTTTCCTCTTCGCTACAAGCCGTAAAAAGCGTTGCAAACAATGTAGTCAGTAAAAGTATCTTCTTCATAATAATATTCTATCTTTTAGTATTTACTTTATATGGTTTCAAATTAAACTCTTCCGCTTCCACTGAAATCTTATATTCCATCTTGGGATTCAGGTTCACAATGTTGTTTCCCGTATTCAGTTCTATGTCACTGACCTTTCTTCCGTCTTGGAAGCATGAAACAACTCCCGTTTCTGTTGCATCATCCTTTATATTGATGATTAACTTTCCCTTATCCAAACGAATGTCAATGGGATTGGGTGACACATAACCAAAGTATGTCAAGTTCTTGGATAAGCCCCACTGTTTGTCATACTTATAATTCAAATAATATTTCTTGCTTGGTGCGACAATCTTTGCATCCTTAAACTTCATGCCAAATGAATTTTCCGCAATCTTTGGTTGCGTTGCAGAGGTTACAATGATGCTGTCAAGATTGGTATTTATTGCTCTATCCTTGATAATGTCAGAATTGAAAGCATTCTCACCAATGGATTCAAGATTTTCAGGAAGATAAATTCTTGTTGATATGGTGTTGACAAACGCATTATCCTTAATCGTTTTAAGGTTCTTCAAGTTGGAGAGGTAGATATAACCATCGAATAAGTCGTTCCAAAAACGTTTTGCGTTTGGTTTATCAGGATTTCCACTATCATTGTGAGACGAATCATCCCATTGTTCTTCTGAATCCAAGTAAAGGTCAATGATGTTCGCAAGAGCATACTCACCAATTGAAGTTATATTCTTCGGTAAGATGATTGACTTATATTGTGGCTTTTTATTCAATTTCTTGTTGTTATAACTTTTATCAAAGGCATAAGGTGGTATCTCCCCATCAGGATATTCATGATAGCCGTTTAGAGTACCATTTTCGCCCTTATAACCACGAATTTCAATATCACCACACATTCTAACTTCATACAAGTTTGGAAGGCTGTCACGCATGAATTTGAAGTCCTCTGCTGTCAGGTATGTATGATGCCAAGTTCCATCTTCGGGATTCTGCCAATCACCATAAATAAGCATATTAATTGTTTTCTTATAATCTTCATAATTTGGTTCAATACCATATTCATCCCAATAACCTTCACTTGGGTTATACCAAGTTTGCACTTTATATTGAAGTGATTCATGAGGATATTTTTCACCCATCATAATCATTGCACTTCCCCATCCAGGTCCATTACCAAGGTCAAATTCTTCATCCCCTTTTGTATTCGGGTTTAATCCTCTTGTGTTGACATTATCAATCTTGTACGTTTCAATCTTCATGGACGAAGTTTGTGCATTTGCCAATGGAAGCACAAGCATTCCAAAAAGCAATGTAAAAAGCAGTTTCTTAATCATATAATATTAATTTAAAAGTTATATATTATCTATACTGTTTATATTATCTATTGTTGTAGGTACATTTTGTACCACATCTTGTATTACATTTTGTCAATATACATATTCCAATGTAAGTGTTCCATAAACATAGTTATGCTTTTCTCCCACTCTTGGAGCAATATACCTAAGTTTTGTAATCAAATCCCCATTCTTTTCATATTCATAATGTTCACGAAACTCAGGTTGAAGATGTTTATATCTTTTCAAACTATCTTCGTCACCTTTTAATATAAGATTGGTGTTCTTTCCGCACCATTCTGTACCAAATACAACATCCATTGTATAATCCCTGCCATAACAATAAAATATGAGAAAATTAAGGTTCAAATTTGTATTGTTTATTACTTCTGATTCAGGATAATAGACAAAATTTGCTTTTCCAGGAAATTCATTATCATCATTACGAATTACTTTATCTGAAATTATATTTCCATTTTCCCAATTGATTGTTGTAACTGTTTTACTACTCCAATCTTTATCCATATTCTCACTTGTCGTTTGTGTCAGCTTTACAAGTTCCCTATTCTCGTTGTAAAACAATTGAAACGCTTGTACTAATTTATTTTGAGATGGTGCATACCAATTAATATAAGAAATTAAATTATCTTCATTAAAATTGTATTTACAAATCGCACTGAAATTCTGTTTTTCATTTACATATCGAATGAAATTCAGTGTTTTTTCTCCTTTGGAATTATAAGAGATAGAATATATTTCTTTGTATTTCTTACCACTAAGCACATAACTTTTTGTAACTACTTTTAAATTCCCATTTGGATAATATTCTAAATCCATTTTAAATGAACTATAGCCTCCATATACTTTCCATACAGCGGTTTTTACCATATATTGCCCGTGGGCATTAGTTGTTTGAGCTTTTATGCTTAAATAAAAAAGACTTAGTATCACTAATGTAATATACTTCATAATCATTGTTTGGTTAATACACATATTCAATCAAGTAATATCCTTTGGAGTAAGAACTATTCTTTTTATTGATTCTCTTCAATAGATTACCTTCATAAATGTAATCGAAAGAATTGTCACCACTTTCTTTTAAAACCAAGTTTTTAGGCTTCTTACCACACCACTCAGTCGCAAACAATATATGCGCATTATATGGGTGGGCAGTATGTTTTGTTAGTGATACCAAATTAATGTTGGTATTATCTTTTTTATCAGTATAATGGGTTTTAAAATCTTGTGTATAACCATCATCATTAGTATAGCGAAAACCTACCACATTGCCATTTTCCCAAGTATATTCCTCGTAGTTATGGATTTTATACCGATTACCCCCTTTCTCCTCAAATAAATCATCAATGCTTTTTAAATCTCCATTATCGTAATATATTAATGTAAAAAGAGTTCCTGCTTCTACACCTTTTGTAGAATAATCATATAGTTTGTCTATATATCCTTGTTCATTAAAAGTAAATTCACATTTGGTATAGGGGTCTTGTTTGCCATTCACATAAGAAATGAATTGATACCGATTATTGGAAAGGGTAAAAATTTCAACTGTCTTGTTCTTGAAATTCTGATAATACTCTTTCCGTACTTCAATCAGGTTTCCATCATCGTTATACTTGAAATGATACCACTTATCCCCTTTGTTGCCAACCTCTTTTTGAGTAAAAGCATTAACCCAATGTATGCTTTTCACCATATACTCACCTTTGTTATTCGTTTTCTGAGCGAATACGCATACACTGACACTTGTTAAAATGATTATTACTAAAATATTTTTCATACTTCTGTATTTTTAAGTGCTCGTTAATGACTATCGTTTATTATTTCATTTGAAATCTGTTTCAAATTGACAAACAGAGAATTATCACCAACCTTCCCATATCCTTTTAAATGTTCGGGAGAAGAAAAAGAAAGTTCAAAGACAATTTTCTCATTTTGATTCTCGCCAACTAACTGTAATGATTTCTCAGAAATTAATTGTCCTACCAAATCTAATACCGTACCATACTTTATATTTTGATATTCACCATTTATCATGCCATTTGACAAAACGCCAAAATCCACCTTTATAGGAAAACCTTTCATATCGCCCTCATAGCGATAAAAATATCCTTCCAACAATCTTGCATTTTCGCTTCTTCGCTCTATTGGGGGATTTTCCTCTTCATCAACAGTCCTTTTAGTCCCACCCAAATCCACTAATTTATCACCGTCATATTTGAAGACATGGTTATCTTTCACAGCAATTCTTTTTCCGTCATTCATTCTCTTCATATATTCAATGCGATAGGCATGTATTTCTCCATTGTTTATATTTTCAACAAAGAACATAGTATATAATTTTGTTGCAACAGCAAGTTTGTAAGATTTACCATTATTCAGAAAACAAAATATATAGGACTTGTCTTCATAATCATTGTCGGATATTTCTTTCGCACTCGGAGTAACGTACGCATTAACTACCGCATCATCTATACCGTCACCATCCAAATCCCCAATAAAGATATTATACCCTTCACTGCACTTTTCTAACGGAATAAGCTCTCTATCACCTTTGTAGTGTTTCCAATGTCGCAGAAATGCTTCTTTTATATCCGTTTCTGTCAGTTTTTTTATCGTTTCTGTATTCTTAATGGGGATTTCCCGTTTAAACGTATCACGTTGTTCGTTATTGGTCTGTTGTATGCCCGTGACGTTTTCTTTATTTTCATTCTGACGATTACCAACCTTATATCCAACATACACAATAAATAGGATAGTAAGAACCGCAGCAACACCCCAATATACTCTTTTGCCACTTTTTAAAATTGAAACATTGGATGTTTGCTCGCATTTCTCTGTTTCATTCTTGGATGAAGTATTTGCCGTCTGTACATTCTCGTTAGTCGGTGTGCCACACATGGGACACGCTTCCGACATGGCAGACATTTGGCAACCACACTTTTTACATGTAATGTATTCCACTTCCTATTTAATTTTAGTTGAGACCTTGTTAGTAATTAACAGAATGATACTTTGTACTGCAAGAGACAATACTATTACCAATAGAAACCAATTGTTTTCAAAAGTTTTGGAAGAAAACAATGATAATACAAACTCTATAGCTCCCAATATGGAAAACAGTACATGTAACGATATTTTAAAACCATCTTTCAATGTCACCACATTCAAACAAAATAATAACGCAGTAGTAGCGACTATAACCAAACTACTGACAAACAAGTTGAACACTTCATAAGATGGAAGTATCAAGCCAAACAGTAGATTGGCAACTAAAAGGATTATTCCTATTACTATTATAATCTGTTTCATAGCCGATAAAATTACATGGTTGGTAACTTGGGAGGTAACTCATTGAAGAAAGACGAAAATTCAGGAAGTTGGGATATAAATCCCCAATTAGCCATCCCCTTTTTCCAAATTAAAGTATTTCCCTGAATTGTCCCGTTTTCAATATTCACTTTAATAGTATTGAAGTCAAAAGCCCCTTGTTGCTGCCCATTGACCGCAATATAATATTCTTGGACGGGCAATGGGGGAGGCACTGTTAATGATGGGGGATTAACATTTAATGTGTTCATCGCCATACTACCGACTTGATTACCTATATTTAGTCCCATTCCAATTCCAACGCCTGAGCTGACAAGCCCACCTCCTTCATTGGAAGCCGCATTCTCCAAAACATTGAAACTACGCTCCATTTGGTACACATCCTTTCCCGTTATTTTTAAACGTGCTGCCAAGTCTTTAGCTTCTTTCAAACGGATAAAACTTGGGTCGTTCTCTTGAACATTAATTCCTATTACATTGAAATTTTCAAGTTTAAGTCCGTACTTCTCAAATTCAACGCCAATGCGTTGTTGGCAAAATTCGGATATGTCACTTATGTGTGAATTTATATTAATCACCGATATTCCATCTTGGGACAATTTTTCTGAAACAATATTTGTCAGTTTAGACATTATAATCCCCCTAAAATAATTGGTAAGTTTCTCTACAGTGAACGAAGTCATATTGCTTACCAAACTTTCCAAGAATTGTCGTGGGCTGATAATTTTAAACCCATACTGTCCAAATGCCCTTATTGGTACGATAATCCCATATTTCGGGTCTTCAATCTGTATCGGGCTTGCTGTACCCCATTTACAATCAAGAATGGCTATTTGATTGATAAACCAAACCTCCGCTTTAAAAGGTGTCTGCCCATTGAAAGGAAGATTTATCAGTTTACCCAATAACGGAATGTTCTCCGTTTTTAAAGTGTATGTACCACAAATAAATTCATCCAAAATCACACCGCCTTTTACAAAAAAAGCTGTCTGAGTTGGATATACAACTAATTGCGAACCTAATCGCAAATTTTCAGACGAAAACTTGTACACAAGTTCCTTGTCGTTTACCTCACACTTAATTACATCAAAAAGATTCATATTTTATACCTCCTTATCGCTAATGCAGTCCAAATACAACCTACGGGAACGGCTAACAAACAAAGAATAAGACACAAAACAAATTTATTGTAGAAAAAGCCAAATGAATTAATAAAAAAGATAGCACCCAAAAGGCACAAAACCGACCAAAAAACAGACCAACCATTAAATATTTTAGGAGAGCCTTTTTCTACAATCCTATCACCATCCATTTTTATTGTAAAGAAGTGGTTTACACCTATATCTTCCATCCCATAATAGAGGTCAAATTTACCTGTACCTTTAGATTCTATTCTATCATATCGGCAAGGTGCAATTTCTTCCCCCGTCAATTTAAACAACCCCCAATTCTCTCCATTACCCAACTTTATTCCTGCCTTTATCCAATTACTTTCTATAATAACTTTATCATAGACACATGGTAAGATTTCCGTTTTACTCTCTATGTTATATACTCCATTCTTCCCTTCTTTGCTAACAATTACATTAGGGAGAAAATCAGAAACAAACGAATATATACGTGGTAATACTTCTTGGTAGGTCTTTATATCATACAATCCTGATACAAACGACTCTCCATCCATCTTGGTAAAAGTTATGTACCGTTCTCTGTTTCCACATGTACGGATAGAAAAATGAATACAAGGATAAATTTCATGCCCACTTACATCAAATACTCCATATTTACCGTCTTTAGCAACTTTTATATACTTGTCATATTGTAGAGTTTTATCTTTACAAAATAGTGGTATAATTCCTCGCTCATCGTAAATACATGGGAGTATTTCTACTCCATTGGAGTTTATAATCCCCCATTTTCCCTTCAATTTCACCTTAATTAACCCCTTGGGATTGTATACCGCACGCCCAATCTCTTCATATCCTATATCCCTTATATCATCAAATTGGAAATCAATAAGAAATTTGCAATCATCATTCAGTAAAGCCCATTTTCCTTTTCTACAAATGGCAAATAGTCCTTCTATTCTAATTGTACTAACAATATTGTCGTATTCCAACCCAACTCGTAAATCACCATTCCTATCAATAAGCCCAAATCTTTGTCCTATTGAAACAATAGCAAGTTTTCCATGATACTCACCAACAGTCTGATACTTGGATATTTTTTCTGCATATTGTTCGCCTGAAATAGTTTTCTTTTCCGTTTTCGGGAATCCTTTTTCAAGCATTGGAGTAGATAACTGTATGACTGAACCACAATATTCACATATAGAGCCAACGCCCCCCAATCCACCACAAAAGGGGCAAGCAATTTTTTCTTGTGCCATAATATTCGCAAGAATCTGTTTCCCGTAGGCTCAAAAAGGAAGGATTATAAAAAAAGAAGTGTGAGCCTGAATAGACTTATTCCCAACCTTTGATTGGCTCTCGACTGCCGTGTAACAAATTGAGTAATAAGAAAACAGCTCACACCTTTGGCTGTATATGTTGTTTAAAAACATATATAACAAACCAAAGGAAGAACGTTCTTTATTATTCCATGTTACACAAAGATGAGGTGTCGAGATTCATCAAAGTGGAATAAAGCTAAAACGCTTCCTATAAATTATTATGTCTGTCATTGCGATGCAATGACAATGCAAATATAAATATAAAAAGCGAACTTAGCAACGTTCTGTGAACTGTTTGGGGAACAAATATATACTAAAAGGTCAAACAATCATAGGTTTGGAGTAATTCTTCTGTACGAAGCCCCAAATACCGTTTGGTAATAGCCACAGAACTGTGATTGAATAACTCCATCAACTTTATTAAGGCAAGTTCCGCATTCTCGCCATTCATATTATAAACTTGTCGTCCAAAAGTTTTACGTAAACTGTGACAACTGAAATTTTTAATTGACAAATCATATTTTGTTTTAATCTCCTTTAAAATCACATTGATACGCTGCACAGTGAATACACTTCCCTTTTGGCTGACAAGTATAGGAGCATCTACACCAATGGGGTGAATTTGTTGGTAACAGTCCGAAATATGCCTTTTCAATTGTGGGTTAATCCGTATGGTTCTACTTTTTCCCGTTTTCTTCTCAATAATACAAAATTCATCCACATGCAAAATCTGCTTCCAACGTAAAGCCAATATATCGGAAACTCTTAGTCCCCAAAAACAACCGATTGAAACGAACAAAGACATTTGAAATTTGCCATCCCGATATAGGGTGCGAATTAAATTCATTGCTTCTTTCCATTCTAAATAGTCACTTGTTGTTTGACTGTATTTTAAGCTCATAAATGTTCAATTTTGTTAGTTCTTAAATAAAAGTGAATATCATATCAATACCTCAAAATAGCAAAATTATTTAAGTTGTTGGTATTCAATATAATATTCACTTTGTGCATTAGTGAATATTAAAATACCGCTATTAGGCTCTCCCAACGGAACGAACGCCAACCACATTTTTCCAAATCAAAGTATGCAGTAGTGGCATAACTTTCACGACTTTCACCCCAACCACAAACTTTATCCTTCACAAAATCGGGATGGGTAGTGCCAAATGCAACACGAACTTCACCATTGCTTTTCAAATAGGCGAATTTTACGATTTTGCCACTTTTCAACTTGTTTTTCAGTTGTTCAATCAAAATTGCCTTTGAAATTCCATCTATTTCACGTGCGTTTGTGCGCACTGTAACAACTCTCGCTCTTGTCGCTGTAATACCGTTTAAAATTATTGCTTGCATATTTTTATTATTTATCGGTTAATATTCTACAATCAATCACCACAATAGAAACCATTGCCACGACCATAACCCATCGCATAAGAAACTGTATCAGGTGATAAACCTTCAAACTCTTTTTTGTTAGGTTTCTCATTTTTACGAGCGTTGTGCACTGCCCAACTCGCAGTAATCATGGCATCAAGTCTTGCAGCTTTCTCTTCACGAACCCTAACAGCATCTTTTTCCCAACGCCATGCAGCTTTTAGACATTCACCCCATGTACGTCCCTTGCGTTGAAAATCGTTGCTGTAAATTCTGTGTGCATCCTTCATCACCTGTTGTTTATTATATCGTTTCATATCGTCTTCGTTTTAATTACAATGCAAATATATGACATATACTTAATACATGCAATTTATTTTCGCTAGAAATAGTTAAAAATATGACATTTATTCATTTTATGCCATATAATTCCTATTTTTGCAATTAAACTATTGTAATTATGACTGAAAAAGAGAAAAAAGAACGAACAGTTATTCATCTTTATATAAAAGAGAATAATACTCACCACTATTTTGGCTCAATCGCCAATGTATTTGAATACTTTTCACCCGAAGAACTTGGAATAACTTACGGCTCGTTAAGAAATTATGGACTTTCTAATGAAAATTCATACCAAAATAGCAAATGTATCATTAGGAAAGGAATACTTCTATCAAAATCGGGAAATAGGGGTAAAAATAGATAGCTAACTGTTATCACACCTATAAATCCACACTATTAAGTCCATATAAATAAGTTATAACCGCTTTATTATAAGGTATATAAACGAGATACATAATATAAAAAGAGAAAACATATTCTATATACCGTACTTGCATATTTTTCTTTAACTCAAAAAAACTTTTTTGTCAATTCTTATTAAAAAGGTGGCAGTGATATATTTCAAGTCGTATATTTGCATTGAAAACACTTGAAGAGGAATCCTTTTTAAGTAGTGCGTAGATAAAAGGCTACTGCACAATAATATAAAATGATTAATAACGACAAAAAGAAAATCACGCTTGGCGTTAGCGTGCAAAAATTCAAGAACAAACCTGATAATTGGAAAGTATTAACCTATAAACGCCATACAATAACCATAGAGGAACTTGTAAACCTTATTTGCAAAGGGCATTGCATTTGTCAAAACTTCAAAACAACAAGTGAAATATTTGGACTTAGAGAAAAAACGATTGCCAATTTTGACTTTGCAGACTGCGTAGTATTGGATATTGACGATACGTTTCTATCTATGAACGACTTCTATTTATCATTAAAAGATGAACATAAGCCAACCATCATTTATACTACGTATAGCAATATTGATAACATAAATAATAGATTTAGACTGATTTATGTCTTTAACGAACCAATAAGAAGCAATGAATATTATAGGGGCATAGCTAATACTATTGTTTATAATATCCAAAAAGAGATTGAAGGTTTTGATTTAAAGGACAAAACATGTTTGAATAGTTCTCAGCAATTCGCAGGCAATGGCAATGATAACATTGTATATTATTATAATGATAATATATTTTGTCCTACGGATTTTGGATTTGATGAAAATTATTTTTCCAATTCAGATAGTATATTAAAAAAAGAGAGGAAGAACAACATACAAACTGACTTGGAAAGTCCGATTGCTAATTCTGAATTTATGAAGGACTTTTGGAGTATGGGATATAAAATGAATGAAGAAATTTTCATACGTAAGTATGCCGAAAAATACCCATTTATTGAAGCTACCCCATTACCTGAAACAGATTCGGACATACCTTATATATTGCTGCCCGACAATTATGTAAAGATTACCCGATATTGGTATAAAGAGCCACTAACCAAAGGTGACGGAACAATTGTCTATAAAAGCCATGCAGTTAAATTAAAATCAGGACACAGACGAAAACTGTTATATGATGGTTGTTTACTCCGCAAGATTATGCTGCCGAGTATTACAATGGAACATCTGTTGTATTGTCTTGTATGTGAGCGCAGATACTACGTCGATAACCAAGATAAGGTCATTTCCAACAAGATACTATATCAGATTACAAAAGACGCTTGGAATGATACCAAACGAAGTATTAATCCAAAGAAAGAAGAAAAACAGTTTGTTGTTAATCCCAAGTATTGTGAGAAATACGGAATAAGCAAACAAGCAGCCCGAAACATAGCTGCTAAAATGCTAATGGACTTACAGCTTAAACAATTATACGATACGAATTTATCAATTAAAGAGAATTTGGAATCACTGAAAAATCAGGGCATTAAAATCGGCAAAAGCAGTCTCTACAATTGGGTGAAATCACAAAAAATATAGCAAAAATTGGGACTCCACAAAGCAAACCACATGTAAAATATCCCCCATAGGGAGGACTTCCTCCTCCCTGAGTGAGGGGTTACGGTGGTATCTGTACTTATTGTTATGGTTGATTTTCCCAAGAACCTTCAATCGTTTCTTCTTGTATTGGTTGATTCTCCCAAGAACCTTCAATCGCTTCTTCTTGTATTGGTTCATTTTCCCATATTCTTAAGTTTGATTCAACTTTTCTTTTTATATTAAAATCGCCTAAATATGATTTCTCTAATGTTTTTAAATCATGTCCTGCCATATTTGCAATTTCCTCTAATGTTGCTCCTTTATCATTCAAAACATTTAAAGCCGTATGTCGTGCGGCATAGTATGTAATCCTTTTTTCTGTTAGCGAAGTTGGTGCATTATGGATGGTTGCAATGTAATCATTTAGCGCATCGGCTAAGGTGTTCCAATAGTTCGACATTCTGCTATATATTTGCTTCTTACTTAATTGAGAGTAAGTTTTTTTGTCGAATACGTTTAAAATGAAATCGTCTTCTTTTTTTTTGAAACCTACCTCATCATAATAATAGGGATATAATAGGGAATCAATAATATAACAAGGTAATTTAATATTAACTTCTCTTTTTGTCTTTTGTCTCAATAATTGTACTGAGTAATATTCAATGATTTGATTTTTATTATTGTATTCTTTCATGTATTGGGAATCTTTAATTCTTGTGTAATCAAGTGGCATTTTTTTGTATTGTTTACGTTTTAAATCCTTCATTCGTAAATGTGATAAGTCGATGGGGGCTAATCCGTCAAATGCAACCATAATTAAAAAGATATTTATCGCATTAAAATAGCTATTATTATTAAAGGTGTACGGTTCATTTAGCCAATTATTTAAATGTTCGTTTGTACCGATACTATATAGATGTTGAAGAAAAGTAAATCCTTCAAGGTCTAATGTCCTTTTTTCAATGATGCTTGTGTAGGCTCTCTTGTTATAAGATATTGGTTTATAACTTAAAATATGCCCCTCTGTGAATCCCCAATTATATGTTGTAATAAATCGTTTGATTAATTCTTTGGCTTGTTTAACCCCTTTATCTTTTAAGTTTTCCTCTAAAGTTGCAAACCATGTTTTATTAATTGATTTGATTGCGATTTCATTTCCATAGATTTTAATCAAAGCATTTTTTAATTGTCTATATTTTCTTGCACTACCTTCCTCGTATGTTTGTATTTTGGCATCAAGTAAATCAAAGAAATTAGTGTATATTGGAATAGTATCGTTGTCGTCAATTTCATTATATATAGCTGTAATTTCTTCATGGGATGCGAGAAGGTCTAAGTCGTATGGACGGTTGATTGTATCGAACTCTGTCACTCTTTGTAAGATTCGTAGATATTCGTCATTGACAATTTTATTTTTCTCTTTATATTTTTTGTCTTGACACTTAACAGCAAGTTTTTCTTTATTCCAATATTCGGCTTTGGTAGAAACTCCCGTCATTACTAATTTGGCTTTTTTATGGTGGATTCTAATGGCGATAGGGTGTTCTCCATTCGTTAATGTTTTACTTTTGAATAACTCTTTTCTGACTTTCATAATCCTATTTTTCGGGGTTCAATTTTATTTTGGTTTAAAGTTGGTTTAAACTTTTATGGTTTAAACTGAGTGATTTTAACTATTGGCAAAAATAGGAATAAATTTTGTAATATACAATATAACAGTATGTTATAAACGAAAAATGCCAACGTGATTCCCATCAAATTGGCATTCAAATAAACTTGGCAGAGTTTATCCGTTTTAACACACTTTCTCTGAATCAGAGTGATGAATGAAATGATAGACGACTTGTCCGGTTCATTAGACTCAACGCTTTTTCCTCGAAAGCAGTGAAACTTATTTGCATGGCAGGTCTTCTGACTTGTTCCTGTTACAAACGCCTTCCCGGATTGGTTTCCAGTGGCAATGAGTGAATTGCTTGTAACTTGGTATGGAACTTACAGCAGCGGGACTGTTCAGGACTTGCACCTGATTCCCTTTTAATTGCTTCCCCCGCATGGGAGTCGCAAACCAATGCGCGGCAAAGATAGGGAGTTTATTTGTTTTTTCCAAAGGGATGTTCTTTTTCTTTCGTCTTGATACGAAAGAGAAAGAACCAAAAAGAAAGGATCAAGGCTGCGTTTTTTCAGCTACTCCGGTGCTTCCTTCGGCTAAAGGGCAGAAACTCGCTACGCTCAAACAGTCTGCCCTTTTTGACGCCGAAGAAAACACCTGCGCTTGACGCTGAAAAAACGAGGCCGGGAGACCATGCGGGGTGTTTGTGGGGTGGGTGTGAGGTGTTCGTGGGGCTTTGGAGAAATGGTGACGCTATCCGATATAAATAGTGACGGTATATGACAAGGATACCGTTAGTATCTTGAGCATGTACCGCCACTATTTTTTTATGTTAATCAAGTGCCTTATGTTGGTTCGTATGGTGTATGTTAATAGGGATTTTTGCTTATTTTTTATTGGCTTGTTTAATTTGTTGGTTCTTGTTTTGCCTTTTCTTGCGTATGTTAATTATTGCTTCTTATTAGCAGGTATTCTTCAACGGCTTGTGCGGTGGCGTCTTTTAGGAGTACGGTCTTTTCCTTGTTTAGAAGGTAGAGGGTGGGGATTGCTTTCAGGTCATACAGTTGTTGTTCCTTGATAGCAAAGGTCTTATCATATCCGTTAACCCATTCTTTTGGGAATTCATTTAGGTGTTTTCGCCATTCGTCCAACTCTTCGTCGGGATAAATGGAGAGGACAGTAAGTCTCTTTTGTTCCAGAAGTTGATTGATGATAGGGGCGTTTTTTAATGCTTCGATTGTCTCCGTGCAGGCATGGCATCCCGGGTTATTGATAAATAATAAGGTATAGTCCGATTTTTGTTGATAAAGAGAACCCTGTGCGCCGGAAGCTAATGTATAGTTAAAATTCAGCGCTTTGGTGCTGATACGGTTTTTCTGGGCTAATTCCCGGCGGGCTTTGGGACGTACTTTCTCTATTTCTTCTAACAGGGGGGAATCCAACATGGCGTCTAATACGGGAATGTAGAATTCTTCGTTACGCATGGGGGAGTTAGGGTCATATAGATATTTATCTGCCAGGTCGGTGATGTAGGTGAATACTTTTTTGTTTGCGTTCGTTCGCTCGATTGTTTTCCGCATGGCTTCTTGTGCGGTTTCCAAAGGGACGTGGTTTAGTATGTCGCAATAGTCCGCCCAGGCTTGTTCGGTCACTTCGGGGTGGTGGATGTAATTGGTGTCGGCGAAATTGACGTTATCCCAATAGTGTTTCACTAGAAAATCTGCTCGTTGTTCGGGAGCTGTCATCATTGCGGGGATGGCAGGCAGGGTGATGGATTTAATAGTGTCTTGTACGGTTTCGTTTGTACTTTGGCTGGAGGCATTCCCGTTTTTGCATGAGCACAACAAGAGGAAGCATAAAACGGGAATAATATTTATGTTCATTTTCATAATTTGTTTTTTTACTTTGAAAGCAAAGGTAATTTCCTTTTTCTTTTATACAAAATAATCCTTTCTTTTTCTACCTTTCTCTAGGAAAAAACGCTCGCTATTTGTTATCTTTGTTAGCGAGATATAATAGAAATGTTTGACTATAGAAACTACAAATAATGATAAAAATTGACTTAAAACGGCATCGGAAGGAAATAATAGGATCGGTTGTGGTACTGTTAATTCTGCTTGGCGGTATGTCTGTGTTTAAATATACTTCATTCAATTCCGGTTTTGAGATTGTAGACGATCTGGGAGGGAATATATTTCCTTCGGCGATTCTGTCTGTTGCCACCACCGATGCACAAGTGATTGTTCCGTCGGATTCAACGTGTTTGGGGAATCCGAAGTCGTGTATTGCCGTTCGGCTGAAATCAAAGACAGCTTATAGTCGTGTGCGGATTGAAGTAGCCGAAACGCCTTTTTTCTCCCGCTCGGTGTCGGAATTTGTATTAAACAAGCCTAGAACGGAATATACGATTTATCCTGATATTATCTGGAATTATGAGGCACTGAAAAATGAGGTGCAGGCAGAGCCGGTAAGTGTAGCTATCACAGTGGAGATGAATGGAAAAGATTTTGGACAACGGGTACGTACTTTTTCAGTGCGTAGTGTCAATGAGTGTCTGTTGGGATATGTGGCTAACGGGACTAAATTTCATGATACCGGTATTTTCTTTGCGGCTTATGTCAATGAAGAGAATCCGATGATCGATCAGTTGCTTCGCGAGGCATTGGATACTCGGATTGTTAATCGTTTTCTCGGTTATCAGAGTAAGGCTAAAGGGGCAGTAGACAAGCAGGTATATGCCCTTTGGAATATATTGCAGAAACGTAAATTCCGTTATAGTTCTGTTTCCAATACCAGCCTTTCGAGCAATGTTGTTTTCTCGCAGCGCGTCCGTACGTTTGATGATGCACTGGAATCTTCACAGGTTAATTGTGTGGATGGGAGTGTGTTGTTTGCGTCGTTGCTTCGCGCCATTAATATTGATCCTATCCTGGTACGTACACCAGGGCACATGTTTGTAGGATACTATACGGATAATTCGCACACGGATAAAAACTTCCTGGAGACAACAATGATTGGTGATGTCGATCTGGATGATTTTTTCCCGGATGAACAATTGGACTCTACAATGATAGGCAAATCGCAGAATGAGATGTCGTTACTGACTTTCGAGAAATCGAAACAATATGCTAATAAGAAGTATAAGGAGAACGAAGAAGGAATCCATTCCGGAAAGTTGAATTATATGTTTTTGGAGATTTCTAAAGAAGTGAGGAGGAAAATACAGCCGATAGGTAAATGATATTCGTTTTTAATTCGTATTTTTGCCCAAGTAATCATTTTAATATAAAAGGATGCAAGGCAAGAAATTTATCTCTCCCGGAGCATGGTTTTCTATGAACTATCCATCAGACTGGAATGAGTTTGAAGATGGCGAAGGCTCTTTTCTTTTCTATAATCCCGATGTATGGACGGGAAATTTTCGTATATCCGCATTTAAAGGAAAAGCCGGTTATGGTAAAGACGTCATCCGGCAGGAACTGAAAGAGAACGATTCGGCTTCGTTGGTGAAAGTCGGAACGTGGGAATGTGCGTATAGCAAGGAAATGTTTCAGGAAGAGGGAACTTATTATACTTCCCATTTGTGGATTACAGGAGTTGACGATATTGCTTTCGAATGTTCCTTCACCGTACCTAAAGGTGGAGTTGTGAAGGAGGCGGAAGATGTAATCGCTACTTTGGAGGTACGCAAAGAAGGACAGAAGTATCCTGCTGAATTGATCCCGGTCCGTCTTTCTGAAATCTATTTGATTAATGAAGCGTACGAATGGGTAGTATCTACCGTGAAGCAGGAATTGAAAAAAGATTTTCAGGGAATAGAAGAAGATCTGGAGAAACTTCAGCAAGTGATTAATAGCGGTAAGATTGGCTCGAAAAAGAAAGAAGAATGGTTGGCAATCGGCATCACAGTCTGTATAATTTTGACGAATGAAGTGGAAGGTATGGAATGGAAAACGTTGATTGACGGTAACCGGGAAGCTCCTGTGTTACAATATAAAGACCGCACCATCGATCCGATGAAACTGGCATGGAGCAAAGTAAAGGCTGGAGAACCTTGCGATGTCATTGAAGAGTATAAATCCGTGATTATTAATCACTAACTACTAACCGACTAATTACTAAATTACGTGGCTGTACCTTATTTACAGATAGATAACTTGACCAAGTCCTTTGGTGACTTGGTTCTTTTTGAAAATATATCTTTTGGCATTGCTGAAGGCCAGCGTGTAGGATTGATAGCGAAGAACGGCAGCGGAAAAACTACCTTATTGAATATAATCGCCGGAAAAGAGGGTTATGATAGCGGTAACATTGTTTTCCGGCGTGACCTTCGGGTGGATTATCTGGAACAAGATCCACAGTATCCCGAAGAGCTGACCGTGCTCGAAGCCTGTTTCCATCACGGTAACAGTACCGTGGAACTGATAAAGGAGTATGAACGTTGCATGGAGACTGAAGGTCATCCGGGACTGGAAGACCTCTTGGCACGTATGGACCAGGAGAAAGCTTGGGAATACGAACAGAAAGCCAAGCAAATTCTTTCGCAACTCAAAATTCGTAACTTCGACCAAAAAGTGAAGCAACTGTCCGGTGGACAGTTGAAGCGTGTCGCCCTTGCCAACGCCTTGATTGCCGAACCGGAACTCCTGATTCTTGATGAGCCCACCAACCACCTCGATCTTGATATGACCGAATGGCTCGAAGACTACCTGCGCCGTACCAACCTCAGCCTGCTGATGGTGACTCACGACCGTTATTTCCTTGATCGTGTTTGTTCGGAGATTATCGAAATAGACAATCAACAAATCTACCAATATAAAGGTAACTACAGTTATTATCTCGAGAAACGTCAGGAACGTATCGAAGCTAAAAGTGTAGAAATAGAGCGTGCCAACAACCTTTACCGTACGGAACTCGACTGGATGCGCCGGATGCCGCAGGCACGCGGGCATAAAGCCCGTTACCGGGAAGAGGCTTTTTATGAATTGGAAAAGGTGGCAAAGCAACGTTTCAACAATGATAATGTGAAGCTGGAGGTGAAAGCATCCTATATCGGTAGTAAGATATTCGAAGCCGACCACTTGTACAAGAGTTTTGGCGACCTGAAAATCCTGGAAGACTTCTCTTATATCTTCTCCCGCTATGAGAAGATGGGAATCGTAGGAAACAACGGAACAGGTAAATCTACTTTTATCAAGATATTAATGGGGCAGGTTGCGCCCGATAGTGGAACGGTGGATATTGGTGAAACTGTTCGTTTCGGCTATTACTCGCAGGATGGCCTTCAGTTTGATGAACAAATGAAGGTTATTGATGTAGTGCAGGATATTGCCGAAGTAATTGAACTGGGTAATGGGAAGAAACTGACTGCTTCGCAATTCTTGCAGCATTTTCTGTTTACTCCCGAAACGCAACATAGCTATGTGTATAAGTTGAGCGGGGGCGAGCGTCGTCGTCTTTATCTGTGTACCATCCTGATGCGTAATCCAAATTTCTTGGTGCTTGACGAACCTACCAACGACCTCGATATTATCACTCTGAACGTGCTTGAAGGATATCTTCAAAATTTCAAAGGTTGTGTGATTGTTGTTTCTCACGACCGCTACTTTATGGATAAGGTAGTAGACCATTTGATGGTATTCAATGGACAGGGAGATATTCGCGACTTTCCCGGAAACTATAGCGACTATCGTGACTGGAAAGATGCGAAAGCTCAAAAGGAGAAAGAAGCTGAAAAGCCGCAGGAAGAAAAGACTGCCCGTGTCCGCCTGAATGACAAACGGAAGATGAGTTTCAAGGAAAAGCGAGAGTTCGAGCAATTGGAAAAGGAGATAGCAGAATTAGAAACAGAAAAAGCACAGATTGAAGAACTCTTATGTAGCGGTACTCTTTCTGTTGATGAATTGACAGAGAAATCGAAACGTTTGCCTGAAGTCAATGACCTGATTGATGAGAAAACAATGCGATGGCTGGAACTTAGTGAAATAGAAGGCTGATTTGTGCCATTCATTGTATCACTAGAATAGTCTGATAATGATAATAACTTTGATAATATATTCCAGACAACATATAACCTTGTATGACAAACCTAACCAATTATCATAGCCACTGCCTGTATTGTGACGGACGCGCCAATATGGAAGATTTTATTCGTTTTGCTATCAGTGAAGGATTTACTTCCTATGGCATTTCTTCCCATGCTCCACTGCCGTTTTCTACCGCATGGACGATGGAGTGGGATAGAATGGATGATTACCTTTCCGAATTTTCCCGTCTGAAGAAGAAATATGCAGATAAAATAGAGCTTGCCATTGGTCTTGAAATAGATTATCTGAACGAAGAAAGCAATCCTTCTTTACCCTGTTTTCGGAAACTACCACTTGACTACCGGATAGGTTCCGTACATATGTTGTACTCCCCGGAAGGAAAAATCGTAGATATTGATACTCCGGCAGATCTTTTCCGTCAATTGGTAGACAAGCACTTCGATGGTGACTTGGATTATGTAGTCCGCCTTTACTATAAGAACCTGCTTCGTATGGTAGAATTGGGAGGATTCGATATTGTCGGTCATGCTGATAAGATGCATTATAATGCTTCCTGTTATCGTCCGGGATTATTGGATGAACCGTGGTATGATGCATTGGTTCGCGAATATTTCACCGCCATTGCCGAATATGGCTATATCGTTGAAATAAACACTAAATCTTATTACGATTTAGGAACATTCTATCCCAATGAACGATATTTCTCTTTCTTGAAAGAGTTGGGTATCAGAGTACAGGTGAACAGTGATGCGCATTATCCGGAACGGATTAATAATGGACGTGCCGAGGCATTGGTTGCTTTGAAGAAGGCGGGCTTCACGTCGGTAGTGGAGTGGCATGGCGGAAAGTGGGAAGACAAGAAAATTCTGTAAATAACATATAACAAAAAGAGGATAGCCGCTTCAAGTAATGACTTGAAGCGGCTATCCTCTTTTTACACCTGGTGCTCATGAGATATACATTATGTGTATGGCTGCACTTGAGGTACAATCCCTCGCCTATAACCCGAGTACGGCACTATTCCGCCCAGAGCTGGATGATTGCTTTGTTATATCCATACTTTACTGCTGCTTCGTTTATGTTTATCCATTTCGACATGATGCTTCTTTTCTACGGTTTTCTTACATTGGAAATAGCATCTTTATAATCTTTAGATAAGATTTCATCACACTGGTCTGCTACTTGTCTGATAATTGATAATCCTTTTTTCTTAGGAATACGGATGCTTTCTCCAACTAGCAACATATCTTCAATTGTCGGTTTTCCGTGGTTATTGACGGACGTAGCGTGTTCGCCGTTATATCCGGAACATAAAGTAAGGTCGTAGGCGGGAGCCAAGTGCCATTTGTTTCTTTTATAGATGAAACTGAAATTCTTGGCATGGTCGTCCTTGTTGTCTGTCAAGATGTTGAAGACCATACGTCGAAACATTTCGTCTACTTGAAGAGGGTCTTGCGTGAGGAATCCGGTAAGGTGTAACAGGGTTTTATAATCTAATCTTGGCTGCAGAATAGATTCATTCAAGAGTGCTCCGGCAGTTGCAATGTGGATGCGCTCTCCTGCTTCTATATCAAAACGTTTGGTGGCAAAATATTTGTCATCCAGTAGCTTGAAGTCAGGTACGGTAATTCCGCACTGGCGTGCTATCTCATTATATCGGTACTCCATTAGCCCCATATCTTTAGGGTCGTAAGTATGCCTGAATTTCACCAACCACGAACCTTCGGTATCATGGAAAAGGCATTTTGGACGACAGCCACCTGAGTTGCCACTGTTGAAGTAGAGTATATCTTCGTCTTTATCCGATTTTTCTGACAATACGTCCAATGCCATTTGTTGAAGGTCATCTAAGTCTGGGAGTGACTTTTCTTCTCCGATGTAAGTTTCGGGGATATAGCATAATGCTCCCATACCCGAACAACCAATGATGCTTAACCGCTGAATAGGGGTTAAATCCATATCGTTCACTCCTTGCTTTTTTAATAGGCGATTCAGTAAATAGCGACCATATCCATCGGGGAGACTGTCCTCGAAGATGCCGAAATTACCCCAAAAAGGTTCGGGTTGAGCAATAAATAAATCGGGCTTTAAAGGTAACTCTAACGGAGAGATGGAGAAGCCGTTTGCCAACCATTCTTTATCATATTGGAAGGCGCAAAGACGGTTGTCGGGAGTCATGGTTAACTCTCCCACGGTCTGTTCGTGGTAAGTTACCGTTAGCTTATTTATCAATTTCATTACGCCCTCTCTTTCTGTTTTTGTTTCGGTTAATAGTATCCAACTCTTCCATAGTGTTATAAAGTGGCTCTGCTAGCAGCCCTTTGATGGCTTTAGAATAGCCTAATGCTTTTGCCAGCGCCACGTACGAAGCCAAAGATATGGTATGCTTTTGTTCAAACTTTGCGATTGTTGGCACAGGAACTCCGCTCAATATGGATAAAGCATCCCTTGACAGACCTTTTTCTAATCGGCGTTGTTGAAGATTTTGCGCTAATATAGTCAGCAATTCTTCCGGGGTATCTATTTCGAAATTGTAAAGCAAAGGCATATTATTGTATCTGTTAATATCGTTTTATACTATTATCGAATATTATTGTATCTGATACAAAGATACTCTTGCTATTTGAGTTTTCAAAATAAATCAGGTGCTATTTAGCAATTTGCAGGGTATGATATGGGTATTAGGTTTAACTATTTGATTATAAACTCTGCCACATTTCTGTATTTCCCCCTATAATACTTAAAAATAATACAAAAATGTGGCACAAGTTTATTCGGTTCGTTTGCAGGCATTTGCCAGGAAAAACTCGTTCAATGCATCTTCATAGTTTCCATGAACCAGAATATGGTGATTGCCCAATGGATTCTTCAGGAAGTATTCAGCCGGAGTATTCATGCGGATGCGTACTTGTGTACGACACATATTGATATAATTCGTATTTTCGGATAATGTTCCCGTAGACAGATAATATTCGTCCAAACATTCGCCGCCGCACTTTATGATAGTCACGTCTCCTGTCGGGAGCAATCCCTGGATGGCAATTCCTTTTTCCGTTTCGAAATGGTTGCGGATAATATACCTTTCCGTTTGTTTGAGCCCGATGGTACAGTGAGCCAATATAAGTTCGTTGGTACGTGCATTAATCATGGAAGGGTTTGCCATGAATCCGTCTTTTCCGGTCAGTGACTTCACGGCGAGCAGGGTGAATATGGATTGAAGATCACCTTCGCAGCCCGCCATTATTCCATCGTCGTTTAGCAAGGACAATGCCAGACAGCCGGTAGTATCGATTTGCTCAATTAGTTTGAAGCAGCTCAATGTCAGTGCTTCCAGTTTCTCTTCCTTGCATACCTTCTTGATAGCTCGGTATAGCCGCATCGCTTTGATGATATCTTCGGGAGTTCCCTCGCGACAGGCAAGAGCTTGCGAAGCGACTGCCGCACAGGAAGCACCTACCTGTTCATCCGTGATTTGTTGAAAATGTTCATAAATCCGTTCCAACGGAATGTCTATGTATTCGATACCCCAACGGCGTTTTGCCAACAGATAGTCAACATTACTGGCAACCAGCCAGGATGAAGGAGTTCCGATGACTCCGATACGTTTGCCGAATAAGGAACGTTGTGCCCGGAAATTATTATAAAGTGTATGGATACGCAAGATGATAGCTGGTAGTTCACCATGTAGAATCTCACTTTTCATTCCACGTCCTCGCAACCATGTGGAGATTTCCAATGCGGCAGCAAGAGAGTTCTGCATGCCATCTGCTAGCAAAATGGTAGGGCGGGGGAGGTTTTCGAAATGTTGTATGACCAGTCTTTCCACCCCACCAGTAGCGATAAAAATGATTTTGAAATCATCACTCGTCAGCTTGTCCATATCTTGATAATCAACAAACTTTACGGTATAATATTTTTCAATTTCGCTTAAAATAGCTTCGTGTGAGCTACGTAGCGAGGCCTGTTTATGAAGTAGTGACGCGAATGAGATAAGGTGTATGGTCATTATGATATTGTTTTAAGTTTTCTGTGTTACAAATGTATAGCTTTCTTTTCATAAAATCATAACGATTTTAACCTTGCTAAGGTTTTTAAAGTTTTTATGTCTCTGTATTCAAATTATTGCGTACATTTGCAGCTCCAAGTAGATAAAGTAAATAGTAATTAAGTAATTTGTAGTTAAAATTATGCCAACCATATCCATTCGCGGAACCGAGATGCCTGCATCTCCTATCAGAAAACTGGCTCCTTTGGCAGACGCTGCCAAGCAACGCGGAGTCCATGTATTTCACCTGAACATCGGACAGCCTGACCTGCCCACTCCTCAGGCCGCGATTGACGCGATACGCAACATTGACCGCAAAGTGCTGGAGTACAGCCCCAGCGCAGGTTACCGTAGCTATCGCGAGAAACTTGTAGGATATTATGCAAAGTTCAATATCAACCTTACGGCAGACGATATAATCATTACATCGGGTGGTTCGGAAGCGGTATTGTTTTCTTTCCTTTCCTGCCTGAATCCGGGGGACGAGATTATTGTCCCGGAACCGGCTTATGCCAACTATATGGCATTCGCCATCTCTGCCGGAGCGAAGATTCGCACTATTGCCACGACTATCGAAGAGGGTTTCTCACTTCCGAAAGTGGAGAAATTTGAAGAGCTGATAAATGAACGTACCAAAGCGATACTGATTTGTAATCCGAATAACCCGACCGGTTATCTGTACACCCGTCGCGAGATGAATCAGATTCGTGACTTGGTGAAGAAGTATGATTTGTTCCTTTTCTCCGACGAGGTATATCGTGAATTTATCTATACAGGTTCTCCTTATATCTCTGCCTGCCATTTGGAAGGTATCGAGAATAATGTGGTACTGATTGACTCCGTTTCGAAACGTTATTCGGAATGTGGAATCCGTATCGGTGCGCTGATTACCAAGAACAAAGAGATACGTGACGCTGTTATGAAGTTCTGCCAGGCTCGTTTGAGTCCCCCTTTGATTGGACAGATTGCTGCTGAGGCTTCACTGGATGCTCCGGAAGAGTATTCGCGCGAGACGTATGATGAGTACGTGGAACGTCGTAAATGCCTGATTGACGGCTTGAACCGTATTCCGGGTGTTTATTCTCCAATTCCGATGGGCGCTTTCTATACAGTGGCAAAACTTCCGGTAGATGATTCGGACAAGTTCTGTGCCTGGTGTCTTTCGGACTTCGAATACGAAGGACAGACGGTATTCATGGCTCCGGCTTCCGGTTTCTATACGACTCCGGGTTCCGGTATCAACGAAGTCCGTATCGCTTACGTGTTGAAGAAAGAAGATTTAACCCGTGCGCTTTTTGTCTTGCAGAAGGCTTTGGAAGCGTATCCGGGAAGAACAGAATGAAATTAAAGTATTAAGTATTAGCCGTAGCTTTTTGTGTGGTTGCTTGTGTGTATAATTGCCTAATACGTTATGCTTAATACTTAATACTTTATACTTAATATTTACCCCAATGTCTCTATCACTTTTCATAGCCCGGCGTATCTATCGTGAAAGCGATGGCGGAAAGCAGGTGTCACGTCCTGCGGTCCTCATTGCCATGGCGGGTATTGCTATCGGGCTGGCTGTGATGATTATTGCTGTGGCGGTGGTCATCGGGTTTAAAAGTGAAGTACGGAATAAAGTCATAGGATTCGGCTCGCATATCCAAATTACCAATCTGGATGCAGCAAGTTCTTATGAGACTCATCCGGTTATGGTAGGGGATAGCATGATGGCAGCTCTTGCCGCCTATCCTGAAATAAGCCATGTGCAGCGTTTTTCTACCAAACCGGGCATGATTAAGACGGATGATGCTTTTCAGGGCATGGTGCTGAAAGGTGTCGGTCCGGAATTTGACCCTCGTTTCATGCAAGAGTATCTGCTGGAAGGTGAGATTCCCGTTTTCAGTGATTCGGTTTCCAGCAATCAAGTGCTTATCTCCAAGGCTTTGGCTACGAAGATGAAGTTGAAACTGGGAGATAAGATATATACTTATTATATACAAGACGATGTCCGTGCGCGTCGGTTGACTATTGCCGGAATTTATCAGACAAATTTCTCCGAATACGATAACCTCTTTTTATTGACTGATTTGAATCTGGTGAACCGCTTGAACGGCTGGAAACCGGAGCAGGTGACCGGGGTGGAACTTCAAGTGAAGAATTATGATAAGCTCGAAGATACAACGTATGAAATAGCGGTCGATACTGATAACCAACAGGATGAACTGGGGGGCGTGTATTATGTGCGTAACATCGAACAGTTGAATCCCCAGATATTCGCATGGCTTGATTTGTTGGACTTGAATGTGTGGGTGATTCTGATTCTGATGGTAGGCGTTGCCGGCTTTACTATGATTTCCGGGCTGCTGATTATCATTATCGAACGTACGAATATGATTGGTATCCTGAAGGCTTTGGGAGCGAATAACTTCACGATTCGCAAGACCTTCCTCTGGTTTGCTGTTTTCCTGATAGGCAAAGGCATGCTTTGGGGAAATGCTATCGGTCTGGCGTTCTGTATCCTGCAAGCCCAGTTCGGTATTTTCAGGCTCGATCCGGAGACGTATTATGTAGATACTGTCCCGGTTTCTTTCAATATCCTGCTTTTCCTTCTGATTAATATCGGTACATTACTGGCTGCCGTTTTGATGCTGATAGGTCCCTCGTTCCTGATTACCAAAATCAATCCGGCGAGCTCTATGAGATACGAATAATCCTCTTTTTTCTATCCGTTTTTTGTTGCAGAAATTTTAGTCCGTTATGTGATGTGGAGCGAATAATATGTCTATATATGCGCCCAATTTACTTCATATCCTCTTGTAGGTTTAATTATTTTCTCATGAAATCTCCTTTTCCTCGAAAGAATCGGCAGAGCTTGAAATTCAGCGACTGTATAGGTTGGAGAAGGTCGAATACCGGTAATGAGAAATAGTATTTCCGGTCTTCTCCCATTTCTTTAGCTGTTTGATTGATGATGACAGCTTGTAGGATGAAGCGTAGCAACCAAATTAACAGTGCAATGCCTGCTGCCAACCAGTGTAAATTGAGAACTCCCAATGTAATTCCTATTATACAAGCAGCGTAGAATAACAGACGGGAGAAAGTCTCAAATCCTAGCAGATACCGTTGCGTCCCTTGGTAATATTTTGCAGTAGCCATATAGCTTACTTTTTCTTCTTTCCATTCTTTGTAGCAATACACAGGATTTATCCGTGTGGTGGCGTTGATGTCTGTTTCGACGCGGGTGTTTGAAGGAGTAGCTAACTCGTTGATGAATAGATCATCCTCTCCACGTTGCAGATTCAGGTATTTGGAGAATCCTTTCTGCTGGAAAAACAATTCCTTTCGGTAAGCTAAGTTACGTCCGATACCCATATATGGTTTTCCGGCTAAGGCGAATCCCAGATAACGCAAAGATTGGAATAAAGTATCAAATGCGGTACGTTTGTGTAGCCATCCTCTTGTACGGTCATAACCGCTATACCCCAATACGATTTGAGTTTGTGGAGTGAAATTGCGTGCCATCAACTTTAACCACTGGTTACTTGCCGGCATACAGTTTGTCTCTGTAAATACCAGCCAATCATGTTTACTGGCTTTAATGCCTAATGTCAGGGCCAGTTTTTTATGACTGATATAACGTGCGCTTTCAGGGGTAAAACTATGGTAAAGATGAGGATATTTTTCTTCCATCATACCCAGTATATCCTCGGTTTCATCAGTGGAAGCATCGTTGACGACAATTACCTCAAACTGCGGATAATCTTGTTCTAGAATAGTTGGTAGGATTTTACGCAGGTTTTCAGCCTCATTGCGTACGCAGAGAATGACGGATAGCGGAGGCAGTTCTCGTGAAAAATGTACTTCTTCTTTGCGTACCGCTTTATTATGGGCATGTATCCGATTGTACAAGCCAAAATAATAGATAAGTTGAATGATAAAAAGAATACCTGCCGCTGATAAAACAATCAGTTCGGCAGTATTGAATGTAAATGTTTCCATCAAATTTTAGTGTCGTTTTTACAACGGCAAAAGTACACAATTTTTCGGTAGTTCCGTCATCTCGACGGGAGGTTATTTCGTAAGTCGAGATATTCTTTCTTAAACATATTCACAAAAAGGAAGAATAGCGAAAGTAATAGCGGACCGAAGATCACTCCCATAAACCCAAATATCGGTAGACCGATGACTACTCCGAAAATGGTGATAAGCGGATGTGTATCTGCCATTTTCTTTTGGAGAATAAACCGGATCAGGTTATCTGATTGTGACACGACGATAGCTCCGTAAGCGGCAATTCCGATAGCATTGAACCAGTCTCCGCTTATGGCAAGATAAGCGGCTACCGGCAACCACACCAGTGCGGTGCCTACCATCGGAATAATGGTTGCAAAGCAGGTCAGAAATCCCAGCATCAATATGTTGGGTGCGCTGAAAAGAAAATAACCGATCATGGCTACTCCTCCCTGAATGATAGCCAGCAAGGGAATACCGATGGCATTGGAACGAACAATCATATTGATTTCGTTGGTCACTTCTTGAGTATTGCTCTCGTTAAATGGCAGAATGTCGTTGACGTATGCTTCCATTTTTTGTCCTCCGATCAACATGAAATAAAGTACAAAGATCATGACGAACAGGTTGATGGCGAGACTGCTGATACTCTCCATTATGATTTGTCCGATACGGGGAAGCATGGAGACAATGAATGTCAATGTATCTTTTCCTAATACATCATATCCTGTTTTCTCTTTGATAAATTCGGCTACTTGTTGGATTGGTGCGATATACGTTTGTGGGTCCAGATTGATATCTTGTAGCTTGTTTACTATCATCCAGACGGTCAGTCCCAAGGGAATAAGGAAGACAAAAATAGTTTCTGCAGTGATCAGTAAAGCACTTAGGCTACGTTTTAGCTTTCGTTTTTCTACCAGATATCTCATCTGTCCGCGTACAAGAATATAAATAGTGAGTGCTCCCAATAATCCTCCCAGGAAAGGAGAGATTTGTCGGAAGATGATGATTCCCATAAATAGGATGATGACAATGAGGGAATATTTCCAGTATTGTTCTTTGGTGCTCATATCATGTGAAATTTGTTTATATAAACAACAATCAAGGTATAGGAAAGGTTTGTTTGATGGTGAGATAACGATATGAAAACAGTTTAGTTTCATTGAACGGATATTCGTTAATATCCAATTGATTTATGTTAAATGTTAACGGATTGGATATTTCTATTAAACCATGTTATAAGATAAGCTGCTTTGACCTGAAAATTTGGAGATAACTGAAAAGCCCGTATCTTTGCAGTGTGTTTTTCATAGTATTAGATTTAAGGTTAACAAAGATTGGCTGTCTGGGATAGATAGCCTTTTTTTATGTTATCTATTCGGCTCTGTTTGACTATCCTCTTGGTTTTTCACAAAAAGCATTTGATTTCCACGTCCCATTTTACAGATTATCCCTTCTTTGGCAAACCGCTTTAAATCCTCCAATGCTTTATTTTTCAGTCGTCCGGTCAGTTCGGTATATGTAGTGCGCGTGATGAATCCATATCGGTTGACGTGTTCAAGTAGTATTCTTTTCAGTTCTTCGTCATCCAGTTGGCTTGAAACTTGAAAAAATAGTTTTTGAGCCCGTTCCAGTTTACCCGTTGCTTTCTTTTTGAATGTTTTGGAAGCAAGAAAATTCACTCCGTTGAATTGAATGGAAGGTGAACGCAGATCCTTTTTATCTTTCACCAGTCGGGATTTTATTTTTCCGGAAAAATAACCAAACTCACCTACTTCTACCCGGTAGCCTTGTCCTATGTATTCTCCCACGAGGTCTACAAGTTCCATTAGTGTACCTTCTACCACTCCCGGTTTGTATCCGGTGCGGGCAACGAGTTGTTTCAATAGTTGTTTGGTGTTGATAGTGCCGTTAAATACGATGCTGGGGTACAACACATCCTTTTCTCCCTCTTTTGTAGTGAGAGCCGGTTTCTTCTTAAAGTCGTAATATGCCATTAGTCTGATAATTAAATATATTCTCTGTATTCTTTATTGTTTTTTACTGTAGCTTTTATGAAACTGCTTAGTATAATTTTGCTCGTCCTGTTATAGGGGGACTATTGTCCTGTTATAACAAAACAATTGTTTTCTTATAAGAAAACAATTGTTTTGTTGTAATGGGATAATGAAAATTATGCAGTAAAGGTATTTGTTTTATGTGAGACGAACAAGTAATTGATGCGATGTTTGGGAATAATCTTCTAATGTATTGAACAAGTGAACGTTTCTTGTTCTGTGCCGAAAATTATGTTTTTCAGCATAAGTGGGTGTTTTTGTATACTAATATTGTTGTATTCTAAAAAAAATCCCTTAATATTGCATTTATATTATTTGTCAGACAAATAATGCGGATAATAAAATTCTAATAATATGAAGATAGAAATTAATCAAACAACATTAATTGATCAGGTGGAAGACAGTCTGCTTACTTACTTTAAAAAGAATGACTTAAGACGTGGAGATTCAATTCCTAATGAGAATAATTTGGCTGCAGAATTAGGAGTTGCAAGGAGTGTTGTCAGAGAAGCATTAAGTCGTTTGAAAATGATGGGACTGATTCATGCACGTCCTCGCAAAGGAATGGTTCTGACCGAACCTTCTATTTTAGGAGGGATGAAAAGAGTGATAGATCCTCGTGTTTTGAGTGAAGAAACTATTTTAGATCTGTTAGATTTCAGAATTGCACTTGAAATAGGAATATCAAGTGATATTTTTCGTAAGATCACTCCTAAAGATATTGAAAAGTTAAGCGAGATAGTGAAAATGGGAATTGTTTTTGAGAATAACGAATACGCATTGATCAGTGAATCGGCTTTTCATACGAAACTATATGAGATCACAGGAAATAAAATAATATCCGAATTTCAGGAAATCATTCATCCTATACTTGTCTATGTGAAAGAAAAATTCAAAGATTACTTGAAACCTATAAATATAGAAATGAGCAAAAGTGGTAAAATAGCTACTCATGCTGACTTGCTGGATTTTATAAAAAAAGGGGATGAAAAAGGATATCGGGATGCCATCGAAAGACATTTTGAGGTTTATAAGATTTTCAAGGTCAATCGGAGTCAGGAGTTGATGGCGGAAAAAGAAAATAATGAAAAGGTAGAAGGGATATGAAAAGGCTGCATTTCATCATTTTATATTTATCCTTAGTGATATTGTTTATGAATACATCTTGTTTGGGAAAAAAGGAAAAGAAGATAGAGGTGCAATGGGAAAACTCATTGTCACTTCCGGGTTGTGCCGGCATGTCGGAAAACGTTGGGTTGGCAGGTGCGTATTCCGGGATAGTGGAAGGAAAGTTGCTTGTGCTGGGTGGAGCTAATTTTCCGGATAAGTATCCTTGGGAAGGAGGAGCGAAAACTTGGTGGTCTACTTTATATAGCTATGATTTACAAACGGGAAAATGGACTGTTTATGATGATTTTCTCGATCGCCCGCTTGCTTATGGAGTTTCAATAAGTTTGCCGGAAGGATTGTTGTGTATTGGGGGGTGTGATCGTACGCAGTGTAGTGATAACGTTTTCCTGATAAAGAAAGAAGAAGATTCATTTGTGATAGACTCGGTTAGTTATCCATCTTTGCCGGTTCCGTTGGCGAATGCAACGGGAGCAATGGGTGATAACTGTATTTATATTGCTGGGGGGCAAGAGACTATGGTAAATGAACAGTCGACTCATCATTTTTACATGCTGGATTTGATGCATAAAGAAAGAGGATGGCAAGAAATGCCGGATTGGAATGGTCCTTCTCTTTCCTATGCAGTAGGTGTGGCGCAAGGAGAACGATTTTATCTTTTCAGTGGAAGAAGTTATGCTCCGGATGAGGCGATGGTAGAACATACGGAGGGGTACGTATTTGAGCCAAGCATTGGAAAATGGAGTAAAATGACCGGTTCTTTTCCTGTAATGGCGGGGACTGGTGTATCATACGGGGAGGATAAGATTCTGTTAATTGGGGGAGTGGAAGAGATTCTTCCTACATCTCCCGAGCATCCGGGATTCAGCCGTAAGTTACGGGTAGTCAGTACAAGTACGAATTCTTTGGTAGATTCGCTCGAATGTCCTTATCGCATTCCGGTCACTACGAATGTTGTTTCTGTCGGAAATCAGATATTCATTGTAAGTGGTGAGGTACAGCCGGGAATACGGACGCCATTTATTCTAAAGGGAAGTTTCTAGGAATAAAATGAAATATCAAATCTAATTAAATGCGTTATGAACAATTATGAAAGACTGGAAGGTATGGTTGCGGCCACCTTCACCCCAATGGATGAAAATGGGGATGTAAATTTATCTGTTATTGAAAAATATGCTGATTGGATCGCATCGACTCCTATTAAAGGGGTGTTTGTGTGTGGTACGACTGGTGAATTCTCTTCGCTGACGATTGATGAACGTAAATTAATTCTTGAAAAATGGGTTGCTTCGGCTGGTAAGCGGTTCAAAGTGATTGCCCATGTAGGTTCAAACTGCCAACGGGGCGCTATGGAACTGGCATGTCATGCAGAAAAAGCAGGAGCCGATGCCATTGCTTCAATAGCTCCGTCTTTTTTCAAACCGGGAACGGTAAATGAGTTAATTGATTTTTTTGCTCCGGTTTGCGGGGCTGCCAGTGGATTGCCTTTCTATTATTATAATATGCCGTCGATCACAGGGGTTAATTTGCCGGTAGATAGATTTTTGGTAGAGGGCAAGAAGAAAATATCAAACTTGGTAGGTACTAAATTTACTCATAATAATCTGATGGAGATGGGGACCTGCATCGATTTGGAACAGCATAAGTTTGAAGTTCTGCATGGCTTTGATGAGATTCTGATTGCAGGTTTATCAATGGGAGCTGTGGCAGGCGTAGGAAGTACATATAATTATATCCCTAATGTTTACCATGCTATTTTTGAGTCAATGAAGCAAAATGATGTGGAAACGGCACGTGCTTGGCAAATGAAATCTATACGTACGGTAGAAGTTATCATTAAATATGGCGGAGGCGTACGTGGAGGTAAAGCTATCATGAAATTAATAGGTATTGATTGTGGCAGTTGTCGTTTGCCAATTAAACCATTTTCAGTTGAGGAGTATGACAAATTAAAAGGTGATTTGGATGCGATAAATTTCTTCGATTTTTAGACATAAAAAGAGGAGATGACAGTAAAAGTATATTGCTGGGGTTTGCTACTTTACTTCCTGTCTATCTCCCCCTAATCTAGTTAAATGCGTTCAAAATTACCTAAAATAAAAATACTATGAAAATGAGTAAGAAAATATTTATCATATTTTCGATGATTTTGCTATGGATACCAGATATATCTTTGGGTAAAGATATAAGGTTCGAACTGGAAAGGCCTGTCATCCCTGTTTTGGTCAAAAAGCAGATTAATCCGACTGTTAAGGCAACTTTGATTCAAACAAACAGTCGTCCTTACACTATCCGGCAGATTGATGTCGACTTGCAAGAAAGTACCGACTTGTCTGATATCCTTTCTGTTGCGGTATATGGAACTCATAAAAACGGGTTGATAGATGAATCCCGTCTGATATGTAAACCGATGCCCGCTGCACGGAAGATATCTTTTACAGATAATATACAAGTGAAAGATGATTCCTTGTCTTTTTGGATAGCAGTGACATTGAAGGATACGGTTCCACTGACACACCGCATTAGTGTGAATTGCAGCCGGATAAAAACCAGTCGGGGAGAACTGAAAGTCTCGAATAAGGAGGCTATTCCCCTAAGAGTGGGAGTGGCATTAAGACAGAAAGGACAGGATGGTATCGTTTCTTCACGTATTCCGGGATTGGCTACCAGTAACAACGGAACTCTGCTGGCTATATTTGATGCCCGTTATGATTTGACTCGCGATTTGCAGGGAAACATAGATATCGCTCTTCATCGTAGCTTTGACAAAGGACTGACATGGCAACCCATCCAGACGGTGTTGGATATGGGAGAATGGGGAGGACTTCCGCAAAAGTTTAATGGAGTGAGTGATGCGTGCATCCTTGTGGATAAAAACACAAATGATATTTTTATAGCCGGATTGTGGATGCACGGTGCATTGGATGATAATGGCAAGTGGATAGAGGGCTTGAATGAAAACAGTACTTACTGGATACACCAGTGGCGAAAGAAGGGCTCACAACCCGGAATCGGTCTGAAAGAGACCTGTCAGTTCCTGATAACTAAAAGCACGGATGACGGACTGACATGGAGTTTCCCCGATAATATAACTGGTAAAACCAAACGTCCTGAATGGTGGTTGTTTGCTCCGGCTCCCGGACAAGGAATAACACTGGCGGATGGTACTTTGGTCTTTCCTACACAAGGACGTGATGATAAAGGAGCAGCATTCTCCAATATTACATATAGTAAAGACCACGGAAGGACATGGACAACCAGCAATCCGGCTTATTCGAATGTGACGGAATGTAATGCAGCCCAATTAAGTGACGGTACTGTAATGCTGAATATGCGCGATAACAGAAACCGGGGGAATAAAGAAGTGAATGGCCGGAGAATCTGTACGACAACAGACTTGGGCGAGACATGGACAGAGCATCTCACGTCACGAAAAGCATTGGTGGAACCGACGTGTATGGCAAGTTTACATCGCCATGATTATACTGTGGACGGAGAAAAGAAAAGCATACTATTATTTGCCAATCCCAGTGATTATAAGACACGGGATAAATTGACCTTGAAAGTAAGTTTTGACGACGGAATGACATGGCCTGAGAAATACTGGATTCTGTTTGACCAATATCGTAGTGCAGGTTATTCCAGCATCACGTCAATAGATGAAAATTCAATAGGGATATTATATGAAAGCAGTCAGGCAAATATGGCTTTTATTAAAATTGATTTGGCGGAAATTTTAAACAGGTAGGTTATGAACAGTAAAATTCCAAATATATATCCTTGGGTGGTAGTCGGATTGTTATGGGGAGTTGCTTTACTCAACTATATGGATAGGCAGATGCTCTCTACCATGCGGATTCCTATGATGGCAGATGTCCGTGAACTGGAATCGGCAGCCAATTTCGGCAGATTGATGGCGGTCTTCCTGTGGATATACGGACTGATGAGTCCCATTTCCGGGATTATCGGTGACCGTATGAGCCGCAAATGGTTGATCGTAGGAAGTTTGTGTGTATGGTCCGGAGTTACTTTCCTGATGGGATATGCCACTACTTTTGACCAGCTTTACTGGCTTCGTGGAATTATGGGAATAAGCGAAGCATTGTATTTACCCGCCGCCCTGTCTCTGATAGCTGATTTTCATCAGGATAAGACGCGTTCGCTGGCAGTGGGAATACACATGACGGGACTTTATGTCGGGCAGGCAATAGGTGGTTTTGGAGCTACTTTTGCTGCCATGTATTCTTGGCATAGTACATTCCACTGGTTTGGTATTATTGGTATAGGATATGGCGTCGTTCTGGCTTTTTTCTTACGGGATAAGGAAAGGGGAACTGTCTCTGCCATACAAGAGAAAGTGAAAAAGATACCGGTTCTGAAAAGCTTGGGAATGTTGTTCTCCAACGTCTTTTTCTGGATTATCTTGTTTTACTTCTGCGTGCCGGGCACTCCGGGATGGGCGGCGAAAAACTGGTTGCCGACTCTCTTTTCTGAGAGCCTGTCTATTGATATTTCCGTGGCAGGACCGATGTCTACCATCTCCATCGCTTTATCTTCACTGTTCGGAGTATTAGCCGGCGGATATATATCCGACCGATGGGTGCTCAAAAATGTGCGCGGAAGAGTATATACGGGAGCTTTGGGATTAGCTTTTATTATCCCCTCTTTATTGTTCATCGGATTCGGTCATTCCATTTTCGCATTGGTGATGGGAACGGTTCTGTTCGGAGCGGGATTCGGAATGTTCGACGCAAATAACATGCCGATTCTTTGCCAGTTTGTTTCAGCCCGTTACAGGGCAACGGCTTATGGTATTATGAATATGTGCGGAGTATTTGCGGGAGCGGCAATAACCAGTATCCTGGGAGAATCTACGGATGCCGGACATTTGGGACGAGATTTCGCGCTTCTAACAATATTCGTATTGATAATGCTGGTCATTTTGGTCACCTGTCTGCGACCTAAGACCATCGATATGAAGGATTAATTTTCAAATTTTAATTTTATATTTTATGAAAAACTCAATAAAGCATACGAATAAAATATTATCGGTGTTATTTGCTTTTTTATTTATTTCCCTAAATATTCAAGCAGATGATATCAGTTCTAAAGAAATTAAAGTCTCTGGTATAATACAAGATCAAAATGGGGTAGAATTACCCGGAGTTTCAATTTCAGTAAAAGGAATGGATAAAGGTACCATTACTAATATAGCTGGTGAATTCTCAATAATGGTTTCTCCTGACGCTACTCTTATTGTTTCTTTTGTAGGAATGGAAACAAAAGAAATTGCAGTCAAAGGGCGTAGAAATATTGTCATTGTTTTGAAAGAAAGTTCTGTATTGCTTGATGAAGTTGTAGCTATAGGTTATGGAAAACAATCAAGGGCATTAATAACCAATTCTATTTCTAAGATAAATAAGGAAGAATTCCAGAAGGCACCTGGACAGAATCCATTATTACAGTTACAAGGAAAAGTGCCTGGTTTGTCTTTACAGATTTCTAGTGGGCAGCCTGGAGCTGATCCTCAATTATTTATTCGTGGAGGAAGTTCAACTTCGCCGGAAAGTGATACGCCTTTAATAATTATTGATGGTATAATATCACAAGGTTTTAGAAATATATCAGATATGAATCCGGCAGATATAGAATCTATAGAGGTCTTGAAAGATGCTGCTTCTACTGCTATCTATGGTTCCAGAGCAGCTAATGGTATTATTCTTGTCAAAACTAAATCCGGTCAGAAAGGGAAACCTGTTGTAAGTCTGCGATACACATACGGAGTGGAACAACAACCTCAGCGAATCCCATTATTGAATGCACGGGATTATATAACATTATCTCGTTCGAATATTGCTAAATTTAATCAGGCAGACTTAACTTATAATGGAAAAGAAGATCAGGCTAAATTTTTGAGCGGTTCATTTGGTATGTCAACCGGAAATCCTAGAAATTCAAAGAATACGCTTGAGTTTTTGGATGTTTATCTTCAAAAGTATGGTCAAGGTTACGTCAGTAACTTGTTGGAAAACGAAGGATGGCAGACAATGGCAGATCCTGTTACAGGTAAACAACTTATTTTTCAGGATAATGACTTTCAGAAAGCCACCTTTACAACTGGGCAGAAGCATGAAATAGATTTGAGCATTAGTGGAGGGACGGAAGCTATTAACTATTATGTAGGATTAAGATATTTGAATCAGGATGGTATTCTTCGAGGTACGAATTATAAGAATTACAGCGTTTTGTTTAATGGAAACTATAAATTGAGTGAAGCATGGAGTCTGTCTACTAAAGCTAGTTTGCAGGTGAGAGATGCTGTAGGAGGTGGAAATACAGTTAATACCATATCACGAAGCATATTGACTCCACCAACTTATCGCTTGTATTATGAAGATGGAACTCCGGCTCCGGGTGAAGGAATTTCGTCTTTCAGAAGCAGATTGCATGAAATTTATTATAAGACTAACTATGATGATACCAATGTATATAGGACAACTTTCCAATTAGGTGCAATTTGGAATATTCTGCCTGGTTTGGTATTAAAACCTACAGCCTACTATTTCGGTACGGAAGGTCTAGAAAATTATTTTCAGGCAGATAATGAAACAACCGGAAATACAATTCGTCCGGCTTCTGCTAAACATAATTTTGACAGGCATTTGCAGGGAGATTTAGTGCTTTCGTATGATAAGAAAGTGAAAGAACATAATATTGGAGTCGTAGCAGGTGCCAGCTATACTCATGATTATAGTTATAGGCTTTCTGCAAGTGGCAGTGGTTCTTCCATAGATTTAATTCCGACATTAAATGCAACGGCAGATAGTACTCAGCGAGCAAGTTCGACTAAAACAATGGAAGCCACTTTGAGTTATTTCGGACGTGTAAATTATGATTATAATGGCAAATATCTTTTCTCTATCAGTATGCGTGCCGATGGTTCTTCGCGATTTGCGGAAGATAATAAATGGGGATTTTTCCCGGGAGTATCTGCTGGGTGGAATATGCATCGGGAAAACTTCTATAAACCATTGGAAGCTATCGTTAGTCGTTGGAAATGGCGTGCTAGTTGGGGGCGCACAGGTAACAACAATTTGAGTGTGGCTAATTCGAGAGGAGAATATAAGATTACAGATACCAACTATCAGGGCTCTGTCGGCATATTAAATACAACATTGAAAAATGCGCAGTTGCGCTGGGAAACAACAGAATCCTATGACATTGGGGTTGATTTGGGCTTTTTCAATAATAGATTAGGACTGTTAATCGACTATTACAACAAACTGACATTTGACAGATTGTATGATGAACCTTTATGGAGTTCTACCGGATTTAGTTCCATTAAGAGTAACTATGGATCTGTAAGAAACTCCGGAGTAGAGATTGAGTTGAATGCTACTCCTATTCAAACTAAAGATTTCTCATGGGATTTAGGATTGACATTTGCTTATAACAAAGGAGTGGTAGTAGACTTACCGGATAATGGAGAAGAAAGGCATCGTGTAGGAGGAAACTTTGTTTATGATCCTGCAACTGGAGGAACAAAAAAAGTGGGTGGTATTGCCGAAGGTGAGAGATTTGGCGGAAGATGGGCTTTTCATTACTTGGGAACATATCAGACTGAAGAAGAAGCGGCCAAGGCACCTAATGACCCGAACGCACAAGGAAGAAAGAAACATGCGGGAGATGCAATATTTGAAGATGTAAATAATGATGGACAATTGGACTCTAAAGACATGATCTTCATGGGATATGTTCGTCCTGATAAAGTCGGAGGAATTATTAATACATTGAAATACAAAGGACTAACTGTACGAATCGTTATGGACTGGGCTATGGGGCATGTAATAGACAATGGCTTCAAAGGACAGATAATGGGTAGCTCACGTAATAATAATAATGCCATCAAAGAGGCAATGACCAATTCTTGGCAGAGTGCGAATGATGGGAGCAAATATCCTAAATATACTGTTCAGAGCGACTATGATTATCAATATAGAAATCATATGAGATGGGATAATCAGATCGGGAGCTCTGCAAGTGGTAGTACTAATAATAGCTTGTATTTTAGCAAGGGAGATTACTTGGCATTCAGGGAAGTGTCTTTAAGTTATATGTTGCCATTATCTTGGATTAGAAAGATGAGACTCAGTGCTGTGGAAGTTTTTGCAGGAGCGTATAATATTGGTTATATAAAAAAATATGATGGCATGTTTCCTGAAATATATACTGGTGTTGACTATGGTATTTATCCGAGACCCAGACAATATAACATGGGAGTAAAAATTAATTTCTAATTAAATAAGACTCATAATTATGAAACAATTTAAATCAATACTATTAGGCATTTCTTTATTCTTGTTACATTCGTGTAACTTACTGGATGTAGATACTGTTTCAAGCATTACCGGAGATGGATACTGGAATACAAAAGGCGATGTAGAAAGTTATATGATCGGTATTTATACCAAATTGCGCGATACATCGAATTCTACTCTTCATTTTGAAGACAGAGGAGATGCCTTTACAACAGGGCTGGAAGGTGGCCCTTCTAATTTATGGGCGCAAAACCTCACATCGCAAAATGGTTATAGCTGGTCGAGCTATTACTCTGTAATACAACATTGTAATATGTTACTGAAGTATACTCCCGGAATAGATTTTGGTGTAGAGGCTGATAAAAACAGATTATTGGCAGAGGCGTATTGTATCAGAGGGTATATGTATTTCTGTATTGCCCGGATATGGGGGGATGCCCCTTTGGAACTGGAACCGACAGAAAGTTCAAATAAGCCTAAGTTAGCAAGAGAACCCGCGGAGGAAGTTTTGGCACGTGCTCTAAGTGATGTAAATGCAGCAATCGATCTTTTTCCGGAAGAAAGTTATGCAAATGGAAAAGGAAGGGCATCGAAGCCGGCATGCTATGCATTGAAAGCCGATATTTTGCTATGGAAAGCAAAAGTGATGAATGGATCGGAACAAGATTTGAAAGATGTCATAACTTATGCGGATCTGGCAAGTAAAGGACTTTCACTGGAAGATAACTTTGCAGATATTTATGGAACTAAATATGGGAAAGAAGTGATATGGACTATCCATTTCGAAATTTATGAAAAGGAAGCTCAGTATAGTCAGAGTCTGAAGCCAAGAGATGTTTTTGTAGAAAAGGCGGTCAATAAGGATGAAATTCCTTATGCTAAAGGAGGAGCTCGCAGCACTTATGCACCAAGTCCGTTTTTGATAGGTCTTTTTAATGCTAATTCGGCAGATATCAGAACCAAAGACTCTTATATCACTGCAAAGGATGCGGACGGAAATGAAATAGGGACCTTTGATAATAAGATGAAGGGAACAAAAACAGAAGGAGATCGTACCTATGACTCAGATATAGTTATATATCGGCTTGCAGAGATGTATTTATTTAAAGCAGAAGCTTATGCGGCGTTAAATCAAACGCCACAGGCTATTATTGAACTGAATAGAGTCAGAAATCGTGCCAAGATTGGAACTTATAATGGAAGTACCAATAAAATAGCAGTGGAGAAAGAAATTCTGAACGAGCGTGCAAGAGAGTTATATCTTGAGAGGAAAAGATGGCCCGATCTTCTTAGATTTCATTATGGTGGAACGATTGATGTTTATCAGGAGGTCCCGAACTTAAAGAAAAAAGTCGATGATAATATTATCATTCCATTATATCTTGCAATCCCATTGAGCGATATAAATATCAATCCTAATTTAAAACAAACTCAAGGATATGAAAACCTATAAGATTATTACATGTATATTTCTTTTTATAAGTATGTTTACACAAGCTTGTCAAAAAGATGATGAGACACAAGGAAACCCAACTCCTGTTCCACCGGAAGAAGAAGTGCCTTCGTCCGAATTCAACTATATTTATAATCAAGGGACGGATGGTTTTGAACTCTATCGAATACCTGCTATTGTTAAAAGTAAAAGCAATACTTTATTAGCTTTTGCTGAAGCTAGAAAAGCTCGAAGTAATGGAGATAGCGGAGATATAGATCTTGTAGTCAAACGTTCGTCGGATAATGGAAAAACATGGAGTAAACAGATTACGATATGGAATGATGGACAAAACACTTGTGGAAATCCCGTGCCTATTGTTGACGACAGAGGTAGAATACATCTGCTTATGACTTGGAATTTCCAGACTGATAAATGGGGAGCAATAACCAATGGTACCGGAGAAGACAGCCGACGTCCGTACTATACATATTCTGATGATGACGGCATTACTTGGGCGCAACCAGTTGAAATAACTTCTTCTGTAAAAAAAGAAAAATGGGATTGGTATGCTACCGGTCCGTGCCATGGTATTCAGATTCAAAAGGGAATACATAAAGGAAGATTAGTTGCTCCAAACTATTTTACAACTCGGGAGAGTGGAAAGGTCACGAGTTATTCTCACATCATTTATTCTGATGATTACGGAAAAACATGGAACCCAGGAGAACCTACTCCTGTCGGTGGTGTTGGAGAGTGTTCTGTAGCCGAGATAGGAGAGGGAACATTAATGTTGAATATGAGAGCAGATGAAGGCTTTTATCGGAAAAGTTGTACTAGCATGGATGGAGGACTTACTTGGTCTTCACCTCAAATTAGCATTGATCAAATAGACTGTAAGTGTCAGGGTAGTATATTATCAATAGGAGGAGCTGTTTTTCTTTCGAATGCTGCTTCCGCTACGGAACGTATTAATATGACTATCAAAAAAAGTACGGATAATGGGAAGAATTGGAAGGGACAATATACAGTTTATGAAGGTAACTCTGGTTACTCTGATATAGTTGAGCTCTCTGATTCACAGATTGCTATTATCTATGAGGGAGGAGAAAAACGATATACGGATGGGCTGGCATTTAAAGTTGTTAGCATAAAATCAATACAATGAATTTAATACATTACTGATATGAAAAGAAAAACTATATATTTATTACGGTGTATTGTTGTGATATTGTTATTGGCTTGTTCTGAAGATGATTTGCAGTCCCTGCAAGCTGCTTTCGAATCAGATCTTCAGGAAGTCACAATCGGAGAAAGTATTACTTTCAAAGACATATCTACTGGTGACCCTTCTAAATGGAATTGGCGGTTCGAAGGTGGAGAACCAGAAACCTCAATCTTATTTAGTCCTAATGTTGTATATAATAAGCCTGGAGTTTATTCGGTTACCTTGTCTGTTGGACGCGGAGAAGAAGCAAACGAAATGGTGAAGGAACAATATATTACTGTTAACTATCCGTCGCAGATAACTGTTGACTTCTCTGCAGATAAAACTACTGCTACAAATGAAGATGTTATTTCTTTTAAAGATTTGTCCAAAGGACATCCGAATGAGTGGTTATGGAGTTTCACACCTAAAGAAGGTGGAGCAATTATCACTTCAACAGAACAAAATCCACAAATGACACTTTCTCCGGGAATCTATACTGTTAAATTGACAGCTAAGAATCCCAAAACGTCTTCAGACAAAGTAAGAGAGGATTATATTACTGTTATTGATAAAAATGCGATTGCCGCTGATTTTGGTGCACAATGCCGGAATACTTATGCCGGGGGATATATTAACTTCTTGGATAAGACATTAGGAACGGTTGAAGAATGGGAATGGACATTTGAAGGAGGTACTCCAACCAGTTCTGTAGAACAAAATCCTATAGTGCAATATAATAATCCGGGAAAATACAAAGTGACATTGAAAGCTAAAAACTCAGTAAATAGCTCTACGAAAGAGAAAGAGGGTTATGTATATGTTGTTTCTGCAGAAAAGTTAGTATTGTATTTGCCATTCGATGGTGATAATAAAGATGCAGGTCCCAATCAATTGAACCCTGAAGAGCTTACGGCAGGAGCTGGTTCCAGTGTATATAATTCTCAGGCGCGCTTTTCTGGAGAAAGTGCTGAATGTCGATTTGCAGCACACTTCCAAGGCGACAAGCAAAATTATTCAATTTTGTCTATTCCTGAAGAAGGATTGAAGAATCATTATACGGATAGTGAATTTACAGTTGCATTTTGGGTGAAGGTTTCAAATATGACAGCTAAGAATGCAGTCTTTCATCAAGGTGTGGGACCTGGTGCTACTTACACCGATCCTGTGCCCAGACAAAGTTGGTTTAGACTTGATACCAGTGGTAAAACTGTTGTTTTCTGTGTAGAATACAAGGGAAAAGCAGGAAACTGGGCTGAATATGAAGGTAAACGAATGGATGACGGTGAGTGGCATCACTATGTATGTATTTATCAGAAAGTGGATGGAAAAAGAGATAGTTATTTGTATATCGATGGGCAGAAGGTTATTGAAAAGAAAGGGGGTGTTGACAAGGTGGTAGATAATTGGCCATACTATATTGGTTGTAACTATCGATTTACCAATGGAGAATTTGCACCTGAGAACTTCTTGAATGGATATCTGGATGACTTTATTTTGTATAACAGAATATTGTCAGAAGAAGAAATACAAGATTTATACAATAACTAAAAACTAATTGTGGAACTTCTCTTTTAATCAGTAAAAGAGAAGTTCCACATTCAATTAAAATATCAGAATATGAAAAAACTTTTTCTATTATCAATGCTGGGTCTGCGATTGATATGTTAGCATGAAACGAACAATTAGCTGTTTTGATTTATGGTTGGTATGGAGGATAATCTGGATTTGTTTATTATTTAATGGTGTAGTTGTCTTATTTATTGGGCCAATTCTGTATATTTGCAACCATTATACTACAATATCATGAAAATTATATTTATTAACACACTTCGTGTACTGATGCTTTTTATATTTATTTTCTCGTGTGGTATCAGTTGCGTTGTTTATGAAGATACATTGGTTGACTGGTGGATACCTGTTGGAGTGGTACTTATAGTAGTGATAGCAACAATTCCTTTCTATAAAGGATGGATTTGGCTGACAACAATGGATGATAAAGTAATTAATTGTTGTTGCCATTTGGTTTGTGTCGGTGCTATCAGTTGCGTATTGTTTCTTGGGGGAAATTACTGGTTCGCCGATTCTGCTTCCGCGCATGAAGAAGAAGTCATGGTACAGAATAAATATATAGAAACACATAAGAAAAGCCGTAGAGTCGGCAGACACCGTTATGTACCGGATGGCGTTCGTAAAGAATATTATTTGCAGGTAACTTTTGAAAATGGGAATGTAGAAACATTGCATGTATCTCCTTCTACTTATAATAAAACAAAGACAGGCCGGTCGAAGATTCTGACTCTGCAAAAGGGCTTATTTGGGCTGCCTGTAATTACCAAAGGACTTTAATAAAAGTCACGTCACCTTTAGAATGGGGTATATATTCTTTGCTAAGTTCTTCTAGAATCGGGTACATCACTTTACAAGGCTTGCACCAAGTAGCTGACAGAAACTCTTGGAAAAACTTCCCTCGGATAGTTATCGAACACTAAAATTTGTCTATTAATCTTTGGAAGATATAAAATTAAGCACTATTTTTGCCACGATAAAATGAGTATTCACCCTTTAAAATTGATGGAAAGGGTATTAATTATGTTAGAGTTATAATATTTTCAAATTAGGACTAAGTTGTCTCGTCGGGAAGATTAGGCTTTGCAACTTATTATTTTTTATATTGAACTGATGGTTCTTACATTGACCGCCATTCTACTAACGGCGGTAATGGTTGATTAGTCCTGCAATCACATTTTTTATTTCTTGAATAATTCACTTCAATGCTGTGAATGGATGTTTTGTATCCGTTTCCGAAGCATTGGTAATATCGGATCAGTCCGAAAACCCTGTGGGTGATTAATCGTAAACGATGAGTTATAATACTGGTACCCAATCAAGCGGTTGTCTGACATACTTAATTTATAATGCCTTAAAAGAATCTGTATTCTTACATTGCAATATTGGATTTTTTTCAAAATATTATGCCCACAGGGTTTTCGGACTGATCCGTAATATCGTGTATTACATTATCTGCTGCCTGTGAGGCAGACAGGGAGTGCTGTATGCGAACAGAAAAAAGTATGGGAATACGATTAAAAGATTTAAGTAAAATAGGATACCGGGATAATGTTGCCCGCAGTCTGGTAGTGGATATTGTAAGTAAACATTGCAAGCATGCCACCAAAGAACAGATTGAAATGACATTGATTGATATACTTGAGCATCCCGAATCTTACAAAAACAATGAAATATGGAATAAGCTTGCCGAACGCCTTTCGCCGACTATAATAGCGAAAGAGTTTACAGCTTATGATTTACTGGACGAGCCGCTGATGTATAAAACCTATGGGGGAAAATTTATTGAGACGCTCGCCAAACAACAAATGAACCTGGCGATGCGTCTGCCTGTGACGGTAGCCGGAGCACTGATGCCCGACGCCCACGCCGGTTACGGATTGCCTATCGGCGGGGTGCTTGCCACGGACAATGTGGTGATTCCGTATGCCGTAGGAGTTGATATTGGCTGCCGGATGAGCTTGACGGTATTTGATGTCGGTGCAGATTTCTTGAAACGGTATGCCTATCAGATGAAAGAAGCCTTGAAAGACTTCACCCATTTCGGTATGGATGGTGGATTGGGTTTTGAGCAGGAACATGAAGTGTTGGACAGGGAAGAATTCCGTCTGACGTCTTTATTGAGGGACTTGCATGGAAAGGCGGTACGCCAGCTTGGAAGTTCCGGTGGTGGCAATCATTTTGTAGAGTTCGGTGAGATCACTTTGCAAGAAAAAAACGTGCTGAATCTTCCGGAAGGAAGTTACTTGGCGTTGCTGTCACATTCCGGTTCACGAGGGTTGGGGGCTGCTATTGCAAAACATTACAGTCTGCTGGCACGTGAAGTGTGCAAGCTTCCCCGTGAAGCACAACATTTTGCCTGGCTGGATTTGAATACTGAAGAGGGGCAGGAGTATTGGATGAGCATGAACCTAGCAGGCGACTATGCCCGTGCCTGTCACGAACGGATTCATTTGAATTTGGCGAAAGCCTTAGGGTTGAAGCCTCTCGCTAATGTCAATAATCATCATAACTTCGCTTGGAAAGAAGAAATTGCTCAGGGGCGTATGGCAATCGTCCATCGTAAAGGAGCCACTCCGGCGCAAAAGGGACAAGCGGGATTGATTCCCGGAAGTATGGCCACTTCGGGTTATCTGGTGTGTGGCAAAGGGGTGGAAGAAGCGTTGAATTCGGCTTCTCATGGAGCCGGCAGGGCAATGTCCCGCCAAAAGGCAAAAGATAGTTTTACGCAATCGGCTTTGAAGAAGTTGCTGTCGCAAGCAGGAGTTGCTTTGATTGGTGGGAGTGTGGAAGAAATGCCGTTGGCATACAAGGACATTGACAGAGTGATGTATACGCAGGAGACGCTGGTGGAAGTGCAGGGTAAATTTATGCCTCGCATTGTACGAATGAATAAGGAATGACGCAATGAAAGAAAAAGTCTATTTACAAATTAATTAAAAAAGAAGAAGAAAATGATATCAGAGAAATATGGTCGTACCTATCACTATCCGTTCTCTCCCGGAACGACTAGTGATGACCGGATTAATCATACGTATTGGGAGAACATCCAACAGATTAAGACATTGGTGCATACCGAAAAGTTGGACGGAGAGAATAACTGTTTGAGCCAGTGGGGTGTCTTTGCCCGTTCGCATGCGGCTCCCACCACTTCACCATGGACGAGGCAACTGCGTGAACGTTGGGAGCTGATAAAGAATGATTTAGGCGATATAGAAATCTTCGGAGAGAATCTGTATGCTATACATTCTATTGAATATCAGCGGTTGGAAACGCATTTCTATGTGTTTGCGGTTCGTTGCATGGACCAGTGGCTGTCATGGGAAGAAGTGAAGTTCTATGCGGCTTTATTTGATTTTCCTACTGTTCCGGAGTTGAAGATAGAGCCTGTTTCCGGTTTGACGCCGGAACTTTTGAAACAGGAAATCATTCGTATGTCACAAGAACCGTCGGTCTTCGGTTCTTGTGACCCGTGGACAAAAGAAGCTTGTACCCGCGAAGGGGTAGTCAGCCGTAATATTGAAGAGTATCCGGTAAGCGGATTTGCGCAGAATGTATTTAAGTATGTGCGGAAAGGGCACGTCAAGACAGATGAACATTGGACGCGTAACTGGAAACGTGCTCGGCTTACCTGGGAATTTGCTAATGAAAAGGAGGAATAAGTTATGGATTGGAAATTGATAGAAGATAAATCGTGGAGCTCACTCGAACAACAGTTCGAGTGGGTGCGCGAAATGAATACCGTTCCGCAGGATACTCGTTATCATGCGGAAGGGAATGTAGCGGTACACACCCGTATGGTGTTGGAAGCATTGCAGCAATCTACTGTTTATCAGTCTCTTTCTGCTTTGGAGAAAGAAATAGTATGGGCAGCCGCATTATTGCATGATGTGGAGAAACGTTCGACCTCTGTGGATGAGGGAGAGGGGAGAGTGTCTGCCAAAGGACACGCCCGGAAAGGGGAATACACTGCCCGTACTATTCTATATCGGGATTGTACCGCCCCCTTTCATATCCGGGAACAGATTGCGTCTTTAGTCCGTTATCATGGGCTACCCATTTGGCTGATGGAAAAGCCGGACTCTGTAAAAAAGCTCTGCGAGGCTTCTTTGCGGGTAGATACTGCATTATTGAAGATGCTGTCCGAAGCCGATGTCAGGGGACGTATCTGTGACGATAAAAAAGAGTTATTGGAAGCTGTGGAACTATTTGAGATTTTCTGCCGCGAACAAGATTGTTGGAACAAACTGAGAGAGTTTGCCACAGATTATGCACGCTTTCATTACTTCCATGCAGAAGACAGTTATATTGATTATATCCCTCACGAACAGTTTAAATGTGAAGTGACGATGTTGTCAGGACTTCCGGGAATGGGGAAGGATTATTATATCCAATCTTCCGGCATGGATATGCCGGTGGTGAGCTTGGATGCCATTCGTGGAAAGTACAAAGTAAGCCCTACGGATAAGTCGGCGAATGGACGGGTGGTGCAAATGGCGAAGGAAGAGGCCAGGACGTATCTTCGCAAAGGACAGGATTTTGTTTGGAATGCAACAAACATTACCCGTCAGATGCGTGCCCAACTGATTGATCTGTTTGTTGATTATGGTGCAAAAGTGAAGATAGTCTATTTGGAACAACCTTATCACATTTGGCGTCAACAAAATAAAAGCAGGGAATATGCACTTCCCGAATCCGTATTGGATAAGATGTTGGATAAACTGGAGGTTCCTCAACTGACGGAAGCGCATGAAGTGATATATCATACGGTATAAGTAACTTGCAGAATCTATGCAGTTAATGACTTGTTCATATAGGTAAACAAAGTGTTTCAACGCTTGAAACATTTTGTTTCCTGGTGCGAAACACTTTGTTTCCCGACGTGAAACACTTTGTTTCAACCAATGAAACAAAGTGGGAGCTGTCGTCAACCGGAAATTCTCCAGTAAATAATGACAAGATGCTTACCGAGACAGAGTGAGGGCAAAAACATCGTAAACTTATTAGAGATATTTGTGGATAATCAACTGAAAATATAAACTACAATTCCGGTAATCGCCACATACACTAACGCATAAGGAATAGCCGCTTTCAGTATTTCCCCTTCTTTTCCCTGTTGGTTTCCCGCAGAAGTAGCAATGGCAATACTTTGCGGAGAGATAATCTTACCCCCTGTAGCACCTACTGTATTTGCAGCGGACAGCCAATCCGGGCTGACATGAATTTGCCCTGCAACACTTGCTTGCAACTTTCCGAAAAGGATATTGGAAGAAGTGTCGCTTCCGGTAATAAACGTTCCCAGGCAACCGATGACAGGCGCGAACAGCGGATATAAACTTCCTGTAGCGGTGGCGAGTGCCGTGGCAATAACGGCAATCATTCCTGAAGTGTCCATAATGGTGGATAATCCGACCAGGCAGATAACCGTGATGAAAGTCTTTTTCAACTGTTTCACCGTATTCCATAGTACGATGAACAAGTCTTTTACTTTTGCCCCTTGTATCAATCCACCGATAAAAGTTCCGATGAAAAGCAATACTCCCGCATGAGTCAGCCATGAAATCGTATAATTTACGGTAGAAGCATTGATAGGCAGGCTGATTCTCGTTATCCAGTTATTCTCCAATGTGTGTCGCAATCCCGGAAATAGCGGGCTTGTGAGAATAATAAGGAAGAGAATAAGTAGGTAAATGCTCCATGCATTCAGTATATCTTTTGTTTTCAGATGGCTTTTCCGTGCTTTCTCTTCTTTAGAAGCAGTCAGTTTTCCATAAAGAACAATCACGATAATCGAAAGAATACTGCCGATAATGGCAGGAGATTCGGCACCCATATACTTGGCAGCCAGATATTGGCTGACTAAAGAGACTCCGCCTACTAATAAGGCAAGAAATATATTTTTGGGAAGCGATTTAAGTTTGGAGTCGGTAAGGAAAAGCAAAACCAGCGGAATCAGGAACATCAAAACGGATAACTGCAATACGACATTCGTGCTAAGATGCAATACATCCAGATTCGTTTCTTTGGCCAGCACCAATACCGGAGTTCCAATCGCTCCGAAAGCGGTGGCTACACTGTTGGCTATCAGACTTACGGTTGCCGAAAAGATAGGCTTAAATCCCAGACTGATAAGAATGGCTGCCGGAATAGCAACTGCTGTCCCGAAGCCTGCCATCGCTTCCAGTAGTCCGCCGAATCCCCAAGTCAGTAATAACACCTGAATACTTTTATCGGTAGAAATAGAAGCGAATTGCTGTTTGATAATCTCCATCTTTTCTGTTTTCAGCAATACGTTATAACTGAAAATGGCCATCAGGATAATGATTAAGATAGGAGAGACGGCTTTTAACGCCCCATATAAAAAGGAGTAAAACAGATTGTCTACTGAAAAAGCGAAGCCGAACACAGCAATCAGCATCGTCACGATCAGAGAAATGATACTACTTTTGTCACCCGGCATTTTAAAGAATGCCATTAATATAATCAACAGTAACACCGGAATAATAGCAAGGATCAAGGTCATAATTATCAGATTAAAAAAGTGGAACGTCGTTTATTATTGATATAACAAACAAACGTCCCACTTTGGTCGGATGAATAAAAAGATTTTTCTGTTTATTTCATCTTCACGCTAAGAATCTGTTGTAATTGTTTTAAGTTGGCAAGTGCAGCTTCGTTACCTACTTTGCTGTCATTTCCGGAATCAATATAAATTTCGTATCCGGGAAATACTTCTTCAACCAGTTTTGAATGAAGTTCATCGTATCATTTTGAATCGTTTTATCTTTTACAGTAGGATACATATTATAAAGTACTGTATCTAGTATAATACCACGCTTTTGTATGGCTTCAAGGCTAAGCAAGGTATGATTGATGCTTCCCAATTTACCGGAAGTAACAAAAATAAGCGGATAATTCTCTTGGGCGATGTAGTCTATTGTCAGAAGCTCTGTCGTTAATGGAACCATGAGTCCGCCTGCGCCTTCAAGCAGAACAGAGTCGTAGCGTTTGCTCAACTCTTCCGTAGCACGTTTGATCTTGTCGAAGTCAATGGGGCGGTTATCTAGTTGGGAAGCTAGATGAGGAGAGGCGGGATAAGAGAAAATTTCAGGCATAGTCAGCCCTTCTTTGTCTTCTTCTGTAAGGGGGATTCCCATGATACGACGATGCAAATCAATATCCTCGGAATGCCCGACATTTCCTGTTTGGATTAACTTTTGAGTAATGGTACGCTGTCCGTTCTTGTTCCATTCACGAGCTAGAAATCCGGTGGCGTAGCTCTTGCCGGCATCGGTGTCGATACCGCTTACGAAATATACATTCTGTTTCATACATTTTTCTTTTTTGCGATGATATAAATAGGGTGATAGGTCAGGGACACTGAAGTGCCTTGGGTAAATTCTTGTGTGTAACGTTCACTGAATAACTGCAAGTCACGACGTGTCCGCAATTGTTGGGAAGAGGTGCCGGATATTCCGGTTACTCCTGTCTGCTTCAAATGATAAAGTACTTTTAATGGGTTATCAAACGAAAGAGAAATAAGTTCTTCTTCCGAATGTAGTATGTCAAAGTGGGATGACAAGGCTGTTACAAGCTCTTCACGTGAACGATAAGGAAGCCCGTTTCCTGTTAACTCTCGTATCTCTTTCATATTCTCTTTACCGAAAGTGCTGAAAGCGAAATAGCCTTGGTTATGAAGCAGGGCGTTGCACCTTTTGAAAAAGTTTTCAGGAGATTCGAACCATTGCAGAGCCGAGCAGGAAGTAATTAATGTGCTTTCGGCGGGGAAAGGAACAGTTTCTGCATCTCCCGGAAGAAAGGAAACCTGTTCTTTTCTTAATATATCCTCGCAACAATACTTCATTTCCGGGCAAAGGTCGTTTAGCAATAATTCTTCCGGCCGAAGAGCCTGAAGCAGCATACGGGAATAAATGCCAGTGCCGCATCCGAACTCAATCACTTTTGAACAGGGAAAAGAGATGTGTTCTGTAAGCAGGTGAATCATTTTATCTGCTATCTGCCGCTGTACGTTTGCTTCCTGAGGATAAGTAGCAATGGCTTTAGAGAAACGTTCGGCAATTAGTTGTTTATCCATAAATCGATCATTAGTTGATTTGCATGATTACACTATCAAAAAGGTCTTGTTGATAATGAGCGGCTTCTGCATATTCAAGGGAATCCACTTTGTTGCTCCATGCCAGCCATTGGCTATCCGGCAGGAAGATACGGTCGCTCTTTCCTATGATGGCTCTTTGCCATGCAAAATCCGACGGTGGCAATGATAAGTATTGCTTCTGTATGGCAGCAAGCTCTTCTTTGAGCTCTTCAACGGGACGTTGGGGAGCTACTGTCTGAAAAGCCTTGTAATCGGCTGCTGAACCGCACATTCTTCTTTGAAACTTTTGCAGGGATTGTTCATTCAGTCCTTGCAGGGTTCCTTCGAAAATGGTAGGAGTAATCCCTTTCGTCTCATGTATGGGATAAAGAGTCCCATTGATAGCGATACTTTGGGAAAGGGGCAGGGATGGATATTGTTTCATTATCTGTGAGGCTGCCCATACTCCCATTGACCAGGCAATGAGGGTGATTTCGGAATATTCTTGCAAAATGTCGGCATCGAACTCTAATGAACGATAATCATAGCAAATCATCCAGTCCTTATCGGTCGGGTGAATTTGCAAGAATGGAGTTTCATCCATTCCCCAGCCGGCGAAGAAAAGCAATAGATGCTTCTGATTATTCTTTATGATAAAATGCTGTTTCATCCGTTTATCAGTTTGATGAGTTGGTCAATTTCATGTTCTGTGATGTCCGCTGTCAGTGAGAAGCGGATGCGTGAAGTCCCTTCAGGTACGGTAGGCGGACGAACGGGCAATGCGTAAAATCCTTTGCGTTGGAGTTCTTCTGCTTTCAATATGGTATCTTCACTTGCTCCGACAATCATAGGGACAATGTGGCTTACCGAGGGGCAATTGTATCCTTTGCTTGTAAGGGCTTCCTTTAGCTTTTCACTGATTTGTAGCAGGTGAGTTCTCTTCTGTTGTAAAGCTGGAAGACGTTCTAACACCCATGAAGTCCATTGAATATTAATAGGCGGAAGAGCGGTTGTGAATATAAATGTGCGCATCTTGTTGATTAGATATTCCCGAATGAGTTGCCGGCAAACAATATACGCTCCTGCCGAGGCAATGGCTTTCCCGAATGTACCTACTAGAAAGTCTATATCGTTGATACATTCTTGTTCTTCAGCACATCCTAATCCTTTTTTCCCTCGTACACCAAAAGCATGAGCCTCATCTATATAAAGAAGAATATTGGAATAGCTCTTTTTGAGTTGAATGAGAGCGGGAAGATCAGCTTCATCGCCATCCATGCTGAAGATACTTTCGGTAACAATAATAATCTGCTCATAAGCGTTATGATTTTCAGCAATCAGTCGCTGCAACTGGGAAATATCATTGTGACGATACCGGATACATTTAGCTGATGATAATTTAATTCCGTCTATCAGGCTTGCATGCACCAGTTTGTCAGCAAGAATCAGGGTGTGAGTATTGCAAATGGCAGGAAGAATCCCTGTATTGGCATGATAACCACTATTGAATATGAGTGCACTTTCGGTTCCGAACATGGTGGCTAGCTGTTGCTCCAACTTCTGATAGTCACTAAAATTACCGGTCAATAACCGGGAAGAAGAGGAGGTAGGCAGGAAAGTTTCGGGAGTGAGCGTCCTTAAGAATTCCTCCCTCAATGAGATGTCATCGGCCAGTCCGAGATAATCATTAGAAGATAGGTTCAACATTCGTTGTCCGTTCAGCAGAACATCTCGCCCCTCGTGGATTAGCGGCGGGAGAGAACGGTAGTTCCTTTTCTCTTTCAAGGTCTGGAGTTCCTGATTTATATACTCTAATGTCATGAATTATAGGTTGTTTTTTTGAATAACTTTAAGTAATCCGGAAGTCAGTTTGCTTAATTGTTCCGAAGTGATGATGAAAGGCGGCATCAGATATACCAGTTTGCCAAAGGGACGTACCCAGATTCTTTCTTCCACAAATCGTCTTTGCATATATGCCATATTTACCGGACGTTTCATCTCAATGACTCCGATAGCTCCGAGTATTCGTACATCAGCTACTTCCGGAAATTCCCGTGCAGATGTCAGTTCTTCTTTCAGTTGAGTTTCGATTCGCTTCACATTCTCTTGCCAACCGGATTCGAGTAATAGGCGAACGGAAGCGCAAGCCACTGCACACGCAAGTGGATTACCCATAAATGTAGGCCCGTGCATAAAAGCTCCCGGTGCATGGTTGGAGATGGTGTCTGCTATCCGGTTACTGGCTAATACAGCAGAAAGTGTCATATATCCTCCGGTCAGTGCTTTGCCGATGCACATGATATCCGGTTCTACTCCGGCGTGTTCCCACGCAAAAAGTTTGCCGGTACGTCCGAATCCCGTTGCTATTTCGTCGAAGATTAGAAGAATATCGTGCTTCCGGCAAAGCTTTTCTGCTTCACGAAGATACTGCGGATGATAAAACCACATTCCACCTGCTCCCTGTACCACCGGTTCCAGGATAAGCGCCGCCAACTCTTTTGAATGTTTTTCAATCATCTCTTGCAGAGGTAGTATATCTTCCGGATTCCATTCTCCGTCGAACCGGGAGGTGGGGGACGGGACAAAATAACGTACAGGCAATGCTGAACCGAAAAGACTGTGCATACCCGTCACCGGATCACATACAGACATGGCATTCCACGTATCACCGTGATAGCCGGAACGGATAGTCACGAAATTATTCTTTTCCGGTTTTCCTGCTGCATACCAATATTGTACAGCCATTTTCAGTGCCACTTCTACGGCTACCGAACCGGAGTCTGCATAGAATATTTTCTGCATGGAGGGAGGAACCAAAGGCAATAATAGTTTTCCCAATTCAATGGCCGGATCATGCGTCAGTCCTCCGAACATGACATGAGACATTTTATCTAATTGTTCTTTTGCCGCCTGATTCAATACCGGATGATTATATCCATGCACTGCACACCACCAGGAAGACATTCCGTCAATGAGTGTCCGTCCGTCTTCGAGGGTAATGGTTGCTCCGTCTGCCCGTTTCACTTTGTAGACAGGAAGCGGATCGGTAGTCGAAGTGTACGGATGCCAGATATGTTCGCGGTCAAATTGGGAAGCGGCGAAATGATAACCTTCTTCCTGAATCATCTTTTTGTCTTCCGATACTTTGGAACCGAGAGTTGTCAGCAGGTCACCTACGATAGCTGAGTTAATACCGATATATAATGCTTTGTGCATCGCCTCGGAAGAAAGTTGTGAACGTCCTCCGGCAAATCTTAGAAAAGCTGTCGGATGAATAAAACGAAAGATAGCGATGGTTTTAAGTATTTCTTCTTCACTTAAAGGCTGCTCGTTTTCCAGTGGAGTTCCCGGAATCGGACTAAGCAGGTTGATAGGTATGGACTGAACATTCAGTTCTTTTAAAGTGAAAGCAAATTCAATCCGTTGCTCCATCGTTTCTCCCATACCGATGATACCTCCGCAGCAGATATCCATGCCTACACGACGGGCTGCATCAAGAGTAGCTAGTTTTTGTTCTTGTGTATGCGTGGTGCAGAGTTTGGAAAAATAAGACGGAGCCGTTTCCAGGTTACAGTGATAACGGGTGATTCCGGCTTCGTATAGGGAACGTAGCTCTTCTTCGTTAAGTAACCCCAGAGAAGCACAGAGCTGAATAGACGAGTGACGTCGCATTTGACGAACGGTATCGCAAAGTTGGGTGATCTGTTTGGGAGATGGTTTTCGTCCGCTGGTAACGAGAGAGAAACGGTTGACGTCCTGGGCTTCATTGTATTTCGCCTGTCGGAGACATTCTTCAGCGGGAAGGAGATCGTAAATCTCGGCTTTAGTCTTGTAGTGAGAGGATTGTGCACACCATTTGCAGTTTTCCGGGCATCGGCCGGACTTGGCGTTGATGATGGAACACATGTCGAATTCGTGCGAAGCACGTGCGACGGTAATCTCATGCGCGGCGGCATATAGCGCCTCGCTGTCAGCCATGTTGGCTAGCCAAGCGGCTTGGTCGGGCGATATGTCAATGCCTGCCAACACTTGGTCTTTTATTTCCTGAAGTGTCATAAATGTATGATAAGGGATAGTAATTTTAGCATTCTGCTTGCGAAGGGCAACGTCCACCACATTGATATGCAGATGACCAATTTGGAATTCACGCCCCATGCTCGCAAAAGCGGCATAGTTCTTTCTGCCCCAATAACGGAAGCGGGAAAGAAGGGTACGTGTGGTCTGTATGTGGCGTTGTTGCTTCATTTATTTTTTATTTTTGTTCGTTAGAACGTGGCAAATGTACAAAGATTCTTTGGATAAGCAAGCAAGTTTACGATTTCTGATATCCGTACTTTTATTTCTTCTTCCTGTATTCTTTGCGCAAGTTGAAATTGAATCCGGCATATATCTGAAGAGTGCCGAAGCCATTGTCTACAGAGAAATTATTCCGGTGGTAATTATAGTTTTTCCCAACGAAAGAAGTACCTACAAAGTATTTTCCGTTATTATAAACAACCCCTGCACGGAGTAGAAAATCCAGATTAAATTTGCCGTACCATGCTTTTCCTTCGTGAGTTTCCGCATCTACATCAGAGGCTTTATAGGCAATGGCAGGGGTGAGAGACAAACATGCCAGGCAGTTGCGGGCAAAGACCCAGTTGTAGGCATATCCGAAACTGATATTGGCATTGGTATATTTTATATCCTTGACTTTCATACCAGGATTCATTGTCTGCTGTAGAAAAACAGGAAGTTCTGTGTAGTCGAAATCGAGATGATGCTTTGAAATAGAAAAACCGGCAATAAAGGTTCCCGCGTTGCGTCGTTGGTTGGTGGACTGGCTGAAGGCGGCGGGATAAGAGAATTTTCTGTTATTGAAGATATAATATAAGTTCAGCCCTTTTATATCCACCTTTATTCCACTGAAATCCTCGGAATAGTTGGAGGGAATATCTTCAGAAAATCCTCTGATCTTATGTATCTTGTAATTGTTTCCGGTACGGCGGTAGAATATATCTACGCCAAGTTTGGAACTATATAAGCTAAGGTCAAACTCTGTTCCTCTATTCTTCCGGTTGGTTTTCCGATAGATATCATCCACATCTACGGACCATCCCAGGAAAATCCATCGCCAGCCGAAATACAATCCTATTTTATTATGCGGGTTGGGAGAGAAACTAAGTTTTTGTGGTTGAGGCTGTTCGCTGGTGACAGAGTAATATTCGAAGTTGCTGAAATGAGTAGCCATCAACGCATAATTATAACGGTTCGGGCTGATATAGAGCGTATCGAAATCACTGAAATTCATAAATTTCTTGATTGCTCTTTTGAAAGGACTGGGCTGGGTGACCGTTGTGGAATCTATTCTTGTACTATCATTTGTAGAAAGGGCTTTCTCTTCACTTTGTGCCTGTAAGGACAGTGAAAATAACAGAAAAAGATATAGAATAAACCGTTTCCCCATGTGGTTCTTTGTTGTTTTAGCTATTTTTTGTTTCACGAATGTACTACCTTTCGTTGATTTATGCTAGCAATCTTCTAAAAAATGTTTCGTTTCCTAAACAAAAAAGTTCAATATACTGTTAGTTACAACAAGCAAATAAATCTTAAGCCACAAAATTATGAGAGTCTATTTACGTTTATTAGTCGTGTCTCTTCTGCTTTTTGCAGGAAATATAGTATATGCGGAAGCACAGCAGGAGAAACGCGTGACGGGTACGGTGACTTCTGAAGGGGAGCCCTTGCCTGGTGTCTCCGTACAGTTGAAAGGAGCATCTTCCGGCACCATCACCGATATTGATGGAAATTATTCAATTGAAGTTCCTACTACCGGCACTTTAGTGTTCCGCTTTGTTGGAATGAGAACGGTAGAGCAACCGGTGGATAACCGCAGTGTGATTAATGTCACGTTGGAATCGGAAAGTAAAGAACTGGAAGAAGTAATGGTAGTAGCTTATGCTACTGCTAAGAAGTATAGTTTTACAGGAGCAGCTTCGACGATGAAAGCTGGTGAGATTGAAAAGCTACAGACTTCGAGCGTATCGCGCGTATTAGAAGGGACGGTATCCGGTGTGCAGGCTAGTGCAGCAAGCGGGCAGCCGGGTACGGATGCGGAAATCCGTATTCGTGGTATCGGATCTATCAATGCATCCAGTGCTCCGCTTTATGTGGTGGACGGTGTTCCGTTCGACGGTAGCGTCAACTCTATCAATCCTGATGATATATCTTCGATGACAGTATTGAAAGATGCGGCTTCTGCTGCTTTATACGGTTCACGTGGCGCAAATGGGGTGATTATTATCACAACCAAGCAAGGAGATCAAAATACCAAAGCGACCGTAAAGGTAAAAGCCTCTTTAGGAGGTTCCAATCGTGCCGTGCGTGATTATGATCGTGTCAGTACTGATCAATACTTTGAATTGTATTGGGAAGCACTTCGCAATCAGTACGCCAAGAGTGCAGATTATACTCCGGCAACTGCTGCGGCACAAGCATCCAAAGACCTGGTTACGAAATTGATGGGAGGTGGACCGAATCCATACGGTCCCCAATATACGCAACCGGTCGGTACAGATGGAAAATTGGTGGCAGGTGCCCGTCCATTATGGAATTCAGACTGGAGTGACGCTATGGAACAACAGGCACTTCGCACAGAGTTGAATCTAAGTGTTTCCGGAGGCGGAAAAGCAAATCAGTATTTCTTTTCAGCCGGCTACCTGAATGATAAAGGTATTGCGCTTGAATCCGGTTATCAGCGTTTCAATCTTCGTTCCAATATCACCAGCGAAATGACTTCCTGGTTGAAGGGAGGAGTCAATTTGAGTTTTGCACATTCTATGCAGAACTATCCGGTTTCTTCCGACTCCAAAACCAGTAATGTGATTACCGCAGGACGTACCATGCCGGGATTTTATCCGATTTATGAAATGAATACCGACGGTAGTTACAAATTGGATGAGAATGGAGACCGCATTTATGACTTCGGCTCTTATCGTCCTTCCGGTTCGATGGCAAACTGGAATCTGCCGGCTACTTTGCCTTTGGATAAATCAGAACGAATGAAAGATGAAGTTTCCGGTCGTACTTTCCTGGAAGCTACGATTATTGAAGGATTAAAATTCAAGACGAGTTTCAACTTTGACTTGATTAATTATAATACGTTGGATTATACGAACCCCAAATTGGGTCCGGCTAAAGAAAACGGCGGTGGTGTCAGCCGAATGAATACCCGTACTTTCTCCTGGACATGGAATAATATTGCTACGTATGACAAGACAATTGGTGAACATCATTTTAATATTCTTGCCGGTGTGGAGGCCTATTCCTACCGCTACGATGAACTGACGGCATCACGTTCCAAAATGGCGCAGCCTGATATGCCGGAACTGGTAGTCGGTTTACAGTTGACCGGAGGTTCGGGGTATCGCATCGACTATGCGTTGGTGGGTTATCTGACTCAAGCATTATACGACTATCAAAATAAATATTTCTTCTCGGCATCCTATCGTCGCGACGGTTCTTCACGTTTTGCGCCGGAGACCCGCTGGGGAAATTTCTGGTCGTTGGGTACTTCCTGGCGTATCGACAGGGAAGAGTTTATGGCAAGTACTTCCGACTGGCTTTCTGCCTTGACTCTGAAAATGAGCTATGGTGCGCAGGGAAATGACAACTTGGGTACTTATTATGCGAGTAAAGGACTTTATACCATTGTTTCCAATTTGGGAGAAAATGCGTTAGTATCCGACCGTATGGCAACTCCGAATCTGAAATGGGAAACAAACCTCAACTTTAATGCAGGTATCGACTTCTCCCTGTTTAATAACCGTTTTTCCGGTTCATTTGATTTCTTTACACGTCGTTCGAAAGACCTGCTTTATTCACGTCCGATAGCTCCTTCCCTGGGATATGGTTCTATTGACGAAAATGTAGGAGCTTTGAAGAATACAGGTATAGAAATGGTGCTTAACGGAACGATTATCAATCAGAATGGTTGGGTATGGAAACTGGGTATGAACTTGACGCATTATAAGAATAAGGTGACAGATCTCCCATTGAAAGATATGCCGCGAAGTGGTGTGAACAAGTTGCAGGTAGGTCGTTCGGTGTATGATTTCTATATGATAGAGTGGGCAGGAGTAGATCCGGAAAATGGAGATCCGCTGTGGTATAAGGATGAGGTGGATGCAAATAAGAATCCGACTGGAAAACGTGTCACAACAAATGATTATGGTTCGGCTGACTATTATTATGTCAACAAATCATCTCTCCCGAAAGTATATGGCGGATTTAATACCTCTCTTTCCTGGAAAGGATTCGATCTTTCGGCCATCTTTGCTTACAGTATCGGTGGATATATCTACAATCGTGATGTTACAATGATTCTGCACAATGGAAGTTTGGAAGGCCGCGACTGGTCGACGGAGATTCTAAGAAGATGGACTCCCGACAATCGTAATACAGATGTTCCTGCTTTGAGCACTACCTCTAATAACTGGAACTCGGCTTCCACTCGCTTCTTGCAGAATAATTCGTATATGCGATTGAAAAACCTGACGCTTTCTTATAACTTACCCAAACAATGGATTAGTAAGTTATCATTGAGCAGTGTGCAGGTATATGTACAAGGAGATAACCTGTTTACCATTCACCGGAATCAGGGACTAGACCCTGAACAGGGAATTACCGGTATCACTTATTACCGTTATCCGGCTATGCGAACCATCTCCGGAGGTATCAATGTTTCTTTCTAAATTCAGACTAAATTATGAGAAAAATAAAAATTAAATCTATTCTTGCGGCAGTTGCCGGACTTTTCCTGGCAACGAGTTGTAGCAGCAGTTTTCTGGATACGGACCCCACAGATGCGGTAAGTTCGGATAAGGTATCTGTACCCGAAAATGCGGAGGCACTTGTGAATGGTGCCTGGTATAATCTGTTTGATTATTCAAGTACCTATGCCAATATCGGTTATCGGGCACTTCAGTGTCTGGATGATATGATGGCAAGTGATATTGTTTCCCGTCCGAAATATGGTTTTAACTCTTCGTATCAGTTTAATGATATAGCGCAATCCTCAAATGGTAGAACAGAGTTTGCCTGGTATCTGATATATAAAACGATAGATAATTGTAACACTGCCATTTCTATCAAGGGAGATTCGGAAGAACTCCGTCAGGCACAGGGACAAGCATTGGCTTTACGCGCCTTTTGTTATTTGCACTTGGTACAGCATTATCAATTCACCTACTTGAAAGATAAAGATGCTCCGTGTGTTCCTATATATACCGAACCTAGCAATAGTTCCACTGTACCGAAAGGAAAATCAACAGTGGCACAGGTTTATCAGCTTATTTTCGACGATCTCACTTTGGCGAAGGACTATTTGAAAAACTATGTCCGTAGCGGTGATAATCAAAAGTTCAAACCAAATGTTGCAGTGGTTGACGGTCTTTTGGCTCGCGCTTACTTGCTGACAGGACAGTGGGAAGAAGCTGCGAAAGCCGCCGAAGCAGCACGTGCAGGATATACGTTGATGACAACTACAGCCGAGTACGAAGGTTTTAATAACATTTCCAATAAAGAATGGATATGGGGATTTCCTCAAATTCCTTCCCAATCGGATGCCAGCTATAATTTCTATTATTTGGATGCAACATACGTAGGAGCATATAGTAGCTTTATGGCTGATCCCCATCTGAAAGATACATTTATCGAGGGTGATATTCGTTTACCTTTGTTTCAGTGGATGCGTGAAGGGTATTTGGGATATAAGAAATTCCACATGCGTGCAGATGATACAGCTGATCTGGTCTTGATGCGTGCTGCTGAAATGTATTTGATAGAAGCTGAAGCAAAAGTACGCGATGGCGTAGCGTTGGCACAGGCTGTAGCTCCATTGAATACATTGCGTAATGCCCGCGGAGTAGGGGATTATGAGGTGACAGGAAAATCACAGGAAGATGTAATCAATGAGATACTGATGGAGCGTCGTCGTGAACTTTGGGGAGAAGGATTTGGTATTACCGATATACTTCGTACACAAAAGGCAGTAGAACGTGCAGCTTTATCGGATGAGATGCAAAAGACAGAAGTAGACTGCTGGCAGGAGGGTGGTAGCTTTGAAAAACGAAATCCTCTGGGACATTGGTTCCTCAACTTCCCGAACGGTAAACCGTTTACAGTAAATAGCACCTATTATTTGTATGCTATTCCACAGAAAGAAATTAACGCTAACCCTAATATATAAATAGCTCTCTTAATTTTTTGACTTTGACCTTAACTTGTAGACCGGTATACGTCGTGACGACGCATACCGGTCGTTTTCTTTGGAAAGGAGGAACGTAGAATGTGACACACTCCATTTATATCGAACTGACGTTAATTTAATCTTATTCTATTTTTTTCTTCTTCAAATTCGGTAAAAAGAATGTGACCAATCCTAGTAGCGGCATATAAGCACAGATGTTATATACATATTCAATACTTGTTTTATCTGCTAAATTGCCAAGTACGGCAGATGCTACCCCAGCCACTCCAAATGAAAATCCAAAGAATAACCCTGATATTAATCCGAGCTTGGTAGGAAGCAATTCCTGTGCATAAAGCAATATGGCAGGAAAAGCGGAAGAAAGCATCAAGCCCACACAGAAGCTAAGGATAATAGTCCACATCAAATTAGCATGTGGCATTAGTAAACTGAATGGGGCAGCTCCCAAAATTGAAGCCCAAATAACATACTTCCGACCAATACGGTCACCTACCGGACCACCAATCAGCGTTCCGATAGCCGTAGCAACTAAGAATATAAATAAATATAGTTGCGAATCCTGTACCGTAACATTGAATTTATGAATCAGATAGAATGTATAATAGCTGGTCAGACTCGCCATATAGATATATTTCGAGAAAATCAGAATCAGCAATATCGCGATTGAAAGGGCTGTCTTATCCATAGGCAAAGGAAGATGAACAGGTTTTCTGACACTGACGGTTTGAGCTTTCATCCGGTTTAGATAAGATTTATACCATTTGCAAATCGGATACATCACTCCAATAGCTGCAACCGCTACAAATGCAAATATTAAAAGATGCTGCCTTCCATAAGGAGCAACTAGAAAAGCCACTAATAAAGGTCCTAACGAACCACCGAAATTGCCGCCTACCTGAAAAAGTGACTGTGCCAATCCCCGCTTCCCACCTGAAGCAAGGAACGTGATGCGGGAAGCCTCCGGATGAAGTACCGAAGAACCGATTCCGATCAAGAACACAGATAACAATATCCAATAGAGATTATCGGAAAATGCCAAGTTCACCAAACCTACCATTGTAAAACTCATTCCGATAGGCAGCGACCATGCAACGGGATATTTATCAAAAATGATTCCCGTAATCGGTTGAAAGACCGAAGCCGAAAGCTGATAAACCAATGTGATAAGGCCGATTTGCGCAAAACTTAACCCTAAATCATCTTTGAATAGCGGATAAGCTGCTGAAACAACGGACTGTAAAAGGTCATTAAGACAGTGCGAAAGACTTAATGCGATTAAGATGGAAAATGTAATTTTTCCTACGGGTTGTTCCTGATTTTGTACCATGATACCTATTGCTTTAGAAGTGTTCCTGAAAAATTGGCTGCAAAGGTACGCAAACTTTCCCGTTTCTCTAAGACCAAGGATTCTAAATTGTCGTTAATTCAGTTTTGACAATCGAACTATTCTCCGTACCTGCTGTTGTTAAATAAAAAAAGGAGGATTATATGGGCTTTATATGGTATATCATTATTGGTATTGTGGCTGGATTTCTCGCAGGTAAAGTAATGCGCGGCGGAGGTTTTGGTCTTATCATAAATTTATTACTTGGTATTCTTGGAGGTGTACTGGGCGGTTGGGTATTTGCCCTTTTCGGACTGTCAGCTTCAGGATTGATCGGAAGTTTGATAACTTCCACCGTAGGGGCTATCCTTGTATTATGGATTGCTTCCTTATTCTCGAAATCTAAATAGATATTTATATAATTTATTTTTAATCCTAAAAACAGAACTTAATTATGGAATGTAGACATGGAAATTTCTGGATTGGACTCGGAATTGGGTCAATCCTCGGCGCAGTAGCTTATCGTCTTTCACGTACAGCAAAAGCAAAACAGTTGGAAAGCGAAATTTATAATGCTATCCATCGCATTGGTCGCGATGCTGAAATAGCAGCTGCTCATGCTGGAAGAAAAGCAATGGATCTTGGACTTAAAGCTGTAGAAACCGGTGCGGAAATTGCTGATAAAGTAGCAGCAGAAGCCGATAAAGTGGCCGGAAAAGCAAAAGATAAGTGGGAAAAGTAAGCATCCCAAAACGGGTAATCGATTTAAATATAACCGGTTACCTGTTTTATTTTTTTGTATATTTAATCTTTATATCCTTAGCTTTATTTAGTCATCGTGTCAATGTGTGTGCGAACACATTTAGGCTAATTTCCTTTATTATTCTCGTTTCTTTCAAAAAATGATGTTGTTTTTTCTCTAACTTTTCATCTGAAAAGAGTCTTTTTCTCTATACTATCCTTACTTTTTCTTATGTTTAACAACATGTATGTTTCCTGTGTGTTTGGATTAATTCTTTGATTATTAGTTGTATGTGTTTGTTTTAGTGTAATGTGTGTGCGCACACACTATTGCTTAATTCAATAATTCATTTTACTTTTGCCGATGAAAAACAAGATACTTATCAATATATGGATAAAGAGTTTTCAAATATTCGGATTGTAGACATAGCCAAGATGGCAGGTGTCTCTGTTGGCACGGTAGACCGTGTAATCCATAATCGTGGAAGAGTATCTGAAGAAAACAGGAAAAAAGTACAGGCTATCCTGGAAATGGTACATTACCAACCAAATTTGATGGCACGTTCATTGGCTGCCTCCAAAAAGCAATATCATATCTTTGCAATAACTCCTTCTTTTGTGCAGGGAGAGTATTGGGAAGCTATTTCGGAAGGTATAGATAAAGCTGCGGCGGAAATGGAATCATACAATATCACCATTACCAAACTCTTTTTCGATCAATATAATAACAAGACTTTTGATGATATCATCCGAAATCTGCTGAATGAGAAAGTGGATGGGGTATTGATTGCGACTTTGTTTACAGATTCTGTTATCCGTCTTTCGCAGGAGCTTGACAGGAATGAAATACCATACGTGTATGTTGACTCCAACATTGGAGGGCAGCATCAATTGGCTTATTTTGGAACGGAATCTTATGATGCCGGAGTGATTGCTGCCAGATTATTGATGGACAGGCTTCCTTCTTCTTCTGACATATTAATGGCACGGATTATTCATAGTGGGAAGAATGATTCTAACCAGGGAAGGAACAGGCGCGAAGGTTTCTGTCATTATCTCACTGAAACAGCGTTTAATGGAAATCTGCATGAAGTGGAGCTGAAGATAAATGATTCAGTGTATAACTTCATGAAACTGGATGAAATCTTTGAAGCTAATCCGAATATTAAAGGCGCTATTATCTTTAATTCAACTTGCTATATTTTAGGGAACTACCTGAAAGCAAGAGGAATGCAGGCTGTCAAACTAGTTGGTTATGACCTTATCGGCAGAAATACGCAATTACTTTCCGAAGGTGTGATAACCGCATTGATTGCGCAGCGTCCTGAGCGTCAGGGGTATGATGGCGTTAAATCATTGTGTAATCATTTGCTGTTCAAGCAACATTCTGAAAAGGTAAATCTTATGCCGATAGATATTCTGCTGAAAGAAAACCTGAAATATTATCTGAACAATAAACTATAAACATAATAAATTTTTAGAAACCATGAATGAATTATTTAACGTAAAGGACAAAGTTGTTGTAATTACCGGTGGAGCCGGAATCTTGGGTAAAGGAATTGCTGCATACCTCGCAAAAGAAGGTGCAAAGGTAGTTGTGCTCGACAGAAGCGAAGAAGCAGGAAAAGCATTGGTAGACAGTATCAAAGCTGAGGGTAACGAAGCCATGTTCCTTTACACTGACGTAATGGATAAAGAAGTATTGGAAGGCAACAAAGTAGAAATCATGAAAGCTTATGGTCGCATTGACGTATTGTTGAACGCTGCCGGAGGTAACATGGCAGGTGCTACAATTGCACCGGACAAGACTTTCTTCGATTTACAGATTGACGCTTTCAAGAAGGTGGTAGATTTGAACCTGTTTGGTACAGTATTGCCTACAATGGTATTTGCTGAAATCATGGTAGAACAGAAGAAAGGTTCAATCGTAAACTTCTGCTCCGAATCTGCACTTCGTCCGTTGACTCGTGTCGTTGGTTATGGTGCAGCAAAAGCGGCTATCGCTAACTTTACTAAATATATGGCTGGTGAACTGGCTCTGAAATTCGGTAACGGCTTGCGCGTAAATGCAATCGCTCCAGGTTTCTTCCTGACCGAACAGAACCGTACATTATTGACTAATCCTGACGGTTCTTTGACCGACCGTTCAAAGACAATCCTTGCTCATACTCCGTTCAACCGTTTCGGTGAACCGGAAGACCTTTACGGAACAATCCACTATCTGATTAGTGATGCTTCTAACTTCGTAACAGGTACAGTAGCTGTTATCGATGGTGGTTTCGACGCATTCTCTATTTAATAAATGGAGAATTGAGAATTAAAAATTGAGAATTGGCTGCGTAGCATCCGCATGTAGGCTCTCAACTTTTAATTCTCAACTTTTATTTCTTAATTCTCAATTTTCAATTCTTAATTTAACAATAGTATGTATTTATGTGAACAAACTTGGCGCTGGTATGGTCCTAACGATCCCGTTAGCTTGTGGGATATTAAGCAAGCCGGCGCTACCGGTATAGTAAATGCGCTTCATCATATTCCGAATGGTGAAGTATGGACAGTGGAAGAAATCATGAAGCGTAAGCAAATGATTGAAGAGGTAGGGCTGACGTGGTCTGTGGTAGAAAGTGTACCTGTGCACGAACATATCAAGACACAGACAGGCGACTTCATGAAATATATCGAAAACTATAAGGAAAGTATCCGTAACCTAGCAAAATGCGGTGTAATGGTAGTTACTTACAACTTCATGCCTGTATTGGACTGGACACGTACCGACCTTGCCTATACAATGCCCGACGGCTCTAAAGCGCTTCGCTTTGAAAAAGCGGCTTTCGTAGCTTTCGACCTTTTCATCCTGAAACGTCCGAACGCAGAAAAAGACTATACTCCTGAAGAGATAGCCAAAGCGAAAGCTCGTTTTGAACAAATGAACGAAGACGATAAGAATCTCTTGGTTCGCAACATGATTGCCGGACTTCCGGGTTCTGAAGAAAGTTTCACGGTAGAGCAATTCCAAGAAGCGCTCGACCGTTACAATGACATTGACGCTGAGAAACTTCGTTCCAATCTGATTTTCTTCTTGAAAGAAATTGCTCCCGTTGCCGATGAAGTAGGAGTGAAGCTGGTGATTCACCCGGACGACCCTCCTTATACAATCTTAGGCTTGCCGCGTATTTTGAGTACGGAAGAGGACTTCAAAAAACTGATTGAAGCCGTACCTAACGAATCCAACGGTCTTTGCCTGTGTACAGGCTCCTTCGGTGTACGTGCCGATAATGACCTTGCCGGTATGATGGAACGTTTCGGCGACCGTGTGAACTTCGTGCATTTACGTAGCACACAGCGTGACGAAGAAGGAAACTTCTACGAAGCTAACCACTTGGAAGGAAATGTAGATATGTACAACGTAATGAAAGCTCTTATTCTTCTACAGCAACGTCGCAAATGCTCTATCGCCATGCGTCCCGACCACGGACATCAGATGATTGACGACTTGAAGAAGAAGACAAATCCGGGATATTCCTGCTTGGGACGCCTTCGCGGATTGGCGGAACTTCGCGGTTTGGAAATGGGTATTGCTAAGTCTATCCTCTAATCTGAGTACCTGATTAGCATTATATTATAAAAACACTACGGCTATTATTGATTGAAATAATAGTTGTAGTGTTTTTTATTTGGTCTTTTTCACTTGTTGGGAGATGAATATATCGAACAAGTCTCCGACGTGCGTATCTTTATCGTCTTTTTTAGCTGGTTTCACTCTCTTTGGTTCGGGAATAATTTGTATTGCAATTTGGGCGCAGGCTTCGGCATCAGCAATGTTATCAGATGTGCTTGACTTTAACGTTTGTTGGCTGTTGTGACTTAGAAGCGTGAGATACTTTTCGATTTACTACTTCTAGTTGATTGTGGTGTAAAGGAATTAATGGTAAATTCACCACATCTAAAGTTGTATTTATCTTGTAATTCTTCCAGTGAATGGATTTCTGCTAGTTCCAAGCATTTAATAAATACATTTGCACAACCGATAGAATCTCCTTCTGCTCTGTGGTGAGTGCCGAATGGTATTGTTAAAGCTTCGCATATATTGGGTAGAGAATAACTACTACAGCCCTTTACTATATATTTAGCGGTTCTATAGGAACAGAAGTGTTTAAATGTTGGGAATGGCATATTATTAGCAAGAAACGTGTCTTTTAGGACATACATATCGAAACTGCTATTATGAGCGACAACTACATTATTGGTTAAATAAGTCTCAACTTCCTTCCATACTATAGGGAATGGGGGCGCATATTCAGTCATTTCTGGAGTGATATGGTGGATGCAGATATTAAAGTAATCATACCTATTATCTTCTGGTTTAACAAACCATGATTTACTCTCAATTATTCTAGAGTTCTTTACAATAGCAATACCAATTTCACAGATAGAGTTTCTATGAGAAGTAGCTGTTTCCAAATCAATAGCAACGAAATCTAAGTTCTCCATATATGCCTTATATTATGTGAGGTACAAATATACAAAGATTACGCTTGATTCTGATTATATATGCTATACTTCTTTATAATTGGGTAGCTCTAATAAAGTGCGAAGAAGTTCATCTTTATTCCTATCCTCATTTTTAATATGTTCTTCTAATTCTTTAATACGGGATTCTACAAGTTCATTACATATATCCTTCTGCATTTCCTTTAGCATATCTAAGCTGATTAAGGTTCTCATCTCAAATATATTAACATCCTCTAGTGGACTGCCTAGTATAATGAATTTATCAAAAACGAATATGCTGTTATCGGGATATTTGTCATTCTGTGCTATTGTTCCTACACTGAAACGCGCTTCATGCTCGAAGAATTTCATTATAACATCTAGTTTATTGCCATGTTTACGTTTAAGAATCCTATCTCTATATCTATCAAAGAAATGTGGTATATATGCAGCGCTCTTAGCAGTTTTAGTAATAGTACTATGACAGGTCACTACATATATGCCTTCCGGTTGGCGGTAACATCTTGCAATTAATGGTATAAACTTATGCTTCCAGTATGCATTAAAGCTATATCTGATAATATATATATGACCTGTGTTGGTAGTAATTTTTATAGGTTTAAAAGTGAAATGGTCTATTCCTTTGGTCTGTATATACTTTAGGTATCTATCCTTCATTCCGAAGAAGTCTACTTCCCTTTCTCGGAGATATTCTTCATAATCTATCTTATATTCATCAAGGACTTTTGTGTACAGCATAACCTATTACTATTAACTAGAAAGGGTATCCAAATGGATACCCTAAAGTGTTTACTTAGTAGTATTAATTAGTAGAAGAAGTTAAAATAGCTTCTAGTATGTCTGCTGGAATATCTTTAAGAAGCTTCTTTTGGTTCTCTAATTTGAGTTCCTTGCAGTTCTTAATCCATTCCTCGTACTTCTCGATTTGCCTGTCACACCAACAAACCATATCAGCCGGTGTTGCAGTATTACCAAACCAAGAGCCATACAAATCAAATGATTGTTCACGACTTAATACTACACAAGTTGCTTCATTCTGATTCTCCATAATGATAAATTTAATTTGGATTAATAAATTAACCTTTAAATCTACTTAAAGGCTTGCCGTTCCTTACGGTATTAGTCCATAAGTTGTTTACAAGTAAACGAACATAAAGCGCAATTAAGCCATTATGGTATCTCTAAATGAAACGCCACAAATGTACGAATATATTTTAAATAAGCAATCAAATCCCATATAATTTATGCTATAAATTAATGTGTTATTGTAGATATATATCATAATAGTCATGAATGATAGTATGGAATTAGGTATATATTCATAGTAGTTATAATACTTTATAATACCACAGTATCTTATAGTAATACAGCATACTAATATATTGTAGTAACTTCTATACATTCTATCAATGTCTTTATAACTAGAATTTGCCTGTTGTCATACTGTAAATATCCAATAAGGTGAACGCAAGTGGGACAAAACTGTTGAGAGTTTGACTTATTACACTCCGAACGGTTCTGTCTCATTTTTCGGAGATTCATGGCTGAAAGCACTCTCACGTGTGTTTATCCATGCGGACGAGAGCGGAGAGGTGAATACGCAACGCTGACATTCCCTACGGCTTGTCAATCTTGAAATGACCGCTCCGCTCATCTTCCAGACTTGCCGCCATAAATCTAATTCGTTTCAAATGAGTGGGCTAACCTATCCCGCACTTGGAATTTGAGACTGTGACATATCAGAGACACAATAATTTACATCGGGCTTTGGGCTGCCGACTGATACGCCCAGAAGTGAAAAATAATTCAAAGCAAGGCGTGCACTGTTCACTTGCACACCATAAATCGGAGCAGGATTCGTTTACGAGTTCCGAAGCAGTTTCCAAGTTAGCAGGAGAGGGCATATTTTCACTTCACAAAGCACCCAACACGAAGTTTTAAAATAGCGACCCAACTGTTATGTAGCCTTACCGAAGTGCAGTATCTTTGCACTACCACATGAGAATCACTGAAACTACTGAATAGCCCAACTTGAAATATATCTGAATATACCTACCGATTCAATCCACCTTATCTTGCCAGATTACCTATTTAATAATTATTCATGGTACTAAGAATGAGTGAGGAAACAGAACTTACATTCAAACAGCTACGTGAGCTTGCATTAGCCCACCATATAGCAGATAATAGAACGATGATTGGAATATGGGCTAAGCTCAATGGATATTCCAAGAGACGCAAGCAGAGAGATAACAAGGTTTACACCGTTTACATCAAGATGAATAATGATACATGAATAATTTCTAATGAAGGGAGGACAGTATAAATGGTTCTCCCTTTTACTGTTAATAAGTAAGCATACTAGACAGGGTATGTATTTGCAACTAATCATCTAATTAGTATCACTATCTACTAATGTGCTTACTAATACAGCAAAGTTATGTGCTGAAGTATTGATATTACCAGATTATAAAGGTGTGCTTATTCCCCCCTTTAGCGGTGTGCTTAATCCCCTTTTGGAGCGTGCTTATTCACCCCCTGTCTACACTCCTAGATACTACACTCCATACAGCCATACTGTAAAGTTCTGACGAACTTTCAGTAGGTGGGATAAGTAGGATATATAAATCAATAATATATGTGGCATTATAATAATAATTTATATGAGAAGCTAAGCGAACTAAGGAAAGTGAACAGACTAAGTTCCACTAAGATGAGATTCTTGTTAAAGACCAATCAGATTATCTTGATTAACCATATTGAGCGTTTGCCTTATGAAAGACACGAAACTTCCATTCAAGGAGTACACAGTAATGAGTAATAATCTGATTCAGAATCTAAACTGTTCAGATGTGTACAGGACTTATACCTTGCTATTAACAGCAGATAAAGATTCTTTGGAAACTAATACTACATTAAAACAGCTTGCAGGGTTTGTAGGGGAAGAACTGGATAATTACAAGAAGAGTAAGAGTACATTATCCTTCAATGACAAATTAAGAGCTACAGGCGAGGTTATTATACGTGATATAGATTCCAAACGGAAGGACAGGCATTGGACTATGTACAAATTCAACCAAGTAGAGCCAGGCAATTATAGGAGAATTGGCAGAGAGTTCTACGATACTTACAATACTTTAGATTTGAAGCTAAGAGGATTTATATTAAAACTATTCAGTGTAACAGAGCCGCATAGCCATGTTATCAAATTATCACCCATAAGGAAATTGGAGAAGCGTATTCACATGGGACATGATACTATTAGTCGGTACATAGGACAGTTAAAGGATTTGGATTTATTGGATGAAATTGGTGGCTGTCTGATTCTAAAGGTCAAAGGCTTAATAATAGACCAGCCTAAAGATAAGCAAGTAAAGAAACTAATTGCCATGTTCGACCACATGATAGACTTCAACGAAGGCAATAACAAACCATTATCCAGAGAATGTATGATTTATAAGAAGTATAAGGAGAATGGATTTAAAGATGTCAAGAATATCCACGCTTTTATGAAGTCAATACAAGCAGGTACAGTAGGTAGGAAGCGACCTGTTAAGGAAGATATACCTTATGAGATTATTCTGTAGTTAGTTTGTAAGCAATAAAGCTCCAGACCATTAAACGGGTTTGGGGCTTTTTATGTATATCCCCCACCCAAGAATATAGGTACTTGAAATTCATACCCCCGCCCTTTAGATTTAGGCAGTGTTTCTATTTAGACTTTATACAGCTATCAAGTAAAATATTTAATTTGTCAGTGAGCGTATCAGATGTATATCGTGCGCTAAGCTTCTGTGAAACTACTAACACCCCCATACCAATCATTAGGAGAAATGAAAGGATAACATGAATTGCTATTCAGCCCACAAACCTTTTGAACTTCTGAAATGTGCGGACTT
>CAPAOL010000008.1 GCA_948579315.1 uncultured Phocaeicola sp.
CAAAAATATAAGAATGAAAAAAGGGCGACAAGATAGAATCGCGGAGACGCTTACGCTGTCATGAAGAATAGATGAAGGATATCTATAGCGATCCTTCATTGCAACTTATTTATATTCAGCAAGTAATGCGCTGATGAAGGATTTGAAGGAAATAATTCCTTCATTGTATCTTGACGTGTGGTTGAGATGGGTGCTAAAACTATCTGTCGGATAAATAGATCAATGTACTAGAATTGACAATTTCCTGATCACTATTTGCGCAAATAACTATCGCTTGTTGTCTGTATGCTTTTCGCACGTTTTACTTTTACTTTCTTGCCAAAGTCAAACTTATATATAAGGTTTAAGCACGCTCCTTGATAAGGGGGTTTATTATTTTCTTCTATTCTGCTTAGATTGTTATTGGTAATTGTGGTCAGATTTCTTCTTTTATTCAAAATAGCGTAAACTGATAAATTTATGCAGAACTTTTGATCCAGGAAATATTTGTAAAGGCCGGCATTCATATTGTATACACTGTGATATATTGTTTCGCTTCTACGTGTTCTTCTTTCTGCCATCCTTCTCCACTCTGATATGCGTAATACATTTGGTTGTTGGTATGGTTATTATAATAGTCGCCACCCCATTTCAACCTGGAATGTTTGTTGAGCAAGAAGATATAATTTATTTCTGCTTTCCATAAATCAGAAACAGTTCCGGTGTTGCTACATTTATTATCCTCTTCGTTTTTCTCCGGATACTGATAAAGATAATGGTGATTCAGTTCTTTCGTTTCATCACTTCTCAAATAATCAAGAACTGTTTGCAAAGTATTCTTTCCGTTTTTTGATTTCCAATTATAGTTCAAACTAGCCTGATATATTTTGTCATCCCCTTTCCCTTTACTATGGTAGGAAGAGGTATATTCCTTTTCTGTTTCTTGTGTTTCGGAAAAAGAAGAAGATTTTAGTGTGCTTCCAGCCTGTTTTACCATACAGTTAAGTCCGATGCTTTGCAGGGTAGTTATATCATATAACATGCTGAATGTTTCATTGATTCTTCTTATATTTTTACGGTCTATATTTTGATTTACAATATGGATATTCTGGTGGCTGTTATGGGTTATATTTTCCGTGATGTAAGGATCTCCTGCATTAGAAAGGACCAGATTGTTGTAAAAGTTCCATTTCCCAAGCCGAAGGCTTAATGGAAGGCCCAAACGTTCCCAATGACTATTTCTTTTTCTCATCTCTCCTAGCAAAGAGGGTGAACCATTGCCTCCGCCATCTGCATTTGGTGGAAATATAGGGTATGATACTCATTTCTATACTCATCAGCATGGAAAGGGCTCTCTTTATGTTAATCTTAATACGTATGGACATTATAAAAGATTGTCATGGAATCTTTATGGGAATTATCGGCCTTTCAGCTATGGTGTGAATAACAAACGGAAACATTATGGGTCTGAATCGGAACTGACGGTAACTTGGCGTGTGAACAAACATTTGGGAATTACTGGAAATATGAGGTATTTGTTGGGCACTTTGGGGTATGATTCCACTACGCACGAAGGAACTTATTACAATTTCTCATCCGGCAGGATGAAGGACCGAAGTTTCTGCTTTTCATTAGGATTCAATTATTATATGCAAGGAAAGAATTTCAAATATAGGAATAAGAAGAGTTTGCAGAGTACGGAGCAGGGGATAAAGTTGTGAAATAATTTTTGTTTGATATGTTGCAGGCACGGGATGCGTATGATATTAGAATCGCGGAAACGTTTACGAAGAGCGCATGAGGAATGCGCGAAACTTGAGAGTGTCATCTGATGTCATAGTACAGGCTACAGGGCTTCCTGAAGAAGAAATAAAAACCCTTTAATTGGATTGCAAAGGGTTTGGCCGGAAAGAATAGTTTCTATTCGTATTCGTGTTTCCGTTTCGGATTCATCGGAAACCAGCCTTTCAGCACGCGTTCGCGTTGCTCGAATATCTCCTTGATAGTCCAGAAAGAAGAGAAGGAGAAGACACCCAATAAAGAGGAAATCAGGATGTCACTGATAAGCACAGTCCCTATAATGCCTGCTATGCCCAGTACCAAAAATATCCACCAGCACCGTGTACCCCAATAATATTCGGCCTTGACCACGATGGGGTGGAAAAGACCGATTATTAAAAAGGTACAAATGCCGATGGCAATACCGCCTAAATGGTATTCATTCAGCCATTCCATTCTTTCTTAGCTTTGAATGGGTATTTCTTTTTTGATGCTCTGCTCCAGAGAGATCAGGGTCTCGGTAGCCGTAACGCCGGGAATTTCCTGAATCTTTGAGTTCAGCAAGTCCATCAAATGCTCGTTATCGCGTGAATAAAGTTTGGTCAGCATGGTATAGGGACCTGTAGTGAAGTGGCACTCCACAATTTCGGGAATCTTCTTCAGTTCTGCCACTACGTTTTTGTACATGGAACCTTTTTCCAGCTTGATTCCTACGTATGTACAGGTTCTATACCCTAAACTCTTAGGGTTCACATGATATCCTGAACCGATAATAACTCCCAAATCAATTAATCTTTGCACACGCTGGTGAATGGCTGCGCGTGAAACTCCACATTCTGCTGCGACATCTTTAAACGGGATGCGGGCATTTTGGGATATAATTTCTAGAATTTGTCTGTCGAGACTATCAATTTTCTCCATAATATACCGATTTTAATGTTATCAATCTGTAAGCAAATATAGGAATACTTTTTAATTTATCTACTATTTTGCAAGAAAAAACAGGATTTCTTTGAAAAAAAGTGCAATAAGAGGAGCTAATCACCTATTTTCTTCTCTATTTCGCCGATTTTCCCTCTTCTTTCAAATGAGAAGGTATCGCTATGTGTATCTAAATAGTTCAACAGGAATAGCGATTTTCTTAACAAATATTTTTGTTCTTCGGACTCTTTCAACAAAGCATCCTGATAGAGCAGTTCGGATAACATGTCGATGCGCGTGAGCAATTCCTCGCCACCATAGTTCTGTCCCATCTCGTTCAGTATATATTCCGCATCTTGATCATAATAGAAGGTGGAAGGATGATTGAAGTAGGCACGATAAATGCTTTGAAGTTGCAATTGCAGCTCGGGACCGTCCTTTTTATCTCTTTCTTCTACCAACTTTTCCAATGCTTCGAAAAATTGTTGAAGCAACCGCATAATGTAATCTCTTTGCAGCATGTTAATTGTCCTCTTCGTTTTTATGGGTTAGTGTTACTAATACTTTATCTATCCGGGCTCCGTCCATGTCGACTATTTCCAGTGTGAAGTCATTCCATTCCATGGATTCACCGGTCTTGGGAATGTGGCCTAGTTGTTGCAGGATGAGGCCGCTCAACGTGTTGTAATTATAATCGGGGTATAAATCCTCCATTTCGAAATGACTCAGAAAGTCATAGAAAGAACATTGGCCGTCTATCAACCAGCTTCCGTCCTTGCGGGGAACGATATCGGGGTCTTCCGAGTCACTGGGCAAGGTGCCTACCAGGGCTTCCAGAATGTCCTTCATGGTGATGATGCCTTGCAGACTGCCGAATTCATCACAGATTAATCCGTATTTGATGTTGTGCTGGCGTATTTGTTCCAATACTTTATATACATCCATGTTTTCGTGGAAGTATTGTGCCGGACGGATCACATCACGCAGATTGAATTCGCAACTGTTCAGCTTCCCGAAGAGGTCTTTCAGGTAAACTACTCCGATGATGTTGTCCAGGGTGTTTCCTTGAGTTACAGGGTAAACTTGGTACAGGTGTTGGCATACGATGTCATACAGCTGCTTGTTGTTCATGTCTATGTCAATGGATACGATGTCGCTGCGATAGGTCATGATGGTGTTGATACTGCGGTCGCCAAGAGAGAAGACGCGGTCCACAATATCCTGTTCCACTTCCTGCACTTCACCGTTCTCGGTTCCTTCGTCTATCATGGATTTGATTTCCTCTTCAGTCACTTTTTCTTCCGCTGTGTTGATATGCAGCAGGTTGAAGATAAGTGAAGTGCTTTTGGCAAGTATCCATACAAAAGGAGAGGCGATGACGGACAGCCAGTACATGGGACGTGCCAATAGCTTGGCAGCACGGGTGGAGGCACTCATGCCAATGCGTTTGGGCACCAGCTCGCCAAAGATAATAGTGAGGTAAGTGACCAGGATGACAATCAGGGTTTGAGCCAATAAATAGGCATATGTGGCGGGTACGCCGGCGTCAGTCAGTATGTTCCCAAAATCGGTGGCCAGCACGTCGCCGGAGTAAATACCGGTCAATATACCAATCAGGGTGATTCCGATTTGGATGGTGGATAAAAACTTGTCCGGGTCATTGGCAAGCTTTAAAGCGATACGCGCTGTAGAGCTTCCATGACGGATATCATTGGACAAACTACTTTTACGCGCTGAGATCAGGGCGATTTCGGACATGGCGAATACCCCGTTTAATAAGATAAGTGCGATAATAATGGCAATTTCCATGTAAGAATTTACGTTTTGTTTTGCTAACAAATGTACTAAGAATTGTGTTTTCTCTTTCTTCTTTTAGATTTAATTAATGAATTATCTGTCATTTGCGCTATCTTTGCGGTGTCTATACTTAGAAAGGAGTAATTATGCATCCGTTGGAACTATTCAAATATTGTCCGAAGTGTGGTTCGCCGCACTTTGAAGTGAACAATGAGAAATCAAAGCGTTGTGCCGATTGTGGCTTTGTGTATTATTTTAATTCCAGTGCCGCTACTGTAGCTTTTATCTTGAATGATAAGAATGAGTTGTTGGTGTGCCGCAGGGGAAAAGAACCGGCGAAGGGAACATTGGACCTGTCCGGCGGGTTTATTGATATGCATGAGACCGGCGAGGAAGGTGTGGCACGCGAGGTGTTGGAAGAAACCGGTTTGCAGGTGGAGGAGGCTGTTTATCAGTTCTCATTGCCCAACACTTATCTTTATTCAGGATTTCTGGTACATACATTGGATCTGTTCTTTCTTTGTAAAGTGAAAGATACCAGCCGGATAAAGGCGATGGATGATGTGGCGGAGTCTTTCTGGCTTCCCTTGAATGAAGTGAATCCCGAAGAATTCGGGCTGGATTCTGTGCGTGAAGGAGTCCGGCGTTTTTTGAAAGAACATAAACTTTAATGATAAGATATGAAAAGAAAAACCTTATTGATGGCCGCATTGATGGGAGGCTGTTCCTTGCAGGGAATGGCGCAGCAGATCACTCCCAAGGATGTGGCAGGTGACAAGGAATATAACCGGGTATGCCGGGAATATGAGTTGAAAGGTGGGGACAGCATGGAGCTGTTACAGGCTTATCTGGACAAATATCCTGATTCCCGCCATAAAAACAGGGTGCTGTCACTGATTGCCTCTGCTTATTTTATGGAGGGAAAATACAAGGAGGCCATTGCCCTGTTCCGGTCGTGTGATCTGGAGGCTTTGCCTGATAAGGAAAGAGATGATTGTGCCATGCGTCTGGCCACCTCTTATTTGAAAGAAGACAATCTGCGTGAAGCGGCTGTATGGTTTACCTTGCTGAAAGAGGTAAGCCCATTATATCAGGATGACGCTGTCTATAATCTGGCTTATATTGATTATGTGGAGAAACGCTATGACAAGGCGCTGAAAAGTTTCCAGTCTTTGCAGAATGATGCCGTATATGCAGCATTGGTTCCTTATTATATAGGAGAGATTTATTTGGTGAAAGGAAATTATCAGCAGGCCCGTACTGTGGCAAAAGCGTATCTGGAGCAATATCCGGCTAAAAAGGATGTTCCTCAGATGGAACGGATTTGGGGAGAGGCTTGTTTCGGATTGAATGATTACCAAGCGGCGATACCTCCTTTGGAAAGATACCGTGAAAGTGTTTCCCACCCGCAACGTAAGCCTTTGTATGAACTCGGTATGAGTTATTATTATACTGGTGTTTATTCCAAGGCTGCCGCTACTTTGGGGGAAATGGCTTCGGTACATGATGCCTTGTCACAGAATGCTTATCTACACATGGGGCTGGCTTATTTGAACTTGAAGGAGAGGAACAGGGCACGCATGGCATTCGAGCAGGCTGCCAATTTCAGTTTTGATCCGAAAGTAAAGGAACAGGCTCTTTATAATTATGCTTTGTGTATTCATGAAACCTCTTATTCTCCATTTGCCGAATCGGTAACCGTGTTTGAGCGTTTTCTGAATGAGTTCCCGAATTCACCTTATACGGAGCGTGTCAATGATTATTTGATAGAGGTGTATATGAATAACCGCAGTTATGAAGCTGCTTTAAAATCTATAGCAAAGATTGAGCATCCGGGCACACGCATTATGGAGGCCAAGCAGAAGATTTTGTTCCGGCTGGGCACACAGGCATTTGCGAATGCCCGTTTCCAGGAGGCTCTGGAGTTCTTCAACCAATCGCTTGCTGTGGGGCAATACAATCAGGCGACAAAGGCGGACGCTTATTTCTGGAGGGGGGAATCCAATTATCGTCTGGACCGTTTTCCGCAGGCGGGTAACGATTACCGCTTGTATCTGGAATTTGCCACCAGCAAGAACGGACAGGAATATGGTTTGGCGCTCTATAACTTGGGATATACTTATTTCAAACAGAAAAATTATGGAAATGCGGGCACTTGGTTTACCCGTTTTGTGGACAGGGGAAGTATCAATGAACGCACCATGCAGGCAGATGCCTATAACCGCATAGGTGACTGCAACTTCTATGACCGCCGTTTTGAGCAGGCTCGTCAGGATTATGCCCGTGCGGTGGAGATTGATCCGTCACTGGGGGATTACTCTTTGTATCAGGAGGCGTTTGTGCGTGGTTTGCAACGTGATTACAATGGAAAAGTGCAGACGTTGAACCGCTTGATTTCGGATTATCCGGAATCACAATACATGGATGATGCCCTTTACGAGCAGGGACGTGCTTTTGTGCAGATGGAGGATAATGCCAATGCCATTGCCCGTTTTAATATTCTGGTGAAGAAATTTCCGGAGAGCAATGTCGCACGGCGGGCGGCTAACGAGATCGGTTTGCTATACTATCAGGATGACAAGTATCCTGAAGCCATCCAGGCTTATAAGCAGGTCATAGCCGGTTATCCGGGCAGTGAGGAGGCGCGTTTGGCGCAGCGTGACTTGAAATCGATCTATATTGATTTGAATAAGGTGGATGAGTATGCCAATTTTGCTTCAACTATCCCCGGCGGTGCCAACTTTGATGTGAATGAGCGTGACTCATTGACCTATGTGGCTGCCGAAAGGGTATATATGCGGGGTGAGGTCGCCGAGGCCCGCAACAGCTTTACCCGTTATTTACAGACTTTCCCCGAAGGTGCTTTCAGTCTGAATGCCAACTATTATATCGGTTTGATAGACTATAATCAGAAAGCCTATGAAAGTGCAGCCCGGCATTTGGATAAAGTATTGGAATATCCCAACAACAAATATTCTGAAGATGCCATGTTGATGGGGGCCGAAATGGCTTATACGGCGAAGGATTATGAAAAAGCCTTGCATATTTACAAGCAATTGAAAGATAAAGCCGCTTCTATGGAGCGTCGCCGGCTTGCAAAAACCGGAATGTTACGCAGTGCGCATATGCTGGGAAATGAGGAAGAGATTATCTTTGCCGCAACAGATTTGCTGGCCGATACTAAACTGGCGCCGGAATTGTCTAACGAGGCACATTATTACCGTGCAAAAGCTTATTTGGATGCCGGCAAGACGGATGGAGCTATGGAAGATTTGAAGGTCTTGGCGAAAGACACCCGTAATGTATATGGAGCGGAGGCCAAATATAAAGTCGCCCAGATTTACTTTGACGGCGGACAAACGGATAAGGCGGAGCAGGAGGTGCTGAATTACATTGAGGTAAGTACACCGCATACCTATTGGCTGGCACGCAGCTTTGTGTTATTGGCTGATGTGTATATGAAGTTGGGGCGTAACTTGGATGCTAAACAATATTTGCTTTCATTGAAGCAGAACTATCAGGCCGATGATGATATTGCCGGAATGATTGAAAGCAGACTGGAGAAATTGAAAACAGAGAATTAAAAATTAAAAAATAAGTGCTGAATATGATAAGTAAGAAATTGTCAATTGTTCATTGTCAATTGTCCATTATATTGGCTTTTTTGCCTCTGTCTGTTGCATATGCGCAGCAAGATAGTACGTTGAACCGCACTGTGGTGGTAGAGAATGAGTATAATCCCAATATCATGGATGCCTCAAAGATTAATGTCCTGCCTAGGGTGGAGGAGCCGGCTGTAATGAAGAAAGGCATAGAATATGCTACAGCCTTGCGCCCTGTTTCGGCCTGGACGTATGAAAGTATGTCTCCTATAACCCGTGAATGGGCTATGAACCGCGCGAAACGTGGATATGTCCGTGCCGGATATGGAAATTATGGGAATGTGGATTTTAAGGCTGGGTATCTGTGGGATATCACCGGAAAGGACCGTCTGAAAGTCGGGGTATCTCTGGATGGCATGAACGGAAAGCTGAAGCATTGGAATGCTGAGGATTGGAAATCACGTTTTTATTCTACTGAGTTCCGTTTGGACTATTCTCATGATTTCAGCAAGGTAACTTTGAATTTAGGTGGCGGCCTGCAATCACAAGTGTTTAACTATATGCCTGATTCCGAAATGCATACGGCTTCTGCCAGAGCTACTGATAAACAGCATCATACTTTAGGCGATTTTCACATAGGTGTTTCTTCCAGAGATGAATCGCTTCCTTTGCAATTCACTTTGCAGACCGGATTGAAGTATTTTGGTATCAAATATCCGCTGGATTATTCAGGCAATGCATCTACAGGTAAGGAGAAGATTGTCCACACTGAAGGAGATGTATGGGGCAAGCTGGATAATGAGCAACGGGTAGGCATCCGTTTCGAGATGGATAACCTGTTTTATTCTTCGGACAGTTTAATGGGCAACTATACTTCACTGGGTTTGAATCCTTATTATATGTTGGAAAGTGATGACTGGCGGGTCCGTGTCGGTGCTCATGTGGATTGGCAGTCGGGAGAGGACAGTGGTATTGATGTGTCTCCTGACGTGAAAGCCGAATACTTGTTCTCGGAGAGTTATGTGCTTTATTTACATGCGCTGGGAGGGCGTGAACTGAATGATTATCGCCGGTTGAATGCTTTTTCACCTTATTGGTCTTTAAACGCCCGGATGCCTTCTACCTATGTGCCACTGAATGCTACATTGGGTTTTAAAGCATCTCCGGTAAATGGTTTGTGGTTTAATGTCTTTGGTGGATATCGGATCAGTAAAGATGAGTTGTTTTGCAATCTGGTGGATGCGGACGGGTATTATTTTACTCATTTCTTGCAGGATAAAGCGAAAACCGCGTATGGAGGTGCTGAATTGAAATACGGTTATAAGGACTGGTTTGACGCTTCATTGAAAGGTACATTTTATAGCTGGAAGACAGACAATGAAAATGAAGAGCTGTATTTAGTGACCAAGCCCAAGTTTGAATTGAATTTCTATGCTGAGGCTAAGGTTTTTGAAGGATTGAAGGTTAATTTGGGCTATGAATATGTACAGCGGAAAGAATATGTGATAGAAGAAGGGAATAGCAGCAAGGATTTTGGTTTGGGCAATATCAGCAATTTGAGTGTGGGAGCCAGTTATACTTTCCTGAAAGATCTGTCTGTTTTTGGGCGTGTGAATAATCTGTTGAATAAACAATATTATTATGAGTACGGCTATCCTGCTGAAAAACTGAATGTTCTAGCCGGGCTTTCTTTGGCTTTTTAGTTAAATAGGCACTCGGAAAGGACTTTTTTAAGAAAAAAAAGCAGAAACATACCTTATTATATAGGTGTGCTTCTGCTTTTTTTCTACTTTTGCCCCAAAATAAAATGGAATACATAGTATTATGCAAAAAAATCTAGTAATAGTTGAGTCACCCGCCAAGGCTAAAACCATTGAGAAATTCTTGGGCAATGATTATAAAGTCCTTTCCAGTTACGGGCATATCCGGGATTTGAAAAAGAAGGAGTTTAGTATCGATGTAGAGAATGGGTTTGAGCCGACTTACGAGATACCGGCAGATAAAAAGAAATTGGTAGCCGAATTGAAAGCGGAGGCAAAGAAAGCTGATATGGTATGGCTTGCATCCGATGAGGACCGTGAAGGAGAAGCTATTTCATGGCACTTGTTTGAAGTCTTGGGGCTGGACCCTGAGAAGACCAAGCGCATTGTATTCCACGAGATAACCAAAACAGCGATACTAAAGGCCATCGAAAATCCGCGTGACATTGATGTGAATCTGGTAAATGCCCAGCAGGCACGCCGTATTCTGGATAGAATTGTAGGTTTTGAACTCTCACCGGTATTGTGGAAGAAGGTAAAGCCTGCTCTTTCTGCCGGACGTGTGCAATCTGTTGCCGTTCGTTTGATTGTGGAACGTGAACGTGAGGTGCATGCTTTTGTCAGTGAGCCGTCTTATCGCGTTACAGCAGTGTTTGAAGTACCTGATGTCGATGGAAATGAAGTTGAAGTGAAAGCGGAATTGTCCAACCGTTTCAAGACCAAGGAAGAAGCACAGGCTTTCCTTGAAACTTGTAAGGATGCGCAGTTCTCTATTGAAGATATAACAACCCGCCCTGTGAAGAAATCGCCGGCGGCACCGTTTACTACTTCTACGTTGCAGCAGGAAGCTGCCCGTAAGTTGGGATTTACAGTAGCGCAGACCATGATGGTGGCACAGCGTCTGTATGAAAACGGACAAATTACCTATATGCGTACGGATTCGGTGAACCTTTCGGACCTGGCTTTGAATACCAGCAAGCAGACTATCTTGTCCCTGATGGGAGAAAGATACGTCAAAGTCCGTAAGTTTGCCACCAAGACTAAAGGAGCACAGGAAGCGCATGAGGCTATCCGTCCTACCTATATGGAGAATGAAACGGTGAACGGAACCGGTCAGGAACAGAAATTGTATGAACTGATCTGGAAACGTACCATCGCTTCACAGATGGCAGATGCGGAGCTGGAGAAAACAACGGCTACTATTGTAATCAGCAACAGTAGCGAGAAATTTATCGCTACCGGCGAGGTGATTACTTTTGACGGTTTCCTGCGTGTATACAAGGAATCATACGATGATGACAATGAGCAGGAAGACGAGGGCCGTCTGTTGCCGCCTCTGAGCAAAGGGGAAAAACTGATAAGAAAAGAAATCCTGGCGACTCAGCGCTTTACCCAATGTCCGCCCCGTTATACGGAAGCCAGCCTGGTACGCAAACTGGAAGAGTTGGGCATCGGTCGTCCATCTACATATGCACCTACCATTTCTACTGTGCAGCAACGCGGTTATGTAGAAAAAGGAAACAGTGAAGGTGTGAAACGCCCGTATGATATCTTGAAACTGAAAGGCGGCAAGATTACGGAAACTACCAAGACAGAGATGACGGGAAATGAAAAGGCCAAGTTGTTGCCTACTGATACCGGTATCGTGGTAAACGATTTCCTGATGGAATACTTTCCTGAAATCATGGACTTTAACTTTACAGCGAATGTGGAGAAAGAGTTCGATGAAGTGGCGGAAGGAGAAAAGGAATGGACTGGCATGATGGACAGTTTCTATAAAGGCTTCCATCCGTTGGTAGATAAGACCATTCACTCTAAGACTGAGCATAAGGTGGGTGAAAGGGTATTGGGAACAGATCCTGTAAGCGGTAAGCCGGTATCGGTTAAGATCGGTCGTTTCGGTCCGGTTATTCAGATTGGTACTGCCGATGATGAGGAAAAACCGCGTTTTGCGCAGTTGACAAAGGGATTGTCGATGGAAACCATTACGTTGGAAGAAGCATTGGATGCGTTCAAGCTTCCCCGTACGTTGGGGGATTATGACGGCCATACGGTAACGGTAGGAGTAGGGCGTTTCGGACCATACGTGCGCTATGACAAACTGTTTGTTTCTATTCCTAAAGGAACGGATCCGATGGAGATTTCTTTGGATGAGGCGGTAGAGTTGATCAAGAATAAGATAGAAGCGCAGGAGAAGAAGTTTATTAAAGTATTCGATGCTGACCCTGATATGCAGGTCTTGAACGGACGTTACGGCCCATACATCAGTTATCAGAAAAAGAATTATAAGATTCCTGAGAATGTAGAACCGGCAGATTTAAGTCTGGAGGCTTGTTTTAAGGTGATTGAATTGCAGAAAAGCAAGGCGGAAACGCGTAAAACGAAAGCGGCTTCAAGAAACAGGGGAACCGTGAATATGGAAGAGGAGTCCGAAAAGCCCGAAGAATCCGCAAAAAGTAAGGCGGCTTCCAAGGTAAAGGGCACTGCAAAAGCAAAAAAATGACACGTATATTTTTAATAGGATATATGGGCGCGGGCAAAACGACTCTAGGTAAGGCGTTTGCCCGTGAAATGAGTCTGAATTTCATTGATTTGGACTGGTTTATCGAGGAACGTTTCCATAAAACCGTTCAACAGCTGTTCTTGGAACGCGGAGAAGACGGATTCCGGGAACTGGAACGGAAAATGTTGCACGAAGTGGCCGAGTTTGAAGATGTGGTTGTTTCGACCGGTGGAGGAACACCTTGTTTTTTTGATAACATGGAGTATATGAATGATTGCGGTGATACGGTGTTTCTGGATGTGGAACCTGCCGTATTGTTCCGCCGTCTGAGAGTGGCCAAGCAGCAACGTCCATTGTTAGCAAATAAAAGTGATGAGGAACTGATGGATTTTATCTGTGAGGCGTTACAGAAAAGACATCCGTTTTATTCAAAGGCGAAACATCTGTTTAAGGCTGATGAGCTGGAGGATAAAAGACAAATTCAAGCCTCTGTTGACAGCTTGAGAAAGAAATTGAATAAATAATTATATATAGTAAAATACACACTCTTTGTACAGAAGAAGAAATGAGAAAATGGCGTATTGAAGATTCGGAAGAACTCTACAACATAACAGGGTGGGGAACTTCGTACTTTGGTATCAATGACAAAGGTCATGTAGTGGTAACTCCTCGTAAGGACGGCGTTGAGGTCGATTTGAAAGAGTTGGTCGATGAGTTGCAATTGCGGGATGTGGCAGCTCCTATGCTGGTCCGTTTTCCGGATATTCTGGATAATCGTATTGAAAAAATCGCGAACTGCTTTAAGCAGGCATCTGATGAGTATGGGTATAAGGCCCAGAATTTTATCATTTATCCTATCAAGGTAAATCAGATGCGTCCTGTAGTGGAAGAAATCATCAGTCATGGAAAGAAATTCAATTTGGGACTGGAAGCCGGTTCCAAACCTGAACTTCATGCGGTGATAGCTGTGAATACAGATTCGGATTCATTGATTATCTGTAACGGATATAAGGACGAAAGTTATATCGAGCTGGCTCTGCTGGCACAGAAGATGGGGAAACGCATTTTCTTGGTAGTGGAGAAAATGAATGAATTACGCCTGATAGCCAAAATGGCAAAGCAGCTGAATGTGCGTCCTAACATAGGTATCCGCATTAAGCTGGCTTCTTCGGGAAGTGGTAAATGGGAAGATAGCGGAGGAGATGCCAGTAAGTTTGGCTTGACATCCAGTGAATTGCTGGAAGCGCTTGATTTTCTGGAAAAGAAAGACATGAAGGACTGTCTGAAACTGATTCATTTTCATATAGGCAGCCAGGTGACTAAAATACGCCGTATCAAGACAGCTCTGCGTGAGGCATCGCAATTCTATGTGCAGTTGCATGTGATGGGATTTAATGTGGAATTTGTGGATATCGGCGGCGGTTTGGGTGTGGATTACGACGGAACTCGTTCTGCCAATAGTGAAAGCAGTGTGAACTACTCTATTCAGGAGTATGTGAATGACTCTATCTCTACACTGGTGGATGCCAGTGACAAGAATGGAATTCCTCATCCGAATATTATTACCGAAAGCGGACGTTCACTGACCGCCCATCACTCCGTGCTGATTTTCGAGGTGCTGGAAACGGCGACTCTGCCCGAAATGGATGAGGATTTCGAAGTGGGTGAAAATGATCATGAACTGGTACATGAACTTTATGAGATATGGGATAATCTGAATCAGAGCCGTATGGTGGAGGCTTGGCACGATGCACAGCAGATACGTGAGGAAGCACTTGATTTATTCAGCCACGGTATTGTGGATTTGAAGACCCGTGCCCAGATAGAGCGTCTGTACTGGTCGGTGACCCGTGAGATCAATCAGATTGCTTCGGGGCTGAAACATGCGCCCGATGAGTTCCGCAAACTGGACAAACTGCTGGCTGATAAATATTTTTGTAATTTCTCGTTGTTCCAGTCGTTGCCGGACTCGTGGGCGATAGATCAGATATTCCCTATCATGCCTATCCAGCGTCTGGATGAGAAGCCCGACAGAAATGCTACCTTGCAGGATATCACTTGTGATTCGGATGGAAAGATTGCCAATTTTATCTCTACCCGTTATGTATCGCATGACCTGCCGGTACATTCGTTGAAGGGAAAAGACGCTTATTATATAGGTGTATTTTTGGTTGGTGCTTATCAGGAGATTCTGGGTGATATGCACAATTTGTTTGGAGATACCAATGCGGTGCATGTTACGGTGGATGACAAAGGGTATTCTATTGATCAGGTAATTGATGGTGAAACGGTGGCCGAGGTTTTGGATTATGTACAATATAACCCGAAGAAACTGGTGCGTACACTGGAAACCTGGGTGACCAAATCAGTGAAGGAAGGAAGAATTTCTGTAGAGGAAGGAAAAGAATTCCTCTCTAATTATCGTTCCGGGTTGTACGGATATACTTATTTGGAATAATAGTATGAAAGAGAAACTGACTATCATAAAAGTAGGTGGAAAAATTGTAGAGGAAGAGTCTACACTTAATCAGTTGTTGGCTGATTTCTCTGCTATAGAAGGTTATAAGTTGTTGGTACACGGTGGCGGGCGCTCTGCTACCAGACTGGCGGCACAACTAGGGATTGAAAGCAAGATGGTGAATGGCCGCCGCATTACGGATGCAGAAACGCTGAAAGTGGTAACCATGGTATATGGCGGACTGGTGAACAAGAATATTGTAGCCGGCCTTCAGGCAAAAGGTGTGAATGCCATTGGACTGACCGGAGCCGATATGAATGTGATCCGTTCGGTAAAGCGTCCGGTAAAAGACGTGGACTATGGCTTTGTTGGTGATGTGGAGAAAGTAAATGCCGGTTTCCTGGCGACATTGATCCGTCAGGGCATTGTGCCTGTTATGGCTCCATTGACCCATGACGGTAAAGGAAGCATGCTGAATACCAATGCTGATACCATTGCCGGAGAAACCGCCAAAGCATTGGCGTCCTTGTTTGATGTGACATTGGTTTATTGCTTTGAGAAAAAGGGCGTATTGCGTGACGAAAATGATGATGACAGTGTAATTCCTGTCATTACTCCTGAAGAGTTTAAAGAATTTGTAGCGCAAGGCATTATTCAAGGAGGGATGATTCCCAAGCTGGAAAATTCTTTTTCTGCCATTGATGCAGGAGTCAGTCAGGTGGTAATAACCTTAGCATCAGCCATTAATGAAGGAAGTGGAACCGTAATCAAAAAATAATTCAAAAAAAACAGGCGGGTGAGTGTAACTTTAGTGTAACTCACCCGTCATTATTACAGAGCAATGCGAGAGATCAGTTTCCGAAACGATATTCTGCCCCTGAAAGACAAACTCTACAGGTTGGCGCTTCGTATTACGCTGAATAGTGCTGAAGCGGAGGATGTGGTGCAGGATACGATGATCAGGGTATGGAACAAGCGGGATGAATGGCCGCAGTTTGAATCCATCGAGGCATATTGCCTGACCATTGCTCGTAACTTGGCAATTGACCGCAGCCAGAAGATGGAAGCACAGAATTTGCAACTGACCTCTGAAGTGCGGGAGATGCCTGATACATTGACGCCTTATGACCGGTTGGCGCAGAACGAACAAATGCAGTTGGTTCACCGTCTGGTCAATGAGCTTCCCGAAAGACAGCGTACAATTATGCAGTTGAGGGATGTGGAAGGAAAGAGTTATAAAGAGATTGCAGATATTCTGCAGATTACGGAAGAACAGGTGAAAGTAACCCTTTTCCGTGCCCGGCAGAAGATAAAACAAAGATACACTGAAATAGAGGATTATGGATTATAAATATATTGAACAGCTTTTGGAACGTTATTGGAATTGCGAAACTTCATTGGAAGAAGAGCAAATACTACGTTCATTCTTTCGTCAGAAGGAAGTGCCTGCTCATTTACTCCGTTACAAGCAGTTGTTTGCTTATCAGGATGTGGAGAAGGAGAAAGGTTTGGGCGATGATTTTGATACCAGAATCCTGACCCGGATAGAAAGACCGGTGGTAAAAGCGCAACGTCTGACTATGCGTACGCGCTTTATGCCTCTGTTTAAAGCGGCTGCAATGATTGCCGTGTTGTTTCTTATGGGTACAGTGATGCAACACGCTATGGAAGGCGGTGATAGTGATACGGTATCGGTACACGATGAGTATCAGGATTCTACTACCGATCCCCAAGTGGCATACGAACCTGTATTGCCTACAGATACGGTGACAAAGATTACCGCTGAGGATACCGGTACAGGGACAGGGAAAACAAATTAGAACATTTTCATTTGCTTTTATATAAATATGATAGTTAGTGCTTATTAAAACAACTTTTTAATTCGAGGCTGTGAAGTTTCAATTCTCTCAAATTTTAAATTAACTAACTAAATAATTTTAAAAAGGATTACCGCGTGAGCAGTAATCCTTTTTTGCTTGGTAGATAATTTAATGTAAAGAGAGAGTTATGAAATGAGTTATTTGCTCTTAACGCTTCCGATTCCGGATTTTTTTAGTCCGGTAACCCGAGGGTCACCGTAGTAGTTTACACTTCCTACTCCCTGGGCACTGATATTTATCGTCCCGGATGCATAACAAGAAACACTTCCCACACCGTTTTGTTCAACTACCACATCAGAAACAATCATGTCTTTTGCTTTCAGGCTGCCTACTCCTTCCAAATAATATGTCGCATGACCGGCCTGCCCCTTTAAATTGATACTTCCTACTCCTTCTTGGGATACTTTGATGGAACGTGCCATTAATGCATTTGCTTCAATACTCCCCACACCTTCGGCACTGATAGAAAGATCTGTTACTTTCACGCTGTCTTTCAGATAAATACTTCCTACACCTCTTTGCTTGATATTGCATAAAACCGGACTGGTAATTGAGATATTGATTTTTGAACTTTTGAAGTTTTTGAATTTGTCTTTATCCATACTGATACTCAGCGTACTGTCTTTGACCATGACAATGAGTTGGGGGATGTAATTATCCGGACCGTCGGCTTCTACTTTGGTCGCATTCCCTTGAGTAAAGACAATGTTGGCAGGTGCTTTGTTCTCTATCTTATTGAAAGGAGTTACGCTATATTTTTTGGTCATTTTACTCTTGCTGGGTTTCGGGCCTGATGATATGTGGAAACAGCCTGTCATCATTGTGATTGTCAGAAAAAGACTGAAAAAATAAATAGTTTTTGTTCTCATGGTAATATATATATTTAATTGGTTTCTGTTAATTAGACGGTGAAGATTCCTGGAAAGTTGCAAATCTCTGCCTTTTTTTATTGGAAAGCTGTATCTTTGTATCCGTATGGCAACTAAAAGAGTACTTCCGGATAAAGATTTTGACCGTATTATAGTGCGTACACACAAGCTGGCGCGTAATGTTACTATGCGGGTAAAGCCCGACGGACTGCATGTTACTGTTCCTCCTTATAGTTTAAGCAGCAAAGTGCTGGAGGTGGTGGAGCAATACAGGCAACGTCTGTTGGAGGACTGGAGGAAAGTGAGCAAGAAACCGATTGATCTAAATTTTCGTATTCACACTCCCTGTTTCCGTTTATGGCTGGAGCAAGGTAACTTTACTTGCTTTTCCGTACGTTTTACCGAGGAGGGAGTCAAGATTATCTGTCCGAGGAATGTGGATTTTTCTTTACCTGAAGTACAAAGGCTGGTACGTAATGCCATCATCCGTGCCATGAAGAAAAATGCACAAGAGTATCTGCCATCTCTTTTATCTGCCTTGTCCGAACAGTATCATTTGCCATTTAAACGTGTGAAGATTACCGGCAGCAAGGGAAGATGGGGAAGTTGTTCGGGGACAGGCAGTATCAATCTTTCCTGTTATTTGATGTTGTTGCCTCCCCATTTGATGGACTATGTACTGTTACACGAATTGTCTCATACCAAGGAAATGAATCACGGTCCTCGTTTTTGGGAATTGCTGGATAGTATGACAGGAGGGAGAGCTCGTGCCTTGCGTGCGGAGTTACGCAGATTTAATACTGATTTTTAGAACCATTAAATAGAATTACAATGAAAAACAGATTTTTAAGCATGCTTATTGGGGCTGTCTTGTTCGTTCTTTCAGCAGCGGCCGAAAATTATCCTTATCGGAGTGATGTGCTTTGGGTAACTGTACCCGATCATGCCGACTGGTTGTACAAGACAGGCGAGAAAGCGAAGATTGAGGTTCAGTTCTATAAATATGGTATTCCGCAAGATGGTGTGGAGGTTTTATATGAGCTGGGAGGCGACATGATGCCTTCGGATACCAAGGGAACTGTAAAACTGAAGAATGGAAAAGCGGTTATTTCTATGGGGACAATGAAAGAGCCCGGTTTTCGTGATTGTCGTCTGACGGCTAAACTAGGAGGTAAAACTTATTCCCACCATATCAAAGTCGGCTTCTCTCCTGAGAAGCTTCAACCCTATACCCAGTTGCCTTCTGATTTTAATGAATTCTGGAATAAGACTAAGGCGGAAGCAGCCCAGTTCCCTCTGACTTATACTAAAGAGTACGTAGAGAAATATTCTACGGACAAAATAGACTGTTACTTGATCAGACTTCAGCTGAATAAGCAGAACCAGTGTATTTATGGTTATCTGTTCTATCCTAAGGCGGAAGGAAAGTATCCGGTAGTGCTTTGTCCTCCGGGGGCCGGTATCAAGACGATCAAAGGGCCTATGAGGCATAAATATTATGCGGAAGAAGGCTGTATCCGCTTTGAGATAGAAATCCACGGCTTGAATCCGGAGCTGGATGAGGACACTTTCGGCGAAATAAGCCGCGCTTTCAGTAGTCGGGAAAACGGTTATTTGGTAAACGGCTTGGATAGCCGTGAAAATTATTATATGAAACGGGTTTATCTGGCTTGCGTCCGCAGCATTGATTTGCTGACTTCATTACCTGAATGGGATGGTAAAAATGTTATTGTGCAAGGGGGGAGCCAAGGGGGAGCTTTGGCTTTGATTACGGCAGGACTTGACAAGCGTGTTACGGCATGTGTGGCAAACCATCCCGCTTTAAGTGATATGGCAGGTTACAAAGCCGGCCGTGCCGGGGGATATCCTCATCTTTTTAAGAATACGGTAGATATGGATACACCTGCCAAGATGAAGACCCTTGCATATTATGATGTGGTGAATTTTGCCAAACAGATTACTGTTCCTGTTTATATGACATGGGGATTTAATGACAATACTTGTCCTCCTACTACCAGTTACATTGTCTATAATGTACTGAACTGTCCGAAAGAGGCGTTGATTACTCCAGTCAACGAGCACTGGACTTCTGAAGACACAGAATACGGGCATTTGCTTTGGATAAAGAAACACTTGAAATAAATCGATGGAAATAGATGTTTTTAAGATTATAATTGCTATATTTGTTTAGCATAGTGTAGCAACTATCTGTATTTTGATGTTGAACCCTTAAATCGCAAACAGATATGACTGACCTCACCATTCTAATCGCTGTTATTGCATTGGCATTGTGGCCGCTTGCATTTTTAGTTCTTCGCATCCGTCATGAGCGTAAAAAACGTAGAGACCGTTTGGACCGTATGACAAAGGAAGACTTGGAGGATATCGGTACGGAAGAGCTGGTTATAGCTGTGCTCAAAAAGATAGGCTGTCAGCCGGAAACCAATGAGGAAGGACATATTGTCTTTAAATATCAAGGTGATGATTTTTATATTGCGGTGGAGGATGAGGCCCGGTTCATCATGATATGGAATCCGTGGTGGGCGTCTATCAGTATGGATAATCCGGCTTTACCTTACTTAAAAGAGATTGTCAATCTGGTCAATGTGGATTCGTTGGTGACCACTGTCTTTACGGCGGATGAGGATGAGAAAAACGTGGGGCTTCATTCCAAATGTCATACGGTCTTTACTCCCAAAGAAGGCCAATTGGACGAATATCTGAAAGCTATGCTCGATCATTTCTTTGTTACTCACGATGCTATCAAGCAAAATTTGCAGCAACTGGGTAGTGCCGCTTCGGAAAGTGTTAATAAGGAACGGACAAAGGTGAAAGGATTTGCTGCTTATAAAGAGAACAGTACGCCACTGTCTTCTGTCGAAGAAGAGAAAAAATAAGGAATGTTTTCATTCGTTCCGGCTTTTATGAAAGTTGCTTTGATGTATGGTTCAAAGCAACTTTATTTGTGTTTATACTTATGCTAAATCCTTTTTCTCTTAGGTATTTTTTTTCTTATCTTTAAGTTCTTTCTTCTTGAAATCCTGAAGTTCAACAAGAAGGAAGATAAGGTGGAGGGCATGTTTGACAAATGCCTGTTCGTTCTGCGTAATCTATCTTCCCTTCTTGAGCGTCTGTGTGCGTTGCGGAGCCGTGTATTCGATCGTTTTTTCGAGGCTGCCGAGATTGCGAAATTCACCTCTAGGGAGTTTGGTGAACATTGGGAAAATTTGAAGAGCTTCCGTGATTGGTATAGCGTAATGTCTACCCAATTGAAGAAAGGACGTGAGGAGGACCTTAAAGAGGGACTCGAAACAGGTCTTTAGGAAGGATTTGAAACAGGTCGTAAGGAAGAATGCTAAAAATGAAACAGGTCGGTATTGCATCTGATGTAAATTGCCCAAGTTACCGGTTTATCGGCTCAGGAAATAATGTTTCTTTAAGTTTTTTTCTGGAGAAATTGACTTCGTAAAGTGATTAAGTTGGCTTGATGCTTGAAACTTGTTGACCGATTTCCGTTCAAAGAGTTTGTTCAAATTATTTCGGTGAATCTTTTTTAAGGAGAGAATCTCTTTTTTGTGATAGTAATCAATTGATTAACAATTGATTGTTTCCTTCTTTTATATATACTTATTTGTATATCTCTTACCAAGAGATATACATTTTCTGTGCAAAAATAAGCAAAGTTTTGAGAACTAATACATTTTTGGCAAAAAAAATAGGAATTTATATAAAAAATAAGCTTCCAAGTCCATTTTTATACTCCTTTATCCTATTTGAAATAGGATATAATATGTTGATATATTGTTCATTAGTTACTTTCTATAGATCTCTTGGTAAGAGATCTATAGAAAATGTCGTTTTTAAGTTCCTTTATTATATGATAAAGTATGTCTTTGAAGCGATGAGAATGAATGAAATTAACATAGAGCAGATGGAATATCTATTTCTAAGACGTAAACGAAGTAGTGCCGTTTCCGAGCGGCAGAAGAACTTGCTTTTCAAGGCCGCCCAGCGGCATTGGGAGGAGGAGTTTGTCGGCAAGGAAGCGAATATTCGTAAAGTGGACTGTCGTATATATAAAGCTATATTGTACCAGCTTGAGATACGTCAGATATTCCTTGACACTTCGCTTTCGCTGAAAAAACTGAGCGATTTGCTTGAAACAAACCAGACCTACCTGAGTAATGTAGTAAACAAATACTTTGGCTGTAACTTGAAGGAGCTTGTGAACGGCTATCGTGTGGAATATGCCAAGGAGCTTCTTAGTTTCGGTCGTTGTGCATTGAATGACTTGCCTCGTAGTTGCGGTTTCGCTTCTAAAAGCGCTTTCTATTCAGCTTTCAGTAAGGTTGCGGGTGTGTCACCTTTGTCTTATCAGTCACGGGAAAGGAGGAAACGGGAACTACAGGTAATAAACGAACTAAGATATTAATAATGAGATTAATATGTATAATCAATTTTAGTTTTTTAAATTTATAAATTTAAAGTTTTTCTATTATGAACAAAAAGTTTTTAAGTGCAATCCTGTTCGGAGCCTTGATGGTTTCGTCAACGGGAACATTTGTGTCTTGTAAAGACTATGATGATGACATTGACAACATCAACAAAGAGTTGTCGACTCTTAAAGGAGATCTGAGTGCTTTACAGGCAAAAGTAAATGAAGGCAAATGGATTACAAGTTTGGCTCCAACTACTGGTGGTTTTACCGTAACTTTTTCGGATAACACTTCTTATACCATTACGAATGGTAAAGATGGTGCTGCTGGTGCTGATGCTGTGAAATGGGAGATTGGTACTGACGGTTTCTGGTATAAGAATGATGTAAAGACCGAGTATCAGGCTGTTGGTCAAGCTGGCGAAGCTGGTGTTGCTGGTGTATCTCCTTATATCGGTGAAAACGGTAACTGGTTTGCTTATAACACCGAGACAAAAGAAGTGGAAGATACAGGTATCTCTGCTGCCGGAACCAGTACCTACGTGGTGAAGAATGGTGATAACTATGAATTGCATGTGTATAACCAGACTACCGGGGAATATGAGTCAATCGTTCTTCCTGCTACTGCCGCTGCAGCTGCTTTGAACGTGGTGTTTATGCCGACATATAGTGATATGCAGACTAAAGTAGTTGCTATCAATATTCCTGTTGGTGACGAGCTTAACGATAAGAACCATTTGTGGGATAATAATGTTTCATTGACTAACGATATTGTTTTCAACTATCGTGTTTCTCCTGCAAGCATTGATTTGGCAAAAGCAAATATTGGTTTCTTGGTAAATGAAGTACAGTCAAGAGCTGCAGGTTCTATCTTAGATGTTGCTGACAAATCGTTTGCTGATGGTGTTTTGACTGTAAAAGCTAAGGCTGGTGAAGCATTCTCTTTGAAGAATAAGAAATATGCCGTGGCTTTGCAGGTTCAGAATGATGCGCAAACTGCACTCTCTACTTATCATTTGCTTACATCTCAAACAATCGATCGTAGAAACTTGACAGTATTCGAAGCTCGTAAGGATGATAATGGAGATGAATCCTATATGAATTGGAGTACCATTATTCCGATGAACCTTTTATATACAGGTGAACTGAATGTTGCTGATACTTTAAGTGTTGGCGACTACACTTCTTATAATTCATACAAAGATTTGAGAAAATACGGTTTTGCTCCTTACTACGAAGTAGCTAAGAAAGCTGGTGAAGACAAAGGCAATTATTTCACTGTAGAAAATGGTGTTATCAAAACGAATGGACAAATTTCTTCTGTAGGTCATAATTGTACTTTCATTGTATCTGTATATGATAAGAAAGACGGATATAAATTGGCTGAAAAAGAATTGACTGTATCGTCAGTTGAGAAGATTGCTACTACTAAGACTTATACTAAATCTGAAACTCATGAATTAACTCTTGAATCAAAAGATTATAGATTCAAGTTTGATATGAATGATGTATATAATACATTGGGCATGTCTTCTCAAACTTTCTGGAATGCAGGATATTCTTCTAAATATTATATTTGGGATGCAGATAGAAGTGAATATGTACCAACAAGCAAGGGTGTTATTTCTGCTGGCTCAGCATATGAAAACAATGAAAACTTCTTGTATGTAGATGTTAAGAATATCTTGACTAAGGAGCAGCTTGGCAAGTACAAAGTAGTATTTAAAATTGGTAATACAGGTGCAGAAGTTGTTTATGAGGTTAAGGTAGTATATCCTGAAGTAACTTTGGTTAAAGACAATGATTACTGGAAAGACGGTTATATGATTAATGCCGGTAAACTTGTAGGTTCTAATTATGTCATGTCTGGTGACTTACGTCGCGGATATAAGAATAAAGACCTTGATTTGGTATTTGAAACAGTAGCTGGTGAAACTCGTACAGATTTTGATTTGACTAACAATATCCTGACCTATACAGGATCTTGCAATGATAAAGAAGGTAACCGTATCAACATTTCTAAGATCGATCCGGTTGATGTAATGGTATTTGTTCTGATTAATGGCCAGAAGATTGACAATGGTACTAAGATCCAGGTTAAGTTTGCTGACCCGTTGAAGAATATCACTTTGAAGAAAGATGCCAAGTTTGAAACTACAGACAAGAAGAATCCTGCCGATAAATTGCAGTTGAATTCTGCAATCAACTTGGTAAGCATTGCTGGTGAAAAAGTAATTGAAAACGGTACGATGGATGCTACTATTGCCGGTTACTATAATGCTCAGGCAGCTAAGTTCGAAGTATCGGAAGAGGATGCTGCTAAGGGAGCTAGTGTAAATGCTACAACGGGTGAATTTACATGGCAGAATGATGGTGTAGCTTTGACAGCCAACAAGACTATCAATGTGAAAGTTACGGTTACATACACTTGGGGTGTTGCGGTTGGTACAATTCCTGTAACTGTAAAATCTAACCTCTAATCTGAATTTAGATGATTAAAAAATAATCATACTATAAAGTAAAAGTCCGCTTCTCCTTCGTGAGAAGCAACTTCTACCCAAAGTAGAAATTATAAATTCTTTCAAGCGGGGAAAGCATACGTATCCGGCAACGGGCGTTTCTTTCCCCGCTTTTTTTAAAGGAAATGACTCTGAAGAATAGTTTGTTTCTTTCCCGCTTAGAGTCTGTTCATTGAATTTGTAATCAATAAATTGTATATACCATGAATAAAATAGAAGAGATAAAGAAAAAAATCAGGGATTTGAAGTTAAAGCAGAAGATGACAACTGGGCGTTTGGAATGGAACGATATACAGAGAGAAATAGACATTTTGAATAATGAGTTAAAGCAACTAGAAACAGACAAACCACAATATGGAAAATAGATTATACTTGTACAACTTAGGTATAAAGACATTTGGCGGCTTTGCAACACTGGGTGGGGTTATACAGGCTTTGCAACTATTTACGCAGCCTGATCTTGATATTAAATCAATTTTGCTTTCGTTTCCTGCGTGGGTAGTATATGTATTTGTATGCCTGACTATTATTTTTGCTATGTTGAGGGAACGGTACAAATCGATGAGTCAAAGGGTGGAAGTATTGAATGTTAAATTGAACGAGCAAGATGCAATGATTCGTTCATTGCAGGAAATGATGAAAATTGTGCCATTCAAAGGACGCTTTTTCTTGACCACAGAGTATTTATACAATGAATTGGGGGAATATATACAGAATAACATTGATATTGATTCAATAGAGATAAAGAATACAATAGAAAAAAGAGGTATGGGAAACAAGAGAGATTCCTTTGTCCGATTAAATATAAGAGGTGTTGTTTCGCATAAAATCAGTACATTCCAACTGCTGGTGGCAGGTGATACCATTGTTAACTTTGAAGATATAAACATACAAGCGTTCGAGCGTGTTGGTGGGAAGCAGAAAAAATTATGTGCAAGAATTGCTGATAACGGACAGGATTCTTTGTTGAAGCAGGTTGTTGTTTCTTATGGCAAAGTAAAAAGTCCCGGTAGTATTGTTGATTTGATGATTGAATGGTGCTGGCCTAATATGTTGAATATTACAGATTGCGACTATACTACATTGCCTAATTTTTTGGCAGGTACGGTGAAACATCTGAAAATGTCTTTGGAATGTAAAGAAGATATAGGTTTTAAATCGGCAAGTATATATAAATATAAAGTCGGTATGGATAAGGCCCAGTTGATTTTGGACGTTGATATGTCCGAAATCACAGATACGATATCTTATGAAGAAGATAATCCGTTAATGAATTCTACTTATATATTGTATTACGAAGTTGCCAGATGATTGGAAATCTGAAAAAATATATAGATAAGGCATCTTTTATGGAACATATAGATGCCAAGCTGCGGCAGAATGAACCTATGATTATAGATTCATTCGTCAGTAATAAATGTAATCTGAAATGTAGGCATTGTTATTTTGGAGATGCCCGGCCCATATCAGAGTCGGTTTCTTTGGCAAGATGGAGAAGTTTTCTTGATGAAGCTATTGGAATGGGTATGAAACATTTTCATTTTTCGGGTAAAGAATCTTTTTTGGATAATAGAATCTTTGATATCCTGAATCTTTTAGCGGAATATAAGGAAGATAGGAGAATATTTTATGGAGTTGTTTCAAATGGAATGAGTATGGATATTCAGGGGTATGACGAAGTTCTTGCAACCAACATCTCATACCTTGAAATTAGTCTTGAGGGCTCTGGAAAATACAATGATTTGATAAGGGGTGAGAATGGATACAATACGGTTTATGAGTTGATTGAAAATGTGGAGCATCGAGATAAAATAAACATTACTTCTACTATTTTTGATGATAATGGAGCTGATTTATTATCCATGTTGCTTGCATATTGGAAATTAGGAGTTGATAAATTTAATTTTGCTCCTATCATGTATTATTCACCATTTGAAATGAAACCATTGAAAAGTTTGTCGTGTGAATCCTTGCTTGGTTTTGTTTCGCTCTGTCTTGATTTTATGAATAATGATAACAGTCCGGATGCTATTGATATAAGGATTTGTATGACGAAAGCAATGGCGTATGAACTGTTTCTGAAAGAAAATATATTAACCGGAAAAATAGAGGAATATATATACAGAGGCAATAAAATGAAATATCAGAGGGGGAATAAGGTGTTGGAGTTTAGTTATCCTTTACTCAGCATTCCATTCCTTAATGAATTGGTCGTTACTCATGATGGTTACATTATATCCTGTGCAGATGATATTCATTATAAGTATCTTGATAAGATCGCTTTACCGAACGTGAATATAGTAAAAAACAGTTTTGCAGAAATATTGCAAGCGAGAAACGAATTTATTTTGTGTTATTTAGACAAAGAATTATCTTAATATACTAAATGTTTATAATTATGAAGACACAAGAATTGGTAGATGTTCGGGTGGGTGAAAGCACTCAGCCGGATTACGGTTATGAATTGAGTGATAGGTGTATAATAACGAAAAGTTCAAATGCTGTCGCTAGCGGAGCAGGAAGCAAAGGCTTGTTTTCGTATAAAAGTACTAAACTGAAAAGTGCTGAATGTAAAATCAATCAGAGTTTACGGGATGTTGATAATGGAGCAGGAAGCAAAGGTTTGTTTAGTGTGAATGTTGATTAGTAAGCATGGCTTTGTAGAGAGGTTTGTTTGTTCTTTTTAACTTCTGAACGTGAAGCTAAAATGTTTGACCTCTTTTGCATGTGGCAACAATAAATTGACATAAAGCAAGTAATCATTCCTTTTCTTATAAAAGTGTGCTAAAAACACTTATATCTGAAAACATAACAATTATTTTTGTACGTTTTTTAATTAATGGATTGTTTTTATTCAGGTATGAAGAAGAGTTTGACGGCTTTGGCGTTCGGCACATTGGGATTGGGCATTGCCGAGTTTGTAATGATGGGCATTTTGCCCGATGTAGCGAAGGACTTGCATATAAGTATTCCGCAAGCAGGACATTTTATTTCGGCTTATGCACTAGGTGTGTGCGTAGGAGCACCGGGGATGGTTTTGGTGGCTCGTACCCGTCCGCTGAAACATATTCTGTTAGGTTTGATGGTTATTTATATTTGTGGTAATTTGTGTGCTGCCGCTTCAGTGAATTATTGGATGATGTTGATGATGCGTTTTATTTCCGGATTGCCTCATGGCGCCTTCTTTGGGGTTGGTTCCATTGTGGCGGAAAGAGTGGCTGATAAAGGAAAAAGTTCGCAGGCAGTGGCATTGATGGTGTCGGGTATGACGATTGCCAATCTTTTTGGTGTACCTTTGGGTACGTTCATGAGTAATATAATGTCTTGGCGTATTCCTTTTCTCTTTAATGGAGTATGGGGACTGATTACTTTGTTCTATATTTGGAAATGGGTTCCTTCACTGCCTGCTTTGCCAGATACAGGTTTGAAAGGACAGTTCCGTTTTTTGAAGAATCTGGCTCCATGGTTGTTGATATTTACGACCATGTTCGGAAACGGAGGCATCTTTTGTTGGTATAGTTATGTTACTCCTTTGATGACGCACGTGGCAGGTTTCAGTGAAAACAGCATGACTTTTATTATGGTGTTGGCAGGTCTTAGCATGACTGTAGGAAACTTGATGGGTGGAAAGTTTTCTGATCAGTATGGGGCTGCCCGTGTGGTAAAATATACACAGGTTATTATGGCTTCCGGTTTGCTTGCCATTTTCTTTGCGGCTTCTGTTTCTTGGTTGGCAGTAATATTGATGTGTATATGTACGGCAGGATTATTTGCTGTTTCGGCTCCACAACAATTATTGTTACTCCGGAATTCACGCGGAGGAGAAATGATGGGAGCGGCCTGTGTGCAAGTCGCTTTTAATTTGGGCAATGCCATTGGTGCTTATGCCGGTGGGCTACCCATAGATGCCGGATTGGGTTATCGGTATCCGGCTTTGGTGGGTGTCTTTATCGTATTGATCGGCTTTGTCGCTGTTTCCCTTTATTCCAAAAGGGAATCGGCTTCTCTTTCCAAGATATAAATTACATCTCCACTCTTTTTAACCTCTACCCGGCTACCTTCCGGATTCAGGTTGAAAGGTGTGGTCTTGTCTGTTTTGTTATCTACGACCATCAGTACATTATCTTCGGCAAAGCGTTTTATCTCCACTTTCAGGTTGGCGTCGGGCATGGTTTGGTCCAGTAGCAGACTGTCATTTAGATATACCGCTATACTGTCTCCGGCAAAACTGTTAGTCAGTTCTATGTTGTAGACTCCTTCATAAGTCTGTACTTTGTCAGCCTTGCGTTGGAAACGGAAGGACATATACAAAAAAATGATAATAACGGCAAAGACTCCAAAAGCCAGCATACCGTTACCTATCATGAACTGCTTGTTCGTATTTAAACTGTTTTTATCCATAGTGTTATAAGTTTCTGCAAAACTACAATTTTTTAATAGAATATTTTGTAGCACTGGTAGATAATTTGTATCTTTGCACCGAAACGGATGAATGGTGGGGCTTGATTAAGCCCTTTTTTTGTTCTTAATAGTGAATAAATGATAGATAAAAATGTAGTAACCCGGATTGTTGACGAGTGGCTGGAAGGTAAAGATTACTTTTTGGTAGATGTCACGGTGAGCCCGGATGACAAAATTGTGGTAGAAATTGACCATGCCGAGGGAGTATGGATTGACGATTGTGTAGAACTTAGCCGCTATATTGAGTCTAAACTGGACCGTGAAGAAGAGGATTATGAACTGGAAGTGGGTTCGGCCGGTATAGGACAACCTTTCAAGGTATTGCAACAGTACTTGATACACATTGGTAAGGAGGTGGAAATCCTGACTAAAGAGGGAAAGAAGCTGGAAGGTGTATTGAAGGATGCAAATGAAGAGAACTTTACCGTAACCATTGAAAAGAAAGTGAAACCGGAAGGAGCCAAACGCCCCAAACTGGTAGAGGAGAATATTACTTTTGCATATGATGAGATAAAATACACTAAATACTTAATTAGTTTTAAATAATTATGGCCAAAAAAGAAGAAACAATCAGCTTGATTGATACATTTTCGGAATTTAAGGAATTAAAGAATATTGATAGAACAACTATGGTGAGTGTACTCGAAGAGTCTTTCCGTAGTGTGATCGCGAAAATGTTTGGCACTGATGAAAATTACGACGTTATTGTGAACCCTGACAAGGGAGATTTTGAAATATGGCGTAACCGTGAAGTTGTAGCAGATGAGGATTTGACGAATCCCAATATGCAGATCTCATTGACCGAGGCACAGAAAATTGATGCGTCTTATGAGGTGGGTGAGGAAGTGACCGATGAAGTAATCTTTGCCAAGTTTGGCCGCCGTGCCATTCTGAACTTGCGTCAGACACTGGCATCGAAGATTTTAGAACTGGAGAAAGATAGCTTGTATAATAAATATATTGATAGGGTGGGTACTGTAATCAGTGCGGAAGTCTATCAGATATGGAAGAAAGAAATGTTGTTGCTGGATGATGAAGGCAACGAACTGCTTTTGCCCAAGACTGAACAGATTCCGAGTGATTTCTACCGTAAAGGCGAAACTGCCCGTGCCGTAGTGGCCCGTGTAGATAATAAAAATAATAATCCGAAGATTATTCTGAGCCGTACTTCACCTGTGTTCTTGCAACGCCTGTTTGAAATGGAAGTACCCGAAATCAATGACGGGTTGATCACTATCAAGAAGATTGCGCGCATTCCCGGAGAACGTGCTAAGATAGCAGTTGAGTCGTATGACGACCGTATAGACCCGGTAGGTGCCTGCGTAGGTGTAAAAGGATCACGTATCCACGGTATTGTGCGCGAGTTGCGTAATGAAAATATCGACGTGATCAACTATACTTCTAACATTCAGTTGTTCATTCAGCGTGCGTTGAGTCCGGCTAAGATTTCTTCTATTGTGTTGCACGAAGAGGAGAAAAAAGCAGAAGTATATCTGAAACCGGAAGAAGTGTCTTTGGCAATCGGTAAGGGGGGAATGAATATCAAACTCGCCAGTATGCTTACCGAATATACGATTGATGTGTACCGCGAATTGGATGAGAGCGCGATGGATGAGGATATCTACCTTGATGAATTCAAGGATGAAATTGATGAGTGGGTTATCACAGCCATCAAGAATATTGGATTGGATACAGCCAAGGCTGTATTGAATGCTCCGCGCGAGATGTTGATAGAAAAAGCGGACCTGGAAGAAAACACGGTTGATGACGTGTTGAGAGTTTTAAGAGCTGAATTTGAAGAGTAACTCTTCAGTCCCGGCTCGTAGTTAATAATTAAAAAACGAGTATGACGATTAGACTGAACAAAGTAACAAGAGATTTAAATGTAGGAATAACGACGGTAGTTGAATTCTTGCAGAAGAAGGGCTATACCATTGAGGCTAGTCCTAATGCGAAAATTACCGAAGAACAATATGCTGTACTTGTGAAAGAGTTCAGCACAGATAAAAATTTAAAAATAGAGTCTGAAAAATTTAGTCAGGAAAGACAGAACAAGGACCGCAACAAAGCTTCTATCTCTATCGAAGGTTTTGAATCTAAGAAAGAGAAAGAAGAGGTGGTGAAAACTGTTATTCCTGAAGAGGCACGCCCCAAACTGAAGCAAGTGGGTAAAATAGATCTGGACAATTTGAACAAGAAAACTGCGCCAAAGGTTGTAGAACCAGTTGCGAAAGTTATTGAACAAACTCCGAAAGCAGAACCCGTGGTGGAAAAGGTGGTTGAGAGGAAGGAAACTCCCCAACCCGAGAAGGAAACGCCGAAGCCTGTGGTGGTAGAGGAAAAGAAACCGGAACCTGCTCCTCAACCTGCTCCTGCTCCAGTTCTGGAAGAGAAGAAAGAGCCTAAAATTGAAAAGACGGAAGAAAAGACACCCCAGGTGAAAGAGATGGAAAAAGAAACACCCGAAGCAGCACCCGTTCAGGAAAAAGAAGAAGACGATGTATTTAAAATTCGTCCTACTGAATTTAAATCGAAAATTAATGTAGTAGGTCAGATTGATCTGGCTGCATTGAATCAGTCTACCCGTCCGAAAAAGAAATCGAAGGAAGAAAAACGGAAAGAGAGAGAAGAGAAAGATAAGCAGCGTCAGGAACAGCGTAAACTGATGAAGGATGCTATTATCAAAGAAATCCGTAAGGGAGACGATAAGATTTCTAAAAACTCGGTTAACGATGATGCTGCAAAGAAGAAAAAACGCAATAGAATAAATAAGGAACGTGTGGATATAAATGCTGCCGGTACAACAAATGCTGGAGGAGCATCTAATAATAACCAACGTAACGATAACGCTAACAGACCGAATAGGAACAATAACTCCAAACCTAATGGCAATAACAATCAGGGTGGAGGCAAATTTAATAAAGACCGTTTCAAGAAACCTGTTGTAAAAGCGGAAGTTAGTGATGAAGATGTGGCAAAGCAGGTTAAGGAAACATTGGCACGTCTGACTAACAAGACTAAGAACAAGGCTGCCAAGTATCGTAAGGAGAAACGTGAAAATGTTCAGAACCGCCTGATGGAACAGGAGGAGATGGAACAGGAAGATAGCAAAATATTGAAACTGACCGAGTTCGTTACTGCGAACGAACTGGCAAGTATGATGGATATTCCTGTTACTCAGGTTATCGCTACTTGTATGAGTATCGGTATCATGGTCTCTATCAATCAGCGTCTGGATGCCGAGACAATCAACCTGGTAGCGGAAGAATTCGGATACAAGACAGAATATGTAAGTGCTGAGGTAGCACAGGCTATTACAGAAGAGGAAGATAACGAAGAAGATTTGCAGCCGCGTGCTCCGATTGTGACAGTAATGGGACATGTTGATCATGGTAAGACTTCATTACTGGACTATATTCGTAAAGCAAATGTAATTGCCGGTGAGGCAGGTGGTATCACCCAGCATATCGGTGCTTACAATGTGAAATTGGAAGACGGACGTCATATTACATTCTTGGATACTCCGGGTCACGAGGCATTTACCGCCATGCGTGCCCGTGGTGCGAAAGTGACGGATATTGCTATTATTATTGTAGCTGCCGATGATAATGTGATGCCGCAGACCAAAGAGGCGATTAATCATGCTATGGCTGCCGGTGTGCCTATCGTATTTGCTATTAATAAGGTGGATAAGCCGCACGCCAATCCGGATAAGATTAAGGAAGAACTGGCTGCCATGAACTTCCTGGTGGAAGAGTGGGGTGGTAAGTATCAGTCGCAAGATATTTCGGCAAAGAAAGGTACAGGTGTACACGATTTGTTGGAAAAAGTATTGCTGGAAGCTGAAATGTTGGATTTGAAGGCTAATCCCGACCGCAAGGCAACCGGTTCTATCATTGAATCGTCCTTGGACAAGGGACGCGGTTATGTGGCTACTATGTTGGTGGCAAACGGTACGCTGAAAATGGGCGATATAGTCTTGGCTGGTACTAGTTATGGTAAGGTGAAAGCCATGTTTAATGAACGTAACCAGCGCATCAAGGAGGCCGGTCCTTCCGAACCGGTATTGATTCTGGGACTGAACGGTGCTCCTGCGGCAGGTGATACTTTCCATGTGATTGATACGGAACAAGAGGCTCGTGACATTGCCAACAAGCGTGAACAGTTGCAGCGTGAGCAGGGCTTGCGTACTCAGAAACTGCTGACATTGGATGAAGTGGGCCGTCGTTTGGCTTTGGGTGATTTCCATGAGCTGAATGTGATTGTTAAAGGTGACGTGGACGGTTCTGTCGAAGCGTTGAGCGACTCATTGATAAAACTGTCTACAGAACAGGTACAGGTTAATGTGATCCACAAAGGTGTCGGTCAGATTTCCGAGTCGGATGTGACTTTGGCTGCTGCATCAGATGCGATTATTGTAGGTTTCCAGGTTCGTCCTTCAAGTTCTGCCGGCAAACTGGCTGAGCAGGAGGGGGTGGATATCCGCAAATATTCTGTTATCTATGATGCGATTGAAGAAGTGAAGGCTGCTATGGAAGGTATGCTGGCACCTACTTTGAAGGAACAGATTACTGCAACCATCGAAGTGCGTGAAGTCTTCAATATTACCAAGGTCGGTTTGGTTGCCGGTGCTATGGTGAAGACAGGTAAGGTGAAACGTTCTGATAAGGCACGCTTGATTCGTGATGGTATTGTAGTCTTTACCGGTGCTATCAATGCTTTGAAGCGTTTCAAGGATGATGTGAAAGAAGTAGGTACTAACTTTGAATGTGGTATCAGTCTGACAAACTGTAACGATATCAAGGTCGGTGATATTATTGAAGCTTACGAAGAAGTAGAGGTTAAACAGACTTTGTAATACACTGAAGTCTGAGAATATAGATGGTAATGTCATCCTGAGCATAGCGAAGGATCTGGCACCTCGCCCAGCGCGTGGGCTGGCAGATTCTTCGCTTTGTTCAGAATGGCATTACTGCTTTTTGTAATAACGATAAAGATGGCGACAATAGATATTATTATATTGGCTATGATTGGTGTGGGTGTCATTATGGGATTAATAAAAGGATTTGTGAAGCAGATGGCGTCTATTGTAGGGTTGATAGCCGGATTGCTGATGGCTCGTGCCTTGTTTGGCATTGTTGCCGAAAGGTTGGCGCCGGTTCTAGGTACTTCGACGACTGTAGCACAGGTCTTGGCTTTTATATTGATCTGGATAGCTGTACCTTTAGGTTTTGCGTTCGTCGCCTCTTTGTTGACAAAAGCATTGGATGCTGTGCACCTGGGATGGCTGAACCGTTGGTTAGGCAGCGGATTGGGAGCATTGAAGTATATGATACTGATAGGGTTAGCTATTCATGTGATAGAATATATAGATCCGAACAATGAGATGATCAGTGCAACAAAAAAGAAGGAATCAGTGTTATATTATTCTATGAGGGACTTGTCCGGTATCTTTTTTCCGGTATTTAAGAATGTAACAGAACAATTAATAGAAATATAAGATAGATATGCAAGAAGAACCCAATAAATATGTGAAAGAACTGACGCAGGAGAAGTACAAATATGGCTTCACCACAGAAGTTCACACAGATATTATAGAAAGGGGATTGAATGAGGATGTTATCCGCTTGATTTCTGCAAAGAAGAACGAGCCGGAGTGGTTGCTGGAGTTTCGCCTGAAAGCATACCGCTACTGGTTGACCATGGAGATGCCTGCATGGGCACACCTCACTATCCCTGAAATAGATTATCAGGCTATATCCTATTATGCGGACCCTACAAAGAAAAAAGAAGGACCGAAAAGTATGGATGAGGTAGATCCTGAGTTGATTAAAACTTTCAATAAATTAGGTATTCCTTTGGAGGAGCAAATGGCGTTGAGCGGTATGGCAGTAGATGCTGTCATGGACTCTGTATCCGTCAAGACTACATTTAAAGAAACCTTGTTGGAAAAAGGGATTATTTTTTGTTCGTTCAGTGAAGCGGTGCGTGAGCATCCCGATTTGGTGAAGAAATATCTGGGTTCGGTGGTCGGGCCGCGGGATAATTTCTTTGCAGCCTTGAACTCGGCAGTATTCAGTGACGGATCGTTTGTATATATTCCGAAAGGAGTGCGTTGTCCTATGGAACTCTCCACTTATTTCCGTATCAATGCAGCCAATACCGGTCAGTTTGAGCGTACACTGATTGTTGCGGATGATGATAGTTATGTTTCTTATCTGGAAGGATGTACGGCCCCTATGCGGGATGAGAACCAATTACATGCGGCCATAGTGGAGATTGTGGTGCACGACCGTGCGGAAGTGAAATATTCTACCGTACAGAACTGGTATCCGGGAGATGCCGAAGGCAAAGGAGGAGTATATAACTTTGTGACAAAACGCGGTCATTGCAAAGGAGTGGATAGCAAATTGAGTTGGACACAGGTGGAAACCGGATCGGCCATTACTTGGAAATATCCCAGTTGTATCCTGAGTGGAGATAATTCTACTGCTGAATTCTATTCGGTGGCAGTAACGAATAACTATCAGCAGGCTGATACGGGGACTAAAATGATTCATTTAGGCAGAAATACCCGTAGTACCATTGTTAGTAAAGGAATCAGTGCCGGAAAGAGCCAGAACTCTTATCGTGGTCTGGTACGTGTGGCTCAGAAAGCAGACAATGCCCGTAATTACAGTCAGTGTGACTCTTTGTTGCTGGGGAGCCAGTGTGGTGCTCATACATTCCCATATATGGATATTCATAACGAGACAGCTGTGGTGGAACATGAGGCGACAACCAGCAAGATCAGCGAAGACCAGTTGTTTTATTGCAATCAGCGCGGTATTCCTACAGAAGATGCTATTGGGTTGATTGTCAATGGATATGCAAAAGAAGTACTGAATAAACTTCCAATGGAGTTTGCGGTGGAGGCACAGAAACTGCTGGCTATTTCTCTAGAGGGAAGTGTAGGATAAATGAAGAACTAAGAATTTAATAGAATTATGTTAGAGATAAAAGACTTACATGCCAGTGTCAATGGCAAAGAAATATTGAAAGGTATTAATCTAAGCATAAAGAAAGGTGAAGTTCATGCTATTATGGGACCCAACGGTTCCGGAAAGAGTACCCTTTCGTCTGTGTTGGTAGGCAATCCGGCTTTTGAGGTAACGAAAGGTTCGGTGACTTTTGAAGGAAAAGATTTGTTGGCTTTGAGTCCTGAGGATCGCAGTCATGAAGGTCTGTTTTTGTCTTTCCAATATCCGGTGGAGATTCCCGGAGTCAGTATGGTGAACTTTATGCGTGCGGCGGTAAACGAGCAGCGTAAATATAAAGGCCTCCCTGCATTGACAGCCAGTGAGTTCTTGAAGCTGATGCGCGAGAAGCGGGCTGTGGTGGAATTGGATAATAAATTGGCAAACCGTTCGGTAAACGAGGGATTCAGCGGTGGTGAGAAGAAGCGCAATGAGATCTTCCAGATGGCTATGCTGGAACCTAAGTTGAGCATTTTGGATGAAACGGATTCCGGTCTTGATATTGATGCGTTGCGTATTGTAGCCGAGGGTGTGAACAAACTGAAAACTCCCGAAACAAGTTGTATCGTCATTACGCACTATCAACGGTTGCTGGATTATATCAAACCCGATATTGTACATGTATTGTATAAAGGACGTATTGTGAAGACTGCGGGTCCCGAATTGGCTTTGGAACTGGAAGAGCGTGGTTACGACTGGATAAAAGCCGAGTTGGGAGAATAATAATTTGATGCCTAAAGAAGAAAGTGATTATGAGAGCAGAACAACAATATATTGATCTCTTTTCTCAATGTGAGGCGATGATTTGCCGGCATAGTGCCGAGGTGCTGAACGCTCCCCGTGCGCAAGCTTTCGCAGATTTCGAAAAATTAGGTTTCCCTACCCGCAAACAGGAGAAGTATAAATATACGGATGTGAGCAAGTTGTTCGAGCCGGATTATGGTTTGAATTTGAACAGACTCGACATTCCGGTGAATCCGTATGAAGTGTTCAAGTGCGATGTACCTAATATGAGTACCGCTCTTTATTTTGTAGTAAACGATGCTTTTTATCGTAAGGCTTTGCCGAAGGCACAATTGCCGGAAGGAGTGTTGCTTGGCAGCTTGAAAGAGCTGTCTGAACAATATCCGGCTTTGGTCAAGCAGTATTATGGCAAGTTGGCAGATACTTCCAAGGATGGTGTGACCGCCTTCAATACTACTTTTGCCCAGGATGGCTTTATGCTGTATGTGCCGAAAGGCGTGGTGGTGGACAAACCCATTCAACTGGTGAACATATTGCGTGCTGATGTTAATTTTATGGTGAACCGCCGTGTGCTGGTTGTGCTGGAAGAAGGTGCGCAGGCTCGTCTGTTGATTTGTGATCATGCCATGGATAATGTAAATTTCCTTTCTACTCAGGTTATTGAGGTCTTTGCAAAAGAAAATGCTACTTTCGATCTTTATGAACTGGAAGAAACCCATACCAGCACAGTGCGTTTCAGTAACCTCTATGTGAACCAGGAGGCAGACAGTAATGTGCTTTTGAATGGTATGACTTTGCATAACGGTACTACGCGTAATACAACTGAAGTAACTTTGGCCGGACGTGGAGCTGAGATCAATTTGTGTGGTATGGTCATTGCCGATAAGAATGAACAGGTGGACAATCATACTTTCATTGACCACAAGGTTGCTGATTGCACTAGTAATGAGCTGTTTAAATATGTATTGGATGATCAGGCGACAGGTGCGTTTGCCGGAAAAGTATTGGTACGTGAAGGAGCACAACATACTAATTCCCAACAAACCAACCGCAACCTCTGTGCTACTCGTGATGCCCATATGTACACTCAGCCGCAACTGGAAATTTATGCGGATGACGTAAAATGCTCTCACGGAGCTACTGTCGGTCAGCTGGATGAAAATGCGTTGTTCTATATGCAACAGCGTGGTATCAGTCTGAAGGAAGCACGTTTATTGCTTATGTTTGCTTTTGTCAATGAAGTAATAGATACGATCCGCCTGGATGCATTGAAAGACCGTTTGCATCTGTTGGTGGAAAAACGTTTCCGTGGTGAGTTGAATAAATGTCAGGGATGTGCGATATGTAAATAAGACGCCATGTACGATATACAAAAAATAAGAGAAGATTTTCCGATATTAGATCGGGAGGTGTATGGAAAGCCGCTTATTTATCTGGATAATGGGGCTACCACTCAGAAACCGCGCCAAGTGGTTGAAGCCATAACCGATGAATATTATTCGGTCAATGCCAATGTGCATCGTGGTGTGCATTTCCTGTCTCAGCAGGCTACCGAGTTGCATGAAGCTTCTCGTGAGACTGTACGTCGTTTTATCAATGCACGCAGTAGCAATGAAATCGTGTTTACACGGGGCACGACGGAGAGTATCAACCTGTTGGCTTCTTCTTTTGCCGACAGTCAGATGAAGGAAGGCGATGAAGTGATTGTTTCTGTCATGGAGCATCACAGCAATATTGTACCTTGGCAGTTACAGGCTGCGCGTAAAGGAATCGTGCTGAAAGTGATTCCCATGAATGACAGGGGAGAACTGTTGTTGGATGAATATGAGAAACTCTTTTCGGAACGGACCAAGCTGGTGAGTTTCGCTCATGTAAGTAATGTGTTGGGCACTGTCAATCCGGCGAAAGAGATGATTGCGACTGCCCATGCACACGGTGTTCCCGTTTTGATTGACGGGGCGCAGAGTGTTCCTCACATGAAAGTGGATGTCCAGGATTTGGATGCCGACTTTTTTGCTTTCAGCGGACATAAGATATATGGTCCTACCGGTGTGGGGGTGCTTTATGGAAAGGAAGAGTGGCTGGATAAGCTTCCACCTTACCAGGGGGGAGGCGAGATGATACAAAGTGTCAGCTTCGAGAAAACGACTTTTAATGAATTGCCGTTTAAGTTTGAAGCGGGAACTCCCGATTATATCGGCACTACCGCCTTGGCAAAAGCGTTGGATTATGTATCTGCCATTGGTATGGAGAACATTGCCGCCCATGAGCATGAACTGACCCTATATGCCATGCAGCGTCTGAAAGAAATAAACGGGATGCGTATCTTCGGAGAGGCTGAGCATAAGAGCAGTGTCATTTCTTTCTTGGTAGGAAATATTCATCATTTGGATATGGGTACGTTGCTTGACCGTCTGGGCATTGCCGTACGTACCGGGCATCATTGTGCTCAGCCTTTGATGATTCGTATGGGGATTGAGGGAACTGTACGTGCTTCTTTCGGTTTGTATAATACCAAGGAGGAGATAGATATGCTGGCTGCCGGCATTGAGCGCGTCAGCAGGATGTTTTGATTTCTCCAAACGAAATAAGTCGCCTGCCATTGATAAACATTATATTAATGGCAGGCTTTTTTTGTATAACAAGAATCAGCGGAACTTCCCACAAGATTGGGAGAAACTTCTCACAAGATTTGCCGCATCTTGTAACAAGATATCAGGCATCCCGGTTTCTTGCGTCTTTTTATGTTCTTTTCTGTGGGCATATTCCTCTTCCGGTGGGAAATATGCCCCTCCCGAAGAATTGCCCCAAAAATCCTTCAGAAGTTTCAGCCTCTCCGCAAACTGCCTGTTCATGGGCTTTCCGGCTGAAGGATTGGCTCTTAAAATTCTTCAGCCGGGTATTTATTCTTTCAGCCGGCATATACGTTTTTTCAGCTATGGCTGTGTACTTTCCGGCATCTTCGGAGTTTTCCCCATGTACCTGCGTGCTTTTCACCTTTCGGCCATTGGGTACGCTGAAGAATTTTTTTTCAGTCTGAAAGATTTCGAGGTATCAATTCTTCAGCCGGAATGCCGATGAACAAAGCGTTTGCGGAGAGGCTGAAACTTCTGAAGGAAAAATAAGTGTTTTGCTATGTGTATATAAAGAAACAGGAGAAACAACAGGACGTATTAATAAAAGCTCTTGATGTTTTTTTAATATGTCCTGTTGTTTTTAAAAAAGGGGCAGATGTTTTGAAGTTTCCTGTTGTGAAGTGTGAACACATACGGATGTATAGGCTGAAGGATATATCATGTTGCAGCCGGAAGATATATAATCTTACACCTGTAACATTCTACTCATTCATTGGAGAATTTTTATCACTTCTGAAAAGAGTGTATTGGGGGTAACAGGTAATACGATATAAAAGTAGGGGGCCGCATTCATCACGAGTGCAGCCCTCCTTGGTATTGTATTATTTATATTAAGGTAAAAAGAGAGAGTTTATTTGCCGTAATCATCGTATAACATCAGCAAATGTGATGAACTCCAACTGAAATGGGGAGCTTTTAACAATTCACCGGTGTGTGTGCCATAGTTTTCATGTATCGGTGCGCCTTCTTTCAAGCCTTGCAGACGGTCGAATACCTGGAGGGTGTATTCATCCGCCATCTTGTTATATCCATAATTGCGCAGGCCGCGGATAGCGAAGTAAGTCTGGTCCAACCAGATAGGACCACGCCAGTAGCCGCGCGGATTGTACTTCGGATGGTCTGCTGCCACTGTGGGGAAGGGAATGTATGTAGAAAACTTGGCTGTATCGGTCAGCAGGGGCAGCATGGCTTTTACCTGATCGGCCGTGGCAACTTTTGTCCATAAGGGGGTGTATGCTTCGCATCCCGGTTCCTGTATGAAGCTTCCGTCTTTTAAGCGGCGATCGAAGAAGAAACCTTTTTCTTTGTCGAAGAAATAATCGGCTACCTGGCTGCTGTAATCCGGACCATCGAAAGTTACTCCCAAAATACCGGCGAACTTTTTCAATAACTTGCATTCCAAAGCCAGATAGGCATTCAGGTCAACACTTTCCTGATCCATGCTCCATGCATCCTCCGCACCGTCATTTTTCAGCATCTTGGCATCATCGAAACGGATGGCGTTATCCATGCCGCTTTCCCATGCTGCCGCTTCCAGTGTACCATCGGTGGAACCGTATTCACACATACCGTTGCGGTTATGGTCACGCTTGTTGTACCACCATTTGTAATAGGCCATCAATTGCGGATACATTTCGCTGATGAATGCCGTATCATTGGTATGGGTGAATATTTCGTCTACAGCCCAGGATACGAGAGGAGGTTTGCTGTCGCGTGCATTGTTTTCGGCAGGATCGGTGTAGATGCAGTCTATAATCATGCCGTCCGGTTGCTGGTAGTCAAACATGGCGCGGATGTTGTCTTTGGCAAGTTTAGGATTGAATTTTGCCAGGGCGGCAGAGAAGCGCCAGGTGTCCCAGGCCCAGAATCCTACGAAGTAGTATGCTGCATGACTCGGAACAATTCCTTCGTGGAGCAATCCGCCACGGTGGGTACGCCAGTTGCTGATAAGTGTAACAACTGCTTTCACGGCGATACGGTCATACTCAGGTTTCATATCTTTGCGCAGAATCTTGGTGAGATAACCTTCCCAGCGTTCTTTGTTGGCTTTGAGCCCTTCCTGCGGATTGCTTAGAGCCAATTGCGCTTTCTGTAATCCGGCAGAAAGTTCTTTTTCTCCGGTATAGAAAGAAATGGCTACGTAGGTGTCGTGTTCGCTGCCATTGATTTTTGCCTGGTAATTATTGTCAGTGCCCTTTACGCTAACATCCGGGGTAAAAGTTAATGCTACAATCTCACCGGAGGGATGACGGGCGATGACGGTATTCTGGTCTGTTTGGACTTGTATCTCTTTTCCCCATTGGCTGGCAGTTAAGGAGAGTTCCTTTCCTGCATCGGAGTGAATGCGGAGCAATGCGGTAGAAGCATCTAAAAAATTCAAGCGTTGAATGATTTTACCTTCCTCTGAACTTGCCGAAAGATATAACTCTCCCGGGAAATAACAAGTGGAATCCGGAGTAAATATAACATTCGCCTGATCGGCATATCTTACCGTGACAGCAGATTGCGCCATCCATTGGCGTCGGTTCATATCCAGACTGAACGGACCGCAGAAACCGTTCACCCAGTGATCTTTCTGCGGAAGGGTAAATCCCATCCAGGAACCGGCGTCTGTAAACCATCCCCCGCAACGTGTCAGTGTATCGGGGGTATAGGTTATATCCAGTATGTTATTGAATTCATATCTTTTGCCTGTGGGGATGTTCTCACCGGCAGGTGTGCAGGCCGTTGTGAGACCTGCGACTACTGCTGTGAGAAGAATGATTTTGGTAAATTTATATTTCATGTCATTTCGTTATTATTTTAAAACCATTTCTTATGCGCTTTTTCAGCGGCATCGTCTTGATTGCTCAAAGGTTGCATGGTAAAGCTGTATTGCCATTCGTGCGGAGTGATGGTATATTCCGGATGTACTTGCGCTCCCCAGGTATTATCTCCACCTACCCCCATATGACGGTGGTCGATGTTTAACCATATCATGTCTTTCTTCATAATACTTCCACCATGACGGCGTTCGGTATTGAATGCTACATAGTCAATATCCTCCAACGGGAAATTCCATGCGCTGACATTCAGCGGTTCCTCACCTGTGATTAACAGGCCTTCCCCTGCTTTATTACGCAATGCAACCCATCGTACATCGGTTTTGTTGCCGGTTTCCTGGGCACGGACATACGGATGGAATTGTTCCCATACTGTAGCGGTATAGAGCCCGATAGGATAACCCGTCTTGCGGTCTGCATAGTTTTCTTGTGGTCCGCGGCCCAACCAGGTCATCACATCGTATTCTGCCGGAAGAATCATACGCATACCCAGGCGTGGTATTTCAGGAAGGGATTTGTTGCCGGGTACAAAGTGCATACTTACTTTGATTGCTCCATTGGGTCGTACTTGATAAACGGTCTGCAAAGTTGATTCTTGTGCTTCCAGTTTATAATTTACAGTAACGGTTGCCAGTTGTTTGTTTGAATCTTCTTTCAGGTCGATACTTTGTAACTTGGCGTTCTTGCCTGCAAATTTCCAGATGCCGCAACGTTCCAGGTGGTTGTTGGCAACATCATTGTCGGTTAACGCACGCCAGAAATTGGGTTGCAATCCTTCTTTTATCAGATTCTTCCCGTTATATAAGAGTTCTGTCATTTCACCATCAGCAGTAGAGAATGCGATACGGAAGTTCTCTCCTGTCAAGGTAATGGCATCCGGAGTACGTTCGGTATTTACAGTTTTGTCTACTAGTTCCCGGGCAGTCCATGTAGCATTCAGCAGCCGTTCTCCTTCCGGATTCAGTTGCCATTGCTCCATGGCTACCTGATGTCCCTTCGGAACTAATGGGGCTTCCTTTTTGGTAAATGCTTCCAATTTCAGGAAGTATTCTTTTCCATCGTTAGGAATCAAGTTCATCGGGATAGTGATGAAGGTAGAAGAACGGGCGGCCATAACCGGGAAATCCATTTCACCGCTTTGTACAGCTTTTCCGTCTGTTTCTACAGTCCAGTGTAGTTTGTAATCCTCCAAACCGATAAAATCATGCCAGTTAGTCACTTTAATTTGCTTGGTGGTAAAGGCAACCGGCTCAAAATGAATATATTGATATACTTTTTTCACTTCCCAGATGTGCGGATGAAGTGAACGGTCGGCAGCTACCAATCCGTTGGCACAGAAGTTGGAGTCATTAGGAACACCCACGAAGCCCATATCGCCTCCGTAAGCCCAAATCTTGTTTCCGTTCTTGTCTTTGATATCAAAAGTAGCATCTACCCAGTCCCATATGAAACCACCTTGCAACTGGTCATATTTATAAATCAAATTCCAATAGTCTTGCAGGTTACCTACACTGTTACCCATGGCGTGGGCATATTCACATAGAATCATCGGGCGTGCGTCGCGTTGGTTTACATGACGGCGGAGCGCCCAGACACGTGCATACATCGGACAATAAATGTCAGATTTGGCATCATAACCACCTCCTTCATATTGTACAGGGCGGGTAGGGTCAAACTTCTTGGTCCAGTCATATAACGTTTCAAAGTGTTTTCCGTAGCCGGACTCATTTCCCATTGACCAAGTGACAATGGCAGTGATATTGCGGTCCCTCAGCACCATGCGGCTCATGCGTTGCATAAACGGTACTTCCCAATCGGGATTATTAGCCAGTGTGCCATCTTTATGCGCCTGCATACCATGGCTTTCAATGTTTGCTTCATCTACCAGATACAAACCGTATTCGTTACACAATGCATACCATTCATAGCGGTTGGGGTAATGGCAAGTGCGTACAGCATTCAGGTTGAATTGTTTCATCAACTGAATGTCTTTTATCATGCTCTCTACGGTGATGGTACGACCATGATGCGGATCGTGTTCATGGCGGTTTACTCCTTTAAACAATACGGCTACCCCATTTATCAGTTGCATGCCGTTACGCATTTCCACAGAACGGAAACCGAAAGGCTGTGTGAATGATTCCAAGGCTTTTCCTTGAGCGTCGTAGGTGCTGACTACCAATGTATAAAGATTGGGTGTTTCGGCATTCCAAGGCAATATGGCCGGGAACAAGTGTTTCTGAGCGAATAAAGTATCTGTAGCAGAAGTTATTTCCTTTTTATGCTGGTAAATTACATTGCCTTTGTTCATAACCTTCACTTCCACGGTTCCTCCCGGATGAGGCTTGTGGAGTGTGATATTCAGATTAAAATCTCCGTCTTTATAACCATTTGTCAGTCCGGCTACCAGTTTGAAGTCTTGTACACGGCTTTGAGGACGGGCATAGAGATATACATCGCGTTCAATACCGCTATATTTCCAGTAATCCTGATCCTCCAGGTAGGAACCGTCACTATAACGGAAAACTTTAACGGCCAGTTTGTTCTTTCCGGCTTTTAAGAACGGAGTAATATTGAAATGAGCCGGAAGACGGCTGTCTTCACTGTATCCTGCCAATTTACCGTTTACCCAGCAATAAAAAGCGGACTCAACTCCTTCAAAATCAAGGAAGATATCCATTCCTTTCCAATGGGCCGGTACGGTAAATTCACGTACGTATGCTCCTACCGGATTGTAATCGGTTGGAACATGAGGCGGATTGGCAGGGAAGGGGTAAGCTACGTCAGTATAGATGGGGGAGTCAAATCCTTGCAGTTCCCAGCTTCCCGGAACCTGTATGTCTTTCCAGCGTTTGGTGTTATACCCCATTTTATAAAAATCTGTTGGGCATTCCTCATTGTTTTTAGAGAATAAGAACTTCCAGGTTCCGTCTAGTGAAATGCGGCGTTCTGTAGCAGGGTTTACTGCAAAACGCTGGGCGGCAGGTAAAGCCTGTTGTTTCAGTGCATTGGCCTCATTCGTATAAGGAATGAAATGGGCATGGGCAGGTTCACGGTTTATTTCATTTATTTGTGGATTCTGCCAGGGCACATTTTCACCCCAGGCGGAAGCACAAACAAACAACAGTGTAAGAACAGTATGAAGAGAGTGTTTCATGGTTATTGTTATTTTAAATAGAACAGAAAAGAGTCACAAGAAAAGGTACGCTGAAGTCTACTACAAAGCCGTGAAATATAGAAACCACTACGAAACTTTGACCGGAATAGCGGGTGATGATGGGTAATGTTGTATCCATCGTAGTGGCTCCTCCGGCAGAAATAGGGGCTAGATTGCCAAACCAGCGTACTAGCAACGGGGCAAAAAGCAAAGTGATAATCTCACGTGTGATATTGGATAATAATGCAATGGTTCCCAACTCCGGACCTTTATATTCTGTAATAAAGATACTGGATAGAGAGTAATAGCCGAAACCGGCACCTACTGCCATACAGTCTGTTACTGAGCGGTGCGAGAGAAACAGACTGACCACTGCGCATCCTGCCAGTGTTCCCAATATGGTCATGACCGGTAGAAAGATCAGGCGGGGGTTTAATGAACGGAAATTACGTAAAGTCTGCGGATCATTACCTACACTGACTCCTACACTGAACATTAACGCACACAAGGCGTAGAAACTTAGCTTACTTTGTGTAAAGTCGTATGGAATAAGGTGATATACCCCACAAAGAGCTCCCAGTACAAAGAATCCGACGATAATCAAACTTCCTTTCATACTTGTCCCTCCTTATTTCTTTTGTAAAGTACATACCATAAAGCCCATGCTGCTGTAACACTGCCCAGCACTGCTGCCAAGGTGATGACAATGGCTTCCAACCCTATAGTGTGCAGACCATTGATAATTTTCTGATTGCCGCCTACATCTATACCCAATAAAAAGAGTAGCAACCAAATAAGAACGGTGATGACTTTGTGTATTCCTGAAAGCTTCTGCTTGCGAAGCAGGAAGCCGAGGAGCATCCCCGTGAGCATTAATCCAATAATTGTAAACATATCTATGTCGTTTTATTTATAGGCAAAGATACTTCATTTTTAGATTACAAGGCGGTATCACTGTAGCGAAAACCGCCTTGTTGCCTAATTATATCTAACCAAAAAAGAAAATACTTATTTTAAGGCATCATTAGCATTCAGCTCTGTAAGAGGAGTGGGGTAGAATGAATTTTTGTCTTCATTGAAGCCTGTTCTTCCGGCAGCTTGCAGGGCTGAGAACAGTTTGCCCCAACGGCGGAGATCATACCAACGATAGTTCTCAAGAGGGAATTCAATCATGCGCTCGTGTTCAATTTGCGCGCGGACTGCTTCTTGAGAAGTACCTGTCATGGGTGGCATATCCCCGTGAACGCTTCTTACTTCATTGATTAAAGGAATAGCTTGTTCGGGATGTCCCTGTTCATTCAATGCTTCGGCTTTCATTAACAGTACGTTGGCATAACGCATCAAAGGAACATTGATTGCAGAATAGTTTTGGTTTAAACCTTCATAGGTCGAGGGCATGAATTTACGGAAGGCTACGCGTTCTTTGTTGTCGAACCAGTCATTATAGTCGTAGCCATAGACACGTCCGTTACCATCGTTATAATAGTCACAATTAAAAAATAATGTTGCATACATACGCGAGTCATAACGTCCTGTAGTAGCCGTTTCCCCTTCTTTTTTGAATTCACTAATCAATGTTTGACTGGGAAGAATCTCATCCCATCCCCCAAGTTCGGAAACACCGATCCATCGATGGAACTGAGTACGATAAGTAGCTCCGTTTGCAGAACTCATAGAGAATTGAATTTCAAAAATCGATTCTTTACTGTTCTTATTATCCCCGCTGAACATAGTGCTGAAATTATTAACCAGTTCATATCCTTTTACTTGGTTGAATGCTTCTATAGCACTGGCCAGATAAGAGTCTTTGTTGGTTGCCTCTTCATAGGCGCGTGTCAGATAGGCGAAACCAAGATATGCATAAGCAGAACCGCTTGTGGCACGGCCTACATTATCAGCGTCACGTGTTGCAGGCAGACTGGTTGCACGTTTCAAGTCTTCAATGATGAAATTCCATGCATCCTCACGGGAAGAAAGGGGCTTGCTTAATTCAGCCGGGTCAGTGATATATTTATCACGAACTATGATTTCTTTCCAGTTCAATAAAAGTTGCATGTGGTAATAAGCGCGGATAAAGTAGCCTTCATTGACCAATTGTTCGCGTGTTGCTGCATCTATATTCTCATCGGGTATTTCTGCGGTTTTTTCAATTACCTGATTAGCAAAACTGATGCCTTTATAGTAGCATTGCCAGTAATAACTGAACTGAGAGTTACCATTGGTGTAGGTATAGTTGCCTAATTCCACCCAGTTCGGGTAATTCAGAGCATCGCTTCCTAATTGGATAATATCTTCACGATAGGCTTCTACCGGCCATTTGATTTCCGGGAAAGACCACATGTCACCCGAATAAGTCATCAGGTAAAGTTGGGAGTATGCGGCGGCAAGTCCGGCTTCAGCATCAGACTGGTTACGCCAAAAACTGCTTGATGTCAACTGGTCAGGAGATTCTACCGTGAGATAATCGTCACAAGCGCTAAATAAACTTGCAATGCAGATACTTGCTATGTATAATAGTTTCTTCATTTTCTTATTACTTTAAAGGATTAGAATGTAAGTTGAGCTCCAACGGTGAATGAACGGGTAAACGGATAAATCAATTTATCAACACCGGTATTCAACACACTGGCACGAGAGAATTCAGGATCTATACCATCATAGCCTGTGATAGTGAACAAGTTTTCACCACTTACATAGAAACGCAGTTTCTCAATATAGAATTTCTGCATGAGTGATTTGGGTAAAGTATAACCTAACTGTGCCTGACGCAGACGGACAAAATCACCGTTTTCAAGGAATCTGTCTGATTCTTTCATGTTGCCGTTCGGATCTTGATATACCGCGCGGGGAACATCCGTATTTCTATTGTCAGGAGTCCATGCATTCAATGTAGACTTCAGCATATTTGATTTAGAATTCATTCCTTCATAGAAATATTTGTTTCCGTTATACAATTTGAAGTTCCATGCGCTGCCAAGTACGATTGAAAGATCAAATCCTTTATAGCCGAATGACAAGTTTAAGTTCGCTTCCAATGTCGGGATACCTGAGCCACAGTATTCTTTGTCACCGGCGTCTATGCTTCCATTACCATCTAAATCTTTAAAACGGATATCACCCGGTTGGGCATTAGGCTGTAATAATTGTCCATCCTTGTTTACATGGGCATTTACTTCATCCATACTTTGGAAGATACCGTCTGTTCTATAAAGATAGAATGCACCGATAGGTTTGCCCACTCTGGTTTCTGTCGGGAAATGCTCCGTTCCATATTTCAATCCTTCACCCTGAAGAACTTGGTCTGCATCTGACAATTCAACCACTTTATTTTTGGTGGTGCTCATATTGAAACCGATATTGTAATCAAAGTCTTTTATAGCATCTCCCCAGTTTAATTCAAGTTCGAAACCGGTATTGCGTATCTTTCCGACATTCAGGGTGGGGTTAGTCATACCTGCTGAAGGAGGTAGAACTTTTGTTATCAACAGATCTTCTGTTTGGTTATAGTAGTAGTTTAATGTACCGGTTAATTTGCTGTTAAAGAAGCCGAAATCGAAACCAATATTTTTGGTATCCGTTGTTTCCCATTTCAAAGAACGGTTTTCCAATCCGCGAGCGATGCTTCCTGCCCATGCGTTATCACCGTTGCCTTTCACGTATCCTTGATACATTTCATTGTATGTACTAATCAGCGCAAGGAAGTCATAATATCCCAAAGCATTTTCATTACCTAAACGTCCCCAACTGACACGGAACTTCAAATTATTCAATGCAATGTCTTTCGGGAAGAATTCTTCCTGACTGATTCTCCAGCCTAATGCCACTGATGGGAAGCAACCCCAACGGTTGTCTTTACCAAACTTGGATGAACCGTCATAACGTACAGTTGCCTGTACCAGGTAGCGGTCATTATAATTATAGTTCAGTCGGCCGAAGAAAGAGGCGCGGTTATATTTCCATTTTGTTCCGCTACCATCAAATGTGCCACCTGCTCCTGCACCTACAGTTGAGAAAGATGGATCAAGAAATCCGCCCGGAATTTCACTGGTTATCAATTTTCCGTCTTCTACTTTATAAACAGTGGTTTTACCTTCTACCCCAACAGAATTCCATGTATATTTGCGGGCAGTCATGGAAGTACCTGCCATTGCATTGACGTTGTGTTTTCCAAATGTCTTATTAAAACTTAATACATTTTCCCATACATGTTCCTCCCAGTATCCTGTGGTTTCGCTATGATAAGGATAGTCACGTTTGGCTTTTGGGTCGGCAACATAGGCCGGAGTATGATAAGTCTGACGTTGGTGCTCACCTCTGTATGCATAGCTTGTCTTGAAATTCAGCCATGGGGTGAAGTTCATGGTCAAGGCAACATTGGCTGTGGTATGATATTTTTTGTCGGTAGATTTTTCATAATGCTGGTCAGCCATAACATTACGGTTACTGGGCAGATCGTCAAAGTCACTTAAGCCGAAGCCATACTCTCTTGTATCATCATAGATAGGAACAAGCGGAGAAATCATGTACATTTCTTTAATGGAATATTCGGGTTGTTTGCTATCCGTAAATTTGAAAGCGATGTTAGCATCAATATCAAATATATATTTGCTCATGTGGAGTTTCAAACGTGCATTATCTTGACGGTAATTGTTACCTAAGAAAATACCTTTTTCGTCAGCATGGTTATATGAAAGTGAATATTGAGCATTTTCAGAACCGCCACGGATGCTGAACATATAGTTTTGTGAAACACCACCTCTTAGCATGGCATCCTGCCAGTCTGTATCTATTCCTGTGTTTTTATTTACAAATGCGGGCATAGTAACCTCTGTATCATCTGGATACTGGTTCATGTAGTTCTGATACATTTGTTTATGAACACTTTTGTATTCTTCGGCATTTAGCAGTTCCAGCTTTTTGGCTACGCTTGTAAAGCTTACATAAGTGCTGAAATCAATTTTCATGTCACCCTTTTTACCGTTTTTGGTAGTTACGATAATGACACCATTTGCAGCAACCGAACCATAGATGGCAGCGGCTGCACCATCTTTCAGTACTTCCATTGACTGAATATCTTGCGGATTCACATTTTCAATATCACCGGGAAAACCATCAATGATATAAAGAGGTTGGTTGTCACCAAACGTTTTGACACCACGGATTTTAACCTGCACACCTGCACCGGCATTACCACCAGCCTTCATAATGTTTACACCTGCAATCTTACCTTGCAATGCTTCTGCAGGGTTGGTTGTGGTGCGCTTTACCAAATCGTCTACATCTACTGAGGAAATAGCACCGGTCATATCACTTTTCTTCATGGTACCATAGCCCACTACTACAACTTCATCCAGCATCTCAGTATCTTCTTTCAAAGTCACCCGGATGTTGGTCTTTCCGTTTACAGGGACTTCTTGTGTTGCATAGCCCACATAAGAAATAATAATAGTGGCTTTGGGGGATACGCTTAATGCAAAGTTACCGTCAAAGTCTGTGATGACTCCGTTGGTTGTACCTTTCTCTACTACACTGGCACCAATAATAGGTTCGTTGGCAGCATCGGTAACCAGACCAGTCAGTTGAATCGTCTGTGCTAATGCACCGAAAGGAGTCATAAAAGCAAAGAGTAGAATCAATAACATGATTCTTTCCTTGAAATAATTCTTTTTACTCATGTGAATAAATTTTAAGGTTAATAATTGTTTTTCACATCGCTAAGTAATAGGTTGTATGTGCAAACTCCTAATTATTATACCCTACAAATGAACTACAATGAATAAAAAAACTCTCTTTTTTAATCTACAAATATAAATGTAATATATTGATATATAGTGTTCTATATAAAGAGGTAATATCTACAAAATGCTGTTTGATAAAAACTGTAAAAATATAGGTTCTTTAAATATTTTGTAGATAGTCTGTCAAGTCATCCTCCGAAGATAAGTTTAGAGATTTACGTAAACGATATCGATTCATGTTGATTGTTTTGGGAACATTTCCTGTGAGCATTGAGATTTCTTTGGTAGATAGATTTACCCGTAATAAAGTGGCTAGATATTTTTCTCCTTGTGTTAAATTGGGATGCCGTTCGGATAGCCGTTGAAGGAACTCCTGGTTCTTTTCTTCGACATTCATCAGCAAGGTGCTGTTCGTTTTATCTCCATTCTGATATTGGCTGATGAAAGCATTGACTTTCTTCAGATGAGGAATCAATGCCTGTTGGTCCATCTTATATCCTTGCTTTATCATTTCTCTGATTTTCTCCAGCAATTCATTACGGCTATGCAGGAATACAGCAAAACTGGTAGCTTCCTGACGACTGTTGTATAATGCGCTTTGTACAGATTTTAATTCGAGTTCTTGCTGTCGTACTTTAAGTTCTGCCAATTCGTGTTCCGATTGCTCCAGATTATAGCGGGTAACCATTAACTGCATATTCTTTTTGCGTTTATACCATTGGTATAGAAATATACTGAGTACTATCAATGAGATGAATATGATTACTAGTACAAACAGGTTCCGTTTCAGCAGTTCTATTTCATAAGCTTGCTCTCTTAGTTCTGCTTTCCTTTGTTGGTTTTGATATTGTTTATGGGAAATTTCCTGTTCTACGATGCGTAATTTACTTCCACTTTGCAATTCTTTGCTAAGGGTATATAGTTGCATCAGGCATTTATAAGCGTTTTTATGGTCTCCAAGGGCATCGTATACCCAAGATAAATATTCGTAATTATCACAAATCAGTTCTTTGGCACTGATGGAAGAAGCGACCTCGTATGCTCTTTGTAAAGCCATCAAGGCATTGTTGTATTGCTTTGCATAGAAGTATTGTTTTCCCATATTGTTATAGTTTTCCCCTAATGACCATTGAGAATTCAAGTTCTTGTTGATGATAATGGCCTCATTAATTAAACTTAGCTTTTCATTAAAATCACCCTCATATAAACATAGATTATTCAAATTGGCGGATATCCCTCTTAAATTTTTCTGACTGCGGTTTATTATAAGGGCTTGTTTGAGGAATTGTTCAGCTGTGTTGAACTCATTCATGGAATAATGGATGATGCCACGATCATTGTAGCATAGTGCGATTGAAATGGAATCTCCGATGGATTTAAAGATTGAGATGGCTTTCTCATTCATTTCGATCGCTTTGTTATAGTCGGTCAGTTTACAATAGAGTGCTCCTATCAGTGCGTAAATTTGTCCGTTCAGCTCTTTATTGGCAGGAGTTGCATACTCCAATGCGTCATATAGATTTTTGATGCTCACATCAAAATTGCCTAATAGCTTTTCTGCCTGACTGTAATAGAACATTGCTTCGGCTTTTTGATCATTTAGCCTTTCTTCAGGAAATAATTCAATTACCTTGGCAGCATAGTAACTGGCCTGCTTCGGATTATTGTATAAGGCTTCAACCGACTTTTTAATCAGTGCCTCGGCTTCTTGTTGTTTATTACGGGCATTAGCCCATGAGAGATTCAGCAGGCAAAGGAGAATATATACAAGTAGGTTGTTTTTCATAATCAAGCGTATTTTTGCAAAAATAGTGATTTTCTTTGTAAAAAGACACTCTTGTTTCTCTTTTAAAAGAATATCTTTGCAAGCAACAATAAAGATGAGCTATGTTATTACCTTATTTGAATAAAGATCTGATAGAGGCCGGTTGTGATGAGGCGGGCAGGGGATGTCTGGCAGGATCTGTATATGCAGCAGCTGTTATTTTACCTGTAGATTTTAAGAATGAATTGCTGAATGATTCCAAGCAACTGACGGAGCATCAGCGTTATGCGCTGCGAGAGATTGTGGAAAGAGAAGCATTGGCATGGGCTGTAGGTGTAGTGACTCCTGAAGAGATAGACGAGATAAATATCCTTAATGCGTCTTTTCTGGCAATGCATCGTGCTGTGGATCAATTGAAAATTCGTCCCCAACATTTGTTGATTGATGGGAATCGTTTTAAAAAGTATCAGGATTTGCCGCATACTACTGTGGTAAAAGGAGATGGAAAATATCTTTCTATTGCCGCTGCATCTATTCTGGCGAAAACCTATCGTGATGATTATATGAATGAACTGCATAAAGAATATCCTTTTTATGATTGGAATAGTAATAAAGGTTATCCTACTAAAAAGCATCGTGCGGCTATCCGTGAACATGGAACAACGCCATATCATCGGATGACTTTTAATTTGTTGGGAACAGATCCCCAATTAGAGATTCCTTTCTAATTTGAAGAATATATAGGAGGATGGGATAACTTCTTTACATTTCATTCTACTTGGTTGAAAATAAAGCGAAGAATCTGTTTGATTCATATGAGTCGTAACAGATTCTTCGTTTCACTTTTTTACAATGGTCTTATTCAGCATATCAATATTTTCCCCGTTGATAAGAGCGATGTCCATAAATCGTGATTACCACAAAACAGATAAATGGCAGGATAAATGAAACATTTACGGCTGGCATATTCCAAATGGTATTCATATCAATAATACTTGCTTGTAAAGGAGGAAGTACGGAACCTCCTAAAATAGCCATAATCAGGCCAGCTGCTCCAAACTTTGCATCATCTCCCAATCCGGTAAGCGCTATGCCATAGATCGTGGGGAACATTAATGACATACAGGCTGAAACAGCTACCAGGCAGTACATACCCCAGATATCCTGGAAGAAGATGACTCCGGCGGTGAAGCAGCAACCCGCAATGGCAAGTATGGCCAATAATTTACCTGGATTGAGGTAGCGCAAGATGAAGGTACAGATAAAACGGCTGATACAGAAAATAACCATCGCAATGATATTATATTCTTGTGATAGTACTTCGGCAGCTTTCTCCTCCATACCTTGTGACATGAACAGGCGTGTGCCGTATTGGATAATGAAGGTCCAACACATAATCTGCGCACCTACATAGAAGAATTGTGCCACCACTCCTTCGCGGTAATGATGGATGGAGAAGATACGCTTCAGTGTGGGACCGAAATTGATACTGTGAGACTGGTCACCATTTTTGGGCATTTGGGTAAAACGTATCACTAGAAGCATAACTAATATGACTATTCCGATAGTGAGATAAGGAGCGATCAGTACGGACAGGTCCGCATCTCTTACCATTGCAAATTCTGCCGGGTTTAGTTGGGCTCGTTCTGCCGTATCCATCGGATTTAGTTTCGCCTGGATAAAGTTCATGGCTACATACATTCCCAGTAAAGAACCCATAGGGTTAAACGATTGTGCCAGATTGAGACGTCGGGTAGCGGTAGCTTCTGTTCCCATGGACAAGATGTAAGGGTTGGAACTGGTTTCGAGGAAGGAGAGTCCGCAGGTCAGAATAAAATAAGCTAATAAGAACGGATAGTAGCTGCCTGTCATTTTAGCGGGAAAGAATAATAAGGCTCCTACGGCATAAAGTCCCAATCCCAGCAGGATACCGGCTTTATAAGAGTATTTACGGATAAACATAGCTGCCGGAAAAGCCATGGCGAAATATCCGCCATAGAAGGCAACTTGCACCAATGCGCCATCGGTGACACTCATCCGGAAGATTTTAGAGAATGCTTTTACCATCGGATTGGTGATATCATTGGCGAATCCCCAGAGGGCGAAGCAGCAGGTGACTAATATAAACGGTAGTACGTAACTGACTCCATCTTTGTGCAGGATGGGTTGATCTGTATCTTTCATTTCTTAAATTAAAGATTGAGAATTAAAAATTAAGAAATGAGAATTGAAAACAAAAAAAGGATAGGCATATGACCCTTTCTCAATTTTTAATTTTCAATTCTCAATTTATTAACTATTTGTAAATAGGTCCATAAGTTGAGCAAGCTCTGTAGTCGGAACCTTCCTTATCCATACCGAAGGCATTCCATGATGCCGGGCGGAAAATCTTGTCGTCTTCTACATTATGCATACAAACAGGAATACGTAGCATAGATGCCAGAGTTATTAAATCCTGTCCGATGTGTCCATAGCTGATGGCGCCGTGGTTGGCTCCCCAGTTGTTCATTACCGAATAGACATCACGGAATGCAGGTTTGTCGCATAGGCGGGGTACAAACCAAGTAGTAGGCCATGTGGGATCTGTACGCATGTTCAGTACCTGATGGATTTCCGGATCAATATCTACTGTCCAGCCTTCTGCCAGTTGCAATACTGGACCTAAGCCTTTTACCAGATTAAGACGCATCATGGTGACAGGCATACCGCCTTTAGACAAGAAATTGGAAGAGAAACCGCCTCCACGGAAATAGTCGCGATCTGCCGGATACCAGGTTGTAGCTTTCAGACAAGCTTCGACATCGGCTTCAGTCATTTCCCAGTTGGGCTTCATGCAGGGCTCTCCCGCTTCATTATGGCTCTCACCGGTAGCGTCCAGAGTGGTTGCACCAGAGTTGATAAGATGGATGATACCGTTTTTAGCCATTCCGGTAAGTTCTTTGCCGGTGACACGTTTTACCGCTTCGGGACTCCAGTAAGTACGGATGTCGGAGAACATCTGTCCACAGCCACTCAGCAGGTGACCGAATAACATGGCAACACCATTGCAAGCATCATTTTCGGTAGCCAGAACGTATGCTTCGCGAATGCCGTTCCAGTCGAAAGTGGTGTTGAGCAGTGCTTCACTGAAGTCACCGTTTGGTTTCCAGTCAGTCCATTGGCGTTGCCCCTGGAAGCCGGCTGCGATGGCATTATGGCCGATAGCTTCTTCTTTGAATCCCATTTCAAGCAATTTCGGGTTGCCGACCATCAAGTCACGCATGATGATAGTCATTTTTACAATAAATTCCCAGTCGGCATCCTTCTCTTCACGGGTTTTGCGCTTTTCGGGACGGTTCTTAAAGTCTTCCCCTTCGTTGGGCTTGCAATATTTTTCAGTCCAGGCCATTGCCTTGGCATATTCTTCATGGTCATAGATTCCTTCTTCCATACGGCGCAGGATCTCAGTTTCGTCCACGCTTTCATTACGTATTCCCAGATATTCCTGGAAAAAGTCAGGATCGACAATAGAGCCGGCGATACCCATGCAGACACTACCGAAAGAAAGATAGCTTTTTCCGCGCATATTGGCTACAGCCATGGCGGCACGGGCGAAACGCAATAGCTTTTCTGCTACATCGGCCGGAATCGTGTTGTCATCCAAATCTTGTACATCGTGTCCGTAAATACCGAATGCAGGCAGCCCTTTCTGTGCGTGTCCGGCTAATACGGCAGCCAGATAAACGGCTCCCGGACGCTCTGTGCCGTTGAATCCCCAGACTGCTTTCGGCCAGTGCGGGTGCATATCCATTGTTTCGGAGCCATAGCACCAGCAACTGGTTACGGTAATGGTGGCACCTACTCCTTCGCGTTCGAATTTCTCGGCACAAGCGGCGCTTTCGGCTACACGACCGATGGTGCTGTCTGCTATTACACATTCCACGGGGCTTCCGTCACCGTTTTTCAAGTTGGATGAAATCAGTTCGGCAACAGCTTTTGCCAGGTTCATAGTTTTGTCTTCAAGGCTTTCGCGGACACCACCCTGGCGGCCGTCGATAGTGGGACGAATCCCGATTTTAGGATACTTTTTCATGATATACATAGGTTTTAGTTGTTAAATTGAATTTCTTAAATGGACTTCGGTAGGGAGATAAGTTCTGATTTCCTGTCCGGTTAGTACAAATTCTGCGGCTTTCCGCCCCAGCTCTTCCCAGTTGATACTGAGTACCGTAATCCCTTGGTCTATTACCTCGTAGGCAGGAGTGTCATTGTAGGCTATCAGTCCGAAATCTTCTCCGCATTTCAGCCCGGTTGTCCGGCTTTGCTTGATTATATTGACTACCTCTATCTGACGGATTGCAATGTATACTTCTCCTTTACGGACTTGTATCCGGTCTGTATTTTCCACAATGGCTGAATCAATGTGATAATCCTGACAGAAACAATTGAAATACTGACAACTGCTACGGGGGTGTTTGATGTCTTCGGGAAATAAAAGTACTAGTCTCTGATATTTTCTCAGATGTTCTTTCAATGCGGCCAATGCATGATAAAAGGAATCGTCAAAATCCTGACATACGTATGAATAGTCCTTTTTATCGAACTTCCCGAAATCCAACAGCAGCAACTTAGACGAATCTATTTTGTAAAGATGGGGGGATAGTTTCTCATTGTCGAAGTTCATCACAATGTATTTATTGTATCTGCCTATTGATTCACGTAAGATGGTATTGAAAAGTCGTTCATTATATTGATGAAACAATAAATCTACTTTGTAGTTGATGGATAGTTTTTTGATAAAACTATTATATAACGAGTATTTAAAGGGAGAATACTCGTCCAGCAGAAGCAGAATGTTTGTAAGCTTGTTGGTAACGTAGTAACCTTTTCCCGGAGTAGAGTCTATTATTCCCCGGTCTTTTAAATCAATGAATGCTTTGAACACCGTATCCCGCGACACTTGATACTCACGGCTCAGTTTGTTGATGGACGGTAATGTGCAGTCCGATTTATATTTGCCCATGGAAATCTCCTGACTGAGTAAATCAGCCAGTTGTTTCACTTTAGTGGTCTGCTGTCCAAAGGTAACTTTCATGAACTGTTTAAGGTTTTACGCGGACAATGCAAACTGTGCTGAACTGTCCCGATGCAAAGGAATGCAATTTATTCATAAACAGCAAGATGAAAAGGTATGTTTTATAACACAAGATTCGAAGCTTCTATATCGATTTCCGGAAGAATGTGTAGTACGTACTAATCAAATAATATAATTAGAGTATTTGCCGAAGTATATTAACCGCATTACAGAACAAAGGGGGGGAGTCGTGTCTTGCCGGTGCGCCGGATATTGTTTTGCTGGTTTGTGAAATGATTGCCGGGCGTATGAATGCAAAATTGACTCGGGATATGGAATTTAAAGACGGACTGCATTTTATCATCGAACTTCCTCTATAAAAAATAGGTGAAACATTATTCATTGACAGGGCTTTTTTGTACCTTTGCACCCGGAAAAAGCAAGGATAAACTTTAAACAAAATAAGATTATGAGTAAAAAAGCCCTTTTAATGATTCTTGATGGTTGGGGTATCGGCGATCAAGGTAAAGACGATGTAATCTTTAACACTCCCACTCCTTACTGGGATTCTCTGTTGGCAAACTATCCGCACTCTGAATTGCAGGCTAGCGGTGAGAACGTTGGTTTGCCCGACGGACAGATGGGTAACTCCGAAGTAGGACACTTGAATATCGGTGCAGGACGTATCGTTTATCAGGATTTGGTAAAGATTAACCGTGCATGTGCCGACAACAGCATAATGAAGAATCCCGAGATTGTTTCCGCTTTCTCTTACGCAAAGGAAAATGGCAAGAACATCCACTTTATGGGATTGACTTCAAACGGTGGTGTACACAGTTCATTCGATCATTTGTTCAAACTTTGCGATATCTCTAAAGAATATGGCATTGAAAATACATTTATCCACTGCTTTATGGATGGTCGTGACACAGACCCGAAGAGTGGTAAAGGCTTTATCGAACAACTGACTGCGCACTGTGAAAACTCAGCCGGTAAAATCGCTTCTATCGTTGGTCGCTTCTATGCTATGGATCGTGACAAGCGTTGGGAACGTGTGAAAGAAGCATACGACCTGTTGGTTGAAGGTAAAGGAAAGCAAGCCACCGATATGGTTCAGGCTATGCAGGAATCATACGATGAAGGTGTTACAGATGAATTCATCAAACCGATCAATAATTCTACCGTAGACGGTACCATCAAAGAAGGTGATGTGGTTATCTTCTTCAACTACCGTAACGACCGTGCCAAGGAATTGACTGTTGTGCTGACTCAACAGGATATGCCGGAACAAGGTATGCATACTATTCCGGGCTTGCAGTTTTATTGCATGACTCCGTATGATGCGTCTTTCAAGGGTGTTCATATTCTGTTCGACAAGGAAAATGTTCAAAATACGTTGGGTGAATATCTGGCTGCTAACGGTAAGACTCAGTTACACATTGCAGAAACGGAAAAGTATGCTCACGTAACTTTCTTCTTCAATGGTGGTCGTGAAACTCCGTATGATGCCGAAGAGCGTATCTTGGTTCCATCTCCGAAAGTGGCTACTTACGACTTGAAGCCTGAGATGAGTGCTTATGAAGTGAAGGATAAATTGGTAGAAGCCATCAAGACCCAGAAATTCGATTTCATTGTCGTGAATTACGCTAATGGTGATATGGTAGGTCATACAGGTATCTATGACGCTATTGAAAAAGCAGTGAAGGCTATTGACGAGTGCGTGAAAGATACAGTGGAAGCTGCCAAGGCTAATGATTATGAAGTAATCATTATTGCCGACCACGGTAATGCCGACCATGCACTGAATGAAGATGGTACACCTAATACGGCTCACTCTTTGAACCCTGTTCCATTTGTATATGTAACAGAGAATAAGAATGCTAAAGTGGAAAATGGTGTATTGGCAGATGTTGCTCCTTCTATCTTGCACATTTTGGGCATGCCCCAGCCTGCCGACATGACCGGACGGGATTTGATAAAATAATGTAGAAAGTATATTTATTTGTCATTCTGAACAAGGTGAGGAATCTGTAATGAAGCATGGATTCGTCACTTTGTCCGGAATGACATTTTAATTTAATAAGAGATGATACAGATAGATGATGTTGTAATCTCCCTTGATGTGTTTCGTGAGAAATTTCTTTGTAATCTCGATGCCTGCAAAGGTGAGTGCTGCATAGAGGGAGATGCCGGTGCACCGGTGGAATTGGATGAAGTGGAAAAACTGGAAGAGGTGCTTCCTGTTATTTGGGACGAGCTTTCACCCGAGGCACGGGCGGTGATTGATAAGCAGGGAGTGGTTTATACAGATGAAGAAGGCGATTTGGTAACTTCCATCGTCAATCATAAAGACTGTGTATTTACCTGTTATGATGAGAAGGGGTACTGTTATTGTGCCATTGAGAAAGCTTTCCGGGCAGGTAAGACCGATTTATATAAACCAATCTCCTGTCATCTTTATCCCATCCGTATAGGTGATTATGGTCCTTACAAAGCGGTGAATTATCATCGTTGGAACGTATGTAAAGCCGCAGTGTTGCTGGGACAAAAAGAGAATCTGCCTGTTTATAAGTTCTTAAAAGAACCGTTGGTACGGAAATTTGGCGAGGAATGGTATAAGGAGCTGGAGATTGCGGCAGAGGAATTGCAGAGAAGAGGAATGATGTAAATCTTGTCCGGTTTGATCATTCCCGATTTATTATATTAACCAAAATTTAATACTACGAAAAGCCCCCATGAAAAGATTACTCTTGTCGTGCTGTATCCTGTTATGCGTCGTTTCGGCTATGCAGGCTCAAGAACAGCCCTTAATCAGTCCGGATGATTCTATCCGCAGTTTGGTGGGACGTCTGTTCCCGAACAGCAATCCGGATATCTCAGCGCACATGAATCTGCAATTCTCTACTTCGGGAGTTGCCAACTTTGTTGAAGGCGATTTGGAAGACGCCTCTTTCAAACTGAATCGTGTGAAGCTGGAAATATTAGGTTCTTTCAGCAAGCAATTTTCTTATCATTTCCGTCAGTCGTTTAATAAATACAGTAATCCGCACTCGCTGGATAATTTATCCTCTTCTATTGAGTATGCTCTGGTAAATTGGAAGATGTCCGATAAGTTCACTTTGAATGTCGGAAAACAAGATATCGCCTTGGGAGGATATGAATATTATGTCAATGCCATCAAGGTACGCGAGTATAGTGAGTTTAATGATAATATCAGTTGCTATCAGGCGGGGGTAGCCGGAAGATTCAATTTGTCGCCTGCCAATGAGTTGGTGCTTCAGGTAGTAAACAACCGTAGCGGAGAGAATGATGAGACTTATCTTTACGGTTTGCCGCAAGGGGTGGAAAAGGCCAAAGTCCCTGTTCTGTCAACCGTGAACTGGAACGGGCTCTTCTTTGATAATGCGGTGCAATTGCGTTATGCGGCGTCATACGGACAGCTGGCGGAAGGTAAAAACCTTTATTGTTTTACGGCGGGTAATATATATGAGAAAGGTCCTGTTATCGCTTATGTTGATTTGATGTATTCTCGTGAAGGATTGGATAGCAAAGGAATTATCAGTGACTTGCAAGGCCCTGTTCTGTCGGCTCCGTCTACAGCGCAGCATGCGGAATACTTTACTACCGTGGTGAACTTTGACTATCGTATCCATCCTAATTGGAATCTTTACCTGAAAGGCGCTTATGAGAGGGCTGGTATTTATAAGACAAACGGGCATTTTGAGAAAGGGCTTTATCGTACGACATGGAATGCGCAGGCTTGTGTGGAGTATTTCCCGATGCGCAATAGCGAACTGCTTCTCTTTGCCCATTTTTTATATAAAGGACATCATTTGGCCCGGCGTGCGCAGGCCTTGGGAGGCATGAGTCCGGATACCCAACGCGTCTCCATCGGGTTGGTTTACTCTATTCCGGTGTTCTGATACACACAACTGTCCTCATGCTGCACGCTAAAGCGTTTTTGCTGTATGGTCAAGACCTTTTATACAGAAAGCTACTGCATCCTTCCATAGCAAGATGTACGTCTCACAGTGGAAGAACGTAGTAATTGATAGGAGGAAAAGTCTTAAGGATGAGGTTTCCTCTTTTTTATTGTAAGATCGGGAAAATACGCTATATTTGTGAAATAATTAAATACTTCAATTAACAACACAAGATAGTATAATGAAAAAGATCGTCTTTTTTTTCCTGATGACTATATTGATAGCCTCATGCCATCAAGAAGAACTTTCTTCTGTTCCAGATGAACCGGAAGGGAAACAGCCTGTTTTTGATTTATCGGAAGAAGAGGTGCTTCAGGGTTGCATTTATGTGAAATTGAAAGAAGAACCAGCCGGAGAGGTGCGGGTAAGGAGCATAGGCAACACGGTAACGACAGGAGTCAAGGTATTGGATCGGGCTGCTTTTTCTTTGAAAATCGAGAGAATGGAACGTACTTTCCCTTATGCTGGCAAGTTTGAAGAACGTACCCGTAAAGAGGGGCTTCATTTATGGTATAATGTCTGGTTTTCTAAAGAGACATCGGCCACCCGTGCTGCTACCGAAGTGGCTTTTCTGGATGGTATTGAAACGGCTGTACCTGTTCCTAAGATTGTATCCAGGGCAACGCCGGAAACAGCGTGGAGCCTGTATGGCGTCCGGACGGGAGAGTGGTTGTTCAATGATCCGGATCTGTCCAGACAATGGTATCTGGATAATCCCGGTACGGAGTCTTGGCAGAAGAAGGGTGCGGATATCCGTTTGTTTGATGTGTGGAAACAATATAATGGGAATCCGGCTGTCATTGTAGCGGTTGTAGATGGAGGCATTAATCAGGAACATCCTGATTTGCAGGATAATCTATGGACGAATCCGGATGAGATACCAGGTAATGGTATGGACGATGATGGCAATGGATATGTGGATGACATACATGGTTATAATTTTGTGGATGATAATGCGACTTTGGTTCCTCACCGCCATGGGACTCATGTGGCGGGCACTATCGGTGCGACAAATAATAATGGAACAGGTATCAGCAGCATTGCAGGGGGGGACGGAACTTCCGGCAGTGGGGTGAGACTCATGAGTTGTCAGATTTTGAAAAGCCTTATCTCTATCGGAGGAGAAGTAGCTTCTGATCCGTTTATTGCCGCCGCGATTAAGTATGGCGCTGATAATGGAGCTGTCATCAGCCAGAACAGCTGGGGATACGCTGCCACTAGGGCGGGAAGGAATGCTTCTTCGTATATTAATCCTGTACATAAGGAAGCTATTGATTACTTTATAAAATATGCCGGATGTGATAACAAAGGAGAGCAACTTGACGGAAGTCCCATGAAGGGAGGTATTGTATTGTTTGCATCAGGTAATGCGAATACGTCCGATCCCAGGATAGCGGCACCGGCTGATTATGAAAAGGTTGTTGCGGTTGCAGCCATTGAGGCCGATTATAGGAAAGCTTCTTATTCCAATTATGGCACTTATACGGATATTTCTGCTCCCGGCGGATCGTTGGATGGAGACGGACGGATTTGGAGCACGACTACGGAACGATCCAATAATTATGAATACTTGGCTGGTACATCGATGGCGTGCCCGCTGGTCAGTGGTGTAGCGGCCTTGGTGATAGAGAAGTATGGGGTAGGCAAGAAAGGGTTTACACCGGAGGCTTTGAAGGAGATTCTCTATCAGAGTGCATACGACTTGGATGAATATAATCCGCGATATGCTGGTCAGTTAGGACACGGATGTGTGGATGCCGCCGCCGCTTTAGAGATCGATGTCTCCAATCTTCATCCTTTTATCTTAAAATCCAATCAAATAACTGATAATATGCTGATATTCAGTGTGAGCAGTAGTATGTCCGGAAATGGGAAATTGATTTTGTATAATGGCATCGGCAGCAAGGTGTTGGATCTTCATCTGAAACTTGAAGCCGCATCCCTGCATGCTGTGGACATAACCAAACTCTCTGCCGGATATTATACCTTAGTCTATCAGGCTAAAGGGATGGAAATCAGAGAGAAATTTATCAAGTACTAATCCCAAAAAATAAAGAATATGAGACGAATAGGATTAGGTCTGTTTATAATAGGCATAACTTTTGCCAAGGCTTATGGTCAGGAGGATTACGGACCTGTCAATACCGGAGCGGCAAACTATCTGACTATATCAGCCGATGCGCGCAGCGCGGCCATGGGGGGAGTCGGTGTGGCGGCTCCGGGAGGAGATCATGCCGTTTTTCATAATGGTGCGGCAGCTTTATCGGATGTGACGCGCAGAGGTGGGGTTGCTTATACTTATTCTCCATGGATGCGTGACTATGAGTCCGGATACTCTCTTCATAGCCTGGGTAGTTTTTACAAAATCAATCAGCGTAATGCCATTCTGTTAGGTCTCCGTTATTTCGGCTATCCGGAGATGGATGGAACAGGGGAGGGTGCTTCGGGCATACATCCCAAAGAAATAGCCGTGGAGGCTGGTTATGCATACGAGGTTATAAAGAATTTTTCTGTTTCCGCTACTTTCAAATACTTGTTTTCGGATATGGGCAGGATAGGCAATAGCCGTGGCGCAAGTTCTGTGGCGTTTGATTTAGGAGTATTGTATAAGTGCGAGATAAATGATTGGGAGGGTGCCGGCTGGTCGGTCGGGCTTCATGTGAGTAATCTTGGACCGAAAATAAACTATCTGACTTCTAAAGATGCTCTTCCTGCAACGGTTAAAGTGGGAGGTGCTGCTGACCTGCCTTTTTTACAAATGCATAAATTGACTTTGACTGCCGATTTGGGTTACAGACTTTCACCTGCCGACGTACAGGCGTTAAGTGTAAGTGCCGGCGCGGAATATGCATGGAGGGAACTGGTGATGTTGCGTGGTGGTTATCATTGCGGTGATAAGAAGAAAGGAGATGCCAGTTATGCTACTGCTGGAGCGGGAGTGGAATATGCCGGTGTGCGTCTGGATTTTGCATGGCTGTTTGCAGGGCATGAATACCTTGCCCGAAATACGTTCTGGGTGTCTTTAGGATACTCTTTTTAGACAGAACGTAAGAGCAGTGCTTGCAGTAACCGTCGGATCGTTGGCTGTAGGGGCGGGTTGAATTTGCCCGGATACACCTTCTTTGTGGTATCAGACAGAAGCATTCCGCCCCTACAGGGAACACGATGGTAGTGAAAAAACTTATCAGACAGCCTCGCCAAGATCAACAATTAGTTGAGGCATGGGAAAGTTGTCAGAATACGGTAACTGTGTGCCGGAATTTCCATTTTTTGAGTTGCATCTTTCACTTCAACCTCATCACCGGTGAGATAATCATACCATTTGCCTGTAACGGGGAAAGTAACGGTATATGCTCCATCGGTCTTGCTGAAGTTTCCGGCAACTAACATGTGCTTGGTTGTGGAAGATAAAGTGATGAATCTTCCTTGTCCCCAGTTGCTTGTACCGACTTCCCATGAGAATTGGCTGGTGCTGGTAAATAATTCGGGATTATCATTGCGTAATTTTATCAGCCGTGAATAACTATCGTGTAAAGCCTTGCGGTCTTTGTTCTCCAGATATTCCCAGTGTAGCGGTTTCTTTCCTGTCCGGCCGTTCTCTTCGATGGAAACATCGTATCCCATCTCTCCGAACTGCCAGATCATTTTAGGGCCGGGTACAGTGAAGAAGAAGGATGCGTTCACTTCAAGTTGCCGCATACGGGTGGTTAAGTCTGTTTTCAATGCTTCATCTCCCCATTGGGTTTGCTTGTAGGCGGCTCGTTCTTCGTCATGGCTTTCCATAAATCCTATCCATGCGGGGATACTTTCGTACAGTCCGTCAAATGCGCTGTCATCGTTCCAACCCATGGCGGTCTGGCAATAGGCGTTATTCATGTTCCGCCATAAGTGCATACCGTCTTCGGCCAGTTCTTTTTCTTCTTTGCTATCACAGAAATGTTCCAGGATAACGTATGCCTCGGGTTTCACTTCTTTGATGGCTGCGTGGTAATCTTTCAGAATCTCGATGCGGCTCTTGTCGTAATTGGAAGCGCTACTTTCGGTTGATGCGGCTTGTGTAAAACCTTTAGTCAGGTCGAAACGGAATCCGTCTATATGGTATTCATTCAATAAGAATTGCAGATTGCGTTTCACGAATTTACGTACCAAAGGACTTTCATGATTGAAGTCGTGGAATACGCTGTAAGGGTGAGGTGCGTCTACGTTAAAGTAGGGATTGTTTGGGGCTGTCTTATTGTTTGCGCTGTTCCAGTACAATTTGGCAAACGGCATACTTCCGGTTGCATGATTGTAAACTACATCAAAAATAACTGCCATTCCTGCCTTGTGGCACGCATCAATGAAGTCTTTGTACATTTTCTTTGTTCCATACGCTTTGTCCAGAGCAAAGAAGAAGCATGGATTATATCCCCAGCTATCGTTGCCGTCAAATTCCTGGACAGGCATTAATTCAATGGCATTAACACCCAGTGATTTCAAATAATCCAGTTTTTGCATGGCTCCATTGAGGTCATTACTTGCCGTGAAATCACGGAGAAGCATCTCATAAATGACTAGTTGTTCCGGATTGGGTACCTTGAAGTCAGATACTGACCAGCGGTAGTTATCCTGCTGTATCTTGAAAACGGATACGATTCCTTTTCCTCCTTCGGGATAACTTTTGTTATCCGGATAAGTGGAAGAGGATATATAGGAGTCATTATCAGGATCGAGTATCTTTTCGCAATAGGCGTCTCCCAGACGGATGGTTTCACCATTTCTGGTACCTACATAATATTGGAAGGCATATTCTTTGTTTACATCCAGATTTCTGAGAGTGATCCACCAGCAACCGCTGGCATCATCGCGATACATCTGGCAATTGTCTTCGTTGCTAAGTTGCCAATGATTGAAATCACCTACCACATGGGCGAAATCTTTATGGTTCCCGTCCGTGTCTTTATCGTAAAGGACGAGGGTGACTGTAGAGTTGTCTATAATGTTGATGCCTTCTGCTACATTTTCAGGCAACGTTCCTTTCTTGATAGAGGCCGGAACAAATTCTTGGTAAGTATTGTCTGTGACAGGTATAAAGAGGTCTTCGGTTTGCAGACTTCCATCTTCGTTGCGGAGTACGAATCCTAATTTTTTGACTGGGGTCTTTTCTGAACTGTACCATTGGCGGATGGACGGAGATAAGGTAAGCGTCCATACATTATTATCCAGTTTGGACATTTTACACTTGTCCGTGTTTTCATTCCATTCACTTTGTACGTATGACCAAGAGCCTTCACAGATAATGCCTGTATGTGCATATACTGTTCCCTGATAGTTATATAGGAGAGAAGAGCTGGCGGCTCTGTAGTAGATGGTCAGCGGTCGGTCGGCATCAGGCTCTTCCAAAGAATAGCTGAGTCCTTCGGGTATGACAATGGGTTTGGGGGTTTGGGAGATGGTGAACGATTTTTGTGCGCTTCCCGCTATCAGGTTCAGATGGACATTCCGGGTGTCATCGCTTTCGTTTTCATTGACGGTGATGCTGACAGTAACAGTTCCGGCTTCTCCCCGGGTCGGAGTTACGATGCACCAGTTGTTTGCTCCAGGTTCATCCAGTGCAGCCTGCCAGGCTCTGCCGGCTGTAAAAGTGATGCTTCTTACTCCGGGTTGTGAGGCGAATGTCATTCCATTGGCAAAGAAGTTCTCACTTTCAGGAGCCGGAGTGATGGAATCGGTCAAGTTATCGTCATCGGAACAGGCAGTGAATAAACTCGCAACGAGTCCTAGGAAAAAAAGAAAAGTATATTTTTTCATAATCTTGTTATTTAAGGGGTAAAATGAAAAAAGACATCAGGCATCATCGGATAAACGGTAGGTGCTTGATGTCTTTTCGGATCAATTATTTAGCGTTTGACTACAGTGGCATGATAGTTGCTTGCGTCTCCTAATTTTAGAGTAATGACATAAGTACCAGCTTCGGTAGTGATATTGTCTCCTCCATAAGTCAGATGGTTCAAGTCTCCACCCAGATTAATATCCCATTTGTTATTGGCGCGGAATTTATAGTTTCCGGCTGCCAGTTCGGTTGTTATACTCCATTCACCGGTTTCCGCATTCAGTGTCATGGGGGTTGAATTGTCCCATCCTCCTTGGGTCGCGTCGCCTATTATTCCCCATTCGGTTTTACTGAATTTATAAGTCAAGGTGGACAGGTTGGCTTCTATACGATAAAATCCGGTTTCTGTGACACTCAGGTTTCCGGCTCCTCCATCGGTGCTCAGTTCGGTATCACTGGCATAGCCATAGTTTGTACCGTCCCAGTCTTTCTGTGAGGTAAGTTTAAATGTGTTATCCGCATCCATATAGATATAGCCGTCATAATGAGTCATATCCGTAGAATAAAGATAAGGCGCCGTCTCTGGTTTCCATCCTTGGTGTCCGCCCGGAACGTAAAGGAACGGGCTGATATTTCCCAATGCTTCTATCTTATAGGTATATTCCAGCATGTTCAAGGTGATTTTCACCCATCCTTTGGCAGGGATTTTTCCGGCTTGCGGGTTTTCTGTCACTAACAGGCCGCTCTCAGAGTCGTCACCGTTTGTGGCTACGCCCAGTGCCCCCGGTGCCCAAATATCTCCGCCATCTACATTGCTTTGTGGAATAATCTTCCAGTAACATTCATCCTTGGGCATTTCCACAATCATGCTGAAAACCGGATCTTCATATACATCTTTTCCGCTATGACCGAATTTTATCAATGCTTCGGAATTCCATTTATTTACATCCCCTATCAAGTAATAGGCGGTGTCGATGAACAAAGCTTCGGGAGTCGCTTCAATTTTTCCCAGTGTTATTTTTTCCGGAAGGGCTATTGCTGAGGTGTGGCTTACGATATAGATTGTCGCGCGTGTATAGATTGTCCGTGCATAGGGAGCTTTGCCATAGATCTCTTTTACAACCTCTTCCAGCTCTCCTGCAGTGACGGAGGCTGTTCCGTTTTTAACGCTACAGGGCAAGGGGACTGCTTGGGTAAAGGTTTCATCTTTCGAAACTTCCACTTCCAGATTGATGGTGTCTCCTTCTGTCAGTTCCGGATGGTCGGTCAGTTTGGCAACTTCCAGCAGGGTTGCATCATCCAAGTCCTTGAAAAGGATCGGGGCTGTGCATGAACTTCCTAAAGACAGGGTGAACCCTTCTACGTTTTGTACAGGTTCTTGCGGGTTGGTCTGTGGCAATGCGAAATGATCGTTGACGTTGTCATCGCAGCCCGTCAGGGCTGCAATGAATATCAATAACATATATAAATTAATTTTTTTCATAATCTTGTAATTTAAGGGATGATTTACTTGATGGCGCCTTTATTGTCAATAAAGTTCAGATAGGCTTTTTGACCTGCATTTCCCATGGCGCGTTCCTGGTCTTCACCGGTACCGCGATATTCTATCTTACCTCCCAGAATAATAAATTCGCTTTTCCACCAGTCAATGTCTGCTAACTTGATACACATGCGTACTTCGCCGGATGCAACGAAGGCGGGGGATACGAATTCTCCTTTGCCCTCGGGAACGGTAAACATATTGGCCTCTGTGAATGAGTCCCAGCCACCGGAAGTATCACCGGTCAGATACACTTCGGGCTTGTAGAAATCGACTGCGTATTTATAATTCCGTCCTTCGAGAGTGACTTTCACGACTACTATATACCATCCCGGATTACCAATCTCAATGTTATCTTCGCCTCCTGCATCCACCAGTTTTTTAGATGCTTCACTGATGGTCACTCCCTGGATTCCTACTTGATTGTTGTCCCACGATGTAGCTGTATTCAGTTTGAATGCGGCTTTATTCCCGTCTGCATCGGCTCCCAGATATTGCATGGACCAGAACATACCTTCGTTGGAATGAACCGGAATCATGGAATAACATTTGCTCCAATCCCAGTCGCACACACTGCCGATGAGATATAGATTGGTGGGCAGAGTCACTGCGGGCAAAGCATAATAGGGGAGAACTTGTGGCAATTCTATGATGTTCGAGGTGATGGTGCTGCCTGCTATCTCGGATTTGTTGTCGGTCAGGGCGGAAGCCGTCAGACGAACATACAAAGGTATGGGGGCTTTGGGAAACTCGTCTTCATTTACTCCTAATAAATTGGAAATAGCGACAGCAACTTCTTGTGCGTCCACTTCCATTTTGGCTGTTGAATACTTGGTGTCCAGAGTCGCATTCTTTTCAAAAGCCTGGTCCAGAGCGATTTCTACAGTATAGCGCGTGGCAGCTGTGAAACCATAATCGGGCTGTGAACAGGTCAGTTGTATGGTGGCTGTGTTCTTTAAATCATAGATGCCCGATGCGTATTTAGGAACATTAAGCACAAACTCGGTCGGCTCTGTGAAGACAGGAGTGCCCTCATCGTCCGAGCACGCTACAAGTGTGCTCAAACTGAATACGAGGATGAATAAGTATATCATCTTTTTCATTGTTTCTCAAATTTATAAGGTTAAACTGTTATTTTAGTGTGGCATAGCCCGGATTCTGAACCAAGTTCGGATTGGCTGTCAAGTCTTTATCGCTGATGGGATAGATATTGAACTTGCTGTCAATATTGGCTATACCTTCTTGAGGGCCGCCTTTGTAGTCCCAGGCATATTCTTTAGTGAATTTGCCGAAGCGTATCAGATCCGAGCGGCGCTGACCTTCCCAATATAGTTCACGGGAGCGTTCCGCTAAAATGAAATCCAGAGTCAGATCGGAACCGGAGATATTGCCCGATTTGTCACCGTTGGCTCTTTCGCGCAATAAGTTGATATAACCTACAGCGGTAGAGACATCGGCTCCGGTTGCTTGTCGTGCGGCACATTCCGCATAAATTAAATAGATGTCAGCCAGTCGGAACAGAGGGAAGTCTGTGTCGGGCCATGCGGAAGGGGTGACTTCATTCTGATCCCAGCCCAGATTGGTGAATTTGTGGCAGAGATAGCCGCTGTTCCAATCGGTCAGTACAGGAACTACATCTCTACGGGTTTTCACTCCTTGCTCTGTGCAGTTGTCTCCGTTTTCACCATCCACATATTCCTTTACATCAAAGAATATAAAACGACTGTCCTTCTTTAAGGTGCTTCCGTGGTGGTCGTATCCTGCCACCGGTGAATAATCGAATTGTTTGACTAGTTGTGAACAGGGCTTTAAACAAGTCCATGAGGCGTCCATACCCAACCATTTGGGATTAAGCAAACCACCGTAGGCTGCCGCTGTGACCATAATGCTGTTTCCATAGCTTTTGGCATTTTCACCATCGCAAGGAATGGCGAAAATAATCTCATTGCCATGCAACGGGGAAAGATGATTCTCGCCGCAGAACAGATTCCTGTAATTCTTTTCCAATCCGAAACCCCCTTCATGAATGACTTTATTGGCATAAGAGACTGCCTGGTCGTACATGGGTGTACCTGTATATACTTCGGCATTGAGGTACATCTTGGCCAAAAGGGTATTGACTACAGGTTTGGTCATACGCCCGTAAGTGCCCATCGTACCTTTCTCCGGCAGAGAACTGTTTTCTGAAAGATCTTTCAATTCGGTTACCACTTTGTCGAATATTTCTTTAGCTCCCAATTGGGATGGTTTCCAGGACTTGTCATTAGTGGGGCTGTCATCCCATACCCATCCCGGGTTTCTATATACATCAATCAGATAGTAATAGTTCATGGCTCGCAGGGCACGGACTTCATCTCTGAATTGTTTGATATTAGGTATTCCGCAGTCTTCCGGATAATTGTCTAGAAATTCTTTGCAATACCGGATGTTCAGCATGGCTCTTTGATAAAATGTATAAGCGTAGAACAGGGTATAGTCCCAATTATTGGTACAGAGTTCCACTATACCTTCATCTTTCCAGTTCCAAAGGGCTTCATCGGTAGGGTATAGCTCAAGGGACAGCAGTCCGCGCAGGAAACATAAAGAACCCTGATCCGGACCCTGAAGGTCTTGAACACCTCCCGAAGGTCCTACATTGCCGGACAAGCCGAAACCGCTATAAATTTTGGCGAGGAAAGACTGGCAGTCTGACTCATTGATAATTTCGGACTGGCCTTTGTCTATGATTGGATTTTGATCCAGATCATTTATGCAGGAGGATGTGGACAGGCAGAGAATGGCTGCTCCTACGAAAACGTATTTTTTTATGTTAAGATTGAATTTCATACTGTTTCTTTATTAAAAGTTGATATTAACACCGAACAATACACTGATAGGACGAGGATATACCTGGCGGTCCATACCTCCGTCTACTTCAGGATCGAGGCCGTCATACGGAGTGATGGTAATGGGATTTTGTACAGTGGCATACAGACGTCCCGACAAACCGTGGTATTTAGCTCCTTGGAGGAAATTCTCAAAGGAATATCCCAATGTGATATTATCTATCTTCAAAAAAGAAGCGTTTTGGATGTAATAATCCGACTGGCGCTGTCTTTCTTGGAAATTGGTATTGAATGCGGCTTTCGGTTGATTGGACAAAGCGCTGTTGCTGAAAATGGCGCTGGTGCCGATAGCGGCATTGGCTGCTATACCGTTGTAGTTATAGTTCCCTATGCTGGCGCGTCCGTTAAAACCGAAGTCCCAGTTCTTATATGATACTTTGGAGTTGAATCCCATAATCACGTCAGCGGTGGGCTTATGATACTGGTATAAGTCCTTTTCAGTCACTTCACCATCACCGTTACGGTCAACATAGACTCCTTCCATCGGGTTACCATTCTTGTCATATACTTGTTCAAATACATAATAAGTTCCGGGAGCATAGCCTACGCTGTGTATTTTAATGGTCTTGCCACCATCACCTCCGGTCGATTCAAAGCGTTTGCCCGGTGAGTCGCTGTTGTCATTGTAGTCCAGTTTGGTAATTTCAGTTTTGTTCCAAGCGACATTGAAGCCTAAATCCCAGTTCCATGTAGAACTAACGATGGGTTTTGCATTGATGGCAAATTCAAAACCGGTATTTTTCAATGAACCGATATTGGCCACCACATATTCGGCAAAGTCGGTACCTGCAGGAACATTCACTTCGGCATTGATCAGGTCTTTTGTATCGCGGATGTAAAAATCGGCCGAACCGTTGATACGGTTGTTAAAGAACCCATAGTCTATACCTACATTATAAGTAGTGGTCTGCTCCCATTTCAAATCGGGGCTGGAAGCTGAAGGTGATACTACATTCACCCATTTTACATTTCCTGACTCATCATAGATGGGATACATGGCACCACCTTGACCGTATCTCCAGAAAGACATATAAGGATAATCACCTTGCTGGATATCTTGCTGGCCGGTGATACCCCATCCCAAACGAAGTTTCAATTCACTTAAATCCTTGAACTTTTTCAAGAAAGCTTCTTCGTTCATTTTCCATCCTAGGGCTACGGAAGGGAATAATCCCCAACGGTTGTTCTTGGCAAAACGTGAAGAGGCGTCATCGCGTAAAGTGAAAGTCAACAGGTACTTGTCCCATGCCGTATAGTTCAAACGTCCGTAAAATGATAATAGGACATATTGGGATTCAGCCGGTTGCTGGTCTCCGTTCATGCTTGTTTTTTCACCGAAGTTCTCTTCGTTTCTTGAAAGATACCATGTCTCTTTGTTGCTTTCATAATGATATTTCTGATAGGAATAACCTGCCATGACATCAAAGTGCTGCTTGGCGAAATCCTTGCTGTATTGTGCATAGAAATCAAGTAAGGTATTTCTTCTTTCGTAAAAGTAAAGGTAGTTGCTGCCCGATTTCAGAGGGTCTTCACCATACGAACCGGGGGCGCTGGGATCAACATATTTGTCACCGTCACTCTTGGTATAGTCCATGCCCACATTCAGGTTCAGACGCAGGTCGGGCAGAAAATGGACTTTATAGTCAAATTGGGCATTCCCGATGAAGGATTTGACTTTTGACTGGTCGTCTGTCATCTCAAGTAGGGATACAGGGTTGACACCGGCAGAGGATGCCTTTGTACCGTTGGGGTCATTATCCGTAGTCCAGGTGAAGTATCCGCCGAATTTATTGTTGTCATTCTTAACGGGCTTGGTGGGGTCGAAAGACACTGCACCCACAACGGCACCGGTGTCAGCGAACTGATTTTTGATGTAAATGCCTTTGGCGTTCAGGTTCATGTTCAAATGATCGTCAAAGAATTTGGGAGTCAAAGAAACGCTTCCGGTGTAACGTTCAAAGTTCGAGGTCTTCAGGATACCGTTTTGATTGGTATAACCAAAAGAAACACGGTAGGGAAGATAGTCTTTGACAGAACCGTAGGCACTGATATTGTGTTCTGTGGAAACAGCGGTTCTCATCACTTCGTCCTGCCAGTCGGTGTTTACTCCCGGATAAAGGTTGACGGCTGTAATCATGGCTTCCGTTGCGTTGGGGTTGTTGATGATGAAATCGCGGTATTCGTCTCCTGTCATGACATCTATTTTATTTTTCCGGGTGCTGACAGAGACATTGCCCGAATAGTTTATCTTCACAGAACCTGTCTTGCCTTTCTTGGTAGTAATGATGATTACACCATTAGAGGCACGGGAACCGTAGATGGCGGTTGCCGACGCATCTTTTAATACCGTGAAACTTTCTATGTCGGTGGGGTTGACCGAACTCAGGGGATTCGAGAGGCCTTCTACGGAACCTGAACTCATGACTACTCCGTCAATTACAATTAACGGATCGTTGCTGGCGGTCAGAGAGGAACCTCCACGGATGCGGATGGCTGAACCTCCACCCGGCTGTCCTGTCGATGTGGCTACATTGACACCTGCCACTTTACCGGCAATCATGTCTTGAGGGCTGACTGTAAGACCTTTGTTCTTTTCTTCCGCTTTGATGGCAGTCACTGATCCGGTGGCATCGTTCTTTTTTACCGTACCATAACCGATAACCACAACGTCTTGCAACATTTGCGAATCATCTTTCAAAAGAATGTTTAGAGATGGGGCGGCGGGGACCTCCTGTGACTGATATCCGATAAATGAAATAACGATTATATCACCTTTATTGGCATTTAACTGGAAGTTGCCGTCAAAATCTGTGATAGTACCATTGGTTGTTCCTTTCACCACAACATTGGCTCCAATAATTGGTTCGCCTGTTGTGTCCTTTACAAGTCCTTTAACAGTCATTTGCTGGGCAAATGCGTCTATGGACAAGAAGCATCCTACCATTAACATTAGTAGGACCTTGAATATCAAGTTTCTTTTCATGTCTTTAAATTTAAAGTTAAATAATTATTTCAAGTTTATATTCTCAGTTAAAAAATACCTATTGAAAACTGTTTTCCCAAACAACCTGATTTTCTAATCAATCTCTGTTATAATGTATGTTTTTACCTTTTAGAATGATTGGCGGCTGCTTTAGCTAACCATCATCCTCACTTACTTTTTGTTTTGTTTGTTACAAATGTAGCGGTCTTATAAAGCGATTTTTGAGATAAGAATAAAAATATAAATGATTTAGTGCTAGTGCAAATCATATATAATTGATTCATAGTATAATATACTGGTTGGCTTATCTTAAAAATATAACTATATGTGAACTGTTCAAGGCTCATTCGGCTACATTTTATGAGGATTAATGTTAACTGTTTGTCAAAAGATCACTTTCTATAACCTCTTGATGCCTTTTAATTCTGCTTTATCTTTTACCTCTTTAATGCTGATTGCATAACCACCACCGCTTGCTGCGTGTAAGTTCAGTTTGCTTTTGTTGGTCACAATGCCTTTACGGATGGTATATGCCTGTGGATTATCTTTCCAGTCGGCATCTTTTGCGTCTGCATATACAGTTGCGATGTATTTTTTGTCCGGATCAAGGAAATCAAATATCAGTTTTGAAGAATGACCGTTCTCGTCTGCCGTACAGCCGATATACCAGTCGTTGGTTCCTTTAGCTTTGCGGGCAATGGTAATATAGTCTCCCGGTTCGGCTTCCAGATATTTGGTTTCATCCCAGTCAATGGCTACATCTTTTATGAATTGGAAGGCATCCATGAAGCGTTCATAGTTTTCAGGTATGTCGGCAGCCATTTGTAATGGGCTGTACATTGTTACATACAGGGCCAGTTGGCGTGCCAAAGTAGAACGTACCTGTGAATTGTTGGTAGGATTCATTTTGTTACAGTGGGTTTCAAAGATACCCGGAGTGTAGTCCATCGGACCACCTATTAATCGTGTGAAAGGCAAGATGGTAGTATGGTTTACGTTGTTACCGCCAAATGATTCATATTCAGTTCCGCGTGCCGATTCGTTACCGATCAGGTTGGGATAGGTGCGGCATATTCCGGTAGGGCGTACAGCTTCGTGGGCGTTTACCATGATTTTGTAGTCCGCTGCTTTTTTCACCGCATACAGATAGTGGTTATCCATCCATTGTCCATAGTGGTGTTCGCCACGTGGAATAATGTTGCCTACATAGCCACTTTTTACAGAATTATATCCGTTGTCTACCATGAATTGGTATGCCTGGTCCATGTGGCGTTCATAGTTACGTACAGAAGCCGAAGTTTCATGATGCATCATCAGTTTTACGCCTTTGCTTGCAGCGTAGCTTTGAAGTTCTTTCACATTGAAGTCGGGATAGGGAGTTACAAAATCAAACACATAATCTTTGCTTTTTCCGAACCAGTCTTCCCAACCTTCATTCCAGCCTTCTACCAATACTTGGTCGAATCCATGCTCTGCTGCAAAATCAATGTAACGTTTTACGTTGGCAGTGTTGGCAGAGTGTTTGCCGTTAGGTTTTGTTTTGTTGTAATCTGTTTCACCCAGTTTTACACTGGATAAGTCGTCCGTGTAAGCCCATGAGCCTTTTCCCGTAATCATATCCCACCATACGCCGATGTATTTCACAGGCTTGATCCAGGAAGTGTCTGCTATTTTGCAAGGTTCGTTCAGGTTTAACGTAATGCGTGAGGCAAGAATGTTGCGGGCATCATCACTAACGATGACGGTACGCCATGGTGAAGTGCAGGGAGTCTGCATATATCCTTTGTCACCTTGTGCGTCCGGAGTCAGCCATGATTCGAAAATCATGTTCTTGTCATCCAGGTTGAGGTGCATGCAGGCATAGTCTATCAAAGCTGCTTCGTGCAGATTGATGTACAGACCGTCGTCTGTTTTCATCATCAGGGCAGTTTGTACACCGGTGGGGCTGAATGCGGTTTGCGAGGAGTTCTCCGTATAAGCCTTTGAAAACAATCCTCTGATTTCCGACAGGCGGGAAACGGTATAGTCATATTCCTGTGTGTCATAATCTCCCGGAATCCAGTAAGCGGTGTGGTCACCTGCCATGGCAAATTGTGAATGTTCTTCTTTGATCACGAAATAGTTCAAGTTCTTCTGCTGCGGAAATTCATAGCGGAAACCCAGACCGTCGTTGAACAGGCGGAAACGGATGATTATAAATCTGTCATTGGCAGGCTGGTTCAATGTGACCGCCAATTCATTATAATGGTTACGGATTTCTTTTTCTTCTCCCCATACCGGCTGCCATGTTTCATCGTTGGTAGATGTCCGGACATCCTTTATCTCGAAACCGTTATAAAGGTTTGTCTTGATGTCCAGTTTGTCTATGTCTTTTTTATCAGTCCATTCGAAGTCGGTTTTGGCGTTTGCGTCTTCTTTTTTTAATTCCAACCCCAATTTACTGGGTTTGATAACTTCCTTTTGTTTATAGGTCAGTTCATACGTGGGAGTGCCCTGACCATCTAGAGTAAATGTCATCTCCAGATTACCATCCGGAGAGTTCAGTTTTTGTTGTGCATTTGCAATGAATGAGATACAGAGAAATGCGATAAGTGAAAGATTCTTTTTTAAATTCATAATATGTACTGGTATTAAATTATAAGCTTTTACTGGTTGTTTTAAAATTCTAAAACTAGCATTTCACGCCCCGGAAGTGTTAGGTTTTTATTCAAGTCGATATTTTGATCCGTTAAAACATCATGGGCTGATGTTGTTGGAAGTACTTCTTTGTATGGAGTCAGGTTTATGGTTTGCGTTTTGTCTGTTCCATTCATGAGAACCGTTATCGATTTGTTTCCGTATTTTCGTTCATAAACGTAAATCCCTTTGTTGGGAGCGAAGTGTTTCAATCTGCCTTTGGCTATGACTTCATTCCCTTTTCTCCATTGGAGTAATTTCTGCATATAAGTAAAGGCTTCATTTTGCTGCGGAGTACGGTTAGCCTCATTGAAACAGTTGCGTGGGTCATTTTTCCAACCTCCGGGGAAATCACAACGTAACAGACCGTCGCCATTGGCTTTATCTGCAGCCATCAGAATTTCTGTCCCATAATAAATCTGGGGAATGCCACGTGTGGTCAGCAGGAATACAAGTGCTTGTTTGTAGCGGTCAATATTTTGCGTGGCTTCTTCATTTAAATAAAAGCGTGAAGTATCATGGTTATCAAGGAAAACGAGCAGATTCATCGGATCTGCATATACCAAATCCTGAGTAAGATAATCGTAAAGACGATATAATCCGCCGTTCCAGTCAGTTGTTTCTTCGTCAAAGGCTTTGTTCATTTGTTCCATCAGCGGGAAATCCATCACGGTACGGAGATTGGAGTTTCTGGGAGCAGCCAGTCTGCTGTCTTTCTGCCAGAAAGAAACCAGCACATTACTGTTCAACCAAGTTTCACCTACTATGTTGAAATCAGGGTACTCATCGGTCACGGCTTTACACCATTCTGACATCATGTCGAAATCTGCGTAAGGATGTGTGTCTTGACGGATGCCGTTAATCCCTGCATATTCTATCCACCAGATACTGCTTTGGATCAAATAGCGGGCTACATGGCGGTTGCGTTGGTTCAAGTCGGGCATTGATTCTGTAAACCATCCGTCTACGGCTATCTTGCGTTCATAATCAGAAGCGTGGATATCCTGTACACTCGCTGTTTTATAAGAAGTTTGTGTGTAGTTTCCTTTAAAATTGAACCAGTCTTTGGAAGGCATATCTTTGAAAAGATAGTTTTCGCTGCCACAATGGTTGAAAATCATGTCCATAACAACTTTCATTCCTTTGCTGTGTGCTTGTTCTACCAGCTTGCAGAATTCTTCATTGCTACCTAATCTGCGGTCTACTTGATAATAATCGGTAATGGCATAGCCATGATAGGATCCTTCTTTCATGTCATTTTCCTGTATGGGGTTCAGCCAGATTGCCGTAACTCCCAAGTTGGAGAGATAATCCAGATTATTTTCAATACCTGCGAGGTCGCCCCCGTGACGGGCGAACGGATCGTTACGGTCTACCTTTGCTTCCAACATTTCCGGTACGACATCGTTCGAGGGATTTCCGTTGGCGAAGCGGTCTGGCATAATCAGATATAATACGTCACCCGAGTTGAAGCCTTCCACGTTGGAAGCATCTGCCTTACGCTGTTTTATTTCATATGGCACAACAGTTTGCTTTTTACCTTGTTTCAGTGTAATATGAAAAGTCTGCGGAGTAGCTTCCGATAAATCCATATATAAGATTAAGTAATTGGGATTTTCTTGTTTCACAACATCTTTCAGAAGAATGTCTTTAGAAGAGATGCTTACATCACTGGAGGAAATATTGTCGCCATACAGTAGGATCTGTAGTTCGGGATTCTTCATATCCGCCCACCAGAAGGTTGGGGCTACTTTTTTAATTATGGCTGCGGACACTGTGTGTTGCAAACCGAATAACGCGAGTAATGCCATAAGTGCGAATGTTCTTTTCATAATATATAGAAATTAGTGTTTATATCTTCATTTCATTTCATTTGGATGTTGCAAATGTAGGAGTGGAATAGCTGAGATTTGAGTACTAGAATAAAAATATAAATGTTTTATAGATTCAACTTATTGATAATTAGGCGCATTTGTCTTTGCTGTATTGCTGAAAATATAAACGTCAATGAAAATATTTTCGTTGAAAAACTTTATTCTAATTACTTATATTTATATATTTGTGAATCTATAATAAGTATATAAGATGAAGAATGTAACCTATTTCTTTATATTGTTTTTGTTGACTTTGACAACTCCTTTGTTTGCTGATAAAAACAGCAATGAAGAAGTGTTGAAAAGGTTGGATCGGGTCATAGATAATAAGACCGCTTGTCATGTACAGAAGGAAAAAGAGATTGTGGATTTAAAGCAACGTCTTCACCGTTCTAAAGATAATAGGGAGAAATATGAACTTTGCGGTTCTTTGTTTAACGCTTATCTGCATTATCAAGCTGATTCCGCATTGTATTATATTAATGGAAAAATGAATTTGTTGCCTCTGTTGAATCATCCGGAGTTAAAGAATGAGATTGTCATTAACCGTGCCGAGGTGATGGGGGTGATGGGAATGTATAACGAGGCTTTGGAACAATTGGAGCGGGTAGACCCGTTGGAATTGGAACGGGAGACTTTGGCTTATTATTACCGGACCTATCGGGCTTATTATGGTTGGGTGGCCGATTATACCACCAATGATGCCGAAAAAGTGAAATATTTGAAAAAGACCGATGCTTACAGGGATTCTATTCTTATTGCTACTGATCCTTGTGTGGACAGGAGCATTGTATGGGCCGAGAAAAAGATTATTAATGGCAGGGTGGATTCTGCTTTGGTTATATTGTCGGACCTATTGAAAGAAACGCCGGATGAACGGCAAAAAGGGTATATTTATTATACTTTATCCGAGGCTTACGATATGCGGGGAGATATTCAGAAAGAAATTTATTATCTGGCCTTGACCGCTATTACAGATTTGAAATCGTCTATTCGTGAATATGCATCCTTACAGAAATTGGCTCAACTGATGTATGAGGTAGGTGATTTGGATCGTGCTTATAAGTATTTGAATTGTTCAATGGAGGATGCGGTAGCTTGTAATGCCCGTTTGCGGTTTATTGAGGTAACGCAGTTCTTTCCTATTATTGATAAAGCATATAAATTGAAAGAAGAAAAAGAGAGGCAGATTTCCCGTACTCTTTTAATCAGTGTCAGTTTGCTTTCTTTATTTTTGCTTGCTGCTATTTTTTATCTGTACCGATGGATGAAGAAATTATCAGTGATGCGCCGTAATCTGAGTCTGGCTAATCAGCAGATGCAGGAAGTAAATGCTGAGTTGGCACAGACGGGGAAGATCAAGGAAGTATACATTGCCCGTTATTTGGACAGATGTGTGATTTATCTGGACAAGTTGGAGTTTTATCGTCGTTCTTTGGCGAAACTGGCAATGGCCTCCCGTATAGACGATTTGTTTAAAGCGATTAAATCCGAGCAGTTCATACGAGATGAACGGAAGGATTTTTATAATGAGTTTGATAAGTCTTTCCTGGAGTTATTTCCTCATTTCATTACTTCTTTTAATGAGTTATTGGTAGAGGAAGGAAGAATATATCCCAAACCGGGCGAGTTGCTGACTACGGAATTGCGTATATTTGCTTTGATCCGTCTGGGAGTGACTGATAGTAATCGGATTGCCCATTTCTTGGGGTATTCTTTGGCAACGATTTATAATTATCGCAGCAAGATGCGTAATAAGGCGATAGGAAACAAGGAAACTTTTGAACAGGAAGTGATGAACTTGTAGAGATATGATTACAATAATACCAGCAAATGTAATATAAGTGTATTCACTGTTATTCCGTGCTTCAGTAAGTATTAGCTCTAACCTTGGGAGTTTGGTCGTATTTATTCTAAATGTGGCAAAATGTAATTGTTCCCCAAACGGATAGCATTACTTGTCCAATAACACAATTGATTTTAGAAGATGGATAAGTCCCGCCTTGGACATTGAGGATAGGCAAGTCGAATATCTTTTCAGTTAACTTGGTCTCGAAACTTTCTAATTGTTGAAATTGGAAAGCACCTATTTTGTCCTCGTTATTATTATTTTCTATTTTGTTCAGGTACTTGTCATTTTCTTCATAAACAGCAATGGCAACTTCATAAATTTCAAACCATGTCTTTGAATCTTCGACCATTAAATTCATAAAACAGAGAGTACAGTACCTATGTGAGAGATAAAAATAGCACCACAACTAGTAAACTTCCAATAAGTGTTCAGCGTATCTTCGGAGATGTTTTGGTAGAAAATAGTAACATTGATAGCATATCTATACAGGTAGATAACCATAGGCTGAAAGACAAAATACTATAAATGTAATAGGAGAGATAGAGTATTGCCATAGGTGGCTTATTTCAATATTGCGGCAATGTCGGTAGGTGCGATAAATATCTTTGGAAATCAATGGAGTGGATTCTGTAAATACGACCTCATTTGTCATTTTGATTTCTTTAGGAACGGTTTTTGTCATCGAATCGCTGATGCTATTGAATGCCTGATAAAAATTATTGGACATAGTACTGATTGTTTGGCATAAATAAAAAAGCAGAGAGAGAATGAGAGTTGAATAACTCAAAATAATTCTCTCTCTGCTTGGGAGTAGTTCTACAGAGAGGAGGATATTAAATCCTTATCTCTGTGTGTTTAGACTTTGATTACTGTGCCGGATAGGGAGTCAGGTTTACAGTAATGGTGTCTTCTACTTTTTCATTTGTTGAAGTAGTGATAGTCAATTTCACTTTGACTGGGGTTGCTACAGATACTTTGTTTGCATCACCAGCATTTGCTGTAAGTTTAATATCTTTACCGTTTATATTTGCTGTCAAATATTGGGTATATTTAGCTTCGACTTCGCAAACTACATTTTGAATATCATCTTGTGTTCCAGAAATGTTATCTACACGGTAATAGATGTTCTTGTCATTCTTATCAGCAGCTTTACCATATTTCACAGTTACTATGTTACCACTACCAGAGATGATAGAAATACCAGCAGGCATAACTGTTGTATAGTTTTTGCTTTCAGCAAACATAACTTTGAAGTCAGCAATCGGGAACTGTACGCCTGCATAGGTAACCTTACCACCTGTTAACGTATAAGCCTTGTTAGTTTCCCCTTTTTCAGTTAATGTGATAGTACCGTTGTCACTAACAGCAATCTTGTCAGCATCATCTTCAATAGCTTTGTATCCACTTACAGTTCCAGCAGAGAAAATGTTGGCTTTAGTGATTTCACTAGCATAAACTGTTACAATCTTATTCAAATAGTATGACGGGTTAAATGTATAAGCTGCTGCCAATGTTGCATCGCTTGGCTTTTCAATAGTGAACGGCAAGTTAATAACAGCAATTGTTCTGAAATAATTGAGTGTTCCAATTTTAACAGCTGCAACAACATTTACCTTAGCTGTAAACTCACCACCATTTTCAATGATTTTGGCTAATTGACTACCGTAATTTGTGTTGAAGTTAACTTTGATACCTGCTATTTGGGCTGCTTCAGTTGTTGTTTTACCTTCAGAGTCAACAGTAGCGATATTCTTAACAAGATCGGTTAGATTTTCAGTTTCTATCTTGCCTGTTTCAGCATTTTCATATACCCATTCTACTTGGGGTTCAAGTACCATTTCTTGATATTCAGCATTCCAAACGACACGTTTGTCTGCACCCATGGCATCGAAGTAGGGCTTTAAGTCAGAGATAAATGCTTGTTCAGCAGTTTCAGTCACTTCTGTTACAACATGCTTCTTGCTTACGATAGAAGTAATTTCTTCTGCATCAGGAGTTTTTTCATTAAAGTTCAAGGTTACATTGTCAGATTTAACCTTACCGAAAACATTCATATAATGAACTGTAAAGTAAACATTTCCTGCAGCCTTGTCATTAAGATTGATAGTCATACCATCGAATGATACGCCATAACGGATAGAGTCTGCTTTTGCTTGAGCATTATCAGCCATTGTGATGTATGAATCGAATAGTTGACCTGCCCATTTTTTTTCAGGGACAATTGTTACAGATTCACCTGGCTTAGCATCCACGTATGATGTGAGATAAGTATCACCTTGCTCATTAATCTGGTATTTACCGAATGGAATATTAACATCTTGGGCATCCACCAAACTAAAATTAAAATCACCATTGAATGGAGAGTAAACATTTTCGTTAACAACCAATGACGCTACAGCATTGCTATTGCCGTATGATTCAACTATTTCATCATTAACAGTAATACCTTCTACAGGAATTTCATACAATCCGGTTGTAGAAGCTGCTCTGCTGCTGCTTAATACTCCACTAAAAGGAACTACTTTTCCTAATTTGATAGGCAGTTCTTCACCTTTAGAGTTTACAGCCTTAACGGTTTTTCCTGATTAATCGTAAGAAACCGGGGATATCTGAACTATAATAGAACTGGTAGATTGTCCTACCATATATTCACCTTTGGCAGGTTTTTCTTTAGAACCACCTTCCCATTTCGGCCATGCTGTTCCTTCTTTAGCAATGCTATAAGCAATATTGAAATTGTTTTCCAATACAGTAATCTGAGCCAATCCTTCGTTCAAGGGCAGACGAACAGATTTTTCATTCTTACCGTCTTTGTCACAAACAACCATGATAACGTAGTTGTTAGGATCAGTAGGATCAGCGTAGTAGTAAGGAACATTTGTTGCAGGAGTAGCGCCGGCAAATTCTTCAAATTCTGTACCGTTCCACAAATACCACTTGCCGTTTTCCTTTTTCACTTCAGGTTGAGCATCCTTGCCCGGTTCACCCTGTGCGCCGTCCTGGCCTACAGCTTTAACGGTAGTCTTCTCACCGTTGCATACCCAAAAACCATCTTCCGAGATAGTCCATTCTGTACCTGCAGCACCTGCTTCACCGTCCTTACCGTTGGTAATGGTGTAGCTGCTACCGTCATTGAAAGCAACAGTGAAACCGCCTGTGGCAGGAGTTACAGAAGTAATCCAGTTGGCAGCATTGATTTTTGCTTCCAGGTCTTTGATTTGACCTTCAACGCCATCCACGCGCGAAGTCAGCTCGTCAATGTCATCATCGTAGTCTTTACAAGACACAAATGTTCCTGTTGACGAAACCATTAAGGCTCCGAACAGGATTGCACTTAAAAACTTTTTGTTCATAATAGAAAAACTTTAAATTTATAAATTTAAAAAACTAAAATTGGTTATACATACCATTTATTATAAAAGGACTTAATTGTTTTCCTCCTGTTTCAGCGGATTCCTCTCGTGTGCCACATACTGCCGGGGCGTCATGCCCGTCACTTTTCCGAACGCCACATAGAAAGGGCTTTTCGAACCGAAGCCGCTGCGTACGGGAACTTCCTCTATGGGGCATCGTCCGCTGCGGAGCAGCTCTTTGGCGTATTCCACTCGGTAAGTGTTTACTAGTTCTTTCAGGTTGCAGCCGAAATAGCGGTTCACCACATTACTTAAATAAGTCTGGTTTGTCTCCAGCATCGCACTCAGTGTCTTCAGCGAAAGAGAGGAATCGAGGAATACTTGACGCACTTCCATCAGGTATAATATACCTTTATATATAAGAGCATCTATCCGGCGGACGTCCGTCCGCAACGCAAACTCCTTCTCCCATCGGCGAGAGGCGGCACGATAGAGCAAAGTCTTTTGGCGCACCGAAGTGTAGCGGGTCTTTTTACGTCGCAGAAACAGGTATTCCATTCAATTCTTTTTTCGTTTTTTTATTTGCTTATTTTGTCGATCTCTTACTAAGAGATCGACAAAATAGATGTAATATGCATAAAATCAAATAATTAAATCAATGAGAAGTGAGCTGTTGAGAGAAAGATTAAATAAGAAAAAAGGCTTTTTTTTGCTTTAGATCGTATTTTTTTAATGAAAAGTGTATTAGTTATCAAAACTTTCCTTATTTTTGCACGAGAATTATATATCTCTTACTAAGAGATATATAAAAACCTATCTTGTATTTTGTAGTCTAAACAGGTAAAAATCAATTATTTATCTCTTCGTTTTATTATATACTTGGGTGCAGAATGTAACTCATGTGTCAGAAATGAGTACCGCTTTGTACTTTATTATATGGCGTCTGATTTTTTCTATCGGCATCCAGAATTCATGGAGAAGTTGGAATAATGCTGGACGGAATGAAGATGAATGTGTCAAAACCAAAATGACAGCTTTGAAAAGTTGCAGATAGTAATTATAACGCGTAAAAGGGTCGTATCAAACTCTGTATTGAGTAATGATACGATCCTTTCTTTAGTTTTTTAGGATGCTCAAATTTCAGATTATAAGTTCATGTTTTCAAAAACAAAGTTTTGACACCGCGGAGTGAATTTCAGTTTCGGGAAACAGAACATTGAACGGTGGTGATGGAATGAGCATATATTACTTTCGGGAAACGCTTTACCTCTCTTTGATAATACTTACACAGCCGGCACCGATAATCAGGAATACTCCAGCCAATACCAGCATGTTTACTTCCGGAGCGACACTACCCGGACTGGTAAATATCTTCAGTACGATACCTCCTAAAGAAGCTGCGACAATCTGTGGAACACAAATAGTTCCATTGAATAATCCCAGATAGGTTCCCATATGTCCTCCTGTTAATGCATTGGTCAGAATGGTAAAGGGAAGGGCCAGCATGGCTGCCCATGCGCAACCTATCAGGATGAAGGATGCAAATAAAGCATATTGATTATGGATAAAGAAAATGGAGATGAATCCAATGCCTCCCAATACCAGACTGAGTACGTAGGCAAGTTTGCGGTTCTGAATCATCGGGATGATCGTTGCCCAAATAACGGAACCAATGGCTTGGACAGCAAATAAGATCCCGACCCAATCTCCCGCTGTCTGGTATTGTGCGGATTGTGTATCCAGTACCACTCTGGAAACACCGTTTGTCATGGTTGTTATGACCGGTGTGTCGAACACATTCAAAGCAACTGTTCCATTGGTGTAAGTCCACATGAACATGAAGGCTGCCCAGCAGAAAAATTGTACCAGTCCTACTGTCCAAAAGGCTTTGGGAGCCTTGACCAGCAATTTGAACATATTTGTCTTTTCTTTTTTGCTTTCATGGGTGATGCCATGATATGCTGCATATTCTTCGGGAGGAAATTCCTTTACTTTGGCCGAAGTATAGATCACGCATAGAATCAGTATCAATGCGCCGATGTAGAAAGAATAGATGACAGAGTCGGGAATAATACCTTTGGGAGCAATATTACTGATGCCGATGGCGGCAAAAATAAACGGGAAAAGATATCCTGCCAGACTGCCGGCATTACAGAGAAAACTCTGAATGGAGTAAGCCAGTCCTTTTTGTTTTTCATTCACCATATCGCCCACCATCATCTTGAAGGGCTGCATGGCCATATTGATAGAGGTATCAAGGAACATCAGTGATATCAGACCGAATACCATAGCTGCACTGACTGTCATTCCGAAACTACCTGCATTAGGGAGCAGGCACATGACGCAGACAGCAACCAGAGCTCCTGCAAACAGATAGGGGATACGCCGTCCGAAACGCGTCCAAGTGCGGTCACTCAGTGCGCCTATGATGGGTTGGACGATGATTCCTGCCAGCGGAGGTAATATCCAAAAATAGCTTAAACTGTGTGGGTCTGCTCCCAAAGTGGAAAAGATACGGCTGATATTCGCGCTTTGCAAAGCGTAGGCTATCTGCACGCCAAAGAATCCGAAACTAATATTCCATAGTTTCCAGAAACCTAAATCGGGAATTTTTTTCATGGTATGTGTGTTATTGATTATCGTTGGGGTAGGGAGTCACCACAGACAGCCCCAGGCTGTCTGTGGTGGATGGTTAGAATCTGCCGGTGGTATCAATCATCTCTACCAGCTTTTCATTGAACTTCTTGTTCTTTATCAGTTCTTCCAAAGTGAGATGCATACGATATCTCCAGTAATGTCTTGGATTGGCAGGTACGTTGATACGTTCCGCGTTCACATCGGGATAGCGGATTTCTTCGTCTATTGACAGCCAGTCCTGAAAGGACAGGATGCACAGCAATGACGGACATTCCAGATGGTGGCGTACTATTTCCTCGCAAACCCATCCCGGGGCTGAAACCGGAACTTCTCCCCAGTGTCCCATTACATGGTTGTAGTAGCGGCAGGTCTGTTCATAATCTTCTTCCCACCATCCCCGCAGAGTAGACATGTCATGAGTGGAAATAGTACAGACCGAGCGGTACGGATATTCCCACACGTGACCGAACTCGTGTTTGGGATTCTTGGGCATACGTTGGATTTCCAGGCTGAGTATTTGCAACTGGTCCATTACCCAAGGCACACAGTCGGGAACCATTCCTAAATCCTCTCCGCACACCAGCATAGAAGTGGCTTGTGTCAGGATAGGCAGCTTTTTCATCGCTTCCTGATACCAGAACTGGTTATGGCGTTGGTAATAATAATGATTATACAGACGGTTGAAAGCGTCTTTCTCCTTCCAGTCGAGGCGCCCGAAGATGAAATCATTCTGAACGGCAATTCTTGGATGATACATGGAGGGGTGCTTGCGGTCGGGAACAAATAATACATTGCTTATCAAGGCATATACTCCCTCGCGTATATGGATACTTTCTTCATCTTTCTTATCGGAGAAATAAGCCTCCACTTTGCGTTGGGTATCATATTCCGGGCGCATTTCATAAATGTCATCGTGAGCATGTTGTACGAATGTTTCTTTTACAAAGGCAGCTTTGTCACCAAACATCTTGTTTAGCATCTCTTCGTTGATGAACGGTTTGGTCATGAAGTCCTTTTGGAACGGCAGCCCGTAACTTTGAATTTCGTCTACACTCATAGGCAATGCCGGTACAAACTGTCCCAGCAAACCATGTACCGAATGAGATGGGATTTCCCAGATACGGAAGAAACCAAGAATATGGTCTATGCGGTAAGCTGTGAAATACTCTGCCATTTTGCGGAAACGCTTCTGCCACCATTGGTAGTTGTCTTGTTCCATTACCTCCCAATTATAGGTGGGAAAGCCCCAGTTCTGTCCGTTCACGGAGAATGCGTCGGGCGGCGCGCCTGCCTGACCGTTCATGTTGAAATAATACGGCTCAATCCATGCCTCCACACTGTTGCGGCTGATGCCGATAGGGATATCACCTTTAAAGATAATACCTTTTTCGCGGGCATAGTTTCCTGCATCAAGTAATTGGATATGTAAATGGTACTGTGTGTAGTAGTAAAAGGCGATTTCTTCATAGCAAGAGCTGTCCGGTGCGCATAAGGCTGCTATTTCTTCTGCCTTGTACTCTGTATGCTCAGGCCATTGGCTGAAATCCGGAGTGCCATACAGATCTCTTAGATAGCTGAATGCGGCGTATGGCAGCAGCCAATGTTCATTTTCTTCAAAGAATTTTTTGAATTCGGCCGAAGCCAGCACTTTCCTTCCGGTTTGTTGGAACATCACTTTCAAATAGGAACGTTTGGCATTGTTCACCGCTTCATAATCTATTTGGGGAAGAGCGTTCAATTCTTGCCGGCGGGCTTCAAAAACAGCCAGCGCTTCTTTATCCTTCATCTTACCCAGCTGGTTCAGGTCAATATACATAGGGTGGAATGCATAAATGGAAATGCTGTTGTAGGGATAAGAATCCATCCAGGTATGGGTAATGGTCGTATCGTTGATAGGGAGGATTTGTACAGCTTGCTGGTGGGTCTTTGCCGCCCAGTCTATCAGTTTCTTCAAATCTCCGAAATCTCCTACTCCAAAACTTTTCTCACTGCGGAGAGAAAATACAGGGATAGCTGTTCCCGCCACCTTACGGGCCGATGAAGTGAAATGAACTTCAGTTTCCGGTGTCAGGTAAATTTCTCCTTTTTTTAATTCCGGATTATTAAGCATCCGGTTGTCGTGGTTCTCCCATTCCTCTACCTGCTTGCTGTCGGCGTTGCAGGCTACGAACTTATAACTTAGCGGAAACTCCAAAGTAGAAACATTCAGTGTGATGGTCCACTCGTTCGGTTGTATTTCTTCCATCAGGACCGTCTTTTGAATATCCCAATTGCCTAAAGCCGGGCAATCTCCGCTGATAGCCAGCACTTGACGCTTATGATGCAGACAAGGGCATAAGGCCCGGAAAGTAATGCTTCCATCGGCGCTTGCTGTGACTTTTATAGTTGTCTCAGACTGATAATCACCACTGAAGGCGGAACTGTATAAGTAAGATTCAGCCGGAAGGTCTTTCCAGAAATCATTTAATATGTAGTGGCAGTTTTTCTTTTTTCCGGGGCAAAACAAATGAGCCATGGTTCCGCTTTCACGGCGGATGCACTGTCCGTCACGATATACTCCATAGCGGTAGGAAACAGGCACGCATGCAGGGAGGTCCGGCATTTCAGCTTCACCTTCCCAATGTTCCCCGTTTGGAGTGCGAAGGATGATAGGTTCACTATTGTTTCCGTCCAGTATCACCCCCAGTTCTTCTCCCCAGGCTGTACGGTATTCAATTCGAAATGTGAGTTTCATGTTATTATTCGAGTTAAATGGTTTAATGTCCCAAAATTAAGACTTTCTGGCAGAATATCGTCTTTCATCCAATTAATTTATAAGAAAAATGAATGAGGTTATGTTTGTTACCGGCGGTGAACTATTACAATTTCTGCCCATTTCATCGAAAAAAAGAGTCGGTATGAGTATCTGTTTCTTCGGGCATTTAAAGGAGGAAAAATATAAATGGGGTCAGGTTGGTTTTCATTGATAAAAAAGCCCCGATCCAGAGAAAAGCAGGATCGGGGCTACCTCAAATTGTAAGATGTGAGGATGGATTTTGATTAAAAAATAATGAATGAAAAATTACGCGTCTATATTCGCATATGTCGCGTTTTTCTCTATGAACTCGCGGCGTGGAGCTACATCGTCTCCCATCAGCATGGAGAAGATATAGTCTACGTTGGCGGCATTGTCAATTGTTACCTGTTTCAGAATACGCGTTTCAGGGTTCATTGTTGTTTCCCACAGTTGTTCGGGATTCATCTCACCCAAACCTTTGTATCGCTGTGTATGGATTCCGTTTTCTTGTCCGTCACCATATTTTTGAATGAATGCCTGGCGTGCTTCTTCGGTGTAGCAGTATTCACTGATTTTTCCTTTGCTGCATTTATACAATGGCGGATTGGCAATGTACAAATGTCCGTTTTCTATAATTTCCGGCATATAGCGGTAGAACAATGTCATGATAAGGGTGTCGATGTGAGAACCATCGACATCGGCATCGGTCATGATCACCACTTTGTGATAACGCAGCTTGTCGATGTTCGCTTTTTTGCTGTCATCATTTCCGTCCACACCGAAACGGACACCCAGGGCGGTGATGATATTATTGACCTCATCGCTTTCAAAAGCCTTGTGCCACATCGCTTTTTCCACATTCAGGATTTTACCCCTCAAAGGTAGAATTGCCTGGAAGGCACGGCTACGTCCTTGCTTGGCAGAACCACCTGCCGAGTCACCCTCGACCAGGAATAGTTCACATTCCTCCGGATTACGGCTCGAGCAGTCGGCCAGTTTGCCCGGCAGTCCGCCACCGCCCATCGGACTCTTTCTTTGAACAGATTCACGTGCCTTGCGTGCGGCGATACGCGCTGTTGCAGCCAGGATCACTTTGTCAACAATCTGTTTTGCTTCTTTCGGATGTTCTTCCAGATAATATGTAAGCGCTTCGCCTACAGCTTGGTTCACGGCACCACTCACTTCGCTATTGCCCAGCTTGGTCTTGGTCTGTCCTTCGAACTGCGGCTCGGCTACTTTCACTGAAATGACGGCAATCAAGCCTTCGCGGAAGTCCTCTCCCGAAATCTCGACTTTTGCTTTTTCCAGTGCTTTGGTATCTTCCGCATATTTCTTCAGTACACGGGTTAATGCGCTGCGGAAACCGGCCTCGTGTGTGCCGCCTTCTATTGTATTGATATTGTTTACATACGAATGCAGGCTTTCACGATAGCCTGTATTGTACATGATGGCACATTCAATGGGGGTATTGTTTTTTTCGGTATTCAGATAAATGACATCATTAATCAGCGCTTCGTTGTTACGGTTCAGGAAACGTACAAACTCTTTCACTCCTTCGTCCGAATGGAATATTTCTTTCTTGAAGCTGCCATCTTCTTCTTTGATCCGGCGGTCGGTCAGTGAAATGGTGATACCTTTGTTCAAGTAGGCCAATTCACGCATACGTGCCTGTAGAATGTCAAACTTATATTCGGTAACAGTGAAGATGGTATCATCCGGCCAGAAAGTCTGTTTTGTTCCGGTAATATCAGCTGTTCCTACTTCTTTTACAGAATACAAAGGATGTCCGCAGCTGTATTCCTGCTGGTAGATCTTGCCACCGCGGAATACCTGTGTGGTCATGTGAGTAGACAAGGCGTTCACACAAGAAACACCTACACCGTGCAGACCGCCTGAAACCTTGTAAGAACCTTTGTCGAACTTACCTCCCGCGTGCAGCACGGTCATTACCACTTCCAATGCAGATTTCTTTTCTTTTTCGTGAAAGTCTACCGGGATACCACGGCCATTATCCTGTACGGTAATGGAGTTGTCTTCATTGATGGTGACTTCTATATGATCACAGTAGCCGGCCAATGCCTCGTCGATAGAGTTGTCCACAACCTCGTAAACCAAGTGGTGCAATCCCTTTTCGCTGATGTCTCCGATATACATGGCGGGACGTTTACGTACAGCCTCCAAACCTTCCAATACCTGGATGTTACTGGCCGAGTAATTGTTTTCGCCGTTTATCTTTTCTTCTTCACTCATGTTTGATTCAATTATCTTAAATATTAGCTTTCAAAGATACGAAAAATTGCTGAGACAGGCAGCTTTTATGGACTAAAAAACGTAAAAAAGAGGGGATTGGACGGGTTTGGAATGAGGTCTGTCCGTGAACGCCGGGAAAAGTAGGGGAGTGATGTATTTATTTCGAGGGTAAGTCTTCTGAAGATCAATGGGGCTTCTTTTTCCTTCAAATCCTTCATTGACGCTTAACAGGCTTTTTATCAGCATCTTATCATGTATGATTCTCTTCTAAATCCTTCATGAATGCTTCAGATTCTTCAGGGCTGTTTTGGCTCAGTTTGAAAATTTGGGGGAATTAGTTAAAATCCCTATCTTTGTCGG
>CAPAOL010000009.1 GCA_948579315.1 uncultured Phocaeicola sp.
AACAAAAAATACATTCTTGGCAAAAGAAACAAGCAATCCTTTATTCTGATAAGATTATTTGTGTTTCACAAAATACTCGTGATGATTTATTACGTTTTTTACCTGAAGTAAATCCGGATAAGTTAGAGGTTGTTTATAATGGTGTAGATGAAATATTTTGTACACTTTCTGTAAATAAGAGGGTTGATAATTTGCCTTATGAAAAGGAAGAATATTTTTTATTTGTAGGTGATAGATTTGCATTATATAAGCAGTTTGATTTAGCTATAAGTGTGGCTAAACGAACTAAAAAACCATTAGTTGTTGTTGGAAAACCATTAGTGGAAGTTGAAAAAATGAAATTGAAAGGAGTGGAATATAAAGTATTGTCGGGAGTATCTTCTGCGGTTTTAAATATTCTCTATAATAATGCTTTTTGTTTATTGTATCCTTCTTTGTATGAGGGATTTGGTATTCCTGTTATTGAAGCTCAAAAAGCGGGATGTCCTGTTATTGCTGGAGCAAATTCATCCATTTCTGAAGTCATAGGAACAGGAGGAATAGCCTTGGATAAATTGGATGTTGATAATATAATTGATGCGATGACTGTTTTGGATAGAGGGAAATACAGAAATGAGGTTATAAACTTGGGCTTTGAAAATGCAAAACGTTTTTCTTGGGACAAAACTTATGACCAAACAAACAATATATATAAATCTTTAATTTAGTAAATGAAAATATCTCTTATAACTGTAACTTATAACAGTGGGAAAACTCTTTCTGATACAATTCAGTCTGTACTGTCTCAATCGTATACAAATATTGAGTATATAATTATTGATGGTTTATCACAGGATAACACTATAGATGTTATAAAAAAATATGAACTGGATTTTGAAGGACGGATGATGTGGATTAGTGAGAAGGATAGGGGATTGTATGATGCGATGAACAAAGGTATAAAGATGGCTACCGGTGATGTGGTTGGAATCTTAAATTCGGATGATTTTTATACTTCTGATGATGTGTTGGAACGTGTAGCTTCTGAATTACAGAATCCGGACATTGATGCTGTTTATGGTGATGTACATTTTGTAAAAGACAGTGACTTGCATAAATGTGTCCGCTATTATTCTTCAAAGATCTTTCAGCGAAGTCTGATGCGATTGGGCTTTATGCCGGCACATCCATCTTTTTATTTAAGAAGAGAGTATTTTGAAGAGTTGGGATTGTATCAAACCGATTATAAAATAGCTGCCGATTTTGAGTTTTTACTCCGTGTGATTTATAAAGCAAAGATTCGTATGAAGTACTTACCTGTCGATATGGTGACTATGCGTGTTGGCGGTGCCAGTACTTCCGGTTTTGAATCTCATAAAAGAATTATGAAAGAACATTTGCGTGCATTCCGTGAGAATGGAATTTATGCCAATGTCTTTTTATTGTCATTACGGTATATATATAAAATAGGAGAGATTATCTCAAATAGAGTTTTTTCTCACAGAATTCTAAAATAATATTTCGTTCAGAATGTTAATTAATATGTTTTCTATAAAGATTATCTAGTATTAACCCCATAACGTCCTAAAATCATGAAATATCTACTAATGGCATTAGCCTTTCTGATTTCCGTTTTCATCGCCCGTATGATTATCCCCCGCATCCTGCTGATATCCTACCGGAAGAAACTGTTCGATTCTCAGGAAGAGCGCAAGGTCCACAAAGGTGCGATCCCCCGTCTGGGCGGAGTCTCTTTTTTCCCTACCATCCTGTTTTCTTGTTGCGGAGTGCTGGCTTTCTACAACCTGTTCGGCTATTATGCCTCCACGCTTCACGATGACCGCATTCTGTCTGAGATGCTGTTGCTTGTCTGCGGACTGGTTCTGCTTTACCTGACGGGTATTGCCGATGACCTGATTGGTGTCCGTTACGGCAACAAGATGGTGGTGCAGTTGGTGAGTGCCTGCCTGTTTCCGCTGAGCGGGCTTTGGATAAACGACCTATACGGTTTGTTCGGTTTGGGCATGATCCCTCAGTTTTGGGGGGGACTTCTTACGGTGGTGATAGTGATTCTCATCACGAACGCCATCAATCTGATTGACGGTATCGACGGGCTTGCCTCGGGGCTGAGCAGCGTTTCGCTGGTAGTGCTGGGCGTCTTGTTTTTAGAACGTGAGATGTGGAGTTGCAGTCTGATCGCTTTCAGCTCGTTCGGTGTGCTGGTTCCGTTTTTCTATTACAATGTTTTCGGTAAGGCCGAACGTGCGCGTAAGATCTTCATGGGTGATACGGGCAGTCTGACGTTGGGTTATATCCTGAGTTTCCTTGCCATCAAGTATAGTCAGAACCTCGACGGCATCCCCAAGGAACACGGTCCTTTGGTGATTGCTTTCAGCACGTTGCTGGTTCCTGTTTTCGATGCCATCCGCGTTGCCATCGTCCGAATGTACAAAGGTCGGAATCCTTTCGAGCCTGACAAGACGCACATTCATCACCTGTTCCTGAGGATGGGTTTTACGGTCCGCCAAGCGTTGCTGATGATTCTTTTGCTTTCTTGTATCCTCAGCGGGGTGAACATCTGGCTGATTCCTTATGTGGAGAATACGGTGATGCTGTTGCTGGATGTGCTGGTTTGGATTGGGCTGAATGTGTGGTGGATGAAAAGAATAAAAATGGTGTAAATAAATGTTGAATTTATTGACTATGTTGAAAACGTGAAATATGTTGAAAATGTGAAATAAACACATGAGTGTTTTTGTGTGAGATGAAAGAATTATGTAGGTCCCTAACTTCATGATAGTTTCATGAAATCCCTACATAATGCAAAGTTAGGAAGAATACAGTGGTATATTTCTAACTTTATCCCTCATATCGGCCTAAAAACTGATATGTATCTATATGTGAGATATGCCAACTGTCTGTGAGGATCGTTGGCATATTTGTTTTTAAGGTGAGATTGCCAATTTATACAATTAGTGGTATTGGCATGCCGTTGTGCTATATCAGGAAATGCAAAACGGATTTGTGTCTATATGTGAAATATGGCGTTTATGTTCTTTATTTTAATAAAAAAGCGGTGTTGCTCTTGGAATAAAATTGTATATTTGCATCTATCATAAAAACAAAGTTGACATGGAACAGGTACGTAAATTGCCGATTGGCATACAGACTTTTGAAAAGTTGCGTGAGGGTAACTATCTTTATGTGGATAAGACAGCGATGGTTTATCAGCTCGCTTCCGCTTCTGTTCCTTATTTTCTGAGCCGTCCCCGCCGTTTCGGCAAAAGCCTGCTTCTTTCCACTTTCGAGGCCTATTTCGAAGGGCGTAAGGACTTGTTTCAAGGGCTTGCCATCGAAAAACTGGAAACTGAATGGGAGTCATATCCGGTGTTTCATCTGGATTTGAATGCGCGGAAATATGAGACTTTTGCAGACTTGACCGCTATGCTCAATCAATATTTGGAACGATGGGAGTTGAAATATGGTACTGAGAAACAGGACCGTAGTCCGGAAGAACGTTTCGCATATATGATAGAGCAAGCTTACGAACAGACGGGCAAACAGGTGGTCGTCTTGGTTGACGAATACGATAAACCTTTGCTTCAAGCCCTTTTGGATGAATCCTTATTGTCCGAATACCGTCGGACATTGAAAGCCTTTTACGGGGTTTTGAAAAGTTCTGACCGTTATCTTCGTTTCGTTTTTCTGACCGGAGTTACCAAGTTTTCTCAAGTGAGCGTCTTCAGCGACTTGAACCAGTTGAACGATATCAGCATGAAGCCTGCCTATGCCACGGTTTGCGGCATTACGAAAGAGGAGTTGGTGCGGACGTTCGCTCCGGAAATAGATGCCTTGTGCGTGAAATACGGAGAGTCTTTCGATGAGATACTCACTCGTTTGACTTTGATGTACGACGGTTATCATTTTGAGGAGACTGCTGCCGGGGTATTCAATCCTTTCAGCCTGTTGAATGTATTTGACGGTTGCAAGTTCGACCATTACTGGTTCCAGACGGGCACTCCCACTTATCTGGTGGATTTGCTGAAGGAGAGTGATTATGACCTTCGTTTATTGGTAGACGGGATGGAGGTGGACGCTTCCGCCTTTTCGGAGTATCGTGCCGAGGTTGGCAATCCGCTTCCTATGATTTACCAGAGCGGTTATCTGACCATCAAGGGATATGACAGGGAGGTGTATCTGTATACGTTAGGTTTCCCGAACGATGAGGTCCGTTACGGCTTTCTTAACTTCCTGCTTCCTTATTACACGGAGGTCTCGAGTGACGCGACCGGTTTCCACATCGCCAAGTTCATGCGTGAGTTGCGTAATGGCGAGGTGGATGCTTTCATGGAACGTCTTAAAATATTCTTTTCCGGTATTCCTTACGAGTTGAGTGATAATACGGAGCGTCATTACCAGGCCATCTTTTATGTGGTTTTCGCCTTGTTGGGGCAGTTCGTGTCGACGGAAGTTCGTAGTGCCCGCGGTCGTGCCGATGCCGTGGTGAAGACACAGGATGCTGTCTATGTGTTTGAGTTCAAGTTGAACGGTAGTGCGGAAGAAGCGTTGAGACAGATTGATGATAGGGGATATCTGATACCTTATACGTTGGAGGGCAGGCGTCTTGTGAAGGTGGGTGTGAATTTCAGTAAGGAGACTCGGAATATAGACAGGTATATTGTGGAGGAATAATTCTTTTTTTAGTATTTTTAGTGAAATGAACAATCTTAAAAATATCAAAATATGGTTTTGGTAGGGATGGTTGTTTTAAAATTGCTGATTTATAACGTGTTATACGATTTTTCTTTTAAAAAGAGCTCCGCATGGGGCTTTTTTCTTTTCTATTCGAAATAAAAGCACCACCTTTGCATGGTTGATCAACAAAACGTGAATAAATAATTTGAATTTAAATCTTTAAAAAAAACGTAGTATGAGTGTAATTTACAAAGTCGTTACGCGTCCGACGGATCCGCGTGTTCCCAATTCTCCCAAGAGATATTATCCGCATCTGATTACTTTAGGTCAGTCTGTTAATCTGAAATATATAGCGCAAAAAATGCAGGAGCGTTCTTCCTTGTCTATCGGTGATATCAAGAGTGTGATCCAGAATTTTGTGGAAAAGATGAAAGAGCAGCTACTGGAAGGTAAGTCTGTGAATATTGAAGGATTAGGGGTGTTTATGTTGGCTGCCCGTTCCAAAGGTGCAGAGCTGGCGAAGGATATCAATGCGAATAGCATAGATAGTGTTCGCATCTTTTTTCAAGCGAATAAGGAGCTACGTGTCACAAAAACTGCCACCCGTGCGGATGAGAAGTTGGATTTGATTAGCTTGGATGAATATCTGAAGAAGCTTAATATGAAAATTTCTTCTAATGATCCTGAAAAACCGGATGATGGTGAAGAAGGTGGAGGAGATGAAGGTAATGGGGATGGGGAAGCGCCGGATCCTGCCGCATAATGAATCGTCAATGAACGATTGATGATTAAAAAGCTTATTGAGTGTTTAATTAAAAAGAAAAATGTCTATGAAGAAAACGTGGAGTATCATTTTGAAGATGATTATTGCTGTTGCTGGGGCAATTGCCGGAGTGATTGGCGTGCAGGGAGCAAATTTGTGATTGATTATTTTATAAATGGGCTGATTGTAAATGAAAAACAGGCGGGGTTTTTCCCGCCTGTTTGTGTTTTGTTTCGTAAAATAGAAAATCTAATCAATCTCGTTGGCTGAATAACGGATTTTATCTACCTTTGCATCTTAATTAAAACGTCATTTTAAGCAGGAAAAAACATGATTCGAAAAATAATAAAAGCTCTTTGGGTGTTTTTGGTAGTCGTTGTGCTGGCTATTGTTGTCATCTTTGTCTCTATTTCAAAGGGTTGGATTGGCTATATGCCTCCTGTAGAGGAGCTTGAGAACCCGAGCTATAAATTTGCAACAGAGATTTTTTCTGAAGATGAAAAAGTACTTGGTACGTGGTCTTACAGTAAGGAAAATCGGGTGTACACAGCTTACAAGGATTTGTCACCCAGTATTATCAATGCTCTTATTGCGACAGAAGATGTTCGTTTTGTTAAACATTCTGGAATTGATGTCAAAGCATTGTTCCGTGCGTTTGTGAAACGTGGTTTGATGTTTCAGAAAAATGCAGGTGGAGGTAGTACTTTGTCGCAACAGCTTGCCAAACAGTTGTTTACGGAAAAAGTGGCGAGGAATACGCTTCAACGTCTTTTCCAAAAACCGATTGAATGGGTAATTGCAGTGAAACTTGAGCGTTACTATACCAAAGAGGAAATCTTGAGTATGTATCTCAATAAGTTTGATTTTCTGAATAATGCGGTTGGTATTAAAACTGCTGCACATACATACTTCGCATGCGAACCGAAAGATTTGAAAATCGAAGAGGCAGCTACGTTGGTAGGGATGTGCAAGAATCCTTCACTTTATAATCCTGTCCGTTTCAACGAACGTTCCCGTGGCCGTCGTAATGTAGTGCTTGAACAGATGCGTAAAGCTGGTTATATCACAGATGCAGAATGTGATTCTTTGCAGGCTCTTCCACTGAAACTAAAATATAACCGCGTTGACCACAAAGAGGGATTGGCTACTTATTTCCGCGAATATCTCCGTGGTGTGATGACAGCACCGAAACCGGTAAAAAGTGATTATCGTGGTTGGCAAATGCAAAAATTCTACGAAGATTCTATAGCGTGGGAAACTAACCCGTTGTATGGCTGGTGTGCAAAAAATAAAAAGAAAGACGGTACGAATTATAATATTTATACAGATGGTTTGAAGATTTATACAACGATCAATTCGCGTATGCAGCAATATGCAGAGGATGCAGTAAAAGAACATTTAGGTGATTATTTGCAACCTGTGTTTTTCAAAGAAAAAGAGGGAAGCAAAAATGCTCCATACGCAAGATCACTGCCGGAAAAACGAGTGGAGGAGTTGCTGATAAAAGCTATGAAGCAGACGGATCGTTATCGTCTTATGAAAGAGGCGGGAGCTTCGGAACAGCAGATTCGTAAGGCGTTCGATACCCCGGAAGAAATGACTGTTTTTTCCTGGAAGGGAGATAAAGATACAATTATGACACCGATGGATTCAATCCGTTACTACAAATCCTTCTTGCGGACAGGATTCATGTCGATGGATCCGGTAAGCGGACATGTGAAGGCTTATGTAGGCGGACCGAATTATGTATATTTCCAGTATGATATGGCAATGGTGGGCCGTCGTCAGGTGGGATCTACTATCAAACCGTATTTATACACATTAGCAATGGAAAATGGATTTTCTCCTTGCGATCAGATACGCCACGTAGAGCAAACGCTGATTGATGAGAATGGAACTCCTTGGACGCCTCGTAATGCAAACAATAAACGTTATGGGGAAATGGTGACTCTGAAGTGGGGATTGGCTAATTCTGACAACTGGATTTCTGCTTATTTGATAGGCAAACTGAATCCGTATAATCTTGTACCTTTGATCCATAGTTTTGGGGTTCGTAATAAAGCAATTGACCCGGTCGTTTCGCTTTGTCTAGGACCTTGTGAAATTTCTGTTGGTGAGATGGTAAGTGCATATACAGCTTTTGCCAATAAAGGAATTCGTGTGGCTCCATTGTTTGTTACACGCATTGAAGATAGTGATGGTAATGTGCTTTCTACCTTTGCACCGCAAATGGAGGAAGTGATTAGTATTTCAAGCGCATATAAAATGCTGGTTATGCTGCGCGCTGTTATTAATGAAGGAACAGGTGGACGCGTTCGTCGTTATGGAATTACCGCCGATATGGGTGGGAAAACAGGTACGACCAATGATAACTCTGATGCCTGGTTTATGGGATTCACTCCTTCGCTGGTATCCGGTTGTTGGGTAGGAGGTGATGAACGTGACATTCACTTTGGTAGAATGACCTATGGACAAGGAGCTGCTGCTGCTTTGCCTATTTGGGCACTGTATATGAAGAAAGTGTATGATGACCCGACTTTGGGATATGACCAGCAGGAGAAATTTAAACTCCCTGAAGGGTTTGATCCGTGTGCCGGTTCGGAAACTCCGGACGGAGAGGTGATAGAAGAGGGGGGATTGGACGATCTTTTTAACTAAATCTGAAATAAGTATTAAGTATTAACCTGTAGCGTTTGGGGCACTGAACTGTAGGTATAATATCTTTAATATCTAATGTTTAATACTTAATACCTAATACTTATTTTTTAATGCATAGGTATATTGTTTGCATAGGGAGTAATTACAACAGGAAAGAGAATTTGACTTTTGCCAGACAGAAACTGACTGAATCGTTCTCTTCTATTTGTTTTGCGCCTGAATTGGAAACTGAACCTTTGTTTTTTAAGAATCCGGCCTTGTTTTCCAACCAAGTAGTTCTGTTCTTTTCCGATAAGGATGAAGAGGAAGTGAGGAAAATACTGAAAGATATAGAACAGAGGTCCGGACGTCGTCTGGAAGATAAAAAAGAGGAGAAAGTTTGTCTGGACATTGACATGCTTTTATATGATAACAAAATAGTAAAACCGGAGGATTGGCAAAGGGGATATATACAACAGTCATTATCTGCCTTCCATTCTTCATTATTTATTAAGTAGATGAAATTTCTTGGAATTATACCTGCCCGCTATGCATCCACTCGTTTTCCTGCAAAACCGTTGGCTATGTTGGGTGGAAAAACTGTTATACAACGTGTGTATGAGCAAGTGGCAGGCGTTTTGGATGATGCTTATGTAGCCACAGACGATGAGCGTATTGAAGCTGCTGTCAAGGCGTTCGGAGGTAAGGTTGTGATGACTTCTGTTCATCATAAAAGCGGTACGGATCGCTGTTATGAAGCTTGTACAAAGATTGGAGGTGACTTTGATGTAGTGGTCAATATACAAGGAGATGAACCTTTTATTCAGCCTTCACAATTGGATGCGGTAAAGGCTTGTTTCGAAGATGTAACCACGCAGATTGCCACGCTGGTGAAACCTTTTACTGTAGATGAACCGTTTGCTGTACTGGAAAATGTAAATTCACCGAAAGTGGTAGTCAATAAGAACTGGAACGCGCTTTATTTTAGCCGGTCCATTATTCCTTATCAGCGTAATGCTGAAAAACAGGACTGGCTGAAGGGACATACCTACTACAAGCATATCGGACTGTATGCTTATCGTACAGATGTGCTGAAGGAGATAACCATGCTTCCGCAGTCTTCTCTAGAACTGGCTGAATCTTTGGAGCAGCTCCGTTGGCTGGAGAACGGATATAAAATAAAGGTGGGCATTAGTGAAGTAGAAACTATCGGAATTGATACCCCACAAGACTTGGAACGGGCAGAAGAGTTTTTGAAGAATAGAATCTAATCGTATGGATCGTAAAATACAACCAGAAATACAAACCCTGAAAAATTTTTGTATACTTCCTCCCGTCCGAATGACATTGCCGAATGGTATTCCATTGACTGTTATTAATGCGGGTGAACAGGAAGTGATACGCATGGATGTGCTTATCGCTGGAGCTCGTTGGCAGCAGTCGCAGAAACTGCAAGCCTTGTTTACAAACCGGATGTTGCGCGAAGGTACGACAAAATATACGGCTGCTACCATTGCCGAGAAACTGGATTACTACGGTTCGTGGCTCGAACTGTCCAGCTCGTCGGAGTATGCATACATCACTGTTTATTCGTTGAATAAGTATTTGGCGAAAACATTGGAAGTGGTAGAATCCATGATTAAAGAACCGCTTTTCCCGGAGAAAGAATTGCATACCATCCTTGATACCAATATCCAACAATATCTGGTCAATACTTCCAAAGTTGATTTTCTTGCACATCGCAGTCTATTGAGGTCGCTTTATGGCGAACAGCATCCATGCGGTAAAGTAGTGGTGGAGGAAGATTATCATGCTATCACTCCGGAAGTGCTTCGTGAATTTTATGAACGGTATTACCATTCGGGCAATTGCTCTATTTTCTTGTCCGGCAAGGTGACAGAGGATATTATCAGCCGGGTGACGGATACATTCGGCACTTCTTTTGGTAAACATCAACAGCCGGCATTGAAATTAAGTTTTCCGTTTACTGCCGTTCCCGAAAAGAGAATTTTTACAGAACGTGAGGATGCCATGCAGAGTGCTGTAAAGATGGGATATACAACCATCACTCGTAACCATCCTGATTATCTGAAACTCCGGGTATTGATGACTTTATTCGGAGGATATTTTGGCAGTCGGCTGATGTCTAATATCCGTGAAAAAAAGGGGTATACTTATGGCATTTCAGCGGGAATCATGTTTTATCCGGATAGCGGATTGCTGGCTATATCGACAGAAACGGATAATGAATATGTGGAACCGTTGATACAGGAAGTATATCATGAAATAGACCGTCTGCATCAGGAGCCAGTGTCGATGGAAGAACTGATGATCGTACGCAATTATATGTTGGGCGAAATGTGCCGTAGTTATGAGTCTCCTTTTTCACTATCGGATGCATGGATCTTTATTGCTACTTCCGGTCTGAATGATGACTACTTTTCACGTTCTCTGCTGGCTGTAAACGAGGTTACTCCTGCAGAAATACAAGATTTGGCACAACGCTATTTGTGCAAAGAGACATTAAAAGAGGTCATTGCAGGTAAAAAGTTGTCATAAATTGCTTTCCGAAAGTGGGCTGTTTGGGATAGAAATTGTATCTTTGTCCAAATTGTAATTCTAAAATGAGTAACGACTAAAACCAATGAGGAAATATCTATATACTACACTTTTATTGGCTCTCCTCTCACAAGAGGGAGTAATGGCACAAGAAAATGAAGGAAAGAAAGGCGGATTTTTCGGAAAAATTAAAGATACATTTTCTACTGAAATAAAGATTGGCAACTATACTTTTAAGGATGGCAGTGTCTATACGGGAGAAATGAAAAGCCGAAAACCGAACGGAAAAGGAAAAACGGTTTTTAAAAACGGCGATGTCTTTGAAGGTGAATATGTGAAGGGGAAACGTGAAGGATATGGAATTTATATGTTTCCTGACGGAGAAAAGTACGAAGGACAATGGTTTCAGGACCAGCAGCACGGAAAAGGTATCTATTATTTTATGAATAACAACCGTTACGACGGAATGTGGTATCAGGATTATCAGCATGGTGAAGGTACTATGTATTATCATAATGGTGATTTGTATGTAGGTCATTGGGTGAATGATAAGCGCGAAGGCGAAGGGGCATATACTTGGGCAAACGGTGCCAAATATACCGGTCACTGGAAAAATGATAAAAAGAATGGCAAAGGTACCATGAACTGGGATGATAGCTCTAAATACGATGGAGATTGGAAGGATGATGTTCGTCACGGAAAAGGGGTATTTGAGTATACCAATGGAGATAAATATGATGGTGACTGGGCGGATGATATTCAACATGGAAAAGGTACTTATTACTTTCACACGGGTGACCGTTATGAAGGATCATATCTTTTAGGGGAGCGCACTGGTCCGGGAGTTTATTATCATGCTAACGGTGATAAATATGTAGGTAATTTTAAGAACGGCATGCAAGACGGAAAAGGTACTTTTACCTGGGCGAATGGTGCTGTGTATGAAGGAAGCTGGAAAAACAATAAACGCGACGGTAAAGGAGTTTATAAATGGAGCAATGGCGATGTTTATGACGGTGACTGGAAAGATAACCGTCCCAATGGACAGGGTACTCTGAAAACTGTTGCTGGTATGCAATATAAAGGTGGGTTTGTTGATGGATTGGAAGAGGGGCAAGGTGTACAAATCGACAAAGATGGTAATCGCTTCGATGGCTTTTTCAAACAAGGAAAGAAGGATGGTCCTTTTGTAGAAACAGATAAAGATGGAAAAGTGATTAAAAAAGGAACCTATAAATTCGGAAGACTCCAATAATAAATGATAGATGATAAATATAATGGGCTGCGCACTGCGTGGCCTATTTTTTTGTATATATGCGTCAGGTAATGAAGTGATAATAAAGGTATGGTACAAAGAAAAATGGATAATAACCAAAAGTAGTCATTATCCATTTTATAATTTCCTGTTGAAAGTAATAACTTCAACTATCAATTATTATTTATCACCTGTTATCTATTAAATGATATATTGTGAACTGATAGATTCGTTATTCATCACTCGTTTAATTGTTTCAGCAAACATATCAGCGATGCTCAACTGTTTCACTTTCGGGCACTTCTTAGCATAAGGGATGCTGTCTGTAAATACCATTTCTGTCAGGGCAGACTCTTGCACACGGAAAGAAGCCGGATCAGACATTACACAATGGCTGGCAATGGCACGTACGGACTTAGCACCAGCTTCCATCATGATATTAGCAGCTTTCGTAATTGTTCCTGCTGTATCTACGATGTCGTCAATCAAGACAACGTTTTTACCTTCCACGTCACCGATGATTTGCATAGATGCCACTTCATTAGCTTTTTCACGTGATTTGTTGCAGAGTACCAATGGTACACCGAGGTATTTGGAGAAAGTGCTGGCACGTTTTGAACCTCCTACGTCCGGTGTAGCAATAACCAGATTTTCCAACTGTAAAGACTGGATGTAAGGGAGGAATACTGCCGATGCGTACAAGTGATCTACCGGGATATTGAAAAATCCCTGAATCTGGTCTGCATGCAAATCCATCGTAATCAGTCGGTCAATACCTGCAACAGACAGCAGATCAGCTACCAACTTAGCCCCGATAGATACACGAGGTTTGTCTTTTCTATCCTGACGAGCCCATCCGAAATAGGGGATTACAGCTACAACGCTCTTAGCTGATGCACGTTTAGCAGCATCAATCATCAGGAGAAGTTCCATTAAGTTGTCTGAGTTAGGGAAAGTGGATTGAACCAGGAATACATGTGCGCCACGAATTGACTCCTCGTATGAAACTGCAAATTCGCCATCGGCAAAATGGGTAATGTTCATATTTCCTAGAGGACAATCCAGGCTCGCGCAGATTTTTTCTGCAAGATATCTCGAGTTCGTTCCCGAGAATACCATAAAGGGTGCTTTTTCGCTCATTTTGTAATAGATGTTACCTATTTGTTAATTTGCCTGCAAAGGTAGGAATTTCTCTTATTATTTAGAAGGACTTATTGTATAAAAAATATTTTTCTCTCCAACTTATCGGAAATATTTGTAGATTTGCTTTCTGAAAACAGTTAATAGTCAAAAATGAGTTCACGTTTTCCTTTATATATAATAGGTATAGTGTTGTTTACCTCTTTTTTTTCGTGCACTGATATGGTGCCAACCAAAGAGGTGCGCCTGATTGATTCTTTAAACGGGAAAGCGTATACTTATCGTTATCGAAGCTTGGATTCCTCCTATAAATATGCCAATGAAGCTTATCAACAGGTAAATTTTTATAAGTCGGGTAAAGCCGAGGCATCCAATAACCTCGGATTCTGTGCTTTTATGGCGATGGATTTTGACCGGGCGGAAGCGTTACATAAGGAAGTATATAAACTGACTAAAAATGAGCTTGAACTGTTGATTGCTGATATCGGGCTGATGAAGATTTGTCAGCGGACAGCTATGAACAAAGAATTTTATGATTATCGTAACAGTGCGCTCCGACGTATGAAACGTATTCGGGAAGAGAGTGATTTGTTTGCTGACCGCCACGAGGCACTTCGACTGGATTATGCTTTCACCGAATTTTTCATTGTTTCTTCTATATATTACTATTATCTCCAGCAGCGACAAGAAGCTATTGCTTCTCTCAATCAGATCCCGGAAAATGAAGTATTGGCAGATACTAATCAGTTGCTTTATTATCATTATATCAAAGGATCGGCTTCATTGGTGGAAGCCACCAAGCCGGAGGATAGGAAAATGCGTGAGTTCGACCAACTATATATAACTTGGAGGACTGCGGTTCAGACTAATCATCCTTATTTTGAAGGAAATGGTCTGCAAGGGCTGGCTAATCTGATGGTTTCTCCCAACAACTTCGAACTCTTTCGAACAAGGAGGGGATATGCGCTGGATCAGTTCGGTTTTCCTGTAGATTCGCTTTTGCCTTTGCGGATGGCGCAGCTTGCGCTTGAAAAATTCTGGGAGTATAATGATTTGTATCAGATTGCCGGTGCGTATGTGTCTATCGGTAAGTATATGAATGAGCACGGACGTTATTCGGAAGCATTGGATACGCTTACAAAAGCGTTAGATTGTGTGAACCAACACCATGTGCTTTATTATCATCATGCAGTGGATACGTTGGACAAGCTGCGCATTTATGCGGAAGGAGATACGACATATACTGGAGTTCCGTGGATTATGGAGGAAGACGTAAAGACGGTGCCCGAATGGATTTCGAGGATTCGGGAACAATTGAGTGTATCGTATGCCGGGCTTGGGATGAAGTATGCTTCTGATTATAACCGGAACATATACTTGGATATTCTGAATTATACCCGTCAGGATAAAGAGTTGGAGAGCCGTTATCTTTCGTTGGAATCCGATTCACGACAAATGACGCTTGTACTCTCTTTGGTTATTGCCGGACTTGTATTGGTGGTTATTCTTTGGTGGTTTTTCAATAAGCGATCTAAAATGAGGAATCAAGTAGATGTGGAACGTCTGCAACGGATACTGGCTCTTTGCCGGGACATCACTTCTTCTATACCAATGAATGTTCCGTTAATTCAACAAGGCATCGACCAACTGTTCGGGAAAGGGCGTCTTCAACTGGAAATTCCGGAGGAAGGAAAAGCAGCACTGGTTCCTTTGCATCGGTTGAACCGTGATGAAAAAGCGTTGGTGCACGTGCTTGAACCGTATATCGTTTGGGCTGCGGACAATGAGCAGATGGTAGAAGCGTTGAGTGACGAACGGATGCAATTGGAAAAGCAACGATATGTTTACGAACAACATATCGCGGGAAATAAACGCCAAAATCTGATTAAGAAGGCTTGTTTGGCCATTGTGAATGGGATAAATCCTTATATCGACCGTATCTTGAATGAGGTGCATAAGTTGACGGTACGAGGATATATTGATCATGAAAAGATAAAGAAAGAGAAGTATCAATACATTGACGAGCTGGTAACTACGATTAATGAATACAATGATATTTTGGCGCTTTGGATTAAGATGAAGCAGGGGACACTTAGCCTGAATATTGAAACGTTCGATCTCAACGAACTCTTTGAACTGTTAGGCAAAGGGAGACGTGCTTTTGAAATGAAAAATCAGAAGTTGGAAATAGAACCGACCACGGTTATGGTGAAAGCTGACCGGGCATTGACTTTGTTCATGATTAACACGCTGGCTGAAAACGCCCGAAAATATACTCCGGAAGGAGGAACAATCAAAGTGTATGCCCGTACTATGGATGCGTATGTTGAGATTTCCGTAGAAGACAACGGAAGGGGGATTTCCGAAGAAGATGTGGCTCGTATTATCGGTGAGAAAGTATATGACTCTCGTGTCATCGGAATGAAAAATGTAGCTGATCCGGAGGTTCTGAAAGAAAATAAGGGCAGTGGTTTCGGACTGATGAATTGTAAGGGAATCATTGAGAAATATAAGAAAACGAATGAATTGTTCCGGGGATGCGTCTTCGATGTAGAGAGTGAATTGGGGAAGGGGAGTCGTTTCTATTTCCGTTTGCCTTCGGGAGTGCGTAAAGCGATGGGGGGCTTGTTGTTTTGCCTGTTGCTTCCGTTTGGGGTGAGTTCTTGTCTGCATGATCCGATTCCTCCCATGTTGCAGGAGGGCGATTCGATAGTGGTAGTTACGGATTCTGCCTATGAGGATTTGCTGGATGCAGCGTCAGATTATGCGAATGCCGCCTATTTTGCTAATGTGGCTGAAAATTATGAATTTGCTTTGCAATATATAGATTCTGCTATACTCTTGTTGAACGAGCATTATGAAAAATATGCGCGTCCGGATCGTCCGCATCGGTATATGAAGCTGGTGGGTGAAGGAACGCCTGCCGAAATCAGTTGGTGGAACGAATTGTTTGATTCGGATTATCATGTGATTCTGGATATCAGGAATGAGGCGGCGGTTGCTTTTTTGGCTTTGAAACAGTTGGATGCATACAGTTACAATAATTCGGCATTTACGGATTTGTATAAGTTGCAAGGAGAAGATCAGACTCTCGAAGCGTATTGCCGACAGTTGGAACGGTCGAACACGAATAAGACAGTAGGAATTATTTTATGTTTTGTTCTACTGATTGTTTCTTTGGTCGGATACTATTTCCTGTATATGAGAAAACGTTTGCAGAATCGTTTGAATCTCGAACAGGTGCTTGAGATTAATCAAAAGGTATTTGCGGCATCTTTGGTCAGACCGCAGGAACAAGAAAATGCAGAGGCACTCCAACGAGAGGAAAGTACACTTAAAGAAATCCCGCAACGTATTGTGGATGAAGCATTCGGTCCGGTGAATGAACTACTGACAATTGACCGGATGGGAATTGCCGTTTATAACGAAACGACACATCGGCTGGAATACGCTTCTCGTCCCGGACAGGAAATGCCGGAGATGGTAGAACAGTGTTTTAATTTCGGAGAATATCTTTCTGAACAGCATCTTCAGGCAATTCCGCTGATGGTGGAAGCAGGAGGTGAACATCAATGTGTCGGTGTGCTTTATCTGGAACGTAGAGAGGGAACAGAACAGGAAACGGACCGGCTGCTTTTTGAACTGGTAGCACGCTATGTGACTATTGTCGTATTTAATGCAGTGGTGAAACTAGCTACTAAATACCGGGATATTGAATCAGCGCATGAAGAAACACGCAGAGCTTCCTGGGAAGACAGTATGTTGCATGTACAGAATATGGTACTTGACAACTGCTTGTCGACGATTAAACATGAGACGATCTATTATCCGAATAAAATCAAACAGATTGTTGGACGGTTGAATACGCAGAAGCTTTCAGAAACAGAGGAGCGTGAAGCGGTGGAGACTATGACGGAGTTGATTGAATATTATAAAGGAATCTTTACGATTTTGAGCTCGTGTGCTTCCCGGCAATTGGAGGAAGTCACTTTCCGGCGTACTGTGATTCCGGTGCAGGAGCTATTGGACACTGCCGGAAAATATTTCAAGAAATCAATGAAGAACCGTTCGGAGAAGATAGAACTGGAGATAGAACCGATGGAAGCAAAGGTGATAGGAGACGTGAACCAGTTGCGTTTTCTATTGGAAAATTTGATTGATGAAGCATTGACTGTGCGTGAAGATGGGGTGATACGTCTGCAAGCACGTCAGGATAATGAATATATTCGTTTTCTCTTTACGGATACGAGACGTGAAAAGAGTGTGGAAGAATTGAATCAATTATTTTATCCGAATCTGGCACGTATGACTTCCGGTGAAAAAGGGGAGTTGAGAGGAACGGAATATCTGATATGCAAGCAGATTATCCGCGACCATGACGAATTTGCGGGACGCAGAGGATGTCGTATCAATGCCGAGCTGGCTGAAGGCGGAGGATTTACGGTTTATTTCACCGTTCCGCGCCGATAAAAGGAGAACACATAAAAAGTTATTAGATAAGAAACATGGAAGAACAGAAGTTTAAAGTTATTATCGTAGAGGATGTAAAACTGGAGTTGAAAGGAACAGAAGAAATATTCCGCCATGAAATACCGAATGCGGAAGTGATCGGTACGGCAATGACGGAAAGTGAGTTCTGGCCGTTGATGGAGGCGCAGCTTCCCGATTTGGTATTGTTGGACTTAGGACTGGGAGGTTCTACGACCATTGGTGTTGACATTTGCCGGAATATATTCAAACGCTACAAAGGAGTCCGGGTACTGATTTTCACAGGTGAGATTCTGAATGAAAAGTTGTGGGTGGATGTATTGAATGCCGGTGCCGACGGAATTATCCTCAAAACAGGAGAATTACTGACGAAAACAGATGTACAGGCTGTGATGGACGGAAAGAAGCTGGTATTCAACTATCCGATTTTGGAAAAGATTGTAGATCGTTTCAAGAAATCTGTAGCCAACGATGCCAAGCGTCAGGAAGCAGTCATCAGTTATGATATTGATGAATACGACGAACGTTTTCTCCGCCATTTGGCGTTAGGATATACGAAGGAGATGATTGCCAATCTGAAAGGGATGCCTTTCGGCGTAAAATCATTGGAGAAACGACAGAATGATCTTATCGGACGCCTTTTCCCGAATGGAGAACGGGTGGGAGTGAATGCTACCCGATTGGCAGTACGTGCACTGGAATTGCGTATTATCGACTTGGATAATCTGGAGCCTGACGAAGAATAATTAATGGCAAGTAATACCTCTGGAAAGTAATGAAGAATAAATGGCGTATGCCCCATCCCGCTTCGATGTTCCTTCTGCTGACAATGGCAGTGGTCTTTCTTTCATGGATATGTGATATCTATGGGTTGAAAGTGACATTACCGCAGACAGGCGAAGACATCCGTGTACAAAGCCTGTTGAGCCCGGAAGGAATCCGTTGGTGGTTGCGGAACGCTATTAAGAATTTCACAGGCTTTGCTCCGTTGGGCATGGTGATTATCGCTATGTTCGGACTGGGAGTAGCACAACATTCCGGTTTTATTGATGCGTGCATCCGCATGGGAGTAGGGAATCGGCAGGAAAAGAGGAAAATCATCTTGTGGGTGATTGTGCTTGGTTTGTTGTCGAATGCCATTGGGGATGGTGGATATATTATTTTATTGCCTATTGCCGCTATGCTGTTCCAGTGGGTGGGACTTCACCCGATTGCAGGGATTGTTACAGCTTATGTCTCTGTTGCGTGCGGGTATAGTGCCAATATTGTATTGAGTACGATGGACCCGTTATTGGCGCATACCACACAAGAGGCGGCACTGGCGCAAACGGGTTATCAGGGGAACACGGAACCTCTTTGTAACTACTTCTTTATGAGTGCTTCAACGGTAGTCATTACGGCTATTGTGTATTGGATTACTCAAAAATGGCTTCTTCCCACGTTAGGAAAGTATGAAGGCAGTGTGAAAGTGGTGGCTTATCATCCTTTGTCTCGCAAAGAGCGGCGTGCCATTATGATTTCCATTGTTGTAGCAGCTGTTTATGTCGCTCTTATCTTGTGGCTTACTTTTTCTTCTTATGGAATTTTGCGAGGGGTGAACGGAGGTTTGATGCATTCGCCTTTTATTGCCGGTATTTTGTTCTTACTTTCTTTGGGAGCGGGTATTACAGGGATGGCTTATGGGTTCAGTTCCGGACGGTATCGCACCGACAATGATGTGATTGAAGGACTTACGCAGCCAATGAAACTTCTTGGAGTGTATTTCGTTATCGCTTTCTTTGCTGCACAGATGTTTGCCTGTTTTGAATATTCCCATCTGGATAAATGTTTAGCTATCATGGGAGCTGATTTGCTCTCCTCATTTGAACCGGCTCCTTTGTCTGCCCTCATCCTGTTTATTCTATTTACGGCATTGATAAACCTGATTATGGTATCTGCTACCTCCAAATGGGCTTTTATGTCTTTTATCTTTATTCCGATGTTTGCGCAGATGGGAATTGCTCCGGATATAGCACAATGTGCTTTCCGTATCGGAGATAGTTCGACGAATGCCATTACTCCTTTCTTATTTTATATGCCTTTGGTACTGACTTATATGCGGCAGTATGATAAACAGATTACGTATGGCTCATTGCTTAAATATACCTGGAGATATTCATTAGGTATCTTGGTTGCCTGGACATTGATGTTTATTGTCTGGTATTTGTTGAAAATACCGATGGGATTATAGCCAGTACGTGAAAAAATATCAAGTAGACAACTGACCCATTACAACTGAGCCGCCAATCTATTAAATGAAAAAATCGCAAACACTATTTTAATAGCTGTTTGCGATTTTTCTAAGTGATTCCGAAGCGATTCGAACGCTTGACCCACGCCTTAGAAGGGCGTTGCTCTATCCAGCTGAGCTACGGAACCATCCTTATTTGCGGATGCAAAGGTAGTGCTTTTTATGAAAACTCAAAAACTTTCCGGCACTTTTTTATTTATATTTTTCTTTATGGCTATGAATCAGTAATTTATAAAAGAGAAATATTTTGTTTAATTATATATGGTTTGGGATGAATAAATAGGAAAACGTCATTTTCACGAAGAATAACGAAAGTTATATAGGTTTCAAAAAGGTCAAAAAAATAAAATACGGTTGTGTTTTTCTATTATAACTTCTACTTTTGAACGATAAACAACTAAAAAACACATAAAGTTATGAAGAAATTGATTTTTTTATTTGCATTTTGTATTGTAGTGACTAATGTTTTTGCACAAACCGCCCCAGAGCAATTGAAAAAAGAAGGAAATGATGCATTTAATGCTAAAAATTATCCAGTAGCGTATGCGAAATTCAGCGAATATCTGAAACAGACTAATAATCAAGATTCTGCAACAGCTTACTATTGTGGTATAGCAGCAGACGAAGTGAAAAAGTATGCGGAAGCCGTGACCTTTTTCGATATTGCTATTCAGAAAAAATTTAATATAGGAAATGCGTATGCTCGTAAAGCTTTGGCTTTAGATGCACAAAAGAAGACTGCTGAATATGTAGCTACATTAGAAGAAGGACTGAAAGTTGATCCTAAGAATAAGACAATGGTGAAAAATTATGGTCTTCATTATCTAAAAACAGGACTTGCAGCACAGAAAGCTGGAAAAGCAGAAGAAGCAGAAGATTGTTTCAAGAAAGTAATTCCGTTGGATCACAAACAGTATAAAACAAATGCATTGTACAGTTTAGGAGTTTTGTGTTATAATGACGGAGCTAATATCTTGAAGAAAGCTGCTCCTTTGGCAAATTCAGACGCAGACAAATATGCTGCAGAAAAAGCAAAAGCGGATGGAAGATTTAAAGAAGCATTAGACTATTTGGAAGAGGCTGCTAAAATCTCTCCGGAAAATGAAAATGTGAAAAAGATGCTTCCTCAAGTGAAAGCTGCAATGAAGTAATTTGACTGATCTTATAAATGATAAAGGGTTGCCTGTATGATACGCCGGGCAACCCTTTTTTATTGCTATCTTTTTCTAATCTATGCTTTTTGTGTACATTTGTCGTTTCTAAACGCTGAAATATTTTATGCACTTATATAATAAGGAACAGGCCATCAAACGGATGAATCAATTTGGACAACATCATCGTCCTTTTGTTTTTATCATCAATTATCTGCAGGACGCATCTTATATAGAAGAGGTTGCTGCTATTGATTCTACTGAACTTTTGTATAATCTGAATGGATTTACCAATCAAGCTACGTCAACAGAAAAGTATACACCCTCTTTTTCAGCTAAACTAGCGAACTCTATCCATTGGCAGCCTTCTGCAGAATCTTTCTATTCCTATCAACGCTCGTTTAATATTGTCCGACAGAATATCTTGGCAGGAAATAGTTTTCTCACAAATCTGACTTGTTGCACTCCGGTAGATACCAATCTCACTCTGAAAGATATTTATGATCACTCTAAAGCGATTTATAAGCTATGGGTTAAAGACACTTTTACTGTTTTTTCTCCAGAAATATTTGTGAGAATTCATCAGGGAAAAATTAGCTCATACCCGATGAAAGGGACTATTGACGCTTCCATTCCTTCTGCTGCCCAATTATTGATGAACGATCCTAAAGAGGCGGCAGAACACGCTACTATCGTAGACTTGATTCGTAATGATTTAAGCATGATTGCCAATCAAGTGTCCGTTTCCCGGTATCGGTATATCGATACGTTGCAGACTAATCAGGGAGCAATTCTTCAAACAAGCTCTGAAATTCAAGGCGTATTGCCGGAAAACTATTCGGAACATTTGGGAGAACTTATTTTCCGACTTTTGCCAGCCGGATCTATTACCGGTGCCCCCAAGAAAAAAACGATGCAGATTATTCGGGAAGCTGAAACCTACGACAGAGGATTTTATACAGGAATTATGGGCTATTCGGATGGAACTAATTTAGATAGTGCCGTTATGATACGTTTTGTAGAACAGGAAGGAGAAAAAATGTATTTTAAAAGTGGAGGTGGAATAACCTGTCAGAGCGATGCGGAAAGTGAGTATAACGAAATGAAACAAAAAGTATATGTACCCATTTATTGAGACTATCCGGATAGAGGATGGACAAGTTTATAATCTTGATTATCACACTGAGCGTTTCAATAGAACCCGTGCGGTCTTTTGGAAAGATAGTGTTCCGCTTGATTTGTGTAAGTATATATCGCCACCAGTTTTAAACGGGATTCATAAATGCCGGATTGTGTATGGAAAAGAAGTAGAAGAAGTCACGTATGCTCCCTATCAGATACGGCAAGTGTCCTCTTTGCATCTGATAGAATCCGATACCATTAATTACACTTACAAAAGCACACATCGGGAAGAACTGAACGCTTTGTATGCCCAAAGAGGAATGGCAGATGATATTTTAATCGTGAAAGACGGCTATCTGACAGATACTTCTATTGCCAATATCGCCCTCTACGATGGGCGCACATGGTTTACTCCGGCTCATCCGTTACTCCGGGGAACGAAGCGGGCGGAGCTTCTGAATAAGCAATTGATTGTTGAGAAAGACATTGCGCCAGTGCATTTAAACGCTTATTCCCATATCATGTTATTCAACGCCATGATTGACTGGGGGCGTATTGTATTGCCTATAAAGGAGGAACATTTCATTCTATAAACGATAATTAACTGAAATATGCAGAGTATTGCTGAACAAATGTCACTTTTGTACTGTTATATTTATGTGTTTTTCATAGTATTAGATATAAGATTAATTAAAGAGATTGTACTCCACTTGTGAAAGCTAAAGTACGTCAGAGACAGAAGAGTCTGTTTTTTTGATAAATGTGTTAAAGCATCGGTTTTACCAGGCCGATGCTTTTTTTATGTCCTTTTACCCCCTTTTGTAGTTTATATGAAATAAAATTTGTACGTTTGTAGAGTAATAATAGAAAATGATAAAGATGAACATACCCGTTATCTTTCAGTTTTTAAAAGCTCTTTCCGCGAATAATAATCGTGAGTGGTTTAATGAGCACAAGGCAGAATATGAAACAGCCCGTGCCGAGTTCGACAACTTTTTGGCAACAGTGATTGCCCGCATTTCCCTGTTTGATGAAACTATCCGGGGAATTCAACCCAAAGACTGTACTTATCGCATTTACCGGGATACCCGCTTCTCTGCGGATAAAACCCCTTATAAAATACATTTCGGCGGCTATATCAATGCCAAAGGAAAGAAATCCGACCATTGTGGATATTATGTCCACTTGCAACCGGATGGTTCGATGCTTGCCGGAGGAAGCTTGTGTCTGCCTTCCAATATCCTGAAAGCAGTGCGTCAGTCTATTTATGACAATATCGAAGAATTTGTTGCGATTGTAGAAGATCCGGAGTTTAAGAAATACTTTCCGGTGATAGGGGAGGATTTTCTGAAAACAGCTCCGAAAGGCTTCCCGAAAGACTTCAAGTACGTCGATTATTTGAAATGTAAAGAGTATGTTTGTTCATATAATGTTCCTGATGACTTCTTTACCCGGCCGGATATGTTGGAACAGATGGACAAAGCGTTCCGCCAGTTCAAGCGGTTTGCTGATTTTATAAATTATACGATTGATGATTTTGAATAAATAATGCCTAGAATATAAACTTTAAAATTTAACTTATATGGTAGTAGATACTTTAGAAAACCTGGAGAAATATGCGTCTTTAAATCCTTTGTTTGCACAAGCCATTGACTTCTTGAAGTCTCATGACCTCCAAGCCATGGAAATTGGTAAGACAGAACTGAAAGGGAAAGATCTGTTCGTGAATATCGCACAAACTAAACCTAAAACAAAAGAGGAAGCCAAACTGGAGACTCATAACGAATTTATTGATATTCAAATCCCATTGTCGGGAACAGAAATTATGGGGTATACCGCTGCTAAAGATTGTGTTCCGGCAGATGCACCTTATAACGCAGAAAAAGACATTACTTTCTTTGAAGGATTGGCAGAAACATACGTTGTCGTAAAACCGGGAATGTTTGCTATCTTCTTCCCGCAAGACGGTCATGCTCCCGGCATCACTCCGGATGGTGTGAAAAAAGTAATCGTAAAAGTAAAAGCATAATCCTAATTCAATTCTGATATGGAAAAGACACTTAATCTCATAAAAAACGATCCCTGGCTGCAACCTTTTGCCGGTGCTATCACCGGGCGTCGTCAGCATGTATTAGACAAGAAAGCTGAATTGACGAATAAAGGGAAACAAACCCTTTCAGATTTTGCATCGGGGTATCTTTATTTTGGATTGCATCGCACCGATAAGGGATGGACTTTCCGTGAATGGGCGCCCAATGCTACTCATATTTATATGGTGGGTACATTTAATAATTGGGAGGAAAAAGCAGCCTATAAGCTGAAAAAACTAAAGAATGGCAATTGGGAAATTAACCTGCCGGCGGATGCCATTCATCATGGCGATCTCTACAAATTGAATGTATACTGGGAAGGCGGACAAGGCGAGCGTATTCCTGCATGGGCTACTCGTGTGGTGCAGGATGAACAGACCAAGATATTCAGTGCGCAAGTCTGGGCTCCGGAGAAACCCTATAAATTCAAAAAGAAAACATTTAAGCCCGACACGAATCCACTGTTGATTTATGAATGTCATATCGGAATGGCACAACGGGAGGAAAAAGTGGGCACTTATAACGAATTCCGCGAGAAAATACTTCCCCGTATCGCTGAAGAAGGGTATAACTGTATCCAGATAATGGCCATTCAGGAACATCCTTATTATGGAAGTTTCGGCTATCATGTATCCAGCTTTTTTGCTGCCTCTTCCCGTTTTGGTACTCCCGATGAATTGAAAGCATTAATCGATGCCGCTCATGAGATGGGAATTGCTGTGATTATGGACATTGTTCATTCACATGCAGTGAAGAATGAGGTAGAAGGATTAGGAAACTTTGCCGGTGATCCGAATCAGTATTTCTATCCGGGCGTTCGTCGCGAACATCCGGCTTGGGATTCTCTATGCTTCGATTATGGTAAGAACGAAGTGATTCACTTCCTATTGTCTAACTGCAAGTACTGGCTGGAAGAATATAAATTTGACGGCTTCCGTTTTGACGGAGTCACTTCTATGCTATATTATAGTCATGGTTTGGGTGAAGCCTTCTGTAACTATGGAGATTATTTCAACGGTCATCAGGATGATAATGCAATTTGTTACCTGACATTGGCTAATGAAGTGATTCATCAGGTAAATCCGAAAGCGATAACCATTGCGGAAGAAGTTTCCGGTATGCCGGGGCTGGCTGCAAAAGTAGAAGATGGCGGTTACGGCTTCGATTATCGTATGGCCATGAACATTCCGGACTATTGGATCAAGACAATCAAAGAGAAGATTGATGAAGACTGGAAACCTTCCAGCATGTTTTGGGAAGTAACCAACCGTCGTCAGGATGAAAAGACCATTTCGTATGCAGAAAGTCACGACCAGGCATTAGTGGGAGACAAGACAATTATCTTCCGTCTGATTGATGCTGATATGTACTGGCACATGCAAAAGGGAGATGAAAATTATGTTGTCAATCGTGGTATCGCTTTGCACAAGATGATTCGTTTATTGACCTCTTCAACCATTAACGGAGGTTATCTGAACTTCATGGGAAATGAATTCGGTCATCCCGAATGGATTGATTTCCCGCGTGAAGGTAACGGATGGTCATGTAAATATGCCCGTCGCCAATGGGATTTGGTAGACAACAAGAATCTGACTTATCATTATATGGGTGATTTTGATAAGAATATGCTGAGAGTTTTGAAGAGCGTGAAAAACTTTCAAACGACACCTGTTCAGGAAATATGGCATAATGATGGCGATCAAGTATTGGCATACGGCCGTAAAGACCTTATATTTGTCTTTAACTTTAATCCGAAACAGTCATTTGCCGATTATGGATTCCTGGTAACTCCGGGAGCCTATGAAGTAATACTGAATACGGACGACGTTGCATTTGGAGGAAACGGTTTGGCTGATGATTCTGTAGTGCACTTCACCATTGCCGATCCGTTGTACAGTAAGGAAAAGAAAGAGTGGTTGAAACTCTACATTCCTGCCCGTACCGCCGTAGTGCTTAGAAAGAAGAAATAATTTTATCTGTAAATAAGAAGCCCCTGCAACTATCATTGTATATCTGCAGGGGCTTTCTCGTATATTGCGCTATTGAATGATTTAGTTCTAGTTTACCAAAAAGGTGCTTGGTCCGAGAATATCATACATATCACTCACGTTGCGTGTTTTCAGTAATACTCCTTGTGGAGTATAGAATAACTGATATTTGATGTCAACGTTATCTTGGCCTACTTTAATTACAATAATAGCTTGCCATTTAGGAAACTCTACCATTGTCACATTATCTACCGCCCAACTTGCGTATGACCCGGATACAAAAGCATTATAGACTGCCGGTGACAGACGATCAAGACTAACAAGATCAGTCTGTGTCATCACCCATTGCCCTCGGACGTTAAACCACACATTTTTAGTAAATCCGTTCATTACAAAATTAGCGCAATAATATCCGTCATCTTGTGACCAGGCAATGCCATTTGCTTTGGGATACATTTTTTTGAAGGTTGCCTGTACATTGCCGGGAGGGGTATCTCCAAAAACAGATGTAGATAATAGCAAAAATAGTGTGATCGCACAAATCATAAATTTCTTCATAAGCTTTGAGTTTAGAGAATTAGTTATCTAACTCTAAACAGCCTTTGAGAATATTTGTTTGGGCGACGTACATAAAATAATTGAGGCTGTCTAAAAAGTCGGTTCTATCCTCATTCTCTTTCCCGAAGGAGGGGAGTTGGAGTTACTAACGACTTTTTAGACAGCCTCGATAAGGAGTATGCGGTTCCTAGTCTTTTTTCCTAAAAAGTAATCTTTAAAATTTTGCCGTTATAACCTCCGACTGAAACATTTGTCGTTTTATAAGGTAATAAGCTTATTTCTTCTTCAGCACTGGTCATCAAATCGATAGCCTGATAAGACTCCATTTGAGGAATTTGCAAAAAGTCGAAGGCATGTGAAGGCACGTTGATGGCAACATCTACCAGTTGACTGTCGAAATTAATAACGAAAAACAGAATCTCGTTTTTGTATTTCCGCATAAAAGTATATTGTTTATGCTCATTGAAACGCCATCCGTTTATATTGGCATACATTAAATCAAAAAATACCCCTTTCCTGATTGCCTGCTCTTTGTTGCACAGTGTCAGTACTTTTTGATAAATAGAGTAGAGGTGCTTATGTTCCTCAGTAAGCATTTTCCCATCAAACTTTCCTCCGTTACGCCAACGGCGTATAGTATCTACGCTCCAATAATCAAATATGGTAGTCCGTCCGTCTCTTCCGCTGAATCCTTCGCTATCCATACCCAGCTCTCCGAACTCCTGACCGAAATAGATCATCATAGGATTGGTGTTCATACATGCAGAAACAATTAGTGCAGGAATTCCTTTACGCGGATTACCGGCAAAGAAATCAGATGCAATACGTTGCTCATCGTGATTCTCCAAAAAGTTGAGCATTTTTTTCTCGATTCCATTCAGACTTTGCCAGCAATGAGTGATTGCAGTGGCAGATTCATATCCGCAGGCTACATTTCGTAATGTATCATACAATCCTACCTTATCATATAGATAATCAAACTTGCCACGGAACAGATAGTTACGATATTCATTGGGATTATAGACTTCTGCAATGAAAAGTATTTCAGGATAAACCTCTTTAACTTGAGGAATAGCCCATTCCCAAAATTCAACGGGAACCATTTCTGCCATGTCACAACGGAAACCGTCAATGTTCTTCGACGCCCAGAAAAGAAGAATGTCCAGCATCTTTATCCAAGTGTCCGGGGTTGGGGAGAAGTGGCAGGTACCGCCATTCTGATAATCCACTCCATAATTTAATTTCACTGTTTCATACCAGTCGGTGATATTGGGCGTAGCATCAAAACGATTGTTACCGGTAGCTTTAGCCGGAAATTCCCGGTAAGGCTCTGTTGCTCCGTCTTTCATATCAAACTGGGCATGAAGTTCCGCTTGTGGGATGTAATAAAAATTATTGTATGGACTGAAAGACTGGCTGGAGTCGTCGTTAGCCCCCAATTCCGTTGTACCGTCGGGCTGTGCGTCCGAATGGTATTGGCGTGCTACGTGATTAGGTACAAAATCTATGATTACTTTTAAACCTGCTCGATGAGTACGGTGTACTAGGTTTTCAAATTCTTTCATACGCCCCTGTACGTCATTGGCCAAGTCAGGATCTACATCATAATAATCCTTGATGGCATAAGGAGAACCTGCTTTTCCTTTCACAATGGCAGGGTGATCCGGACTGATATTATAACGGCGATAATCCGTTTGAGTGGCATGTTCGATGATACCTGTATACCATATATGTGTAGTACCTAATTTTTTGATTTCACCAAGTGCTTTGAGCGTGAAATCAGCCATTTTCCCACAACCGTTGGTGGTAATGTCTCCGTTGTAAACACAATGATTGTTGTTATTTCCGAACAGACGGGTGAACACTTGATAGATAATTATTTTATTTTCGTCATTCATATAGAGTAGATTATTAATATTCGTATTTATTCTTTTTTCCGATGGATAGGAGGTTATTTCCATATTTCCCTTTTTTCTTCCAACAGTTGATTAAGCACCTCATTGGCTGTATTGTATCCTTGCTCGAAGATTTCTTCTGCTTTCTCCAGTTCGGTATTGCTATATCCGTATAAATTGTATGGTTCGATGAGTAAATCACACTTTTCTCTTTCAGGAAAAGTGTTGGCGCGAAACATGAAATGGAATGAGCGCATAGCAATACTGACAATATTCATTTTGTAGTCTTGTGCCATAATGGGGCTTACGTTAACTGCCACCACTTTATTACACACTCTACGCAAGGTGGAGACAGGAAGATTCATCATCAATCCTCCGTCAACATAGTTTGTGCCATCTATATTGACTGGAGCGAACATAACAGGCATACAACAAGAAGCAGCAACCCGTTCAGCAATACTGCCGCGGTGAAAGTGTACCATACGTCCATGATCAAGGTCAGTTGCTGTGATAATCAGAGGAAGTTGCAAATCTTCTAAGTTCTTTGCTTTTACGTTGGTCCGGAGAAAGTCTATAAATTCACAAAGGTCAAATAATCCTTTTTTAGGAATTACCAGTTTGGTTAAATCTTGGAATTTATGTCCGGAGAAATAATCAAGTACTTTGTGGGGTTCGTTGCCATCTGCATAAAAGACACCGGCAAGTGCTCCTGCGCTTACTCCGGAGATGATTTCCGGTTTAATATCATGCTCTAGAAGAGCTTGCATAACTCCCAGATGGGCAAATCCTTTAATAAATCCTCCGCTTAGTGCATAGCCAATCTGATATTTCCGGCTATTCCTGTTATTTGTGAATACCTCCATGAGTTGCTTTCTTTAGTTCGCCACGAATTTAGTGAATTTATTGAAAGTAGGAGGAATATAATGAATAGTTTTTTAAAGAGAACGTTATAAGTAGTTTTTTGTTATCCATAGAACACAAGTAAATGCGGATAACAAAACTTTATGCTTACGCAATAACAGTTCTGTGTTATCCGCATTTAAAATATACCACAATCGAGCACAAGTATACGAATGTAAGTTTGCTTCAGCTCCTTGTTGGTTAGAAACCGAAATCGTCTATCTCCATTTTATGTTCTTCGTTTTCTTTGAATGGTTTGGCTTCTTTTTGCACTGGATTTCCTTCAATATAGATAGCGCGGAATGGACGGGCAGGGCAAACATATTCGCATCCTCCACAACCTACGCATATTTCTTTGTTTACATGAGGGATCGTTAATCCGTCTTTATATGGTACCATTGCCACAGCCTGTGTGGGACAGTGCTCGGAACACGCTCCGCAACTGGTTTCATCAGTATAAACGATGCAATTTTCCTTGATAAAAACAACATATCCCATTTGTGTAAGATGCTTTTGTTCCACGCTTATAGGAAGGATCGCTCCGTTAGGACAGACATCTCCGCAAACAGTACAGTCAAAGTTACAAAATCCTTTCTCAAAACTGACGGTCGGTTGCATCATACCTGCTAAACCATATTCCATGAAAGCAGGTTTCAGGACATGAGAGGGGCATTTACTGACACAAAGATGACAGGATGTACATTGCTGTTGAAAATGTTTCTGACTGACAGAGCCCGGAGGAGTGATTGGATTCTCCTTTTTGTATGCCTTTTTGCCTTCCAGTCTTGCAACGGATTCTTGGGCTTGGGACAGGAGTTTGGGGGCTGCTCCAGCAGTAACAAGACCGGCAACCAAAAAGCGGCGTTTGGATGAATTTGTGTCCGATAATGATGGTGCAGGGGCTTCTACGTTTGCTTGTTGTTTCTTTAAAGAAGGGTTGTAGACCAATGCCTTTTGCTTGCATGCTCCCAGGCAATCGAAACAATCTACGCAGCGGCTATAATCAATGGCATGTTCTTTACTATTGATGCAGGAGGCTTTGCATTTGGTAGCACAAAGCCCGCATCCATTACATTTCGCAGTATCGATACGGACCTTAAATAATGAAAAGCGGCTCAATAATCCCAATAGTGTTCCTACGGGACAAATCGTATTGCACCATGCCCGCCCGTGTTTCCATGCCATTACAAAAATAACTGCCAGAGTAATAACCGCAATGAGAAGCGAAGAAATGCTTAAAACAGAGGTATCTACCTGATAAAACGTATAATTGTCGAACTTGGAAAAAAGGGATTCCAATAGATTATTGCCCAACATGTAGATAGGTTTGAATATATGCACTACTACGCGTCCATACGCACTATATGGATCAAGCAGGCCTACAATAAATGTAAATCCGCATAGAAACCCGATTACTGTCAGTCCAAGTACGCCCCAACGCAATTTGTTTTTTGCGGGACTGTAACTATATCTTTTTTTCTTTTTCCCTGTTGCTTTTGAAATGCGTGCAATGATATCCTGCAAAATACCCATAGGGCAAATTGTAGAACAATAAACACGTCCAAACAAGAGCGTTAACACAATGAGAAATAATAAGATACCTATACTTAGTGAAAGGATGGCTGGAACAAACTGCAAATGTGCCAGCCGGTGAAAACTGTTCGGTAATATTTCTGCAAAATCGAGAAAAAAGAAAGAAATCAGCACAAATAAAAGTGCTGATATTCCAATACGTAGCCTTCTTAACATTGTTATTTTACATCTTAATTCGCTTGACATTCAGCGTGTCAATGTTCATGGTTCCTATTTTCAGTGCTTCTCCTTTAGCGAGGTGTCCTACAGTATCTAGTGGCATCTCACGTACTTGATTGAAGAACTTGGCAGCAGCCGTGTCCACTGCTACAATATCCGGTGAAATGAACAGTCCTTTTGCTAATACGACATCCGAGGCAGAACGTCCTCGCGGACCATTGGTTTTCATGATACGATAAGCGTCCACTACGTTCAGTACAGCTTTCTTTTCTAGTGTACAGATATCGGCAATACATTGTTGCAAGTCATTCTGGTGGAAAAATCCACGGTCCCAGACAATTCCCATGTGATTTTTCATTGAGATAGTCAGATTGGCGCCCCCGTGATTTTTCAGGATGGGAACATTGATCCATACATCGCAATTCAGGATGGCTTCATGTATCTTTGCTTTCTTCATCTTCTGACCTTTGGGTAAGTTTACCGGCTTGTAATAAGACTCCAAATGAGCCGGCATTACTTTTGCTCCGGCAGCTTTTGCTGCAGCTTCGATACCGCTGTTTTTGTAGCATTTCTGCCAATCGTCACACGTATGGTCGAATACGGTCACTTCTTTAGCTCCGGCAGCAAAACATTGTTTTACGATTTCAGCAATCAGTTGCGGGTTGGTGTTTCCTGCCAGTTCCGGCACTTTATCCCAACCAATATTAGGCTTTACAACCACCTTCTGTCCCGGTTTGACGAATTGTTTCATACCGCCCAGTTCGCTGATAGCACGACGGAACATAGCTTCCGGCTCTCCACCCATGACGGCTACCAAGTCCGGATTGCCTCCGTTCGTATTATTGATAGACTGGGTTAATATCTCCATTGCCTCCGAATGCTGAATACTCAATGCGGCACCGGTTATGGCTACTGTTTTTAAAAAGTCTCTTCTGTCCATTTTTGTTTTTACTTTAGAGTTTTGCAATCGCTTTCAGTAGGGCGTAGCCACCAAACCATTGAATTAACATTCCGGGAATACCGATACGGAAATCTTGCACTGCTGCATGGAAATTTCCGATGAATGCCCATTCAAAAGCAGTTCCTATAATCTGATAGGAGAGAACGACACCGAGAATAGCCCATAAAGAAACGGATTTCAGTGTTCGTGCGGCCAAGGCGGAAGTACCGGCAAGTAAGGCGGATTTTATTAATATAATAGGGAGTGCGGCTTCCGAAGGCATTGCAAATAACAGGTGATTGATGACAGGAGAAAGAATTGCCGTCAGTAATCCCACACGAAATCCATATTTATAAGCTGCGATCAACGTGAAAAAATAGATCGGCAATAGAGTAGGACCACCGTATGGTACAAGATGACAGATTTGTGGAAGTGCAATGTTGCCTGCTACAAATAGCAGAGCAAAGAGGTAAGTTCGTACATTGCTGTAATTCAGTGAATAGAGTTTAGCAGATGTTTCCATGTTCGTTGATAACTTTAATGTTTAATAAAACGATAATATTTAAAAAATTAGACTTCTTTTTGCAGAAAAGGTTTAATCCGGACAAAGAACTATTTGTTTAAGTAACTGTCTAAAATTAGTTAATAGAAAAAAGGAGGCTTCGTTGCGTTTTGAATAACAACTTATAAGCGAACTAACTTAAGTATTTACTTTATTATATTAAAAATGGGACAGAAAAGTTTTGCGCCTATTTGAAACACTTTGTTTCACTACGGGAAACTGTTTGTTTCACCGCTTGAAACCATTCGTTTCACACCGAGAAACAAACAGTTTCAAGGCTTGAAACATGTTTTGAAACTATTTGGTTTGCACTTTTGCCTTATTCGGCGCCCATTCTTTCCCGGATCTTTCCCCATGCATGCGTATCAAACAGGCAACTTTGGCGCATAGTCCCACACATTTCTCTGAATCTGGACATAGGTATCGTATAACTCAACTTATCCGCTTCAAAGTACGGACGCACCGACGGATCGAAGAAACCGATAAAGGTCCGCTTGCCTCCTTTGCGGTTTTCAAGAGTGGTTTGTGTTACAACGGAACTGCAACCGGAACCGAATAAAGAGACAACACCATCTTCGGCATTGTTATCATAGTAAGCCCATGTAGTCAGTCCGGAAAGCATATCAGGATTGGCGATAAACATGACACCTTCCACTTGTTCCAGATTAGCTATTTTGTCTATACGGGCAAAATGAAGGTATTTCTTTTCTGCCCTCGGAACTCCGAGTTGCCGGATAAATTCAATGACCATTTCCGGAGTCTGTTTATATCGTTCTTTTAGTGAGACAAAAGTCGGTACGCGTTCAGGCATTTCTGTAAAACCTGTGTAGAATTTGCCGCCACCGCAACCGATATTTTCTGTATTCAAGCTGATAGTGCCACCTTCTCTGACTGTCTTCATACCCTTAAAGAAGCAACCGTTAATTTTCTCTGTTGTTCCTTCCAGTATATCCGAATACCAAAATACAAGAGGTAATTCGGCATTCTCTCCGAATGCCTCCTTGAAGTTCTGAATAAATGTTTGGATGTCCATAGCTTTTCAATTTTAGTTATGTATGTAGGTCTTTGCACAAAGTTAGAATAAAAATAGACATTCATCCTCTTTTTAAACAATAATTACTTATATTTGTCCGGAACAGAATATAAAGAGAAGCGTTATGAAGTATTTACTAATAATAGGGTTACTTTGTGCATCCCTGCAATTGTGGGGACAAGAAACGGTTGCTACAAGAATCGCTCCTCCGGCGGGATATGTCAGAGAGGCTTGTGCCGATCATTCGTTTACAGGTTATTTACGTAATTTGCCTTTGATGCCGAAAGGTAGTAAAGTGATGCTTTATAATGGAAAAGAAAAGGCAAATCAGTCTGTAGCCTACGCTGTAATCAATATGGAAATAGGCAACCGTGATTTGCAACAGTGTGCCGATGCGGTAATGCGTTTGCGGGCGGAATATCTGTGGAAACATAAACGATATGGAGAAATAAAATTCAACTTCACCAATGGTTTCCCTGCCGGTTACAAGAAATGGGCAGAAGGAAATCGGATAAAAGTCAGCGGCAATCAAGTGCAATGGTATGCTGCGGGCAAAGGAGTGGATTATTCCTATAAAACTTTCCGTAACTATCTCGATATGGTCTTTATGTATGCCGGAACGGCTTCTCTATCCCGCGAGCTTCAGACTGTGTCTTATACTTCTTTGCAACCCGGTGATGTATTTATTAAAGGAGGCTCACCCGGACATGCAGTCATTGTTGTAGATGTTGCTGTTCATCCGGCTACCAAAAAGAAAGTGTTCCTGTTGGCACAGAGCTATATGCCTGCACAACAGATTCATATTCTTGTAAATCCTGTCAGCCGCAGCCTTTCCCCTTGGTATGAATTGGCGGAAACGGATGCGGGGAAACTATATACTCCGGAATGGTTTTTTAGCCGGAAAGATTTAAAACGCTTTAAGGAGTAGAATCTTTTCGTTATCTTTGGCATTATAACAAACCGTTTTAATCATACAACAACGAAAAACAACCGATTATGAATCAAGATTTGTCAATGAATGCTAACCAGTTGGTAGTATTCCTTCAAAAGCCAACTTCAGAGTTTACCAAAGCCGACATTATCTCATTTATCCAGCAAAAAGATATCCGCATGGTTAATTTTATGTATCCGGCGGGAGACGGTCGTCTGAAAACCCTGAACTTTGTTATCAACAATCAAGCCTATCTGGAAGCTATTCTTACTTGTGGAGAACGGGTAGATGGCTCCAGCCTTTTTTCTTTCATAGAAGCGGGTAGTAGTGACCTTTATGTGATTCCCCGTTTCTGCACTGCATTCGTTGATCCGTTTGCCGAGATTCCGACGCTGTCTATGCTTTGCTCTTTCTTCAACAAAGACGGTGACCCCCTCGAAAGTGCACCAGAACACACTCTTTACAAAGCAAGCAAAACTTTTACAGAAGTTACCGGAATGGAATTTCAGGCAATGGGCGAATTGGAATATTATGTAATAGCCCCGGATACAGGTGTGTTTCAGGCAACCGACCAACGTGGTTATCATGAATCGGGCCCATACGCTAAATTCAATGAGTTCCGTACTCAATGTATGTCTTATATCGCACAGACAGGCGGGCAAATAAAGTATGGACACTCCGAAGTGGGTAATTTTACGCTGGATGGCTATATTTATGAGCAGAATGAGATTGAGTTCCTGCCGGTTCCCGTATCGCAGGCGGCAGATCAGTTGATGATTGCCAAATGGGTGATTCGTAATCTGGGATACAGATATGGATATAATGTGACCTTTGCTCCTAAAATTACAGCCGGTAAGGCAGGATCGGGTTTGCACGTACACATGCGTATCATGAAAGACGGAAAGAACCAAATGTTGAAAGACGGCGTTTTGTCGGAAACAGCGCGTAAAGCAATTGCCGGAATGATGGTGCTTGCTCCTTCAATCACTGCCTTTGGAAATACCAATCCTACTTCTTATTTCCGTCTTGTTCCTCATCAGGAGGCACCTACCAATGTTTGCTGGGGAGATCGTAACCGTTCCGTATTAGTACGTGTGCCATTGGGATGGGCTGCAAAAACAGATATGTGTACATTAGCTAATCCGTTGGAAGCCGAAAGCCATTTTGATACCAGCCAAAAGCAGACTGTAGAAATGCGTTCTCCGGATGGTTCGGCAGATTTGTATCAACTGTTGGCCGGTTTGGCTGTTGCCTGCCGTCATGGCTTTGAAATTGAAAATGCGCTGGATATCGCTCAAAAGACGTATGTGAATGTGAATATCCATCAGAAAGAGAATGAAGATAAACTAAATTCACTGGCACAACTGCCAGATAGCTGTGAGGCTTCTGCTGATTGCCTGCAGCAACAACGGGCAATCTTTGAACAATATAATGTCTTTAGTCCGGCAATGATTGATGGTATCATCCGCAGACTTCGCAGTTACGAAGATAAAACGTTGCGTGCGGATTTGGAAGGAAAGCCGATGGAGATGTTAGATCTCGTACATAAGTATTTCCATTGTGGATAATCTGCAAACGTAAATTGGTATATAATAAAGGCTATCTTTTGTTTCAAAGAAGGTAGCCTTTAATTTTCTGATGCAGAATTAACTATAAGTATTTGTTTTTCAAAGAGCTTATAACAAAGAAACTATAGAAGGTTAATCTGATGATTGGTGGCAGATAGTTTGATATAACAGCGTTTAAACGTTAAGTATTGGCCTATTTTCATAAAAAAGATATTTTGAGAAAAGAAAAAGGAGGGAGTATAGTGCATTATCTCCCAATAATGCTTTCCTTTGTACCAACAACAATAAAGAGGTTTATTACGATTTGATTTTTTACGTGTATCTTCTCATTGATTTGAGCATATCCATCTCTAATTAAGATCTTCCTAAAACTTTCTTATTGAATTATTAATTTTTTATATTTGTATTTTATGAATTTGTACATTGGAAATCTTAGCTATAACGTTAAGGAATCAGATTTGAGACATGTAATGGAAGAGTATGGAACGGTTGCTTCAGTAAAGTTAATCACAGATCGGGAAACAAGAAGATCAAAAGGCTTTGCGTTTATCGAAATGCCGGATGATGCAGAAGCTAACAATGCTATCAAACAATTGAACGGTGCAGAATATGTAGGTCGTTCAATGGTAGTGAAAGAAGCATTACCAAAGAACTAATATTGAATAAATAGATAGTGATAGAGAAGGGCGTACTAGGGAAACTAGTGCGCCCTTCTTCTGTTATTCTCATTATTCGTTCGTATTCCACCTATGGTTTTCATATAAAAAAGCGTGTTGGCAGCTATTACCAACACGCTCTATATCATTTAAAAAGGAAATCTGTCTTACGGATATTTATGCAATACCGTGAGCATTGACAGTACCGTCAATCTTTTTAATCAATCCTTGAAGTACAGCACCCGGGCCACATTCTGTAAAATCAGTAGCACCGTCAGCAACCATATTTCTTACTGATTGTGTCCAACGTACGGAAGCAGTCAATTGAGCAACCAGATTCTTTTTGATTTCTGCAGGGTCAGTGTGAGGAAGTGCATCCACATTCTGATATACCGGACATTTAGGAGTATGTATTTCTATAGCTTTGATAGCAGCTTCCAGTTCTATTTTAGCAGGATCCATCAATGGAGAATGGAAAGCACCACCCACTTTCAGCGGAAGAGCACGTTTGGCTCCGGCAGCTTTCATCAGTTCGCAAGCCTTTTCGATACCCGGTACAGAGCCGGAGATAACGATTTGTCCCGGACAGTTGTAGTTGGCTGGTACGCAAACTTCACCTTCTGCATTTACTGCTGCACAGATTTCTTCTACTTTCTCATCCGGCAATGCGATAATAGCAGCCATGGTGGAAGGAGTAGCTTCACAAGCTTTCTGCATAGCCATTGCACGTGCATACACAAGTTTCAATCCATCTTCAAAACTCAATGCACCGGCAGCAACCAATGCAGAGAACTCACCAAGTGAGTGGCCGGCAGTCATTTCCGGTTTGAAGTCGTCGCCCATGCAAAGAGCAGAAATAACAGAGTGAAGGAAAACGGCAGGTTGAGTAACCTTTGTCTGACGAAGATCTTCGTCTGTGCCGTTGAACATGATATCTGTAATGCGATATCCGAGGATATCATTTGCTTTTTCAAACAATTCTTTTGCTAAAGCTGAGTTTTCATACAGGTCTTTACCCATTCCTACAAATTGAGCGCCTTGACCGGGAAATACAAATGCTTTCATATTTTTATTATTTAATTGATTTTTAATTGCGGGTGCAAAGTTACGTATTTTTATGATACAACCGCACAAAATGTACACATTTGTGCAACTGTGTCCGGAAAATGCCATAAAGGGCCGTTGCCATGGCCGATATTTAATTCTTTTCCTGCGATAATGGCTTGAGTGATATATGCTTTCGCATGCTGGATAGATTCTCGCATGGGATAGCCTTTGGCTAGATAGGTGGCAATAGCAGAAGAGAGGGTACATCCTGTTCCATGCAGATTATGGCTTTCTATTTTTTTCTCCTCATATATATGGTAGATAAATTCGGACGTATGCAAAAGGTCGCACATATTGTCTCCTTCCAGATGTCCGCCTTTTAGTAAGACATTAGTCTGATAATCATCCGTCAGCATTTTGGCAGCGGTCTGCATATCCTGAATGTTGTGAATACTTTTACCTGTAAGTGCTTTTGCTTCATCAATATTAGGGGTGATTAATGTGACAAGCGGTAAAAGTTCTTTTTTGATTTCTTCTATCGCTTCATCTGTCATAAGTTTCCTTCCGCTGGTAGACACCATTACCGGATCGTAAACGACGTATGCAGGCGAATATTTTTGTAGACAGTCGGAAATTACACGAACGATCTGAATGTCATTTATCATTCCTATTTTGATGGCAATCGGTTGCAGGTCGTCCATCACGGCTTCTATTTGCCCACGAACCATATCCGGAGAAATGGACTGTACGGCACGTACTCCCAGTGTGTTTTGTACGGTGATAGCAGTAATAGCCGATGCTGCATAGCCTCCTAAAGCCGAGATTGTTTTTATGTCTGCCTGAATACCTGCGCCTCCCGAACAATCGGAGCCGGCAATGGATAAAATGACTGGATGACGTTCCATTTTAGATTTTTTAATATTTACCCGACAAAGATAGAATAAAAAACGATAAGGTACAAAATGACATATCGTTTAAAATACAATAAGTACCTTTCCGGGCATCTGTTGGAAAAGATATGAAAAGTACTGATAATAAAGCGTCCATCTAGTTTTTGTACTTTATACGATTACTCACCCGTGGAAATACTAAAATACATATTGTAATTCGTAAGATAACACTAACTATTCATATTGTAGAATGTATGATATGTATTTATATGAAAAACAATGTTTTATAGCATAGTTCTTATTTTTGTTTTGATGGTTTTTAGCCTCTATATTTGCATCGTCTTAAAGAAATAGATATGCAAAATCTACAGAAAAATACACCTTTAGCAAACAATCATATATCAGTAGACTGTGTAGTGATTGGTTTTGACGGAGAACAACTGAAAGTGTTGCTTGTAAAACGTGCAGGTGAGGATAATGGAGAAGTATATCATGATATGAAACTTCCCGGAAGTCTTATCTATATGGATGAAGCCCTGGATGAAGCTGCACAACGAGTTTTGTATGAACTGACAGGACTTAAAAATGTGAATCTGATGCAGTTTAAAGCATTTGGTTCTAAAAATAGAACGAGTAATCCGAAAGATGTACGTTGGTTGGAAAGAGCTATGCAGTCAAAAGTGGAGCGTATTGTTACCATTGCATATTTGTCGATGGTGAAGATAGACCGTACATTGGATAAGAATCTGGACGATCACCAGGCTTGCTGGGTTGCTTTGAAAGACGTGAAAACACTGGCTTTCGACCATAATCTGATTATAAAGGAGGCAATGACTTATATTCGTCAGTTCGTAGAATTTAATCCTTCCATGTTGTTTGAACTGCTTCCACGTAAATTTACAGCCGCACAATTAAGGACTCTTTTTGAATTAGTATACGACAAAGCCGTGGATGTGCGCAACTTCCATAAAAAAATAGCAATGATGGAATATGTAGTTCCTTTGGAAGAAAAACAACAAGGAGTGGCTCACCGTGCTGCCCGTTATTATAAATTTGATAAGAAGATATATAATAAGGTAAGAAGGTAGACCCTGTTCAAGTATTAAGTATCAAGTATTAAGTATTAGGCGTTGAATGTTAAAGCATTAATTGTCGGACATTGAGCGTAAATAGTAAATCGTTTAATCGTAAATAAAATTATGTTTCTATTAGGCTATGACATAGGTAGCTCGTCTGTAAAAGCGAGTTTGGTAAATGCGGAGACTGGTAAATGTGTATCCTCGGCATTTTTTCCGAAAACAGAAGCGAATATTATTGCAGTGAATCCCGGATGGGCGGAACAAGATCCTGAAAGTTGGTGGGAAAACTTAAAGTTGTCCACGCAGGCTATTATGACCGAATCCGGAGTGAGTGCCGCTGAAATTAAAGCCATCGGCATCTCTTATCAGATGCACGGATTGGTTTGTGTTGATAAGAATCAGCATGTATTGCGTCCTGCTATCATCTGGTGTGACTCTCGTGCGGTGCCATACGGTCAGAAAGCGTTTGAGACAATCGGGGAGGAGAGATGTCTTTCTCATTTGTTGAACTCACCGGGAAATTTTACCGCTTCCAAGTTGGCGTGGATTAAAGAAAACGAACCTGCCATCTATGAGCAGATTGATAAGATAATGCTGCCGGGCGATTATATTGCCATGAAGTTGAGTGGAGAAATCTACACAACTGTTTCCGGACTTTCGGAAGGTATGTTCTGGGATTTCAAGAACAACCGGGTGGCTGATTTCTTAATGGATTATTACGGATTTGATTCTTCTTTGATTGCAGATATTAAACCGACCTTTGCAGAGCAGGGACGTGTAAATGCAATAGCTGCCAAAGAGCTTGGACTGAAAGAAGGAACACCGATTACTTATCGTGCAGGCGACCAGCCTAACAATGCCCTTTCTCTGAACGTGTTTAATCCGGGAGAGATTGCTTCTACGGCAGGAACATCGGGAGTGGTTTATGGCGTGAACGGTGAAGTGAACTATGATCCGCAGTCACGCGTCAATACCTTTGCGCATGTCAATCATACCATAGATCAGACACGTTTGGGAGTATTGCTTTGCATCAACGGAACAGGTATTCTCAACTCATGGGTGAAACGCAACATTGCTCCCGAAGGAATATCTTATAATGAAATGAATGTATTGGCTTCCAAAGCTCCTATCGGCAGTGCGGGAATCAGTATTCTGCCCTTTGGTAACGGTGCCGAACGTATGCTGAACAATAAAGAAATCGGTTGCAGTATCCGTGGACTGGATTTTAATACGCATGGCAAACATCATATTATTCGTGCCGCTCAAGAAGGTATTGTATTCTCTTTTAAATATGGCATTGATATCATGGAGCAAATGGGAATTCCTGTGAAGATGATCCATGCCGGACACGCTAATATGTTCTTGAGTTCTATCTTCCGCGATACTTTGGCGGGAGTCACAGGAGCTACTATCGAGCTTTACGATACGGATGGTTCCGTAGGCGCTGCGAAAGGTGCGGGCATCGGTGCAGGTATCTACAAGGATAACAATGAGGCATTTGCTACGCTTGACAAACTGGATGTGATTGAGCCTAATGTGGCAAAACGACAGGAATATGCTGACGCGTACGCAAAATGGAAATACCGTCTTGAAAAGTCGATGACCGGTAACATACCGGCTCCGGTTCTGTCTTCAGATAAATCATTAACAATTTAAATAATAACCATTTTAAAAATAAAAGAATTATGGCAACAAAAGAATTTTTCCCGGGAATTGAAAAGATTAAGTTCGAAGGTAAAGATAGTAAGAATCCGATGGCATTCCGTTACTACGATGCTGAAAAGGTTATCAACGGTAAGAAGATGAAAGATTGGTTGAGATTCGCTATGGCATGGTGGCATACTTTGTGTGCTGAAGGTGGCGACCAATTCGGTGGCGGAACAAAACAATTCCCTTGGAATAGTAATGCTGACGCTATACAAGCTGCAAAAGATAAAATGGACGCAGGTTTCGAATTCATGCAGAAAATGGGTATCGAATACTACTGTTTCCACGATGTAGACTTGGTTTCTGAAGGTGCAAGCATCGAAGAATACGAAGCTAATCTGAAAGCAATCGTAGCATACGCAAAACAGAAACAAGCTGAAACAGGCATCAAACTGTTGTGGGGTACTGCCAACGTATTTGGCCATGCACGTTATATGAACGGTGCTGCTACTAACCCTGATTTTGACGTAGTAGCTCGTGCTGCTGTTCAGATTAAGAATGCAATCGATGCAACGATCGAACTGGGTGGTCAGAACTATGTATTCTGGGGTGGCCGTGAAGGCTATATGTCTCTTCTGAATACAGATCAGAAACGTGAAAAAGAACACTTGGCAAAAATGCTGACCATCGCTCGTGATTATGCTCGTGCCCGTGGTTTCAAAGGTACTTTCCTGATTGAGCCGAAACCGATGGAACCGACAAAACATCAGTATGATGTAGATACAGAAACAGTAATCGGATTCCTGAAAGCTCATGGCTTGGATAAAGATTTCAAAGTGAACATTGAAGTAAACCACGCAACTTTGGCTGGTCACACTTTCGAACACGAATTGGCAGTAGCAGTAGACAACGGCATGTTGGGTTCTATCGACGCTAACCGTGGTGATTATCAGAATGGTTGGGATACAGACCAATTCCCGATTGACAACTACGAACTGACACAAGCTATGATGCAAATTATCCGCAACGGTGGCTTGGGTAACGGTGGAACAAACTTCGACGCTAAAACTCGTCGTAACTCTACTGACCTGGAAGATATCTTCATCGCTCACATCGCAGGTATGGACGCTATGGCTCGTGCATTGGAAAGCGCAGCTGCTCTGCTGAACGAATCTCCCTATAAGAAAATGCTGGCTGACCGTTACGCTTCATTTGATGGCGGTAAAGGTAAGGAGTTTGAAGATGGCAAGTTGACTTTGGAAGATGTAGTTGCTTATGCAAAAGCAAACGGTGAACCGAAGCAGACTAGCGGTAAACAAGAACTTTATGAAGCAATTCTGAATATGTATTGCTAATTGACCCCACCACAGATTACGCGGATTGTCACAGATTGATTTTCTTCTCTCTTATTTTGAATTTTATCTGTGTCAATCTGTGAAATCTGTGGTGATATATATCCAACTACTACAACACTACTTTATCTACTTATAACCATGATTAATACAACGAACGAGGGTAGCAAACTCTACCTATATTCGATAACCTCTGTCGCCATTTTGGGAGGACTGCTTTTCGGATACGATACAGCAGTTATTTCTGGTGCGGAGAAAGGCTTGGAGGCTTTTTTTCTTTCGGCCTCTGATTTTCAATACAATAAAGTAATGCATGGAATCACATCTTCCAGTGCATTGATTGGCTGTGTACTGGGTGGTGCGATCTCCGGTATATTTGCTTCCCGTTTGGGACGTCGTAATTCTCTAAGGCTTGCTGCCGTACTCTTTTTCCTTTCAGCATTAGGTTCCTATTATCCGGAAGTCTTGTTTTTCGAATATGGAAAGCCAAACATGGATTTGCTGATTGCTTTTAATTTGTATCGTGTTTTGGGCGGTATCGGTGTTGGACTGGCTTCTGCAGTCTGTCCGATGTATATTGCTGAAATTGCTCCTTCTAATATTCGTGGAACGCTTGTATCGTGTAACCAGTTTGCTATCATCTTCGGTATGTTGGTAGTATACTTCGTGAATTTCCTGATTATGGGCGACCATCAAAATCCTATTATTTTGAAAGATGCAGCCGGTGTACTGTCTGTTAGTGCTGAATCTGATATGTGGACCGTTTATGAAGGATGGCGTTACATGTTCGGTTCGGAAGCTTTCCCTGCCGCTTTCTTCGGTCTGTTGTTGTTCTTTGTTCCCAAGACTCCTCGTTATCTTGTATTGATACAGCAGGATGAAAAGGCTTATTCGATCCTTGAAAAGATCAATGGTAAGACAAAAGCACAGGAAATTCTTAATGATATTAAAGCTACTGCTCATGAAAAGACAGAGAAAATCTTTACTTATGGAGTGGCAGTAATTGTAATCGGTATTTTGCTTTCTGTATTCCAACAGGCTATCGGTATTAATGCGGTACTTTATTATGCTCCTCGTATTTTCGAAAATGCAGGTGCAGAAGGAGGTGGCATGATGCAGACAGTTATTATGGGTATTGTAAACATTGTCTTTACATTGGTTGCAATCTTCACTGTAGACCGCTTCGGACGTAAACCACTATTGATAATCGGTTCTATTGGTATGGCTGTAGGTGCATTTGCGGTAGCAATGTGTGATAGCATGGCAATAAAGGGTGTTCTCCCGGTACTTTCAGTGATTGTGTATGCAGCATTCTTTATGATGTCTTGGGGACCGATTTGCTGGGTGTTGATCTCGGAAATATTCCCGAACACCATCCGTGGTAAAGCGGTGGCAATCGCCGTGGCATTCCAATGGATATTCAATTACATTGTATCTTCTACTTTCCCGGCACTGTACGACTTCAGCCCGATGTTTGCATATAGTTTATATGGCATAATCTGTGTGGCTGCTGCTATCTTCGTTTGGCGTTGGGTGCCTGAAACGAAAGGTAAGACACTGGAAGATATGAGCAAACTTTGGAAGAAAAATAAATTAGGTTAGTGTAACTTCATCATGTCATTATGACTTCGGTTTCTTGGCATGGTTCTATTAAGATTATGACATCGTACCAATGGTATGGTGTCATAATTGTTTTATATACTATTGATAGATAATCACATGTAAAATCATTTAAATGAAGGTATACGAATCGTTTTGCATTTTTGAGTAAATAGATTGTTTGGCTATGCACTTATCTTTGCATTGTGATATTTGTGAGATCGTTTTAAGCTATGGATATTGCCAAATGGCATTTTTCTAGTTATAACATATTATTATTGGTTTTTCGTTAGGTAAGATTATGGTTACAGAACAGTATAAAGATGCCATTTATTTCTCAAGTCTTTTTGCTTGGCATTATCCCAATGTTTATAAAGAAATATCAGACATTCTTGTTTACCACCATATAGAGCATGGTACATTACTACACACTAAAGATTATTGGTGTCGAGATTATATGCCAATACAGTGGGGATTTAAGTCTTATATTCAATTTCGCTATGAACCTGATTATTTGAAGGATAAGCCACAGTACAAAACTAATATTATTTCTGTACTTAAAGCTATGAGTAGAGATATGGATATTACACAGTCTCCACTTATTGTTGATGGAGGAAATGTAGTCGTGTGTGAAGCGAATTCAAAGTGGATAGGATCATGTATGAGAGGTCGGAAACCAATTGTCATCATGACAGAAAAGGTATTTCAGGAAAATTCACAGATTGACCAGAGCGAAGTACTAGCAATATTAAAGGAAAACTTTTATGGAGCAGATATTGTATTTCTACCATGGGACAAATATGATATCTGTGGTCATACAGATGGAATTATTCATAATATTGGTGATGGTAAGATATTGGTCAACTTGAAAGTTTATCCTCAAGAGATAGAACGAGAAATGAGATGTAGATTGAGTGACGATTTTGCCGTTATAGATTTAAAACTTAGCAAGTATGATGAAAATAGTTGGGCATATATAAATATGCTTCAGACACGTGATGTAATCATAATTCCCAGACTTGGATTACCTACAGATGGAGAGGCTTTAAGCCAGATAAAAGAATTGCATCCTTCCTATGAGGGACGAATTTACCAGATTAATATAGCTCCGATTATAAAGAAATGGGGAGGTGCATTGAATTGTTTGTCTTGGACTGTGACTAAATAATAAGTAGAAAAAATAAAAGAAGTAAGAAATATGGAACTAATTATTGGATTTACAATATTATTTTTGATTGGTGTAAAACTGAATCGATGGATAAATGGTAGCCTTGTCAGATTGTTGTCAACAGGATAAGAATAGCATCACTACGGGATAATTCATTAAATTCAAAATCTATAAAATAAAAATTGTATGACATCAGCGCTATCGACTTTCAAACCTATACTTTATATTGATATGGATAATGTATTAGTTGACTTCCAATCAGGTATTAACAAATTGAGTGAATACGAAAAGAAAGAATATGAGGGACGATATGATGAAGTTCCTAACATTTTTGCGAAAATGTATCCATATGAAGGAGCAATTGATGCTTTCCATCGTTTAGTACGTTTTTATGATGTGTACATTCTTTCTACGGCACCTTGGAATAATCCTTCTGCTTGGTCGGATAAACTTGTATGGGTGAAAAAATGGTTAGGTACGTATGGCTATAAACGATTAATTCTTAGTCATCATAAGAATTTAAACAAAGGAGACTTCTTGATAGATGATCGCCTCAAAAATGGTGCGGAAAATTTTAGTGGTGAATTGATATTATTTGGTTCGGAGCAGTATCCGAATTGGGACTCTGTTGTTGACTATTTGATATCATCTAAGTGAGAAATAAAAAAAGTTGATATATTCAGACAACTCTTTACTAAAAAGATTATCTTTACCCAAAGAAATTTAATATTATAATAATCATGGATACTTTGAAAAAAGAAATTGCAATTTTAATACAATGTAGTGACTTTAAGGAAATAGAGAAACAGCTTCAAACAATTAATAAATTGATAGTTACAAATTATATGTTTGAGTTGAGTAATGGGTTGCGGATTTACCTAATTGAAGTAGAAGCTTATTTTAAGCACCCAAAGTTTAATGATGGGTTTGTGCATGGAAATGAACTGCAAAAGAATAATTATGGAAAATTTTATGTTCATCGTACAGGCATGACGAAGAATTCAAAAATTAAAGGTGGCACCAGAGGAGGTATTGATCTTTGCTTATCTGATAGTACTGATATATATTATGGTATCTTGATAAGAAGTGCGCAGTTTGATGATGGCACAATAAAATTCGGACCAAATAATGTTTTAAAATTCATTGTTGAGGATAAGAATTTAGATTATAATACTTTGGAGGAAGAATTTGTTTTAAAAGAAGCTGTTGAAGATTGTCGTGATAGAGAAAACAAATCAATTATTTTACATTCTACACGTGTTGGTTTAGGCAGAAATCAAAGTGATGATTTTAGAGACTCGCAATTGCGAACAATAGTAGGGACGCTGCTTTCATCTTATGCATATAAAGAAAAGGAAAATGTTTTTAAGCACTATATTATTAATGAAAATATATCAAAAGAGGAAGCCGAAAAGATTTCTATTGATATCCTCGGGTATTGCCCTAAGTCTTTGATAAAAAGTGTATATCAGGCATGATAGCTACTAATTTTGTATAAGAGTGATATTTCACCCTTATACAAAATTATTTAATGATTGGAATCCAAACTTCAGTAAGAAGCTCTTTCACATCTGTGTCAGTGGGAGAGTTCAAGTAATGTTCCAAGATTGGAGTTTCTCCTAAGCAATAAGATTGCGGTAATTGTTTCAATATTATCTCATAGAAGGCATCTAACAATGCATAATCTCCTTGATGAATATAAACTGCGTATGTACCTTGAGGTAAATCCATATGTTTTATTGGATTAGTAAGAGGAAGATTGGATCCTACTCCTTTTTGAATGGCTATACAAGCGTAAAAACGGCATTTTTCTAATGAGGTAATGTCTGTATCATCATAAGCTATCCCCCAATAATCTTCCTTATCTGGTAATAAAGAGTTTTCTTTAGCATATTTATATAGGCAATCCCAAGTGTATGTCTCAAAAGCAACTGTACTACAAGTGTCATAATTGCCAATGTAAGATAAAAATAAGACAGGTATTGTTTCTGATTCCACTATGCGGTAAGGAGAAATACATGAAGGATAAGTATGACTGGTTTCCAATAATTTCTTTTGTAGTTCTTGAGGAGTGAGATTGTATTTTTTTTGAAGTGTATTATTTAAAGCTGACTGGTTAGCAAATCCAATATATTCATATATTTCAGCTATACTTTTTTTATTATCTTTGAGTAATTGCTGGACGTATTCCATACGTGTGCGAATGATATATTGATGTATTGTTTCGCTAGTGTAAGCTTTAAACATCAGCTGAAGATTGCGAGCAGACATGCATGCTATTTTAGCTAATTCTGGTATAGACATCAAACGATTGAATTCATCAGCAGTTTTACCTGTCCAATTCTTTTGTATCATGGAATTTAGATAATGAAGAATGGTCTCGATTTGTCCTTGATAGGAGGATTTGTTGGAATTCATATCTTTTCTTTATCTTTTGGGGTACTCTTTTATCATGATTGATATTTGCAAAGATAGTATTTATATGTTCATCCTATATGAAAATGATTCAAAAGTTGATTCTGTCTTGAGCATATTGACTTCGAAATATCAATGTAATAAAAGACATGATTATTACAATGATTTCTCATATCCGTTTCTGGCTTAAAAAATATTTCTTTGGAAAATCTAATTGTTTTATCTTTGAAATTTTCTAGATTAGAGAGAAGTGGATAAAGAAGTAGAATCAAATAAAAGCAGCTATTTCCCGCAGCTAAAGCAATGCTTTAGCCTACTTAAAGCGCCGCTTTCCTTCTCTTAAAACGCTGCTTTTTTTCTTTCTACTTAATCTGTATTCTCTATATATAATTAATCTACTCCTTCATTTTTCTTCTGAATTACCAGTAAATAAAAATTTTGTGGGTGAAGGAGTGCTTCTTCACCTTTGGAATTTGCAGAAAAAGAATACATAAAATAGATAATACAATAAAATATATATTTGTGTAAAAGATATATGATTAGAATTATAGCTAGTATAAGGTTATATAAAGATGGTCGTAGAACCTCATTTTATAGTGGGTATCGACCTTTATTTGATTTTATTGAGGAGACGAAAACTTCTCCAAAATGCCTATTCCCATGTTCGTGTTTGTGCGCAGGCACGTGCCATTGAGAATGAATGTTTTGTAGTCATTGCTGGAAGTGTCGGAAATCTTCCCCGTGTGCACAATATGGATATTCAATATGCTCAATCGGGTGTGTTTACCCCATGCGACTTTGCTTTGCCAACAGACGGAAAGAGGGCGGAGGCAACTCCTAACACCGAAATGATTTTAGTATCGGATGTTGACCTGGATTTGCTGAACGAGCTGCATACTTATGGTAGTGTATGCAATTTGAAAAAGACCGCAGGAATGACCTGTATGAGGTGAGATACAAGAAATAAAAAGAGTGACGCTATGCTGTCCGGATAGCGTCACTATATGCCTTGGATAGCGTTACTATCCGGGGCATATAGTGACGCCCTTTTGATAGAATACTTTTTTATTTGGACGGCGGTAGCTACACAAGTGGTAATAAATCCAACGCCGGTGATAACGTGTCCTGCAACAAATGCAGAGGTGGAAGTGGCATTACTGAAAATGCAGATGCCTCCAATAATAGTAATGATGGCTGCCAGATAGCCTATAACCGGCAAAACGTATTTGGCCGATTTATTATAAGTATGTATGATTTGCTGGATGATAGTGGCAGCCGTGCAAAACAGGGCAATGCATATCATACCGAGTGAAAACACAACAGGACCGACCACAACACGACTCCCGTCATCTCCATAACCATAAATAAACGCTCCGTATCCGAAGCAAAAAATAGCCATCGCCAAAGGGATTGCTCTGAATAAAATGCTAATACCGTAATTCATAAGTTAAAGTGCTTTTAGGTTTCCCACTAAAACAAGGAGATACCTGTTTTGTTTAGGCTGTAGGCGGTTTATAATCGTTAACTTCACACGAATCCGATTAAAAGTCTTAGCTTTTTGCTCAACTAAACAAATGTTTTTGTAAATTTGCACCCTTAAAAATGGGGATACCCCTCAAATTGTAAATTGTAAATAGTAAAATCGTAGACAGCTATGGGTAAGAGATTTACTGAATATTCGCAGTTTGACCTTTCGCAGGTGAACAAAGATGTGCTGAAGAAATGGGACGAGAACCAGGTTTTCGCCAAGAGTATGACAGAACGTGATGGCTGTCCTTCGTTCGTGTTTTTCGAAGGACCTCCCTCGGCTAATGGTATGCCGGGTATTCACCATGTAATGGCTCGTACCATTAAGGACATTTTCTGTCGCTACAAAACGATGAAGGGTTATCAGGTGAAGCGTAAAGCCGGATGGGACACGCACGGACTGCCTGTGGAACTGAGTGTAGAAAAGGCATTAGGTATCACAAAAGAAGATATTGGTAAGAAAATCTCTGTTGCCGACTACAATGCGGCTTGTCGGAAAGACGTGATGAAATATACCAAGGAGTGGGAAGACCTGACTCATCGGATGGGATATTGGGTGGATATGAAGCATCCTTATATCACGTATGACAATCGTTATATTGAAACATTATGGTGGCTATTGAAGCAACTGTATAAAAAAGGATTGTTGTATAAAGGATATACGATCCAGCCGTATTCACCAGCTGCAGGAACTGGATTGAGCTCACACGAGTTGAATCAACCGGGCTGTTATCGGGATGTAAAAGATACAACGGCTGTTGCCCAATTTAAAATGAAGAATCCTAAACCGGAAATGACCGAATGGGGAACTCCTTATTTTATCGCTTGGACAACTACTCCATGGACATTACCTTCAAATACGGCTCTTTGTGTGGGACCGAAGATTGATTATGTGGCTGTACAGTCTTATAATGCTTATACCGGAGAACCTATAACAGTGGTTTTGGCAAAAGCTTTATTGAATGTACATTTCAATGCAAAAGCTGCTGATCTGAAATTGGAGGACTACAAAGCCGGAGATAAACTTGTACCGTTTAAAGTGATTGCTGAATACAAAGGTACTGATCTTGTCGGTATGGAATATGAACAGTTGATTCCTTGGGTAAAACCTGTTGAAGTATCTGAAAATGGTACTTGGAAAGCTAGTGATAAAGCTTTCCGTGTAATACCGGGTGATTATGTTACTACAGAAGACGGTACAGGTATTGTTCACATTGCACCTACATTTGGTGCGGATGATGCGAATGTGGCACGTGCTGCAGGAATCCCGTCATTGTTCATGATTAATAAGAAAGGCGAAACTCGTCCGATGGTGGATTTAACTGGTAAATTCTATCTGTTGGATGAGCTGGATGAGAATTTCGTACAAGAATGTGTTGATGTAGAAAAATACAAAGAATATCAGGGTGCATGGGTGAAAAATGCTTATGATCCTCAATTTATGGTGGATGGCAAATACGATGAGAAAGCTGCGCAGGCTGCCGAATCTTTGGATATTGTCATTGCCATGATGATGAAAGCAGACAACAAGGCTTTCAAGATAGAAAAGCATGTCCACAATTATCCGCACTGCTGGCGTACAGACAAACCGGTGCTTTATTATCCATTGGATAGCTGGTTTATCCGTTCTACCGCTTGCAAGGAGCGAATGATGGAATTGAATAAAACCATCAACTGGAAACCGGAATCTACCGGAACCGGTCGCTTCGGCAAGTGGCTGGAAAATCTGAATGACTGGAACCTTAGCCGTTCTCGTTATTGGGGTACTCCATTGCCTATTTGGCGTACAGAAGATAATACGGATGAGATATGTATCGAATCTGTAGAAGAACTTTATAATGAAATCGAGAAATCGGTAGCTGCCGGATTTATGAAATCCAATCCATACAAGGATAAAGGTTTCGTGCCGGGTCAATATTCGGAAGAAAATTATGATAAGATTGATCTTCACCGTCCTTATGTAGATGATGTCATATTGGTATCGAAAGACGGCAAACCGATGAAGCGTGAATCAGACTTGATTGATGTATGGTTCGATTCGGGTGCTATGCCATACGCGCAGATCCATTATCCGTTCGAAAATAAAGAACTGTTGGATAACCGTCAGGTATATCCGGCTGACTTTATCGCAGAAGGAGTAGACCAGACTCGTGGTTGGTTCTTTACCTTGCATGCTATCGCTACCATGGTATTTGACAGCGTGTCCTACAAAGCTGTTATCTCTAACGGTTTGGTACTCGATAAGAACGGTAACAAGATGTCTAAGCGTTTGAATAACGCTGTCGATCCGTTTACTACGATTGAAAAGTATGGCTCCGACCCGTTACGTTGGTACATGATTACCAATTCTTCTCCGTGGGATAACCTGAAATTTGACGTTGAAGGAGTGGAAGAGGTTCGCCGTAAATTCTTCGGTACCTTATATAATACGTATTCATTCTTTGCGCTTTATGCGAATGTAGACGGATTTGAGTATAAAGAAGCGGATGTACCGATGGCAGAACGTCCGGAGATCGACCGTTGGATCTTGTCTGTATTGAATACATTAATAAAGGAGGTAGATACATGCTATAATGAATATGAACCGACAAAGGCAGGACGTTTGATTTCTGATTTTGTGAATGATAATTTGTCCAACTGGTATGTTCGCCTGAATCGTAAACGTTTCTGGGGTGGTGAATTTACACAGGATAAATTGTCTGCTTATCAGACATTGTACACTTGCCTCGAAACAGTTGCCAAACTGATGGCTCCTGTATCTCCGTTCTATGCAGACCGGTTGTATACAGACTTGATTACAGCAACAGGACGCGACAATGTAGTTTCTGTCCATCTCGCCGAATTCCCGAAATATCAGGAAGAAATGATAGACAAGGAACTGGAAGCCCGCATGCAAATGGCACAGGATGTTACATCTATGGTGTTGGCATTGCGCCGCAAGGTGAATATCAAGGTACGCCAACCGCTGCAGTGTATCATGGTTCCGGTGGTAGATGAAGAGCAGAAAGCTCATATCGAAGCTGTGAAGAACCTGGTGATGAATGAAGTGAACGTAAAAGAAGTCAGATTCGTTGATGGTGCAGCCGGTGTATTGGTGAAAAAAGTGAAATGTGACTTTAAAAAGCTAGGCCCGAAATTTGGCAAGCAAATGAAAGCAGTAGCTGCTGCTGTTGCAGCAATGTCACAGGAAGCCATCGGTGAATTGGAGAAAAACGGAAAGTATACATTAAATTTGGATGGTGCGGAAGCTGTTATTGAAGCATCAGATGTCGAGATCTTTAGTGAAGATATTCCGGGATGGTTGGTTGCCAATGAAGGTAAACTGACAGTAGCGCTTGAAGTGACCATTACCGAAGAATTGCGTCGCGAGGGTATTGCCCGTGAATTGGTGAACCGTATTCAGAATATACGTAAGTCAAGCGGCTTCGAGATTACAGACAAAATAAAAATAACAATCTCGAAAAATACGCAAACAGATGATGCGGTAAATGAATATAATACTTATATTTGTAACCAGGTTTTAGGCACATCTCTTGAACTTGTAGATGAAGTGAAAGACGGAACAATGCTGGAGTTTGACGACTTCTCATTGTTTGTGAATGTGATAAAAGACTAATACTATATTGATTAACCTTTTTAAATTGTAAAGTTATGGCAGAAAAGACTAGATATTCGGATACGGAACTCGAGGAATTCCGTGCCATTATTATAGAGAAACTGGAATTGGCACAACGTGACTATGAACAGTTGAAGAAAAGTTTGATGGGACTGGACGGTAATGATACCGACGATACATCTCCTACGTATAAAGTATTGGAAGAAGGTGCTAATACGCTCTCCAAGGAAGAAACGACCCGACTGGCACAACGTCAGCTGAAGTTTATCCAAGGATTACAAGCTGCTTTGGTACGTATTGAGAATAAAACGTACGGCATTTGCCGTGAAACCGGAAAGTTGATTCCGGCAGAGCGTCTGCGTGCTGTTCCTCATGCTACATTAAGCATTGAAGCAAAGAACAGTGGTAAAAAATAACAGATAGCAAGTAGGCTACAGGTAACGAGCTACAAGTAGCTGCGCAAAGTTTACGCACGGCACTTGTAGCTCGTTATGTTTAACTTATAATAAACACATGAAGAAACTATTCACGAAGGGGAGAATTGCTCTTCTCGTTATCTTTTTCGTATTGATTATTGACCAGATCATCAAGGTCTGGATTAAAACTCACATGTACTGGCATGAAAGCATACGTGTGACTGATTGGTTTTATATCTATTTCACCGAAAACAACGGGATGGCTTTCGGTATGGAAATCTTCGGCAAGTTATTCCTGACAACATTCCGCATTGTTGCGGTAGCATTGATAGGGTGGTATCTCTATAAAATCATAAAGAAAGGGTTCAAAACTGGTTATATCGTCTGTGTGGCTCTTATCCTGACCGGTGCTTTGGGGAACATCATAGATAGTGTGTTCTATGGAGTTATTTTCAATGAAAGCACTCATTCGCAGATTGCCAGTTTCATGCCCGAAGGTGGTGGATATTCTACCTGGTTTTACGGAAAAGTGGTGGATATGTTTTACTTTCCGATTATAGATACAAACTGGCCTACATGGATGCCGTTTGTGGGTGGAGAGCATTTTATATTCTTTAGTCCGATCTTTAATTTTGCGGATGCCGCTATCAGTTGCGGTATCATTGCCTTGTTACTCTTTTATAGTAAATATTTGAATGAGTCTTATCATTCGCTGGATAAAGATAAAAAGGAAGCTACAGATCATGAAAAATAAATTTCGGTTTCATCTGTGTCTCATCTGCATGTTCGTGTTTGCGGTAGCCGGGTGTAAAGTGAAAAGACCTGGTGATGTAATCTCGGAATCGAAGATGGAGAATTTGCTGTATGATTATCATGTGGCAAAGTCTATGGGAGATAATTTGCCTTATAGTGAGAACTATAAGAAAGCATTGTATATCGACGCCGTTTTCAAGAAATACGGGACTACACAAGCTGCATTTGACTCATCCATGGTTTGGTATACCCGTAACACAGAGATTTTATCGAAAATTTATGATAAGGTAAAAAAACGTTTGAGAGACGAACAGGAACTTGTTGGCGACCTGATAGCCAAGCGTGATAAGAAACCGAAAATGACCAAGCAGGGTGATAGCATCGATGTCTGGCCGTGGCAGCGTATGGTACGTCTGACCGGTGAAATGATGGATAATCAATATGTATTTACTTTGCCGACCGACTCTAACTACAAAGACCGGGATACACTGGTATGGGAAGTGTGGTATCGTTTCCTGGAACCGATGCTTGCCGACTCTTTAAGAGGTGTCACTATGGCTATGCAGGTGATTTATGAAAAAGATACGATCAATCATTGGAAAACGGTGACTGAACCGGGTGTGCAACAAATTCGTTTGTTTGCAGACACATTAGGTTCGATGAAAGAAATAAAAGGTTTCATTTATTATCCGATGGATGGCCAAGAAAAAGGCGGGGCAGTATTGGCCGACCGTTTCATGATGACTCGTTATCATTGTACGGATACGCTTGCATTTGCCGTACGCGATTCTTTGAATAAGATAGAAGCATTGAAAGCGGATTCTTTGAAGAAGATAGCTACTAAAGAAAATGCTGACTCTTTACATAAGGTCATAGACAAGAATAAAGATGACATTCAGCGTCTGACACCGGAAGAGATGAACCGTCGTCGTACGGGAACTCATCGTGAGAAGAAGCCGGAGCAGATTCAGGTGGAACAGCATATCCAAAAGGAACGGATAGAGCAAAGAAAAGAACGCCAGATGAATCAACGCAGGAAGCAACAGCAAAGACGTTCAAACAACTGATTGTAATGAAACGTTTTGCTTCTCATTATTTACTGATACCTGCCATCGGATATATGAAGCAGCAGGTGGTGGAGATCACTGACGAAGGAGTTGTCCGAGATGTATTCCCATTGACCGAAGAGATTGAATCGGTTGAATGGATGCCGGGAGTGATTGTGTTGCTTTCTGAAAGTCAGGTGGAAGAAATAAAAAACACTGGGATGATTTTAAAAAACATCCCAGTGTTTCAAATTAATCTTCCCAGTGTTTCGAATCAATCTTCCCAATGTTTTAATGAGTATTTACAGGAAGCAGAAAAGAAGGGGGAAGCTTTATTTCCTTATTTGTTTTATCCTTTTGATTTTACTTCCATGCAGCCTGTCGACGGAACTCGGCACAGATTACTGCGGTAGCAATGGCTACATTCAGAGACTCGGATGTCTCTTGACCTGCCGGGTAATTGGGGATATATAATTTTCGGTTGATTAATGTGGCTACCTCTTTCCCTATGCCATTCCCTTCATTTCCCATTACGATCAAGCCATTGGCCGACAATGGTTGTTCATACATGTTTTTTCCATCCAGGAACGTACCGAACACAGGAGTATCTCCGAGCGACCGGATAAAATCGGGGAGGGAAGTATAATGTACTTTCACCCGGGCAATTCCACCCATAGTGGCTTGTATGGTCTTAGGGTTATATACGTCTACCGTATTCTGCGAGCAGATAATATGTTCGATGCCAAACCAGTCGGCCAAACGTATAATGGTACCCAAATTTCCGGGATCCTGTACATCGTCCAATGCAAGGCAAAGTGATGAACGAACTGCCTCCGGATCCAAAGTATATTGTGGTTGTTCGAAAATAGCAAGTACCTGTTGGGGAGTCTTCAATAGACTGGCCCGTGAAAGATCTTCCTGTGAAACTTCTACCAGTTCACTTGCGTCAATACCCGGATGCTCCTGAAACCAAGAGGAAGTGGCAGCTAAAAAACGACAGGGGAAATGTCCGAGTAAATCACCTACCAATTTAGGACCTTCAGCCAGAAATACCCGCTCTTCTTTACGTATTTTCTTCAGTTCCAGCGAGTGGATATACTTTATTTTGTTTTTACTTAATGATGCCATAGATTTGATATTCTTTTGCAAAGCTATAAAGATATTTCCAATCTACCCTTACTTTCTTCGTCTTTTTCTTAAATTATTTTCCCCGTCGGAAAATATAATTTATCTTTGTAGGCGCATTTTTCATGCTATCGATGTAAAACCGTATGAGGAGAAATTTTCTTTGTTTGCTTGCTTCTGCTGCTGTCTTGTCACTTGCTTCGTGTACTACCACTAAGTTTGTGCCGGATGGATCTTATCTGCTGGATGAAGTCAAAATTCGTACGGACCAAAAAAATATACGGCCATCTTCCTTGCGCATGTATGTTCGCCAAAATCCTAATGCCAAGTGGTTCAGTCTGATAAAGACCCAACTTTATGTATACAATCTGTCGGGGCGTGATTCGACCAAATGGGGGAATAAGTTCTTGAGAAGAATAGGGGATGCTCCCGTAATATATAGCGAGGACGAAGCGCAACGTTCTGAAGAAGAGATCACTAAGGCTGTGCATAATATGGGATATATGGCGGCAACAGTGAAACGTTCGACCAAAGTAAAAAAGAAAAAGATCAAAGTCTATTATGACGTAACAGCAGGCAAGCCATACGTTGTTCAATCTATCAAATATGATATTTATGATCCTAAAATAGCTGCGCTTCTCAAACAGGATTCTGCCAGAAGTTTGCTGAAGGAAGGTATGTATTTTGATGTGAATGTATTGGATGCGGACAGGCAACGTATCACGAATAAGTTACTTCGGAATGGTTACTATAAGTTTAATAAGGATTATATCGGATATACTGCCGACACCGTTCGTAATACTTATAATGTAGATCTGACTCAACATTTGCAGATGTATAAAGCTCATGCGAATGATTCGGCAAGAGCACATCGGCAATATTGGATCAATAAGATTAATTTTATTACGGATTATGATGTTTTACAGTCCTCGGCAATGAGCAGTGTGGACATCAATGATTCGGTTCATTATAAGGGATATCCGATTTACTATAAGGATAGACTCTATTTGCGTCCTAAAGTTCTTACGGATAACCTTCGGTTTGCTTCCGGTGATCTGTACAATGAGCGCGATGTGCAGCAGACCTATTCCAGTTTTGGACGTTTATCGGCATTGAAATATACGAATATCCGTTTTATTGAGACTCAAATAGGAGATTCAACGATGCTCGATTGTTATGTGATGCTGACTAAGAGCAAGCATAAATCAGTAGCTTTCGAGGTAGAGGGAACTAATTCTGCCGGTGACTTGGGAGCGGCAGCTTCCGTCTCTTTCCAAAACAGGAACCTTTTTCGCGGATCGGAAACTTTTATGATAAAATTCCGTGGAGCGTATGAAGTCATTTCCGGACTTCAGGCAGGTTATTCGAATAATAACTATACAGAGTACGGGGTGGAAACGAGTATCAACTTCCCTAATTTCCTGTTCCCTTTCATTTCCTCTGATTTTAAACGGAAAATCAGGGCGACAACAGAGTTTGGTTTGCAATATAATTATCAGTTGCGCCCAGAATTCCTACGTACGATGGCTTCTGCCAACTGGAGCTACAAGTGGACGCAACGTCAGAAGATACAACACCGTATTGATTTGATTAATATTGCTTTTCTATATTTGCCTCGTATCTCTGACAGGTTTAAAGAAGACTATATTAATAAAGGACAGAACCATATTTTCCAGTATAATTATCAGAATCGATTGATTGTAAATATGGGATATAGCTATAATTATAATAGCGTGGGAGGATCTATTATCAACAATACGATTGCTTCTAATTCATACTCCATCCGTTTTAATTTCGAGTCGGCGGGAAATATAATGTATGCCCTGTCTAAGGCTACCAATATTCGGAAGAATAGTAATGGTGAATACGCTATTTTGGGAATTCCTTATGCTCAATATCTGAAAGGAGAGTTTGATTTTGCCAAAAATATCAGAATCGACCATCGTAACTCTTTTGCGTTTCATGCCGGTGTAGGAATAGCTGTACCTTATGGAAATGCAAAAACGATTCCGTTTGAGAAACAATACTTCTCCGGTGGGGCCAATAGTGTTCGCGGATGGGCTGTTCGCGATTTGGGACCGGGTTCTTTTGCCGGAAATGGAAATTTGCTCGATCAATCGGGAGATATTAAGCTGGATGCCAGCATTGAATACCGAAGCAAATTATTCTGGAAATTTCAGGGAGCGGCATTTATTGATGCGGGTAATATCTGGACCATCCGGAGTTATGCCAACCAACCGGGAGGAGTTTTCAAGTTTGACAAGTTTTATAAGCAAATAGCCGTGGCCTATGGACTAGGGCTTCGCCTGGATTTAGATTTCTTTATCCTTCGTTTTGATGGAGGTATGAAAGCTGTCAATCCCGCCTATGAAACGAAGAAAGAACATTTCCCGATTATTCATCCTAAATTTAGTCGTGACTTTGCTTTCCATTTTGCTGTGGGATATCCTTTTTAACCAGCCATTTATTATTTTCTCTTACAAATTGGAGGGTATCTTGCAGAGAGCTCATATATTCTATTTTTCCTTCAACAGGATTAATGACGAATGTATTTTTTATTTGGCAAACAACCGTTGCTTCCTCTGAATTAGCATCTATCTTACTGGATATAACAGAAACTTTCGCAGCACCTCGTGTCTTGAGTAGATCAAGGTGAGTCTGTCGGACATTGGACGCTAAAAAGCTAAGATAGGACAGGGAAGAAGGTGTACTCCATGCTTGGGCGGCCGGGTAATTGAAATTATAGAAGGCTTCGCAGAAATCTATAGCTGTTTGTTCTATTTGAGTTTGAGGAGTTTGTTGTTGACAGGACAGACAAGTGAATATTAGGACAGAATAGATAAGTGTATATAGTTTATTCATAGTATAAAAAGATGCTGGATGGAAGATGGGATTGAAAAAGGAGATGAAACTACTTATTGAAGTTTCATCTCCTTCGTATTTCTTTTAATTTTTTAGCGGGCGGCAAACATAAGATTGCTCATTGTAGCTTGGCGTGCTGCCAGCATGCCTTGAGCATCCAACGTTACATTCATCTTTTCGCCATTCGGTAAGAACAAATCAGCAGTGCCGTCATTGTTCATTTTTACTAATTCAGCGCTTTCACCGTTTGCAACGACGTTCCATGTGTTAGCCTCTTTGTTGTAGATCAAATCCATTGAAGCAGTTTCGCCTTCTTTAGTAATAGAATATCCATTCTCAAGAGTTTTCACCATGTAGTTGCCGTTCTCTCCTTTTACTTTCTTTACGTCACCTACATTAGCCATCGGGTTGGAACCACTCCAGAATTCGATAGAATTGATAACTAAAGCGTCAGCTAAATAAGCTACACCATAAACTGGAATAATGTTGAAAGCAAGGAACACGAGTTCGTTTACAAACTTGTTTCCAACTGATTGATTCCAAGAAGACAGGCGGTTGAATAAACTGAATGATCCTACACAAGAACTGAATAATAAGCTACCGCTAAGCACTACTGCGACTAAAGTCAGTTTCCCTCTTTTCATGTTAAAACATTTTTGATTAATAAAAATATTGATAATTTCTCTCATATAAGTATGCAAATATAATATTTTTTAATTAATCAGGGGGATTATTTTAAATTTTTGTATGCTCTTGATTTTCGTCTTGACAATTCGTTTCCGATGATATGGTCTATTGAAAATTTACCCGGACCGGCAATATACATCAATATGAATACCACTAAATAAATGAAAGCTAGCTCTTTAACAGCAAATACATCATTTGCGTGAACTACAAAGAAAGCTACTATCATCGTGAAAATCATCGGGATCATGGCTAAACGATACAAGAAGCCTACAATAAATGCCATTGAACACACAAGTTCACCAAAAATAGCTAATCCGAGAGACAGGGGACTTCCTATTCCAAGCGGATCAGGAAATACAGTTGACAACTCTTGGAAACTACTCCATTTTTGGATACCGTGGTTCATTAATAATATGCCGAAGATGATCCGGACAGCCAATAGCAACAAAGACACTTTTGTTGTATTCGATTTTGTGGGGAATAAGAAATCATAAATCATAAGTCGTTCTATTTTTAAGTTTATCTCTATTTATATAAACATAAAAAATATTGAAATTGTTCTTTGCTGATAGCACAACTTGTAGAATCTCTGTCAGTTCTTCGGTTATTCCTTGTTTATGAATAAATAAACTTTGTATCTTTGTGGAAAATTCTAAAGATATGGCGCAACATACTTATGACAATGAAGCAGTTCAGGAGTTATTGAACTGGGCAAAAAAGATGCTCGAAACAAAGAATTATCCAACCGAAAGATATCAGGTCAATCAATGCACTACGATTATTGATGGTCAATCGTATTTGGAATCGTTGATTGCTATGATTTCCAGAAACTGGGAAAATCCGACTTTTTATCCTACTATTGAGCAATTATGGGAGTTCAGGGAAAAATGGGAAAACAAAGAATCGTAGTAAATGGTCGTTCCATGTTGGGCGATAAGTTATTTCATCATATAGAAAAATGCATTCTAATCACGTCGGATAAAAGCGTCCTTTCACGTACACTTGGCAGTAAACCAAAAAAACGTATCTTTGTCTCAAATTAACATTTTAATAAATTAATAAATACATGAACAATTCCCCTCAGCATGCTGCTAAAGGCTTTACGAGAGCATTTTGGGTCAGCAACACAGTCGAACTGTTTGAGCGTATGGCATACTATGCCGTTTTCATCGTTCTCACTATTTATCTATCTTCCATTTTAGGTTTTAATGATTTTGAAGCAAGTATGATTTCCGGGCTTTTTTCCGGTGGGTTATATCTGCTTCCTATTTTTTCCGGTGCTTATGCTGATAAGATAGGTTTCCGGAAGTCAATGATTATAGCATTTTCCTTATTATCCATTGGATATTTAGGATTGGGAGTATTTCCTACTTTGCTAGAAGCTGCCGGTCTGGTTAGTTATGGCGTCACTACTCAATTTAATGGTTTGCCTGATAGCTATACCCGGTGGATTATTGTGCCAGTCTTGTTTGTGCTTATGGTGGGAGGGTCTTTCATTAAGTCCATCATTTCTGCATCTGTGGCTAAGGAAACAACAGAAGCAACGCGTGCGCGTGGTTATTCCATCTTTTATATGATGGTAAATGTAGGTGCTTTTACCGGTAAAACAATTATCGATCCTTTGCGTAATGTCATTGGGGAGCAGGCATATATCTATATTAATTATTTCTCCGGTGCGATGACAATTATTGCTTTGCTTTCTGTTATTCTCCTTTATAAATCAACACACACGGCTGGTGAAGGAAAAAGTCTCCGTGAGATTGGGCAAGGATTTATGCGAATCATCACCAACTGGCGTTTATTGATTCTTATTCTGATTGTTACAGGGTTTTGGATGGTGCAACAGCAACTTTATGCCACTATGCCTAAATATGTGATCCGGTTGGCCGGCGAGACGGCGAAACCGGGTTGGATTGCTAATGTGAATCCCTTTGTGGTGGTTTGTTGCGTTAGCTTTATCACGCGTTTGATGGCAAAGCGCAGTGCGATTACTTCGATGAATGTGGGAATGTTTTTGATTCCTTTTTCGGCGTTGCTGATGGCATGTGGAAATTTGCTGGGCAATGATCTTATTACAGGCATCAGCAATATTACCCTAATGATGATTGCAGGTATAGTGGTACAGGCACTTGCCGAATGTTTTATTTCGCCGCGTTATCTAGAATATTTCTCTTTGCAGGCTCCTAAAGGCGAAGAAGGAATGTATTTAGGATTCAGTCATTTACATTCTTTCCTTTCTTCTATCTTTGGTTTTGGTCTGGCGGGAATCCTGCTCACCAAATATTGTCCGGATCCTGCTTTGTTCGAGACACGGGCAGCATGGGAGGTGGCTAGCGCAAATGCCCATTATATATGGTATTACTTTGCTGCTATTGGTCTGATTGCCGCTGTAGCGCTACTATTATTTGCGAAAATCACCGAATCCATCGACAAAAAGAAGGAATCTTCTCGGTAATTCTATTCTTTTTTATGTATATTTGCCGTCACTTTGCTGTAAAAGTTGACGGCATTTTGCATTTTAATTAAGAGGATAAAACATGAAAGTAAGATTTATAAGCCTGGCGAGTGGCAGTAGTGGGAACTGTTATTATCTGGGCACTGAAACCTATGGAATACTGATAGATGCCGGAATCGGCATACGTACTATCAAAAAAACACTGAAAGATTATAATATCTTGATGGATAGTATTCGTGCGGTATTCATAACGCACGATCATGCTGACCATATCAAAGCTGTGGGTAATCTGGGAGAAAAAATGAATATTCCTGTTTATACCACCGCACGTATTCATGCTGGAATTAATCGTAGTTATTGTATGACGGAGAAGCTTAGCTCGTCAGTTCGTTATCTGGAAAAGCAAGAGCCGATGACTTTGGAGGATTTCCATATCGAATCTTTTGAAGTGCCGCATGATGGAACGGACAATGTGGGGTATTGCATTGAAATCGGCGGCAAAGTCTTTTCTTTCTTAACGGACCTTGGAGAAATTACTCCTACAGCTGCCCATTATATCAGTAAGGCCCATTATCTGATACTTGAAGCTAACTATGATGAGGAAATGCTTAAAATGGGACCTTATCCTCAATATTTGAAAGAGCGGATTGCAAGTAAAACCGGACACATGAGCAATTCTGATACTGCGGAATTTTTAGCGGAAAATATCACTGAACATTTGCGATATATTTGGTTATGTCATTTGAGTAAAGACAATAATCATCCGGAGCTAGCTTATAAAACGGTGGAATGGAAATTAAAGAACAAAGGTGTTCTTGTAGGTAAAGATGTGCAACTGCTTGCTTTAAAGCGAAATACGCCTTCCGAGCTTTATGTGTTCGAATAAAGATGAAAAAAAGATAGTAAAAAAGCTGCATGATTGTTTGGTCAAATAAAATAAAAGACCTACTTTTGCAACCGCAAACGAGGAATTAAGCACTCTTAGCTCAGTTGGTAGAGCAACTGACTCTTAATCAGTGGGTCCAGGGTTCGAGTCCCTGAGGGTGTACAAATTCAAGGTTGCAATAAAATACATGTTGCACTCTTAGCTCAGCTGGTAGAGCAATTGACTCTTAATCAATGGGTCCAGGGTTCGAGTCCCTGAGGGTGTACAAAAAAGGAGGTGTTTGCCTCCTTTTTTTGTTGGTTTACAGCAGATTAATTGAATAGATGTTATATAAATTGACATCCAAAGGACAATCCGAATAAACAGAACATAAAAAATACCACTACTCAAAGCATATTCGACTTTGGTAGTGGTATTTTTTTATAGTGTAACTACTGATCTGTTAGAACTTGAAGAAGTTCTTAGCATTGTTATAGCTGATATCTTCAATCATTTGGTTTACGCGTTCCATTTCAGATGCAGGGATTTCTCCGTTCTCTATGTCACGTCCTACTAAGTTACATAATGTACGGCGGAAATATTCATGACGTGGGTAGGACAGGAAGGAACGAGAGTCTGTCAACATACCTACAAAGCGGCTTAGGAGACCAAGCACAGATAAGGCGTTCATTTGTTTTTCCATACCATCCTTTTGATCGAGGAACCACCATCCCGAACCAAATTGAATTTTTCCTGGGATAGAACCATCTTGGAAGTTGCCCAACATAGTTGCAATTACTTCATTTGCGCATGGGTTCAGGTTGTAAAGGATTGTTTTAGTCAATTTGCCATTGGTATTCAGGCGATCAAGGAATTTAGCCATTGCTTTGGCTGTGGTAAATTCACCGATAGAGTCGAAGCCGGTGTCAGCGCCCAGTAATTTGAACATCTTGGTGTTGTTATTACGGATAGCGCCGTAGTGGAACTGTTGAGTCCATCCTTTTTCCCAGTCCATTTCACCGAAGATAATAAGCATAGCCGATTTGAATTTCAGAATTTCTTCTTTGGTCAATTCTGTGCCGCCATATACCTTATTAAATATAGCCTTGATTTCAGCATCAGTGTAATCTTCTGCGTAGAATTCTTCAATACCATGGTCAGACAAACGGCAACCTTGTTCTGCAAAGAAGTCGTGACGCTTGCGCAAAGCAGCAATCATGTCATCAAAATTGGATATAGTAACACCGCTAACTTCTGCCAGCTTTTCTACATAACTACGGAAATCAGCAGGGACTTCTACAGCCATAGCCTTATCAGGACGCCAAGTTGGCAACATCTTGATTTCAAATCCGCTTTCACGTGTTTTGATGTGATATTCCAGTGAATCGATAGGATCATCCGTAGTACAAACTACCTCTACGTGATAGCGACGCATCATTCCACGAGCTGAATATTCAGGTTGAGACAGCTTTTCGTTACATTCATCGTAAATTTCGCGTGCTGTTTGCGGATTCAATATTTTATTGATACCAAATGCAGTTTTCAATTCGAGGTGAGTCCAGTGGTACAGTGGATTACGGAAAGTATAAGGAACTGTTTCCGCCCATTTTTCGAATTTTTCCCAGTCTGTGGTATCTTTTCCTGTGCAGAAACGTTCATCTACGCCGTTTGTACGCATTGCACGCCACTTGTAGTGGTCACCGCCCAACCAGATTTCAGTCAGTGATTTAAACTTGTAGTCGTCAGCTACCATTTGAGGAATGAGATGACAGTGATAGTCGATGATCGGCATTTTAGCCGCATGCTCGTGATACAACTTTTGCGCGGTTTCTGTTTGCAGCAAGAAGTTTTCGTCCATGAAGTTCTTCATTATTACTGTGTTTTAAGTATATAAAATTATTACTTTCTGTATTTATACCTATATCGTATTGATTTTAAAGCTAATAGGCGTAAATCTCGTTTTAGTTTTATTAACCGTTATCGAACACAAAAATAGAAAATTTACTTGGAGTAACAAAATAATTCGTATATTTGCAGCGATTATTTATAATATTTAAGTTTTAGCACTATGGAGGACCAGAACTATACCATTAAAGACATAGCCCGTATGGCCGGTGTTTCCGCCGGAACGGTGGATAGGGTGTTGCACAATCGTGGCGACGTGTCTCCCAAAAGCAAAGCTAAAGTACAAAAGGTACTGGATGAGATTCATTATCAACCCAATGTGTTTGCTATCGGTTTGGCTGCTAAAAAGAAATATTCTTTCCTCTGCCTGATACCTTATTATATAGAACATGACTATTGGCATTCGGTAGTCGGGGGGATTGAGCGTGCCCGGCAAGAGTTGCGTCCTTTTAATGTGGGTATAGATTATCTGTGTTACCATCATGGAGATGAGAAAAGTTATCAGGAAGCCTGCCTTGCTATAAAAGAAAAGAATGTAGACGCAGTGTTGATTTCTCCGAATTTCCGGGAAGAGACGCTGGCGCTGACAGCTTATCTGCAGGAAAATAAGATAGCTTATGCTTTTGTTGATTTCAATATGGAAGAAGCGAGAGCCTTGACGTATATTGGGCAGGATTCCTATAAGAGCGGATATATTGCAGCAAAAATATTGATGCGCAACTATTCGGCGGGAGAAGGTCAGGAGTTAGTCTTGTTCTTAAGTAATAACAAAGATAATCCGGCTGAAATACAGATGCAACGTCGTTTGGACGGTTTTATGAGTTACATAGCCGAGGAATATAACAACCTGGTAATCCATGAGGTTATACTCAATAAATCTGATCAGGAAAGCAATCAACAGACATTAGATGAGTTTTTCCGGGTACATCCGAAGGCTGTGCTGGGAGTTGTATTTAATTCCAGGGTGTATCAGTTGGGAGAGTATCTCCGTCATGCGGGACGTAGCATGAAAGGGCTGATAGGATATGACCTTCTGAAAGCAAATGTAGAGTTGCTAAAATCAGGTGATGTGCATTATTTAATCGGGCAACGTCCGGGATTGCAAGGGTATTGCGGGGTGAAGGCTCTGTGCGACCATGTTGTGTTTAAGAAGTCTGTTGAACCTGTAAAGTATATGCCTATCGACATCCTGATTAAGGAGAATATTGATTTTTATTTTGAATTTGTATAACATCAACTTTATAAATTACAACTAACATGAAAGCATTAAACAAAGAAACTGCTCCTAAAACACAACGTCCGGAGCGTATTATCCAATTTGGCGAAGGTAACTTCTTGCGTGCATTTGTTGATTGGATTATTTACAACATGAACCAGAAAACCGACTTCAACAGCAGCGTAGTAGTGGTTCAACCCATTGATAAAGGTATGGTCGATATGCTGAATGCACAAGACGATCTTTATCATGTTAATCTTCAAGGATTGGATAAAGGCGAAGTTGTTAACAGCTTGACAATGATCGATGTAATCAGTCGTGCACTGAATCCATATTCTCAAAATGACGAGTTCATGAAATTGGCAGAGCAACCTGAAATGCGTTTTGTTATTTCAAACACTACAGAGGCTGGTATCGCTTTTGATCCGTCTTGCAAACTTGAAGATGCTCCTGCTTCATCTTATCCGGGTAAGCTGACTCAATTGCTGTATCATCGTTTCAAAACATTCAATGGTGATAAGACAAAAGGTTTGATTATTTTCCCTTGCGAACTTATTTTCTTGAATGGACATAAATTGAAAGAAACCATTTATCAATATATTGAATTATGGAACCTGGGTAATGAGTTCAAAACATGGTTTGAAGAAGCTTGTGGCGTATATGCGACATTGGTAGACCGTATCGTTCCGGGATTCCCGCGCAAAGATATTGCTGCTATCAAAGAAAAACTGCAATATGATGATAACTTGGTTGTTCAGGCTGAAATCTTCCATTTGTGGGTGATTGAAGCTCCGCAGGAAATAGCAAAAGAATTCCCGGCTGATAAAGCAGGTTTGAATGTACTGTTTGTACCTTCGGAAGCTCCTTACCACGAACGTAAGGTAACTCTGTTGAATGGCCCGCACACAGTTCTTTCTCCGGTTGCTTATCTTTCTGGTGTGAATATTGTGCGTGAAGCTTGTGAACATGAGGTTATTGGTAAATATATCCACAAGGTAATGTTCGATGAATTGATGGAAACATTGAATTTACCGAAAGATGAGTTGGAGAAATTCGCCAACGACGTATTGGAACGTTTCAACAATCCATTCGTAGATCATGCAGTGACAAGCATTATGCTGAATTCTTTCCCAAAATATGAAACTCGTGATTTACCGGGATTGAAGACTTATCTCGAACGTAAAGGCGAGCTTCCTAAAGGTCTGGTGCTTGGTTTGGCTGCTATCATTACTTATTATAAAGGTGGTGTACGTGCTGACGGTGCTGAAATTGTACCGAATGATGCTCCTGAAATCATGAACCTGCTGAAAGAACTTTGGGCAACAGGCTGCACAAAGAAAGTAGCCGAAGGTGTTCTGGCTGCTGACTTTATTTGGGGAGAAGATTTGAATAAGATTCCGGGATTGACAGAAGCTGTAAAAGCAAACTTGGATTCTATCCAGGAAAAAGGAATGCTTGAGACCGTTAAAGGTATTCTGTAAGATATAATATTATAACCATAAGGTTAATAAGTAGAGGGCATTTTGATAGAGAAAACAACTATCAAAATGCCCTTAATTGTTAGATAATAAAGAGGCGGAAAGTTGTTAGTTGTTAAAGATTAAGAAGCAAATGAATCGAAAACAATAAAAAGAATATTAAACTTTCTCTGTTTCCGGATATATTCATTAACTTTGTAATTGGCTCAATTGGGCTTTATACAGGATTAATATGGAGAATTTGATTGAATTATCACATACAGAAGTGACATTAGCATTTGTGGCGTCTTGCATTGAAAGCACGGCACGTCGGTTAGGTAAATCATATCAAGAAATATTTGCCCGCATGAAACGTGTAGGCATGATTGAGAATTACATTTTACCTTGCTATGATGTATTACATACTGAAAGTCGTGAGCATGTGACTGATAATATGATAGAATGTCTGACAACTTGGGAGGCAAAACAATGAAGATAACTGTATATCATGGAGGAACGGAACGAGTTGATACACCTATTTGTCGTTTAGGAAGAGAAAATCTTGATTTTGGTCGTGGATTCTATGTTACAGACATTAAAGAGCAGGCTTGTCGTTGGGCTATTGCAACAGCAAAGCGACGTAATACCCAAGCTATTATTAATATTTATCAACTTGATAGAGATCTTATTTTGAGAAAGGCTCGCTGTAAAGTGTTTAAAGCTTATGATTCGGAATGGTTGGAATTTATTGTTGCCAGTCGTCGTGGACTGAATCCGGCGGCAATTTATGATTATATAGAGGGAGGTGTTGCTGATGACCGGGTAATTGATACAGTAAATCTGTATATGTCTGGTTTGATGAGTACTGATGTAGCATTACAACGTCTAGCTCAACACCAACCGAATAATCAGATTTGTTTGTTAAACCAAGATATAACGGATAAATACCTTACCTATGATGGAACAGAATTGGCTAGGTGACCCTGTGAAGTCTCCTGAAATCCAAGAGATAATATTAAGTAATCGTATCGGTAGTATTGCTGCCGAACTTGCGAAGCGTTTGGAAATAGCTCCGATCAGAGCATTGCAATTGTTTTATGAAAGCAAGACTTGTGCTGACTTGCATGACAAGGAGACAGGGCTTTATCTCTATGGCAATCTCTATATCGCTGATGAATTTATGCGAGAATATCAAAATAAACTATAAATTCATTCAGCCGCATGCAAAATAAATGTAGTAGCTCCAATAGTCACAATAGCACCATCCTCAATGCATACACGGTCTTTATCCCCTAGGATCTCATTCATGAGGAAAGTACCTGTCAGGCTCGGAGCGTCCCTCAATGTATAAACAAGTTTTCCTTGCTTATTACGTTTGATATTGATGATGCAATGGCGGCGGTCCATACTCATATCACCGCTTTCAATGGGCGTATTGATAGAAGTTCCCACGCAACGACGACCTATGACATTGTCACCTTCTTGTAAGGGCAATATCTGTTTATAACCGAATACATTTTCGATAACAGTGATATATCCGAATTCTTCTTTATGGGATTCAGCTTCTTTTTCCAGGTTTTCTTCCTTTCTAAGAGCCTTTACTTTGCTTTTTCCAAGCCGGATGCTGAATTGCTTGCCACAATGCTCACATTCAAACACTAGTGATTGGCCTTCGCTATACTTGGTTTCATCAAAAAAAAGGTAATTCTCACATTTAGGGCAAAGAACTCGTTTCATGCTTTTAAAAAGGGATTTTTATTTAGCCAGTAACCAGGCATTCTTATAAGTTTCGTTTTTTCTTAGCTCAAGTAATTGCTTAGTCGCTTCATTACGGTTGTCGAATGAACTGATGCTGACACGTACTTTTCCATCTATGTTCAGCGCTTTTGCATTGGCAAACCCTTTTGATTTTAATTGGGTTGCTATGGCTTCTGCATCTTTCAGGCTGATTCCTCCTGCCACAATGATATGAAAAGGATGGTTAACGCTTTTTTGAGATTTAACCGCAGGGGCAGTAGCGGCAGTAGTCGCTGACGTTCCCTGTTTGGTCACTTTCACTTCTCTAACTGCGATTGGTTTGGAAGTCTTGACCTTATCTGCTGTATGCTTTTTAGTGGATGAAGTCTTTGTTGAAGCAGTAGCGGAAGGCTTCTTGGCTTGTTGCATTGCCTCGCTCTTAACATACACAGGAGTTACTGCAACCGATTGCTTTTCTATTTGCTCAAAAAGCTCACTGGGTAATAATTGTGCATAATTGTTCTTTTGAACATCGGTATTCTCTACCGGAGTTGAAAAGGCAAAGAATAAAACGATAGCAGCAATCATTGCTGCAGCATTGCGAAGATATGCACGATTGATACTAATTTCAAAAGTCTTCTTTTCCTTTTCCAGATGAGTCGGTACCCATACTTTTTCTTTCTGTTGCAGAACGGAAAGTTCTTGCATTTCAAAGAAATCAAGACCGTATAATGAAGGAGTCGTTATCTTAGAGTCATAAGGTATAAACTCATAGTTACCGTAAACATTATAATGAATCTCGCCTATATTATCCAAATGGGCTTTTCCTTCTTCATGAAGGAGAACGATGAATTCGTTTACTTCCTTTTCTACTATGCGGCTGGCGTCAGCAAAACTCGTGTCATACGCTGACATATAAGATTGCACCAATACACCGTCATTCAGTTTTAATTGAGGATTAAAACCGATTGTGCGGGTAGGAGGTAAGAATATATTTTCTTCCTTAACGCGGGTCGCAGGCGAGTAATGCGCTACAAAACCACCAAAGCCCGGAACAATGACGCAATCATTTTCCAGTAGTAAAGTCTCTATATGTTGTGCCAATTCAATCATGTCTGCAAAATTACGAGATAAATTGAATATATCCCAGAAAACTTCGAAAAATTCACTACTTTTGCATCGTTTTATTTATCACTATCAATAATGAACTATATACAGACGGAAATAGACGGAGTATGGCTGATAGAGCCTAAAGTTTTCTCCGATGAACGGGGCTATTTTATGGAAGCCTATAAGAAAGAAGAGTTTGATGCCAATATCGGTCCTGTAGATTTTGTACAGGACAACGAGTCGAAATCATCTTTTGGTGTGTTACGCGGATTGCACTATCAGAAAGGAGAATACAGTCAGGCGAAACTGGTTCGTGTTCTCAAAGGGAAGGTACTGGACGTTGCCGTTGATTTGCGTAAATCATCGCCTACGTTTGGAAAGCACGTTTGCGTATTGCTTAGTGAGGAAAACAAGAGACAATTTTTTATTCCCCGTGGTTTTGCTCATGGTTTTGCAGTTTTGAGCGAAGAAGCTGTATTTACGTATAAGGTAGATAACAAGTATGCTCCGCAGGCAGAAGCGTCTATTTTGTATAATGATGAAACATTGGGGATAGATTGGCCGTTGGCAGATTCGCAAATGGTATTATCGGCGAAAGACAGAGAGGGGACTGCCTTTAAGGACGCTGTTTATTTTGAATGAATTTCTAAATAAACAATAGCTCAACTATGAAAATAGCAATCGTAGGAACAGGGTATGTGGGGCTGGTTTCAGGTACATGCTTTGCCGAAATTGGTGTGAATGTAACGTGTGTAGACACGAATAAAGAGAAAATCGAATCTTTGCAAAAGGGGAACATTCCGATTTATGAGAATGGATTGGAAGAAATGGTGCTCCGTAATATGAAAGCAAAGCGATTGAAGTTTACAACCTCATTAGAAAGTTGTCTGGACGATGTGGAAGTTATATTCAGTGCGGTTGGTACCCCTCCGGATGAAGACGGTAGCGCTGATTTGAAATACGTGTTGGAGGTGGCTCGTACCATTGGTCGCAATATGAAACAGTATAAATTGGTAGTTACCAAAAGTACCGTTCCGGTGGGGACTGCCAGTAAGGTTCGCGCGGTTATTCAGGAAGAATTGGATAAGAGAGGTGTAACAGTTGATTTTGACGTGGCTTCTAATCCGGAATTCCTGAAAGAAGGAAATGCGATCAGTGACTTTATGAGTCCGGACCGTGTGGTAGTGGGAGTGGAGTCGGCACGTGCGGAGAAATTGATGTCCAAACTATACAAGCCATTCTTATTGAATAATTTTCGTGTGATTTTCATGGATATTCCATCTGCGGAAATGACTAAATATGCAGCAAACTCGATGTTGGCAACCCGTATCAGTTTTATGAATGATATCGCGAACTTATGCGAAATTGTTGGTGCGGATGTGAACATGGTACGCAGCGGAATAGGTTCGGACACTCGTATCGGACGTAAGTTCTTGTATCCGGGCATCGGATATGGTGGTTCCTGCTTTCCTAAAGACGTGAAAGCATTAATTAAAACTGCAGAACAGAACGGTTATAATATGCGGGTACTTAGTGCTGTGGAAGAAGTAAACGAACAACAGAAAAGCGTCTTGTTTGAGAAGTTAAAGAAACAGTTTAATGGCGATTTGCAAGGTAAGACTGTTGCTTTGTGGGGACTGGCATTTAAACCGGAAACGGATGACATGCGTGAGGCTCCGGCATTAGTCCTGATTGATAAATTGCTGGAAGCAGGTTGCAAGGTGCGTGCATACGATCCGGCTGCCGTACAAGAGTGCAAACGTAGAATTGGAGATACAATCTATTATGCTTGTGACATGTACGATGCAGTGTTGGATGCTGATGTATTGATGCTGGTTACCGAATGGAAAGAATTCCGTCTGCCTTCATGGGCCGTTATCAAGAAGACGATGTCTCAACAAATAGTGTTGGACGGACGTAATATATATGATAAAAAAGAGATGGAAGAGCTCGGATTTGTTTACCATTGTATTGGTAAATAAAAAAATTAGGAGTATCTTTATACAAAACTAAGATAGATGATGAAAAATGTGGCTGTATCGTTAATGGCAATCCTTTTTGCGGCATGTGGCGGTAATAAGAGTCCTCATTCTCTTCAACAGGAGAAAGAGGATCTTAGTGCGAAAGAGCTACTACAGGGAATTTGGCTGGACGATGAAACGGAGAGCCCGTTGATGCGTGTGGAAGGAGATACCATCTACTATGCAGACGCACAAAGTACTCCCATTGCATTTAAAATAATGCGGGACATTCTTTACACTTATGGAAATGATACCACTTATTACAAGATTGATAAGCAGGGAGAACATATATTTTGGTTTCATTCCATTACGGATAATGTAATAAAACTGCATAAATCCGAAGATCTCAATGATTCTATTTATTTTGTCCGTCAGAAACTAGTGATTCCGACTTATACGGAAGTAACCAAACGCGATAGTGTAGTGACCTACAATGGCACTCGCTATCGTGCATACGTATATATTAATCCATCTAAGATGAGAGTCATCAAGACGACTTATTCCGAGGACGGGATTAGTATGGATAATGTGTACTACGATAATGTGATGCACATCTGTGTGTACGAAGGTAAAAAGAGTCTGTTTGCCAGCGATATAACCAAACAGATGTTCGACAAAGTACTTCCTGTGGATTTCTTGGCGCAATCAATCCTGTCAGATACAAAGTTTGTGAAAGTAAACCGGAATGGTTTTCATTATCAAGCTGTATTAGCCATTCCGGAAACTTCCATATATAGCATTGTAAATATGGAAGTGAGTTTTAAAGGCGATTTGGAGATTACCTCATCTAAATAAGGATTCTACTTCTATCCAAATAGAAATTAGGTTTTCTCCAATAAGAAATACGGATTCTATCCAAACAAAGAATTATAGATTTTATTTTTGTCTGGGCGCAGAGTAGTTGCTTTTCTTCCCTCCGTTGTTTCTTTTTCCTCGGAAATCTTTTCTTTTAGAGAAATTCCTATTCCTGTTTTTGTTGAACGAACGCGGTTTGTATTCTGGAGCCTCTCCCAATTCTTCAGGGATGGGAATCTTATAAATTTCTTTCTCCAGGAAATTCTCAATGCTTTTGAAGTTACTCTGTTCCTTTTCGTTGATAAACGTAAGTGCCACCCCGTCATTGTTGGCACGTGCTGTACGACCGATGCGGTGCACATAGTCCTCGCTGTCGTGAGGCACGTCGAAGTTGATAACCAAGCGGATATCATCGATGTCGATACCACGTGCAACGATATCCGTAGCTACTAATATATTGATTCGTCCGGCTTTAAACTCGTGCATAACCGTTTCCCGTTGAGCCTGTTCCAAGTCCGAATGCATCTCACCTACGTTCAGTTTCATTGATTTCAATGCCTTGGCAACTTCTTTAACCTTGATTTTGGAAGAAGCAAAGATAATCACACGTTCCGGGACCTCATCCATAAAAAGACTGCGTATGATGCCCAGCTTTTGATTTTCATAGCAGACGTATGCCGCCTGAATAATCTTTTCGGCAGGTTTGGAAACTGCGAGCTTTATTTCCGACGGATCGTTTAAGATCGTATTTGCCAATTGCTGTATCTTTGCCGGCATTGTTGCTGAAAACATGATAGTCTGTCGTTCCTTCGGCAGATATTTGGCTATTTGCATGATATCTTCGTAGAATCCCATGTCGAGCATCCGGTCTGCTTCATCTAAAATAAAATAAGAAACCTTGGAAAGATCTACATATCCAAGGCTTAAATGGGCGATCAGACGTCCGGGAGTAGCAATGACAACGTCAGCTCCCAACGTGAGTCCCTTTTTCTGTTGTTCGAACAATATCCCGTCATTTCCGCCATATACGGCAACGCTCGATACCGGCATGAAATAGGAAAAACCTTCCATTTGCTGGTCAATTTGTTGAGCTAATTCCCGGGTAGGAGACATGATGACACAATTAATCGCATCCTCCGGATGTTGACCTTCAGATAATTTGTTCAATACAGGAAGCAGAAACGCTGCTGTTTTACCTGTCCCTGTCTGTGCTACTGCGATCAAATCTTTACCCTCGAGTATGATTGGAATTGCTTGTTCTTGTATAGGCGTACATTCGTCAAATCGCATGGCATCAAGCGCCTCAAGTACATTTGCATTTAATTGTAGTTCGGAAAACTTCATTCTTTTATTTTATTTGTCAGCAAAGATAATCTATTTTTTGGTCTAATTACATATTCAAGTAAGAATCTTTGAATCCGAGGAAATAGAGCACTCCATCCAGTCCGATAGTGTTGATTGATTGCTTGGCATTGGCCACTACTTTGGGCTTGGCATGGAAGGCGATTCCTAGTCCGGCAACCCCTAGCATAGGAAGGTCGTTGGCTCCGTCTCCTACGGCGATGGTCTGTGCAATATCCACCTTTTCCACTTGTGCAATGAGGCGGAGCAGTTCGGCTTTCCGTTTTCCGTCTACTACATCCCCCAAGTAACGTCCGGTCAGTTTACCGTCGATGATTTCCAGTTCGTTGGCATAGACATAATCTATACCATATTTTTTTTGCAGGTACTGACCGAAATAAGTGAACCCTCCCGAAAGGATGGCGATCTTGTAACCGTACTTCTTCAATACGTACATCAGTCGCTCTACACCCTCTGTGATAGGCAAGTTCTCGGCTATTTCCTGCATTACCGATTCGTCCAACCCCTTCAATAAGGCTACGCGGCGGGTAAAGCTCTCTGTAAAGTCTATTTCTCCACGCATGGCGCTTTCCGTGATGGCTTTCACTTCGTCGCCTACACCGGCACGGATGGCCAGTTCGTCAATCACTTCTGTCTCTATTAAGGTAGAGTCCATATCAAAACAAATCAGGCGGCGCATACGGCGGTACATATTATCTTGTTGGAAAGAAAAGTCCATTTCCAGTTCGCTGGCCAGCTTCATTAGCTTCTCCTGCATGGCAATGCGGTCTTTCGGAGTACCTCTTACTGAAAATTCGATGCAAGCCCGAGTACGTGTATCAGTCTGATATTCGTCCAACGGGATACGGCCTGTCAGACGCTTGATAGCATCGATATTCATACCCTGTTCGGCTAATATGCTTGTAGCGGCAGAAATCTGGCGGGCGGAAAGTTTGCGTCCCAACACTGTCAGGATATAGCGGTTTTTTCCTTGCATGCCTACCCAATTGTCATATTGTTCGGTGGTGATAGGTTCAAACCGGATGGTCACTCCCAATGAAGAAGCTTTGAACAGGAGTTCCTTCATAATGAATCCGGAGTGTTTTTCTTCGCTCTTGAACAGAATCCCCAACGATAAGGTATTATGAATATCTGCCTGGCCGATGTCAAGGATCGTAGCATCATATTTGGCAAGAATTTCAGTCACAGAAGCAGTCAGTCCCGGACGATCTTCGCCGGTAACTCGAATCAGAATCAATTCAGTATTTGATGGTTGCATAAAAAATAGACTTTAACTTTGCAAAAGTAGAGAAAAAAGTTCGTTTTTATGCTAAATAACATAAAAAGTTATACCCGAAAAGTGAGATTTTTGCTTATTTACTTGGAAGTTAATTTAATATTTGCTTACCTTTGCACTCGGTTTCAAAAAATAAAGGCTCTGATAATCAGCGGATTCCTCTTCGCCTGATGCCTGAAAAGACAACGTTTCGGGAAGAAACCACTGTTTAAGGACAGTCCCGGATAGTATTAACTAAAACCGAATTACATGAAGTATGTAAAATGGATTTTTGTTGTATTACTGATTTGTTCCTTGACCGCTTTCGTTGAGAAAGACAAACCTACCGGAGGTTTGAATGAGGGCGACGTAGCCCCTGATTTCAAAATCGAATCTACGTCAAATGAGCACCCCGCCTTTAAGTTGGGAAATTTGAAAGGCAAATATGTGTTGCTGAGTTTTTGGGCAAGTTATGACGCGCAGTCCCGGATGCAAAACGTAAGTTTAAGCAATGCGCTTCGTTCTTCTCATAATGTGGAAATGGTTTCTGTTTCATTTGACGAATATCAGTCAATATTTAAGGAAACTGTTCGTAAGGATCAAATAGTTACGCCCACTTGTTTCGTGGAAACAGAAGGCGAGGATTCCGGATTATTTAAGAAATACCGTTTAAATCGGGGATTCACTAACTATTTATTGGATGGAAATGGTGTAATTATAGCCAAAAACATCTCTGCTGCAGATCTTTCTGCTTATGTAAAAGAAATCGGTTAACGATTTTAGGAATGTAAGGAGAAAGAGGGATTTTCCGGATCACCGTCAGGTGAAAACAATGGAGAATAGACAAAAGAGGAAATGGATACAACAAAAAAGTTCCGCCTACACTTGCATTAGCAGGAATAGGCGGAACTTCTTATTTTTATATCTTTCTTTCTGCGGTATATCTGAAGCCTTTGGATAGTCTGCGGATCAAGTTCCTAAAGACTGCGGAAGGCTTGCAATCCTTTTATTTGTTGCTTTCTGGTTATTTGGGTGCTTTCTGATACAGGAAGAATGCGATACCTGCATAAAGGATATTGGGAATCCAGACTGCAATGGCAGGAGGCACATTTCCGTTCACGGCAAAGGTGGAGGTAATCGTCTGGAATAGGATATAAGAAAAACTTAATCCTAATCCGATACCCAAGTGGAGTCCCATACCACCTTTCGTTTTGCGGGATGAAAGCGATACACCGATGATGGTAAGGATGAAAGAGGCGAATGACATGGCAATGCGTTTGTGATATTCAATCTCAAACTCTTTGATGTTGGCAAATCCTCTTCGCTTTTGTTTTTCTATATAGTCACTTAGTTCGGGGCTGGTTAGCATCTCCTGCTGATTTTTCATGATAAGAAAGTCAGAAGGCTCCATATTGATAATAGAGTCGATTCGGTCTCCCTTAGTGATTTTTTCTTTTAAACCATCTAATTCGCGTATCATATAGTCGTGGATTGTCCATTTATGAATAGTTGCAGTGTCATAAGTGATGCGTCGTGCGGTCAGATGGGAAACCAGCTTCTTGTCAACGAATTTATCCAATGAAAAACGGTTACCGGTTTTCATGGCGTTGTTATAGTTGTCAATGTACGCTATAACCCCGCTGTCTACTTCTAACTGTACATTGCTTACCGAATTTTGTTTTTTGGGTTTGATGTACCTATCTTCAAAGTTCAGGCGCGTCACGCTTCCTTTAGGAATCACGTACGAACTTAGCGTGAAGGTGGTCAGCGCAATGATAGCGGCCGAAATCATATAAGGACGCATCATCCTCTTAAAACTCATACCGGTGGAAAACATAGCGATGATTTCAGAGTTCTCTGCCAGTTTGGAGGTAAAGAAAATAACAGCAATGAATACGAACAGCGGACTGAACAGATTGGAGAAATAGGGGATAAAGTTCATGTAGTATTCAAAGATGATCTTATCCCAAGGAGCTTCATGCTCCATCAATTTATCCATCTTTTCGTTGAAATCGAATACCACTGCAATAGAAATGATCAATGCAATAGCAAATACGTATGTCCCCAAGAACTTCTTGATGATATACCAATCCAGCCGTTTTATAAATCGATTGCTTTTCATTTCTTATAATCTAGTTGATACTCTTTTGACCATCATTGGCTTCCATGTCGAGAAATCTCCGGCGATAATATGCTTTCTTGCTTCTCCTGCCAGCCACAGATAGAATGCCAGGTTGTGTATCGAGGCAATTTGCATGGCCAGTAGCTCTTGCGCATGGAAAAGATGGCGCAAATAAGCCTTGCTGTACAACGTATCTACGCTCGAAGCCCCGTCGGCTTCGATGGGAGAGAAGTCGGTTTCCCATTTCTTGTTTCGCATGTTGATAATGCCATCTTTGGTGAACAACATGCCATTTCGTCCGTTTCGTGTAGGCATAACGCAGTCGAACATGTCCACGCCACGCTCTATTCCTTCAAGAATATTAACAGGGGTCCCGACACCCATCAGGTAACGGGGTTTGTCTTTGGGAAGTATTTCATTGACAATCTCGATCATTTCATACATCTTGTCTACCGGTTCACCTACTGCCAAACCGCCAATAGCGTTTCCTTCGGCCCCTTTCGACGCGATAAACTCTGCTGATTGTTTGCGTAGGTCGGGATAGACACAACCTTGTACAATAGGGAAGAGAGCTTGCTTGTAACCATATTTAGGTTCCGTCTCATTAAAACGTTGTATACAACGATCAAGCCATCTGTGCGTCAAACCTAATGACTTTTTGGCATACTCATAATCCGAATCACCGGGAGGGCATTCGTCAAATGCCATCATGATGTCTGCGCCGATGGTGCGTTCTATGTCCATCACCTTTTCCGGAGTGAAGATGTGTTTGCTTCCGTCGATATGCGAACGAAATTCGGCTCCTTCTTCTCGCAGCTTTCTGATTCCGGCCAAAGAGAATACTTGGAAACCACCGCTGTCAGTCAGCATCGGGCGGTCGAAACCGTTAAAACGGTGCAGTCCGCCTGCTTTCTCGATTACATCCAGTCCCGGACGTAAATAAAGGTGATAGGTATTGCCTAGAATAATCTGTGCCTGAATATCCTCTTTCAATTCAGTCAGATGTACTCCCTTAACCGTGCCCAGTGTGCCCACCGGCATAAAGATCGGTGTTTGTATCTGCCCGTGGTCTGTGGTAATCAGACCCGCACGGGCATTACTTTTAGTGTCTGTATATTGTAACTCAAATGTCATTCCTGGCTGGGTTTCTTAACGGATAAATCAATAGCGTCCGACACTTTCTCATTGGTCAGCGCAATGGCAAATACCTCTTTTATATCGTTTACATAGTGGAAAGTCAGTCCTTTCAGATAAATCTCCTGAATCTCATCTATGTTCTTTTTGTTCTCGGCACTCATGATGATTTCCTTGATTCCGGCACGCTTGGCTGCCAATATCTTCTCTTTGATACCACCCACGGGAAGCACTTTGCCGCGAAGGGTAATTTCGCCTGTCATGGCAATGTTGGCTTTCACTTTTCTTTGAGTCAAGGCAGAAGCCAGGGAGGTGGCCATCGTAATACCTGCCGACGGACCATCTTTCGGAATTGCGCCTTCGGGAACGTGGATATGGATATTCCAGTTGTCGAAGATCTCTTCGTCCAGATTCAGGATAGAAGCGTGCGCCTTGATATATTCAAGTGCCAACATAGCAGATTCTTTCATCACATCCCCCAAGTTGCCGGTCAGTGTGAGGCGTCCGCCCTTGCCACGGCTCAAGCTCGTTTCTACAAATAAAATTTCGCCTCCGACGGCTGTCCATGCCAATCCGGTGACTACGCCTGCGTAATCATTTCCCTGATACTTGTCACGTGTATATTCCGGTGCTCCCAGGAAGTCATACAAATCCGACGGTTTGATTTCTGTTTTGGTGAAATAACCGTCCGTAGCATACTGTCGGGCTGATTTACGAAGGATTTTACCAATCTTCTTTTCCAGCTCACGAACGCCACTTTCACGGGTGTATGACTCGATGATAGCTTCCAGCGTATCTTTGGGAAGCTTGATATCTGTCTTTTTAAGTCCGTTAGCTTCCAGCTCTTTGGGAACCAGATGCTTGCGGGCTATCTCTATTTTCTCTTCTGTGATATATCCGCTAACCTCAATCAATTCCATACGGTCGAGCAATGGACCGGGGATTGTGTTCAGGTTGTTGGCTGTTGCGATAAACAATACCTTTGAGAGGTCGTAGTCTACATCTAGGAAGTTATCGTGGAAAGCAGTATTCTGTTCCGGATCAAGCACTTCCAGTAATGCGGAAGAGGGGTCTCCCTGACGGTCGGCGCTGACCTTGTCTATTTCATCCAAGATAAAGACAGGATTGGATGCACCGGCTTTAATCAAGCTCTTGATGATTCGTCCGGGCATGGCACCGATATACGTTTTTCGATGACCGCGGATTTCAGCTTCGTCATGCACACCGCCCAAAGACATACGTACATACTTCCGTTTGAGCGCAGATGCAATGGATTTTCCAAGAGATGTTTTACCTACTCCCGGAGGACCATATAAGCAGATAATCGGTGATTTCATATCACCTTTCAACTTTAATACAGCCAAATGCTCCAAAATGCGTTCTTTCACTTTCTCCAATCCGTAATGGTCTTTGTTCAACGTCTTTTCTGCGTTTTTAAGGTTCAGATTGTCAGTTGTATATGTACCCCAAGGAAGATTGAGCATGGTTTGCAGATAGTTAAGCTGTACGCTGTAATCCGGAGATTGCGGATGGGTACGTTCCAGTTTAGCCAGTTCTTTCATAAATGTTTCCCTGACTTCTGCGTTCCAATGCATTCTTTCTGCCTTTTGGCGCATTTCTTCTATTTCCTGTTCCTGGCCGCTGCCACCCAGTTCATCCTGGATAGTCTTGATTTGCTGTTGCAGGAAGTATTCGCGTTGCTGCTGGTCGATATCTTCTCGGGCACGCATTTGGATGGATGCCTTGATTTCTGCCAGTTGCACTTCGCGGTTCAGGATTTCCAGTAAATGATATGTGCGTTCACGTAATGACTGGATGCTCAACAAGTCCATCTTCTCGTCTTTCTTGAACGGCAGGTTCGAGCAGATGAAATTGACCATAAACATCGGGCTGTTGATATTTTTGATAGCAAATGCCGAATCCTGATGTATCACATCTGACGATTTGATATATCTCATTGTCAGGTCCTTACATGCTTCTACCAAGGCTTGAAACTCTTTATCGTCTTTGCTTGGAATATCTTCTTCCAAAAGTTCTATTTCACCTTTCAGATACGGATGGGTTTCGATAATGTTTATCAGGTTCAGACGTTTCATTCCCTGAAGGATGACAGTCGTTGTCTGATCGGGCATTTCCAATATCCGCACAATTCGTCCTACGGTGCCGATATTGTGCAAGTCTTCCAGCTTCGGATCTTCTGTATGTGCCGATCTCTGGCATACTACGGCAATATCTTTATGTTTCTTATCAGCGTCTCGTATGAGTTTCAGAGAAGACTTACGACCCACTGTAATTGGTAGGAATACTCCAGGAAACAACACCATGTTACGTAAAGGGAGTACCGGAAGAATTTCACCAGATTTCACATTTACATTAAATGCCTGTTCATCGTTCCCATCATAGTCAGTGATTAGCGAGAAGCCGTTATTGCTTCCATCTTCCAATAAATATCTTTCTTTCATCTTTTCGTTTTAATTTAGTTTATGCCATACTGATATGCATAAATCGTTTGCAAAGTTAATTGATTCTCTCTAATAATAAAGCACTGCGTAGAATAAAAACACAAAAACAATGCCAAAATATCGGCTTGTAGGGGGAGTATTCCATAATTATTATTTATTTTTGGCGATTTGCAATAAAATAGTAGAATAAAACAGCTTTAAGATAAACGGATAAAATGTCGAATCCTTATTTTCAATTTAAGCAATTTACAGTGTGGCATGATCAATGTGCCATGAAAGTCGGTACGGATGGGGTGCTTTTGGGAGCTTGGACTTCAGTTGAGGGTGCGCGCCGGATATTGGATATTGGTACAGGGACGGGGTTAGTGGCTTTAATGTTGGCTCAACGCAGTATGCCGGATGCAAAGATTGTGGCGTTGGAGATAGACGAGGCGGCGGCCGGACAGGCTAGGGAAAATGTGGTTCGTTCTCCTTGGCGGGAGCGGGTAGAGGTGGTGCATACTGATTTTAAGAAATACCGGACTTCGGATAAATTTGACGTGATTGTTTCCAATCCCCCTTATTTTGTCGATTCGCTGGAGTGTCCGGATCGGCAGAGGGCTGTGGCTCGTCACAATGATTCATTGACTTATGACGATTTGTTGGAAGGAGTCTGTGAGTTGTTGGCGGACGACGGACTTTTTACGGTGGTCATTCCGTCGGATGTGGCCGGTCGGGTAAAGGAGATTGCGGCTGCGAAGAGGTTGTATGCGGTTCGCCAGCTTCATGTGATTACTAAACCTGGCGGTGTCTCAAAACGTACGCTGATTACCTTTTCTTTTACCGCTCAGGAGTGTGTGGTAGAAGAGTTGTTGACGGAATTGGCTCGTCATCAGTATAGTAATGAGTATATAGCGTTGACGCGGGAGTATTATTTGAACATGTAATATAGTGACGCTGGTGTTTGATCTAAAACTTGCAAATAGTTCAAAGGATTATTCCTTTTGTTTGTCCCCAAATAGGGTATAATTGGATGGATTAATTTGGGCAGTAGAGGATAAATCATCCTCTGCTGCCCATACTGTTTGTATCCGGATTTAGCATCTTAACGGCTTCTTTAACTGCTTGATGAGTCGGATTGCGATATGCTTCCGCCTGTTGAATGGGAACAATTTCATTCGCCATTTTTTCATGTCCTTTTTGCTCTAACAAGTGTAATTCTTTTTCACTTGTTTCTTTTTGTTTTCTTGTTTTCATAAGGCTTTTCATTTTAAAATTCTTATTTATAAAACAGAAAACATCGAAAGATAGTTCATACTCATAGATGATTTATGTACAGGACAACTGCGCACAAATATAGTGTCCGATGATGCTTTTGATCTCTGCCAAGAAAAAAATAAAGACGCAAAGCTATGAGATTCAATATGTTGAAAAATAATAGATAAAAAACATTCGTTTAGCTATTGTTAATTTAAAAAATACTCTCTATCTTTGCACCGCTTTTGAAAAGAACAACCCTTCAAGAAGTAGCGGGGTGTAGCGCAGTCCGGTTAGCGCACCTGCTTTGGGAGCAGGGGGTCGTGGGTTCGAATCCCGCTACCCCGACGAAAAAAACAAGTCAAGGAAAATTGAGTGGTGTTGAGCTGATACAGTTTGTATCAGCTTTTTTGTTTGTGCAAAATAGACCCAATTATACCCTATTTTGGGGCAAATAAAGGCTCAGTCTGAAACCTTGGGGGATTGCGTTAAAATTCTTATTTTTGCATCAT
>CAPAOL010000010.1 GCA_948579315.1 uncultured Phocaeicola sp.
AGTTGTATAGTAATGAATAAAAAAGAAGGTGTATCGTGCATTACGACACACCTCCGTGTTTTTGTTTTATTTAATATTTCTATTTTCTGTGATATTTATCTGTTCGTCAATGCTCGAATCGGTCGTTGTATAGGTGGCAGATGGCTTAAATGTCAAGACTGTCAAAACAGGACTGATCGGATTACTTTTCGTCTTTCTTGTTATCGAGTAGCTGTGATAATTCTTCCTCCACTTCCTCGATACTTGGCAAGGCGGATTTCAGATTTTCGGGAATGGCTTTGCTTAGCTGGTAGTCGCTAACTCCTATGGGCTGTGCATAGCCCGTCAAGGCATATTGTGCTACTACTTCATCCTTGCCTTTGCAGAGCAACAATCCTATTGTCTTGTTGTCGTTTTCACCTCTCAACTGGTCGTCTACGATGTTAATGTAGAAATTCAATTGCCCGGCATATTCTGGCTTGAATGGAGTAGCCTTTAATTCTACGACTATATAGGCGTGAAGTTTTATGGAGTATAGGATAAGGTCTGCATAAAAATCGCTGTCCCCGACTTGGAAATGTTTCTGTTTGGCTACAAAGGCGAAGCCGTTCCCCATTTCCAATAGATACCTTGTGACGTGTTCTACAAGCTGGTTTTCAATATCCCTTTCATCTGCCAGTTCTTTTGTACCTGCTACATCGAATATATACGGGTCTTTCAGCAAATAGTTGGCTAAGTCACTTTGAGGGGCGGGCAAGGTCTTTGTAAAATTGTTGACTTTCTGTGTTTCTATCTGCCGTTTGAACAGATTAGTCTCAATCTGTATCTTTAATACGTTGCTGCTCCATCCGTTTTCAATGGACTGTTTCATGTACCAATATTTGTTTCCTAAGGGTAATGAGCTATCCAATAGTATCACATGACTGGTCCAGTTTATTTTTGAAATGGGGGAACAAACAAAATCCTTTTCAATATCATCAATGGATGTTTGCAGCATTGCGGAGATTGTTTTGTCTATCTTTTGAATTTGCGCAAGAGGCTCTTGCGTAAATTCTTTTGATTGAAATATATTTGTCTGAAATTGCGCAAGAGGTTCTTGCGTAATTGGTAAACAGTTCAGTTCATCAGTCAAGGATAGCATATTGGGGATTGTTGGCGTTCTCAACACCTTGTCACAAGAAAGCATTCTTTGCAATATCTCTAGTGGGTATGTTCGGGCAAACTGACACATATAGGTAAGGCTTCTCGCTGAATATCCTTTCTTTTCGGGATAGTGCATCTTGATAGCCTTTGAAATCTGACTTATGACTTTTCCGCCCCAACCTAATCTTTTTTGGTGGTATAGAATGAAGTTCCCCAATTTCCAATAGTGGAACAGCATTTGTGCATTAGCTGCAACAATCAATTTCACTTGTGCATGTTCTATCTCAAAGCCTATTGCATGAATGAGGGCTTCAAAGTCTTTTCTTTCTATGGGATGGTTTGAACTTTCCATTTCTTTTATTTAATTGAATGATAAGGCAAAGGTAATTAAAATATCACAATTGATTGAATTTGTTCATGGCAATAGAATTTCCCCCTGTTACAAAACTGTAGCAAGGGTAAGTTTTTTAGTATATGGCTTTTGGATAGCCTCTTTTTATTATGGAGTCATAAATGAAGCACTCCCACCTCGCGAACCATTTATTTTTATGTCCGTGTCAGGCAATAATCTTTTGATACGCTCTATTCCCTCTTTAGTGATTTTTCCATGTAAATTCAACGATCCGATTTTTATTTTTGATATTTCGTCCGGTATATTGATTGTATCGATAAATTGGATATCCAACCTTTTTATTTCTTTGAGCTCCAACAGTACAGCCGGAAATTCTTTTACTCTGATATTGATGCCGCTTCCCCAACCATCCTTTTGAGCATCAGCATTTAATTTACTTTTTAATCCCTCCTTATTAACATCTTTCTTCCTGACCATCCAGCCAATTTGCGGTCGAAGAGCAAAAGTCTTGTTGTTCTGCTCTAATCCGATGAAACCCGCCCAAAATTCTAATGGAGTTTCTTTGATGCCATTGTTATATACTTCCTGATACTTTACATCTACCTTCACTATCTCATCAGGGAGACAATTCCTATCTTCCAGCTGTTTCATATTATTTCTTGAACCGATAAGTAGGATTTATTCGGGAATTTATAGTAAGTTTGCTCTGCTAATCCTAAACAATGACGCAGAGAAAGATTATACATATCGACATGGATGCCTTCTATGCCTCTGTAGAACAGCGTGATAATCCTGAACTTCGTGGCAAACCTTTGGCAGTAGGTCATGCTGAAGAGAGGGGAGTCGTGGCTGCTGCCAGCTATGAAGCCCGGCGTTACGGTGTTCGTTCTGCCATGGCTTCGCAAAAGGCGAAACGTCTTTGTCCCCAACTCATTTTTGTACCTGGCAGGATGGATGTTTATAAATCCGTTTCCCGTCAGATACATGAGATTTTCCACGAATATACGGATATCATCGAACCTCTGTCTCTAGATGAAGCTTTCCTGGATGTCACAGAAAATAAAAAAGATATTTCCCTGGCTGTGGATATAGCAAAGGAAATAAAGCAGAAGATTCGGGAACAGCTCAACCTTGTTGCATCTGCCGGAGTTTCTTATAATAAGTTTCTGGCTAAAATAGCTTCGGACTATCGTAAACCGGATGGCTTATGTACCATTCATCCGGAACAAGCCCTTGATTTTATAGCCCGTCTTCCTATCGAATCTTTTTGGGGAGTGGGTCCGGTGACTGCAAAGAAGATGCATCTGCTTGGTATCCACAATGGACTTCAACTACGAAAATGTTCTCTTGAAATGCTGACAGCCCATTTCGGAAAAGCCGGCGTACTGTATTATGAGTGTTCACGAGGAATTGACGAACGCCCTGTCGAAGCAATTCGTATCCGTAAATCCATTGGCTGCGAACGTACATTGGAACGTGATATTTCAGCCCGTTCATCGGTCATTATCGAACTATACCATGTGGCGGTAGAGCTGATTGAACGTCTTCAGCGAAAAGACTTCAAAGGCAACACGCTTACCCTGAAAATCAAGTTTCATGATTTTAGCCAGATAACCCGAAGCCTTACTCAATCGCAGGAACTCACCACCTTAGACCGGGTACTCCCACTTGCAAAAGAATTGCTTAAAAGTGTCGAATTTGAGCAACATCCAATCCGGCTCATCGGTCTTTCCGTCTCCAATCCAAAAGAGGAAGCCGATGAACGACACGGTGTCTGGGAACAGTTGAGTTTTGAATTTAGCGATTGGGATTGAAGGCGAAGAGGAAGAAATATAACAATTAAGAGTACTATTTTTGAAGTATGTACTTTTTTATCATCAGGTTCGTATGATTTACTCACCTCATTTTTTATCAGATACGTTATCTTTGCAATACTTAAATGAATGAAAATACCATGAATCAAATGAAACATTTATTTTGTGTTCTTTTACTAGCAGCTTTAGGAAGTTTTTCTTTCAAGGCAAACGCTTACACCGAACGCAATATGCTGCAAAAAGCGGCAGACGAAACTACGTTGAAAAACGTGTTGGTAATGAAACAAGCATGGGTGCCTTATCCTGCTTATACAGACCGCGCCGCCTGGGATTCTTTGATGGGCCCCAATAAGCAACGCCTCATCGAAGCCGGCGAAAAACTCCTCGACTATAAATGGCAACTGATACCTGCCACCGCTTATCTGGAATACGAACGTAGCGGTAACCGTAAAATAATGGAAGTTCCTTATGACGCCAACCGCCAGGCACTTAACGCCTTGATGCTCGCTGAACTGGCCGAAGGGAAAGGACGTTTTATTGACCAATTACTGAACGGAGCATATATGAGCTGTGAAATGAATTCATGGGTTCTATCCGCACACTTGCCCCGCCAGAGCAGCAAACGTTCACTTCCCGACTTCCGCGAACAGATTATCGACCTCGGTTCAGGCGGATACGGAGCTTTAATGGCCTGGGTACACTATTTCTTCCGCAAACCCTTCGACAAAATCAATCCTGTGGTATCCTTGCAAATGCGTAAAGCAATCAAAGAACGTATTCTCGATCCGTATATGAACGACGACGAAATGTGGTGGATGGCTTTTAACTGGAAACCGGGAGAAATCATCAACAACTGGAATCCCTGGTGTAACTCCAATGCCCTGCAATGTTTCTTACTGATGGAGAACAATAAGGATAAGTTGGCGAAAGCTGTTTATCGCTCCATGCAGTCAGTCGATAAGTTTATCAACTTCGTGAAATCCGATGGTGCCTGTGAGGAGGGAACCTCTTACTGGGGACATGCCGCCGGAAAGCTCTATGACTATTTGCAGATACTCTCTGATGGCACAGGCGGTAAACTGTCTCTGTTCAATGAACCGATGATTCGCCGGATGGGAGAATATATGTCCCGCTCATACGTGGGCAATGGCTGGGTGGTGAATTTTGCTGATGCATCGGCACAAGGCGGGGGCGATCCTTTGTTAATCTATCGGTACGGTAAAGCTGTAAACAGCGATGAAATGATGCATTTTGCCGCATACCTGTTGAATGGAAGAAAACCGTATGCTACCATGGGCAACGATGCTTTTCGTTCGCTTCAATCTCTACTTTGCTGTAATGAGCTGGCAAAAGCAACTCCGAAACATGATATGCCGGATGTAACCTGGTATCCCGAGACGGAATTCTGTTATATGAAGAATAAGAACGGTATGTTTGTTGCCGCTAAAGGCGGATTTAATAACGAAAGCCATAACCACAACGATGTAGGAACCTTCTCTTTATACGTAAATACAATTCCTGTGATTATTGATGCCGGTGTAGGTACATATACCAAACAGACGTTCGGCAAGGACCGCTATACCATTTGGACGATGCAGAGCAACTATCATAACTTGCCGATGATTAACGGAGTACCGCAGAAATTCGGGCAGGAGTATAAAGCTACCAATACTGTTTGCAATGAGAAGAAACGGATGTTCTCTACGGATATAGCTACTGCTTATCCGGCAGAAGCGAAAGTGAAAAGCTGGGTTCGCTCTTATGCTCTTGATGATAAAAAACTCATTATTGGTGATATTTATACGTTGGATGAAGCTATTGCTCCTAATCAAATGAACTTTTTAACTTGGGGCAATGTGACTTTCCCGTCAGCCGGAAAAGTCCGCATCGAAGTAAAGGGACAAAAGGTGGAAATGAGCTATCCGTCGCAGTTTAAAGCCGAACTGGAAACAATCAAACTGGATGATCCGCGCCTGTCTAACGTATGGGGAAAAGAGATTTACCGCATCACACTAAAGACTGAAGAAAAGAAAGTGACTGGTAAATATGGATTTGTTATTCAACAAGTGAAGTAGGATGAAATAGATTTTTAAAGCTAGAAAAAATAAAGTATAAACAATTAAATCACAGTAAGATGAAAAAAGTATTATTTGCCGGCCTTTTGGTCCTTGCAGGAGTAAGCGTAAGTGCGCAGAACCTGATAAAAAACGAAAAATTCGCTACTGAAGTAAAGACTAAAGTGACTAATGCCAACAAAGCTACCGCAGGAGAGTGGTTTATCATGAATAATGAAGCCGACGGAGTAACTACTATTGCCTGGGAAGAAACAGGAGATGCCAAATATCCGAATGCAATGAAATTGGATAATTCTGGTGCTGAAAAGAATCTCTCTTGGTATAAAGCTTTCGTGGGACAACGTATTACCGATGGTTTGGAGAAAGGTATCTATGTTCTTACTTTCTATGCAAAAGCTAAAGAAGCAGGAACTCCGGTCAGTGTATACATCAAGCAAACTAATGAAGAAAAGAACGATAATGGTAAGTACAATACCACTTTCTTCATGCGTAGAGATTATGACGCGGATGCTCAACCGAATGCTTCGGGTGCACAGTACAATTTTAAAATTAAAGATGCCGGTAAATGGACTAAAGTAGTGGTTTATTATGATATGGGGCAAGTGGTTAATGCAATTAGCAGCAAGAAAGCAAATGCTAACTTGGAAGTGTCTGATACAGACGATGATGCTGCTATTCTGAAAGATTGTTATGTGGCTATTCTTTCCCAGAACAAAGGCGGCGTTGTAGAAATCAGCGACGTGACATTGAAGAAGAAATAAAGAGCAAAAGATTTAATATAGTAGGTTAACAAAAAAATAGGGCAGTGAAGTAGTGATACTTCGTTGCCCTATTTCTTTTGTTATATGAATATAATGGAGAGTTCCGAATAAATAAATGTATGAAACTGTCAATTTCTTTTCGAAACTGATTTCATGCGATTTATTGAATACCGAGTTTCTTCTTCAGTTCCTTCGGCAGAGAATCTTTGTGTACCATCACGCAGATTGTTTTAGCACGTACATAGCTTTCAGACATATTCAGATAACCTCCGGATTTGTTGCTTTCCGCTCCCCAGGAATTCTTGGTGATATAATATTTAGTACCATTCTGATCTTTCACAATACCGGTGATGTGCATCAGGTGGTCGTCAGTTGTCACAAACTTCTCGTAACCATCCTGACGGATTTCCGGTGTTACGTTGATTTCCGGATAAGGCTGCTCAAACTTGAACACTTCGTCCATACGTTCGTATTTAGGCATTTTCTCAAAACGCGCCCGGTCGGTAGTCGAGTAATCTTTCACATCTTCCACTTGCGGATTGATGGCGATTCCGTTCTTGAAAGAGAAACCTTGTTCGCTTACGTCACCGTCCCAACATACGGTGTATCCTTTGTTCAGTGCATAGTCAATAGCTCCGATCAGTTCGTCCAACGGAAGATTATACATCGGTTGGTTTTCCCAATTGTCGGGAACTTCAGGTGAGAATGTCTCATAATAAGGCTTGTGAGTGAAACTAGTCAACTCAACGTAATCATCCATATTCAATCCCAGACTTTCTGTGAAAGATTGAGGAGTATATTCTTTTCCTTTATAAGTAAACTTTTCGGGAAGCTTGCCCAGATAAATATCGAACAGATTATTAATAAGCGCATCAAATTGCGGAGTACGCTTTTTAGATTCAATATTTGCGTCTACCAATGCTTTGAGGTAGCGTGACAATGTACCGTGATTGTGGTCTTTGTTATCGCCCAGCAATCCGGTGTACACTTCTTCCGGAACGATTCCTGCTTTCTTATAAGCGTTTTTGAAAGTGTGTGCCAAACTTCCTTCACTGATACTTCCTTTACCACGACGGAGATAATTGTCCTCTATCTGATTCATGTACTTTTGGCGAACGATAAACATTTCCGAGAGATCATATTCTCCTTTTCCCATCCGGAGCAGTTCCGACTCCATGAAAGAAGTGGTGGCAAAGCACCAGCAGGTTCCTGTAGAACCCTGATCTTTGACAGGCGTTGCTTGGTGAGATACAACGGTTGTGAACTCATAACCGGGTGTTTGTGCAAAGGAGGTTACGACCAATAAGAGGAGCGCAACCGACATGAATAGCTTTTTCATAATGTGTTTTATTATCTTTCTTCTGCAAATGTATAAAAAAAGCGAGGATACTCGAAAGTTCCTCGCTCTATTTATTATAATTAGTGTGTTTATTTACATGGTAACCTGCTGTGACAGCAGTTTTTGAAGTTTACCGTTTAATGTTTGGCACATTGCACCATTTCCCATTGCTTGATAACGTTTAATACGGTACTGTAACATCATAATTTTTTCATTTGCATTCTTTTTCATAATTTGTTTCCTCTTTTTTTGCCCTCCACGTTTTGAAGAGCGGTTTTACATTTTTGTTTTCTCTAATAACACTGCAAAGATACAAATTGTTTCCGAATTGTATGCTGTAAAACATAAAAATCTTCTTTTTCTTTTGAATTTTCTTTTTATAAGAGTTCGGACACGGTTTATATTACGAACCTGTTACAAAATTTCCGGAGTTTTCCGTCAATGACAATATTATTCTTATCTATCACATTTTTATGTATTTATTTAGGTATTCAGAAAATATTCTTCTATTTTTGTCTGTCAGCAACCTTATTAATAAGAATAAACCAAACATTTATATGAAAACATTTACCCATCTTTTGTGCGTCCTGATTTTGTCGATTGTGTTGTTTGCTTGTAACAATGCTCACTTCCTCAAAGAGGAATCCTACCGGAATCAAGTAGCTCAAGACTTTGAGCAGAAAAAACAGGCACTTCCTCATGGAGATTTATTTGCGATCTTTGCCGATTCTATTTTGTCAGTCTACGAGCGCGAAGCATTGATGTTTCTCTACGCTTATATGCCGATAGGCGATGTGACGGACTATCCGGGAGATTATTACTTGGAGAATGTCCGGCTGTCGAAGCAGACCCGTGACGAGATGCCTTGGGGCACAGAGATTCCCGATGAAGTGTTCCGTCATTTTGTTCTGCCGATCCGGGTGAATAATGAGAATTTGGATGATTCCCGTCGTGTGTTTTATGATGAACTAAAAGACAGGGTGAAGGGACTGCCGATGAAAGACGCGATATTGGAGGTGAACCACTGGTGTCACGAGAAAGTGGTCTATCGTCCGAGTGACGCGCGTACCAGCTCACCATTGGCATCTGTCAAAACAGCGTATGGGCGTTGTGGTGAAGAGTCTACCTTTACGGTGGCTGCGCTCCGGGCGGTCGGTATTCCAGCACGGCAAGTGTATACGCCTCGCTGGGCACATACGGATGATAATCATGCCTGGGTGGAAGCATGGGCGGATGGACATTGGTACTTCTTCGGCGCTTGTGAACCGGAACCGGTTTTGAACCTAGGATGGTTTAATTCCCCTGCTAGTCGGGGAATGTTGATGCATACCAAGGTTTTCGGACGATACAACGGTCCGGAAGAGATTATGCTTAAAACACCCAATTACACAGAAATCAATGTGATTGATAATTATGCCCCTACCGCCAAAGCTATCGTAACGGTGACGGATGCCGATGGTCAACCGGTAGCAGATGCCAAAGTAGAATTTAAGATATATAATTATGCGGAGTTCTATACAGTAGCCACAAAATATACAGATGCAGAGGGGAAAGCCAGCCTGACTGCCGGTAAAGGGGATATGTTGGTTTGGGCATCCCGCAACGGACAATTTGGTTATGCCAAAATCTCATTTGGAAAAGATGATGCATTGCAACTCTCTTTAAATAGAAAAGAAGGTGAAGCCTATTCCTTGCCAATGGATCTTGTACCTCCGGTGGAAGGAGCGAATATTCCCGAAGTCACTCCCGAACAACGGGCGGAAAATGATCGGCGGATGGCGCAGGAAGATTCAATCCGCAATACGTATGTAGCAACAATGATGACGGAAAAACAGGCCAAAGAGTGGATAGATAAACTATATGGAAATACCTTACAACCGGAAAAGAAAGAAAAATTAGTAAACTTCCTGGTTGCTTCGCGAGGAAATCACCAAACCTTGAAAGACTTCCTTTCGCCTATCCGAAAAGAGAAAGACGCTGTTTCATGGGAAGAAATACGGGCTATATGGATATTAGAGAGTCTTTCGGCTAAAGATCTCCGCGATGTAACTCTGGATGTATTGAATGATCATTTGCTGACTAATATCTCGGATTGGGAGAAGATAGAGACTGATTTATTTAAAAGAATGTACCTTAACCCTCCTCGTATAGCCAATGAAATGTTGACTCCTTATAAAAAGGTACTTCGTGAAGCCATTGAAAAAACAGTGTACCAGTCTGTGCCCGATAGCATGAAACGTGATCCCAAAGTATTAATAGAATGGTGCAGAAAAGAGATTAAAATCAATAATGAACTGAATTCCCAGCAGATTCCTATCTCTCCGATGGGAGTATGGAAAGCACGGGTAGCTGATGAAAAGTCGCGTGACATATTCTTTGTGGCAGCTTACCGGAGCATGGGATGGGCGTCCGCTGCCTGGATTGATGAAGTGACCGGAAAGGTGCAGATTCTAAATGAAGAATTAGCAAAGGAAGATGTCAACTTCGATACGGCAGAAGCAGCACAGTCCCGAAAGGGAATGTTGCAAGCGACTTACACGCCTATCCGTTCTGTGGAAGATCCTAAATATTATTCGCATTTCACTCTTTCCAAGTTTAAAAACGGCACATTCCAGTTGCTTAATTATGACGAGGGAGAGACGGATATGGGGGATGGAACTACCTGGCGTAATTTATTAAAATATGGGAGAGAGCTTGATGAAGGCTATTATATGATGGTGACCGGAACTCGGTTGGCAAGTGGCGCGGTGCTTTCCAACAGTACATTTTTTACTATAGAATCCGGTAAGACAACCACCGTTGACCTTGTGATGCGTGAAAGCAAAGATCAGGTGCAAGTGATCGGTAATTTTAATTCGGAAGCGACCTATCGTCCGGTTGGCAGCACTGAACAGCGGAGTATCCTGCAAACCTGCGGACGTGGCTATTTTGTAGTAGCTGTTCTTGGGGTAGGGCAGGAACCTACCAACCATGCACTAAGAGATATAGCCGCTTTGGGCAATGACTTCGAACAATGGGGGCGTAAGATGGTCTTTCTTTTCCCTTCGGAAGAACAATACAAAAAATTTAATGCCGACGAATTCAAAGGACTACCGTCTACCATCACTTACGGTATTGATGTAGATGACAGCATCCGCAAAGAAATTGTGCAGGCTATGAATTTAAACAATTCTATTCTGCCGGTGTTTATCATTGCAGATACATTTAATAGGGTAGTCTTTGTTTCTCAAGGATATACAATCGGTTTGGGTGAGCAATTGATGAAAGTTGTACATGGGTTATAGAAAAGAGAAGGTATACAATAATCGTTAGTTCTTTTCCTTAATGCGTTTTTTCGGAAAAGAATGATTATCATTGCTTATTATATAGTGGAGATAAACAGTTACCTATATTCTTTTGTGTAAACTGTCAATCGTCTCTTTTACTCTTCGCACGGAAGTTACATTCCGTGCGTACTCATTGATGTGTACTGTTCCTCCCATGGAGACAGCTTCGTTTCTGAATTTCATCTCACTTTGAATGTTTTCACGTGCCGAGAAATGAAACTCATAGATTCTGGTTTCTGCGGCAATGCGTGCAATATTATTTTCATTTACTCCGCATCCGGCGAGTAATATTATTCTTCCGGCGGCTTGTTTCTGTAGCTCTTCTAAAAGAGGGATTCCCAGTTCAGCTGTAGGTTGCTGGCCGGAAGTCAGAATACGGTTGCACCCCAGTTCGATGATTTGTTCCAATGCTTTCTGTGGGTTACGGCATACATCAAATGCCCGGTGAAAAGTCACAGATAGCCCTTGAGCTGCTTCCATTAATTTTTGCATTGCTGGCAAGTCTACTTCACCCTCTGCTGTCAGGCAACCGAATACCACTCCGTCTGCCCCTAATTTTCGTGCAATTTCAATATCTTTCAGCATTGTCCGGATTTCGATATCCGAATAAAGGAAATCTCCTCCACGAGGACGGATAATAACATGCAGGCGGGTGTGGGTCAATACTTCTCTTGCGATGGCAATCTCACCATAGGAGGGCGTTGTTCCACCTTCCGGTATGCCGGCACATAACTCCACACGGTCTGCGCCACCTTCCTGTGCAGCCAGGCAACTTTCCACTGAATTGGTACAAATCTCAAATTGATACTTTCCCATAGTAGTGATATTAAAAAAGGGCGAATTTCTTCGCCCTTATATGAATCTTCTTTTTTGAATCATTACGTTATTTGGCGAAACTTACCGCACGTGTTTCACGGATCACGGTAATCTTCACTTGTCCCGGGTAAGTCATTTCATCTTGGATCTTCTTGGCGATTTCACCTGATAGGCTTTCTGTCTGCTTGTCGTCAATCTTATCTGCACCGACGATAACACGGAGTTCGCGTCCTGCTTGGATAGCATACGTCTTTGTTACACCCGGATAAGACATTGCCAGTTGTTCGAGATCGTTCAGACGCTTGATATAAGCCTCTACGATTTCGCGTCGTGCGCCCGGACGTGCACCGGAGATGGCGTCACAAACCTGTACGATAGGAGCCAGCAGACTGGTCATCTCCGTTTCGTCGTGGTGAGCACCGATAGCGTTGCAGATATCCGGTTTTTCTTTGTATTTCTCGGCAAGTTTCATACCCAGCAATGCGTGCGGCAATTCCGGTTCTTCGTCGGGCACTTTACCTATATCATGCAGCAAACCTGCACGTTTTGCTTTCTTCGGGTTCAGTCCCAGTTCCGATGCCATCACAGCACAAAGGTTAGCTGTTTCGCGTGCATGCTGCAACAAGTTCTGACCGTATGATGAACGATATTTCATCTTACCGATGATACGGATCAATTCAGGATGCAGACCGTGGATACCCAAGTCGATGGTAGTACGTTTACCCGTTTCGATAATTTCTTCTTCCACTTGTTTGCGTACTTTAGCTACCACCTCTTCGATACGGGCCGGATGGATACGTCCGTCAGTCACAAGCTGATGCAGCGCCAAACGGGCAATTTCACGGCGAACCGGGTCGAAGGCAGAAAGAACGATTGCTTCCGGAGTATCGTCTACAACGATTTCAACGCCGGTAGCAGCTTCCAAAGCGCGGATGTTACGTCCTTCACGTCCGATAATACGTCCCTTGATTTCATCCGATTCGATATGGAATACTGTGACAGAGTTTTCAATGGCAGTTTCTGTAGCCACCCGTTGGATAGACTGGATAACGATACGTTTAGCTTCTTTGCTGGCAGTTAATTTAGCATCATCCATAATGTCATTGATGAATGATTGTGCCTGCGTTTTAGCTTCTTCCTTCAGTGATTCTACCAGGCGTTCTTTGGCTTCTTCGGCAGACAGTCCGGAGATTGCTTCCAGTTTATCAATTTCCTGCTGTTGCAGTTTATCGAGTTCTTCTTTTTTCTTGTCAACAATCACAAGTTGCGCTTCCAGGTTCTCTTTTACCGCTTCGGCTTCCATTTTTTTACGTTGGATTTCTTCCTGACGCTGGTTAAGCACCATTTCACGTTGCTTCAACTTGTTTTCCGCTTGCTGAATCTTCTGATTCCGCAATGCTACCTCTTTTTCAAGGTCTGCTTTCTTATTCAGGAATTTCTCCTTCACTTCCAGCAGCTTGTTTTTCTTAATTACTTCTGCTTCCGTCTCCGCTTCTTTCAGGACATTGTCGTATTTGGATTTCAGTACATACCGGAATAGTATATATGAAAGGAACCCTCCTACGATGAAGCAAGCAATTGCTGTTGCTATTATTGCTATCATTCTACATTTAATTTAAGTATATAAATAAAAACGCACCACCAAATATCAAAGCAATTATTTTTGCTTGGATATTGTGCAGTGCGTGGTTGTTTTATCTCTTATCAGCGAATAGCCGGTCCGGGATTTATTCTTCCTTAAAATAATCCTCCAACAATTCTGTCAGTTCTTTTACCTTCTCCACATAGGGGCTGGTATCATTCCGTTGCATCAATTGCAGTTTCTCTAACGAGAACTGATAGGCTACCATGGCAATAATTTTTTCGGGTTCCAGGTTTTTATAGACTTCCCGATACTTATTAAGCCTGACATTTACCTGTTTGGCAGCTTCCCGTACCATTTGTTCTTCCTCACGGTTGATGGTTAACGGGTAGTTTGAGTCTGCTATCTGCAGGTTTATCTTTATTTTATCGTTCATACATCTTCTTCTTATTCATTCAACAAAGCGATGCATTTATCGACTTCACGCACTAATTTTGACAATCGCAGCTTCGTCTCTTTTACGTCGCTGCCGTTAAGGCTGATTGCCGTAGCTGTTTTTAGGTTTGTATAGCTGACTTCCAATTCATCGTATTGCGCCTGTACCTTCTCATTTTTTAATTTTTCAATATCAAGAAGCTTCTTCAACTTGGCATTTTCACGCTTTAACTCATCGTGCAAATAGATCAAATGCCGTAGCTGCGTCTCAAAGGTATTCAATAACTTTTTTTCTTCTTCTGTCATCACTACACCAAAATTGTACACAAAAATACGATTAACTCTGATATTACAAAAACTTTTCGGGAGAAAATGTTCTTTTTCGTCTAAATTAGCTATGAACGGAAGGAAAAGTAGAGTATTGCATAGGAAGCAAATAGATACTGCTTATAATATAAGGTATATATCATAGTAAACTAATTATGATGACATACTTATAAATGCATCTCGTATATGTTATTTTACAAAGGATTGTTTTTTTTATTCCCTCCGTATTCTATTTTCATTTTCTCCATATCCTGCTTCCTATTCTTCCATATTCTGATCCTTATCTCTCTATTCATCGCCTAAATTTTCAATTTCTGCATCATTTTGAACGAATTTTGTCCTTTATTGATTTGTCATTTTCCTTCTTTGCTGATAAATACTAGTATGTTTGCGTACCGAACTAACGGACTCAAATTATAAATATAAACATTTGTATTATCTAATCATGAAAAAGTATTATTTACTATCTCTTGTGACCGCTTCTTTGATAGGAGCAACCTGTATTCAATGTACTTCTCCGAAACAGAAGGGTGGGGAAAATTCCCTTCCACAGAAGAGTGAATTGTTTGCAACTCTACCGGACTGTTGTCCGACACCGGACGGAATGGCTGTCGCTCCCAATGGAGATTTGATTTTGGCTTGTCCGAATTTTGCAGATATTACACAACCCGCTTGCTTGATGCGTATCACTAAAGATGGCAAGATAACAAAGTGGCTCGATGTTCCTGTATTGGAAGAAACCGGTTGGGCTTCTCCGATGGGAATCGCTTTTAATGAAGAAGGCGACTTGTTTATTTGCGATAATCAAGGTTGGAGCGGAGCCGAGAAAGCGAAGAATAAAGGACGCGTTCTTTGCTTGAAGTTTGATAACGGTCAATTGAAAGAAACAATCACTGTAGCATCCGGTATGGAACACCCAAACGGTCTTCGTATCCGCAACGGGAAATTGTATGTCACTCAAAGTTCATTATCACAAATCAAAGATCCTTCGGGATTGCTTGTCAGCGGGGTATATTGTTTTGATATGAATGACCGTGATGTGGTAGTTACGAACACATCCGAAGATAAAAATCTCATTACCACTGTTATCACGAAGAACCCTGAAGTGCAATACGGATTGGATGGAATCGTATTCAATGAAGTGGGCGACCTCTTTGTAGGAAACTTCGGTGATGGTGCCGTTCATCGCATTAAGATGGATGCGGAAGGTAAAGTGGTAAGTAATGATGTATGGGCACAAGATACCACCCAGTTACGCACGACGGATGGAATGTGCATAGATGATAAAGGAAATATCTGGGTAGCGGACTTCTCCGCAAATGCGGTTGCACGTATTGATAAAGACGGAAAGATTCAGCGTATTGCTCAAAGTCCAGATTGTGACGGTAGCGACGGAGGTTTGGATCAGCCGGGTGAACCTATTGTGTGGAACGGACAAGTAATTGTATCTTGTTTCGATTTAGTGACCGGACCGGACAAGGTTAATACTAAACATGATAAGCCTTTTACACTGGCTAAACTGTCATTGGAAGAAAAAGAATAAAATGAAAAAATATCTATCAACCTTTGCCGGCTCCGCTATCTGTGGTGGATTTGCGTTTGGCATTTGGCCGGAACTTTGGAAGACATACGGGCTGATGGGCGGTTGGCTGGCGGCAACGCTGATTATCGGCATTATGTGGTATATGAATCATTATCATGGAGCCATCCTCAATCCTTCCGGAAAAATATGGCTTGATCAGGGTTGGTGCATCGGTTCTGCCGGAATCGCTTGGGGAATTGTCCGCTTTCAGGGAGATATCACCAACTTCTTTTATGCAGTGCCCACCTTAATCTGTTGTCTGATAGGAGGTGCTTTGGCAGGAATACTAGTATGGAAAATCCGTTCGTGCGATTGTACCCGGAAGATAAATTAAGGAGGAAAGAACAATGAGCGAATGGTTACAGACTTATAATGAATTTTTCGGTATGTATCATGCCGGAATCATCACATCTATTTTCGGAGCTTTTGCCGTCACCTTTACAGTGCTGATGAGCTGGTCTAAATTAGTAAAAGACTTTGGTCCGATAGGTGGATTTATGGCAGCCGCCCTTATTATCGGTACTTTCTGGGTAGTCAATCATAAATTGCCCGGATTCGGTTTTTCTACCGGACTGTTGAATGACGCTGAAGGTTTGCCGATGCAATTCAGCATGATTCATCAGGGAAATCGTGGCAGTGCTCCCTGGGTAGATATGGGATGGGCGATTGCAATGGGATTTATCTTGTCCGATGTACTTTGTGCACCGAAAGGAACACGCGGAGAACTGTTGAAAGAAGCATTTCCCCGTTGGCTGGTGATTATTCTGGGTGGTATTGTCGGTGGTATTTTCGTAGGACTTACCGGATATACAAATGCGGCACTCTAACTCTATTAACTGAAAAGAAGAAAAATCATATATGTATATATTAGCACATGACTTGGGTACCAGCGGTAATAAAGCAACCTTATTCGACGAATCGGGATTGCTGATTGCTTCGCGCACAGCCGCTTATCCAACAAATTACGCTTCCGGCAACCGGGCGGAACAGAATCCGCATGATTGGTGGAAAGCCATTGTAGACACTACACAAGCACTTCTCGAACTGGTATCCCCCGCTGATATTGCCGGTGTGGCACTTAGCGGACAAATGATGGGATGCCTTTGTGTGGATAAGGACGGTCGCCCGCTTCGTCCTCACATGCTTTATTGCGACCAGCGTTCGCAGGAAGAAGAGATGATTCTCTCTGAAAAGATAGATCCGCTTCATTTCTATGAAATCACAGGACATCGGATCAGCGCTTCCTATTCCATAGAGAAACTGATGTGGGTAAAGAAACACGAGCCGGAAGTCTTTTCGCAGACAGCCAAGATGCTGAACGCAAAGGATTATATCAACTATCGCTTGTGCGGCACTCTTGCTACAGACCCTTCCGATGCTTCGGGTACTAACGCATACGATTTGAATCGTTGGCAATGGAGTGAAGAAATCATAGAAGCGGCCGGACTTGATCTTTCTTTATTCCCGGACGTTCGTTCATCTATCGACGTTATCGGCGAAGTGACAAATGAAGCAGCCCGTGAAACAGGTCTACTGGCGGGAACTCCCGTTATTTGTGGCGGTGGCGATGGCAGCTGTGCCGGAGTAGGGGTAGGCTGTGTAGCTCCGGGTAGTGCATACAACTATCTGGGTTCTTCCTCCTGGGTAGCATTGACAGTGGAAAAGCCGATTGTAGACGAACAACGCCGCACCATGAACTGGGCGCATGTAGTGCCGGGTATGCTGCATCCGTCGGGAACGATGCAGGCGGCAGGTTCCTCTTACAACTGGATGATAAACCAACTCTGCCAGCATGAGCAGGCCTTAGCGGCTCAATCGAGCCGTAGTGTGTTCGAACTGATTGACGAACAGATACTTTCTTCTCCGATAGGAGCCAACAAACTCCTGTTCCTGCCTTATATGCTTGGTGAACGTACTCCTCGTTGGAATGTAGATGCGAAAGGAGCATTTATTGGTCTGACACTGGGGCATCAACATGGAGATATGTTGCGTGCCGTTATGGAAGGTATCACGCTTAATTTGGGATTTATTGTCAATATCTTCCGCCAACATGTTCCTATCGACCAAGTGACCGTTATCGGCGGATGTGCGCAGAATCCTGTTTGGCGTCAGATGATGGCGGATATTTATCAGGCGGAAATTCGTGTACCTAATTATTTGGAGGAAGCTACTTCAATGGGAGCAGCTATCCTGGCAGGTATCGGTGCGGGTGTCTTTAAAGATTTCTCTGTAATAGACCGTTTTGTCCGTATCGAACAGACCGTGCAGCCGATTCCTGAAAACCGGGCGAAATATGAAGCGTGGATGTCTGTTTTTGATAAAGCCTATCATGCTTTATATGATATGTATACTGAGATTGCAAAAACTGAATTAGATTCTATATAAAACCAAAGAACAATATGAAAACAGTCATTGTGCCGGCTCCCGGCAAAATAGAAATACGACAGGTGGAAACTCCTGTCATTAATGCTTATCAGGCATTGGTGAAAACAGAAATGGTGGCTTTGTGTAATGCGACCGACAGTAAGCTGGTAGCCGGAAAGTTCCCCGGTGTAGATACGTACCCATTGGCTTTGGGACATGAGAATGCCGGAATTGTAGTAGCTGTAGGCGAGAAAGTGCGTAACTTCAAGATGGGCGACCGTGTGATTGGCGGTCTTATTTCCGATTTTGGCGCACAGGGTATCAATAGCGGCTGGGGCGGTTTCAGCGAATATGTAGTAGTGAACGATTTTGAAGTATTGAAAGAAGAAGGGTTGGCCACACCTGAACAAGGGTGTTGGGATAGTTTTGAAATTCAGAACGCGGTTCCTTCGCACGTGCAACCGGAAGAAGCGGTGATTTCCTGTACCTGGCGTGAGGTACTGGGAGCTTTCAAAGATTTCAATCTGACTCCGGGTAAAAAGGTGATTGTAGTAGGCTCCGGTCCTGTTGGATTGAGCTTTGTGAAGTTGGGCAAGTTGTTCGGCTTGGGGCAGATTGACATTGTAGATATGCTTCCTGCCAAGTTGGAAGTAGCCCGCCGGATGGGAGCGGATCATGGATATACTCCTGCTGAAATCAGCACTCCGGAGTTTATTGCTGCTGCCAATCGTTCTTACGATGCGGTTATCGATGCAGTGGGACTGGATGCGGTTGTCAATTCTGTATTGCCATTGGTAAAGATGGGCGGAGATGTCTGCGTATACGGTGTTATGACAAAGAATCCGACGTTCGATTTATCAAAAGCTCCTTATAACTTCGACCTGCACATGCATCAATGGCCTACCCGTTCAGAAGAAAAAGCGGCGATGACTACATTGGCGCAATGGATTGAAGAAGGCAGACTTTCTGCGTCCGACTTTATCACGCATCGTTTTGCGATAGAAGAAATAGAAGAAGCCTTTGCTGCCGTTAAACGGGGTGAAGTATTGAAATGCGTATTAACTTTTTAAGAAACAATAGATTTATAACAACTTATTAAACGACTCAGAATAATGGAAAAGAAGAATATAAACGAAGTGATTGCAGAATTGTCAGTAGAACAGTTGGCAGGAATGATCGATCATACCTATCTGAAACCTTTCGGTGATGCATCTCCTATTGAAAAACTTTGTGCGGAAGCCCGTCATTATCAGTTTGCGATGGTAGCCATCAATCCGGCAGAAGTGGAAACTTGTGTAAAGTTGCTCGAAGGTTCGGGCGTACGTGTAGGCGCGGCTATCGGTTTTCCGTTGGGACAGAATACGGTAGAGTGTAAAGCGTTTGAAACCCGTGATGCTATCGCTAAAGGGGCAACTGAAATAGATACAGTCATCAATGTTCGTGCTTTGCAGAAAGGACAGACTGAAATCGTGAAAAAAGAAATAGAAGATATGGTTTCTATCTGTAAGCCTGCGGGAGTGATCTGTAAAGTCATTCTTGAAACTTGCTATCTGACGGATGAAGAGAAAGAAACGGTGTGCCGTATAGCCAAAGAGGCAGGAGTGGATTTTGTGAAAACGTCTACCGGATTCGGTACGGCAGGAGCAACAGTACACGATGTGGCGTTGATGCGTCGTGTGGTGGGTTCTACTATCGGAGTGAAGGCAGCAGGCGGTATTCGTGATCTCGATTCTGCGTTGGCATTGATTCAGGCAGGCGCTACCCGTATCGGTACATCAAGTGGTATTCAAATTGTAGAATCCTATAAGGAGCTGAAGAAAGGTTTGTAATCGTTCTTTTTTCAAGAAGATAATTTAGGTAAATAAGAAGATAAAATGATAAGATCGAAATTAATGAAGCTGTTGAAGTGTGGAATGGCATGTTGTGTGTTCCTTTCCATCGTAGCATGGCAGACGAAAGACACTTCCCTTCAGCCTACCGACACAGGAGGTTTTATCGTCGAGATTCAGAAGAAATATGCGGAAGTTCAGGCGATAAAAAAGAAAGGAAATCAGGAAGAGATAGAAAACAAGATCAAAGCCGTGCACCGGAGATTGACACGTACTTATCCAATCTATTATGATTGGTGGTTACAGGATGGCACAACGGGTGATGTAGACTGGTTTAGTAAGAGTTTTAATCAGGAACTTTCCGTGCGTTTGCAGAAACTGAACATCAAAGCTTCCGCAACTAACACGCCGGAAAATATCGAGACGGCTTTCCAGGCTTATTTGAAAGCGTGTGAACAAAGACGTATCAAGCGTTTGGCAGCCTTCACAACCGATAAACCGGAGATTGTTTTTACAAAGTACAGAACGTTGCGTCCTTCTTTCTTTGCTTATACCGAGGGCGTTTCGGATGCTCGTGCCGAATGTAATTACATTGCGGGCGGCGCGTTGGCGAAGTTGAAGATGAATGGTATCTGGGCGGAGGTAGAAACGCTGTTGACAGATGAGGAAGGAGTGGTTCGTGATCCGGATCTCCACTTCGACGGTCAGCACTTGCTTTTCTCCTGGAAGAAATCTTCCAAAGAGGACGACTTTCATCTGTATGAAATGGATTTGAAGACACGTGAAATCAAACAGTTGACTTTTGGAAAAGGACATGCCGATATTGAAGGTATTTACTTGCCGGATGATAATATCCTTTTCAACTCTACCCGTTGCGGGAGCACGGTAGACTGTTGGTTTACGGAAGTCAGCAATATGTATCTCTGCGACAGGGAAGGACGTTATATGCGTCAGGTCGGTTTCGATCAGGTGCACACTGTTACTCCGACTCTGTTGGATGACGGTCGTGTGGTTTATACTCGTTGGGACTACAATGACCGCGGGCAGGTTTGGACGCAACCTTTGTTCCAGATGAATCCCGATGGAACGGGGCAGTCGGAATATTACGGAATGAACAGCTGGTTCCCGACAACGGTGGCACATATTCGCCAAATCCCCGGCACTCGTAAGTTGATGGGAGTTTTTATGGGTCACCATACTCCTCAACATGGTAAATTGGGTATTATAGATCCCGAAGCCGGACGTGATGAGAATGAAGGTGTCATGTTTGTAGCTCCGGTCCACAAACCGAAACCTGAACGTATTGACGACTATGGAAAGTTTACCGATCAGTTTCAGCACCCTTTCCCGTTAAGTGAGACGGAATTTTTAATTTCTTATACTCCGTTGGGATATTACGTCGGACATCCGATGGAATTCGGCGTTTATTGGATGAATGCGGATGGAGAACGTGAGTTGTTGGTTTCTGATATGCGTATATCCTGCAACCAACCAATATTGGTTGCTCCTCGCAAACGTCCGTTCCGCCGTTCGTCTTCGGTAGATTATACGAAGAATGAAGGTGTATATTATATGCAGAATATCTACGAAGGTAACGGATTGAAAGGGGTAAAACCGGGTACAATCAAACAGTTGCGTGTAGTAGAAATCCAGTTCCGTGCAGCGGGTGTAGGCGAAGTGGGTGGTAATGATAAAGGTGGAGGAGCCCTCATGAGCTCTCCTGTAGGAGTAGGTAATGCAGCTTGGGACGTGAAGAGAGTGTTGGGAGTGACGGAAGTGTATCCCGATGGTTCTGCTTTCTTTAAAGTGCCTGCACGCAAACCTCTATATTTTCAGGCATTGGATGAAAATGGACGTGTCGTGCAGACGATGCGTAGCTGGTCTACTTTGCAACCGAACGAGGTGCAGAGTTGCGTGGGATGTCACGAACATAAGAATACGGTTCCTGTAGCAGGGCATCCGGTATCTATGGCCATGAATAAAGGTATCAAGGCATTGGAGCCGGAAGATGAGATGGGCGAACGCAATTTCAGTTACCTGAAAGAAATCCAGCCTATCTGGGACAGACATTGTATCTCTTGCCACGATGGAGTGAAGCAGCCAATGAGTCTGAAAGGTGAATTGAAAGTAATGGATAAACCAAGCAAAAGAAAATATACGGATTCGTATTTGAGTTTGACCCATGCTACTCAGGATCAAGGCGGAGGAGCATGGCGAGGTAATGCATACCATCCGGAAGTAAACTGGATCAGTGCTTTATCCCAACCTACATTGTTACCGCCTTATTTTGCTGGTTCTAACACGAGTAATTTGATAAAACGCCTGGAAAGCGGACATGGAGGTACTAAGTTGACTCCGCAGGAAATACGAAAAGTGGCTCTTTGGATTGACTTGCTTGTACCTTTTATCGGAGACTATCGCGAAGCGAATAACTGGTCGCAAAAAGATCTCGACTTCTACAATTATTATGATAAGAAGCGGGAAGCAGCCCGTGCGGAAGATCAGGAGAATATTCGTCAATACATTCAATCCCTTCAAACTAAACAAGAGAAAAAATGAAAAAGAAGATATTGATACCTGTTGGTATGGCTGCTCTGTTTCTTTGTGCGTCTTGGCAAGCAGCGGAAACTACGGTTTCGCCGGACCGTTTGTTTTTGGCAGACAACGGTAAATCCTTGTTTGTAACAAACAGGGCAGGCTGTGAACTCATCAAGATGTCGTCCGACGGGCAGAAAATGGAAAAGAAAGTCTCTTTCCCGTCTCCTGTCAATGCGATGACGCAGGATGCGAATGGTAAACTTTGGGTGGTATGCGACGGAAACTACGGTACGATGTACGAATTGGACGGCAAAAAACTTTCGGTACAATCCAAAACAAAAAGCGGAGCTACTCCTTCGGACATTCTGTATAATCCGTTGTCAAAGTCTCTTTGGGTGACGCAACGGTTCAACAACGAACTTTGGGAGATTGATCCGGCAACCCGTAAGGTGAAAACTAAAATCGCTGTCGGCCGTGAACCTGTGTCGATGGCTGCCTTTGCGAGTGATTCTTGCCTGTTGATTGCGAATAATCTGCCGGAAATGCCTTCTACGGCTTATCCGATTGCGGTACAGCTCGACATGGTCGATGTACTTTCGAAAAAGGTTTCGGGACGTATCATGCTTCCGAACGGCTCTACGGACGTAAAGTCAGTAGCGGTGGATAAGAATCATACTTTTGCGTATGTCACTCACTTAATCTCCCGTTATCAGTTGCCTACCAATCAATTGGATAGAGGATGGATGGCTACCAATACATTGTCTATTATTGACTTGAAGGCAAAGAAGTGGCTGACTTCCGTCATCTTGGATACTCCGCAGAAAGGAGCGGCTAATCCGTGGTCGGTCATTGTGACTCCGGATGATAAACAAATCATTGTAGCGGCTGCCGGCAGTCAGGAATTGGTGCGCATCGATCGTATGGCTTTGCACGAACGTCTTGCCAAGGCAAAGCAAGGAGAAATGGTCACTCCTTCCATGAAAGCATGGGGGAATATCCCCAATGATGCAGGATTCTTGTATGGCATCCGTGACTTCATTCCTACACAGGGAAAAGGTCCGCGTTCGGTGGTTGCCACAGGAAGTAAAATTTATACAGCCAATTATTATACATCGGAACTGGTGTCTATGGATTTGAACGGCAAGAATATGCAGAAGCTGGTTTTGGGTGCTCCGTTAGCTTTCACTAAAGTAGGTAAAGGTGATATGTATTTCCATGATGCGACCATTTGTTTCCAAAATTGGCAAAGTTGTGCAACCTGCCATCCGAATGATGCACGTATGGACGGGCTTAACTGGGATTTGCTGAATGATGGCATGGGTAATCCGAAGAATACAAAAACTCTTTTGTTTTCGCATCAGACTCCGCCTTGTATGGCAACTGGTATTCGTAAGAATGCCGAAGTTGCGGTACGTTCGGGAGTGAAATATATCCTGTTTATGGAAGGAGAGGAGGAAATCAGTGAATCTATCGACGAATATCTAAAGTCTCTGAAACCTCTTCCCAGTCCTTATCTTCAAAATGGTAAACTTTCTGCGAAAGCGAAAAGAGGAAAGAAGATTTTTGAAGAAAACTGTGCAAGTTGTCACTCCGGAGAATATTATACCGACCTGAAACAGTATAAGGTAGATTGGACTACCGGACCCGATAAAGGTTTGTCAATGGACGTTCCAGCTTTGAATGAGTGTTGGCGTACAGCTCCTTATTTGTATGACGGGCGTAGTTATTCGATGAAAGATATGCTTAAGGTACACGGACCTCGCAAACCGGTTTCCGAAAAAGAACTGGAAGAGCTGGAGGAATATGTATTGTCTCTGTAGTGAGTTTCGTCCGTGCCTGAAAAAACTTTTATATAAAACTAATTTTGAATTGATATTTATGACAAGAATATATATGGCGATTCTAGCTTTTCTGTTTCCGGCATTTTTGTCTGCACAGACAAAAACGTTTGCAGGAACGGATTATTCGCAAGGAATTGTCTTCGTGATGGAAAATAATCAAATCGTGTGGCAACACAAAGCCCCCGATTCCAATGATTTATGGGTATTGCCTAATGGCAATATCCTTTTCACCACCGGACATGGAGTGCTCGAAATGACTCGTCAGAACGATACCATCTTTCATTATGAATCTAAAAGCCCGGTTTTTGCCTGCCAACGATTGAAGAATGGAAATACGTTTGTGGGCGAATGTAGCACAGGTCGTATGCTGGAAATCTCTCCCAAGGGTAAGATTGTGAAAGAAGTGTGCATTCTGCCGGAAGGAGTGAAAGAGGAAGGATTTGCTTTCATGCGTAATGCACGGCGTTTGGATAATGGTCATTTTTTGGTGGCACATTATGGTCCGCAGTGTGTGACGGAGTATGATACGAACGGAAAAGTGGTGTGGAACCTGGAGGTTCCCGGCGGACCACATTCGTTGACCCGCCTGCCTAACGGACACACGCTGATTGCCGTAGCAGATAAGGATCAGAATCCGCGGCTTATTGAAGTAACGAAAGAAGGAAAAACAGTTTGGGAATTATCGAATACGGATATTCCCGGCAAACCGTTGAAGTTTTTGGGAGGCTTTCAGTATTTCTCCGACGGGCGTTTTCTGATTACAAACTGGACAGGACATGTGAATCCGAAAGAGAAAGTACACATGTTGTTGGTCGACCGACAAAAGAAGATACTTTATTCTTTGGAAAATACTCCGGGCTTGAAAACCATGTCGTCCATCTATAGCATGGATATTCCGGCAGGCGTTACCTCTTATCATTAATAAAGTATAGATCATAAGAAAAAGACATTGAAATTTGCACTATGAAGTATCATCGAATAAAATGTAATTTGTATAAAGCGGAAGGAGACAGTTGGGAACAGATGGCGGAAGAATTACTTTCATCCGCTGTCCGGGAAGAGAGAGTGGTCCGTCTTATACTCTTTACACGCTGTACGGATAATCAGGAATACAAGTTTCAACGTTCCTTTCTGGAACAATGGGTGGAACGGCATTTCGTTTCTCCCCGTCCGGTCGTTTCGCTTGTGGCTCAAAAACCGTTGGTGGCGAACTTGGTGCTGGAGGTACATTCATTGGTGGAGGCTGCGGATGAGGCGCTCACAATAGAAGAACAGTTCACTTCTTCTGTCCGCTACCTCCGGATCGCGACTCCTTACTACCGGGAAATAATAGCAGGAGGACTTTGTGCGGATGATTTGAATCTTCCTGTTCGCGAACAATCGGAACAAGCATTCAGAAAGGCTGAAGAGATATTGAAAGCGGAACAGATGAACTTCGGTGACATTGTCCGTCAGTGGAATTATCTGGAACGTATCACCGATATTGCACATGGCAATCAGTGTTATCAGGATTTTAATGATGTGCGCACTCTGTTTTATGCTTCTTCGGCATGGGAATCAGGCTATCCGGCAGCAACAGGGATCGGCACACAATATGGTGGCATACTGATTGATTTCAATGCTGTCAGCGGAGAAGTGGATATTGTTCCTTTGGATAATGATTGGCAACGGGCTGCTCATGTTTATTCGGATGAGGTACTGATTAGTCACCGGGCGGATACGGAGAAAGGAACTCCGAAGTTCGAAAGAGGAAAGTCTGTGTCCGACCGTCGACAGGAAGTGATTTATATTTCCGGCACGGCTGCCATTCGTGGTGAGGAAAGTGTAACGACCGGAGATGTACTTTCGCAAGCGGAAATCACTCTTGAAAATATCCAGCATTTGATCGGACTGGAGGAGGGAAGAGAAAATTGGCCGGAACATTCCGGTAAGTTAGGACTCCTTCGTGTATATCTGAAGAATGAGGAAGATGCGCCGGCTGTGAAAGCAGACTTGGATAAACTTTGTCCGGATCTGCCTATTGCTTATCTTTATGCGGATGTATGCAGAGAGGAATTATTGATAGAAATTGAAGGGATTGCTTATTTGTAAAAGCATTGTTTATTATAAAAGAAAAACAGATGAAACTGATTCGACTGATAGCTTCACCGGTATTGATGTATATCTTGGCGGGACTTTATGCCTTGATATTGGCAGTAGCCACTTTTGTGGAAAATTCTTATGGCGCTGCCATTGCCCGCGAGTATTTTTATTATGCTCCCTGGTTTATTCTATTACAGTTATTGCAGGCAGTTAATCTATTGGCTATGTTCCTTCGGGGAAGCTATTTCAAGAGAATCAGTAAAGGCAGTCTGATTTTTCATGGAGCTTTTCTTTTTATTTGGTTGGGAGCTGCTGTCACTCACTATGTCGGAGTGACGGGCATCATGCATATCCGTGAGGGGGAAACGGCAAACAGCATGATGAAAGATGAGGGAGCAGGGATGGAAAAGACTTCTCTGCCTTTCTCTGTCACGCTGGATGATTTCAGGTTGGAACGTTATCCGGGTTCTCACAGTCCGATGTCTTATGAAAGTGATTTGGTAATTAAGCGAGGGCATGAATCTCCTTTGCAGGCAACCATTCGAATGAATAAAGTGATTGATGTGGATGGCTATCGTCTGTTTCAATCTTCGTTCGATCCCGATGAACAAGGTACTGTGTTGTCTGTGAGCTACGACCGTCCCGGTATGCAACTTACGTATACCGGATATTTTCTGTTGTTTGTTGGTTTTGTATGGACGTTGTTCAGTAAGAAATCCCGTTTCGGACGGTTGCGTAAAGAGTTGGGAGAAATGAAAAATAATGCTCCTTTCTGTTTGTTGTTCTTCCTGATTTTATCCGGAATATCAAGTATGCAGGCATTGAGTGCACAACAAAAATCGGTTTCTTTGCAACAATCACCCATAGCAGGGCAACACCCTCTTGTGGTTTCTCAACTACCTTGTGTTTCTTCTTTACATGCCGAAAAGTTCGGCAGCTTGGTAGTGCTTAATCCAAATGGGCGTCTCGAACCCGTCAACAGTTATACATCTGCCATCTTACGCAAATTGTATGGAGCCGATCAACTGAACGGTATGGATTCGGATCAATTCTTTCTGAATCTGCTTTCTTTTCCCGATGAGTGGGGTGCCTTTCCTTTTATCAAAGTCGATAATAAAGAACTCCTTCAACGTTTCGGCAGAGATGGCAAATACATTGCTTGGCAAGATGTGTTTGATGCAGACGGTAACTATATCCTGGCAAATGAAATGAACACGATTTATGCCAAGCCGGCTTCGGAACGGAAACGGCTGGACTCGGATTTATTGAAACTGGATGAATCGGTAAATATCGTCTATCGTATCATGCAACACCAGTTGTTGCCGCTTTTCCCGGATGGAAACGATTCGCAGGGAAAATGGTATTCATCGGGTGATGATTTAAGTGCTTTTCACGGGAAAGACTCTTTGTTTGTAACTAAAATCATAGATTGGTATATCTATGAATTAGGAAACGGAGTTCGTTCCAACAACTGGAAAGAAGCCGATAAAATCATCGAAATGATGAATATCTTCCAACAGGCAAAGGCTAAAGTTCCCCCTATTGATAATCGGAAAGTGAAAGCCGAACTTCTTTATAATCAGCTGAATCTATTTTTCTGGTGTCGTCTGGCTTACCTGATTTTGGGCGGCATCCTCCTTTTCATTGCTTGTGGAGAGATTATTGCAGACTTCAAATGGGGGAGAAAACTAAGTGGCATCCTGATTGCTCTCCTGACAATCGCTTTCCTTGCGCATACGTCAGGTGTCTTGCTACGTTGGTATATTTGCGGGCACGCGCCTTGGGCGAATGCTTACGAGTCGATGGTATGTACTTCCTGGATGCTGGTAGGTAGCGGACTTCTGTTTGCTCGTCGATTTCGTATTCTTCCGGCATTAGCGGGATTATTGGGTGGAATCATGCTTTTTGTAGCAGGACTAAACCACCTGAATCCGGAAATCACTCCTTTGGTTCCGGTACTCCAGTCTTATTGGCTAATGTCTCATGTTGCTGTTATCATGATCGGTTACGTATTCTTTGCGCTTTGCGCACTGACAGGATTGTTTAACCTTGTACTGATGAATTTACTTTCCGCCACCAACCGGGTGAAGCTCCAGTTCCGTATCCGTGAACTGACATTACTGAATGAAATGGCAATGATCCTCGGCCTGTTCTTTATGACCGCAGGCACATTTCTTGGAGCCATCTGGGCAAACGTCTCTTGGGGTAGGTATTGGGGCTGGGACCCTAAAGAAACCTGGGCATTGATCTCGATTGTTGTGTATGCATTGGTGCTTCATATTCGTTTCATTCCTCTTCTGAAAGGAAAGACCGACTGGTGTTTTAATCTGCTTTCGGTCGTAGCCATTCTTTCCGTTATCATGACTTGGTTCGGAGTGAATTACTATTTAAGCGGCCTGCATTCTTATGGAAAAACCGAAGGGGGAGATTTCTTGTTGTGGATATGGGGATTGGGAGTCTGTCTTGTGTTTGTGTTGGCATGGTTTGCGCGTTGCAGAGAAAAAAACTGATTCCTTATAAGAAGGCATACTCTTTATAAGAAGACATACTCTTTTGTTACAATGTAACATGATTGAATGTGATGCTTATTACAGTCAAATTCTCCTTCACCTCCTTCACTCGGTTGTAACCATCTGTTTGACAGGTGTTTCCGGTGAATGGATAAAGAAAAGTCTTCTCTTCACGCCCTTCACCCCCTTCACGCCCTTCACAATCCCCACAGTTTGCTACTTTCACAGCCCGTAACCTTTGCATCGGCATTGTCAATCTTTGCAAATGAGAGCAGCCCCCCTGTGGGTATGTTAAATCTAGACTGTTTACTGATAAACTACCGTCTTCTCGTATGTTTTATTTCTATTTATCAATCGCCGACTGAGGTTGTCCACCTGGCTGACTATAGTCGGCTAAGCAGACAACTACAGTCGGCTAGATGGACAACTCTAGTCGGCTGCTTAGGTGCAAGCTGTTTAATTGGATAAGATAGACAATGCCTATGCGAAGGTTACGAGCTGTGAAAGTGACAAATTGTGGGGATTGTGAAGGGCGTGAAGGGGTGAAGGGCGTGAAGGGAAGACTTTTCTTTATTTGTTCACCGGAAACACCTGTCAAACAGATGGTTACAACCGGGTGAAGGAGAAGAACTATACTTTATTGCAAAGCTATATACTTAATCCCCCTATGTTTGCCCGATGGGTCAAATCTATAAATGCGGGTTCGTAATTAGCGCATGATTTTATGATTCATCCGTTAGCCGGACAGTAAAAAGTAATCTCTTTTGATTGCATTTTATAGATAACTCCGGTTAAATAGTTATTTTTGCAGAAATAACTGATTTTTACGAAATAAAGGAACCCATGTTGAAAATATTAGTAACCTACGCCGTACAAGGCGAATTTGTAGAGATTAAATGGCCGGATATAGAACCTTACTACGTTCGTACAGGCATTGGTAAAGTGAAATCAGCCTTTCATTTGGCAGAAGCAATCCGCCAGGTACAGCCGGACTTGGTGCTCAATATCGGAAGTGCCGGAACAGTCGACCATCAGGTAGGAGACATTTTTGTATGCCGCAAGTTCGTAGACCGTGATATGCAGAAAATGAAAGAGTTCGGATTGGAGGGTGAGATTGATTCATCGGCTCTGCTCGAAGAAAAAGGCTATTGCATGCATTGGACGGAAGATGGGATTTGCAATACGGGAGATGGCTTCCTCACCGAGTTGACTCATGTCACCGGAGATGTTGTAGATATGGAAGCATACGCACAGGCATTTGTCTGCCGTTCAAAAGAAATCCCGTTCATTTCTGTGAAATATGTGACTGACATAATTGGTCAGAACTCCGTGAAACATTGGGAAGACAAACTTGCCGATGCCCGGCAGGGACTATCGCATTACTTTAACGTCTTGAAAGAAAGAATATGATAAGTGACTCCTGCGGCTATCAATCCCAGGAGAATCTTTACCCATATAAAAGGAATCAGGAAGAAAATGCAATAAAGCATCGTTCCCCACATTAATACGAGAGAAATTATTTTGGCACGGAGAGGAATCGCCTTGTTTTCGCGGAAATTGCGGATATAAGGACCGAAGTGCCGATGATTGAGCAGCCAGTTATATAATCGGGGCGACCCTTTGAAATAAAGGGCGGCGGTGAGCAATAGAAAAGGGGTAGTGGGCAGTAGCGGCAGAAAGATGCCGAGAATGCCGAGCGCAAGGGAAATACTACCTAAAACAATATATAGAGTTTTCATGCGGCAAAGATAGTGCAAAAAAAGGGAAAAAATAACACTCTTTGCTGGATGAAAACTCTATTTTATATTACCTTTGCCGTTGCATCGAGGTGACATTAGATGCGTGTAACTATTAAAATACATACACTCATGTTTACAGTAATCAAACGTATGGAGATCTCGGCTTCTCATAAGCTGGTACTCCCGTATCGCAGTAAATGCGCCAGTTTACACGGTCACAACTGGATTATCACCGTCTATTGCCGTTCCGCACGGCTCAATTCCGAAGGAATGGTGGTAGATTTCACCCGTATCAAAGAAGTGGTCACGGAGAAACTCGACCATCAAAATCTGAACGAAGTACTCCCGTTTAATCCCACAGCGGAGAATATCGCCCGGTGGGTATGCAAGCAGATTCCTCAATGCTATAAAGTAGAAGTGCAGGAATCGGAAGGAAACATTGTCATCTACGAGAAAGATCCCGTCGGCGCAGAAGGACAAGGATAGCAAACTAAACAAATTTTGATGATGAGAAAGATTAATGAAATCTTTTACAGCTTGCAGGGCGAAGGTTATCATACCGGAACTCCTGCCATCTTCGTACGTTTTTCCGGCTGCAACCTGAAATGTGACTTTTGCGACACACAACACGAAGAAGGAACAATGATGACCGACGATGAAATTATCGCCGAGGTGAAAAAATATCCTGCCGTCACCGTTGTCCTTACGGGCGGCGAACCTTCCTTATGGATAGACGATGAATTGATCGACCGTTTGCACCAGGCAGGTAAGTATGTGACCATCGAAACCAATGGTACACGCCCCCTGCCGGCAGCTATCGACTGGGTGACCTGCTCTCCCAAACAAGGGGCGAAGCTTGCCATCGACCGGATGGATGAAGTGAAAGTGGTTTATGAAGGACAAGATATAAGCATTTTTGAACAACTTCCCGCCGAACATTTTTTCCTCCAGCCTTGTTCTTGTAATAACACTGCTTCAACAGTGGACTGTGTAATGCGACATCCCAAATGGAGACTCAGCTTGCAAACACACAAATTAATCGACATCCGTTGAGCAAAATAGACGGGTGATACGGAAGAAGCTTAATTTATTACAGAACATAATATGAAAGTAGGTTTGTTTATTCCTTGTTATATCAACGCTATTTACCCCAATGTGGGAGTGGCATCGTATCGGCTATTGAAAAGCTTGGGAGTAGACGTCGATTATCCGTTGGATCAGACTTGTTGCGGACAACCGATGGCAAATGCCGGTTTTGAAGATGAATCGATGAAATTGGCACTCCGTTTTGACGATCTGTTCCGGGAATACGATTACATCGTCGGTCCTTCCGCCAGTTGTGTGGCATTTGTGAAAGAGAATCATCCGGGGATTTTGAAGAAAGAAGGACATGTTTGTCAGAGTGCGGGAAAGATTTATGATATTTGTGAGTTCATTCACGATATCTTGAAACCTTCCAAAATTCATGCACGCTTTCCTCATAAAGTCAGTATTCACAATAGCTGTCATGGGGTGCGCGAACTGTTGATTTCTGCTCCCACCGAACTGAACATCCCTTATTACAATAAATTGCGTGACCTGCTCAATCTGGTAGAAGGCATCGAAGTATTCGAGCCCAGCCATATTGACGAGTGTTGCGGCTTTGGCGGAATGTTTGCGGTAGAAGAGCAGGCAGTTTCCGTCTGTATGGGGCGTGATAAGGTAAAAGATCATATCGCTACCGGAGCCGAGTATATTGTCGGAGCGGACAGTTCCTGCCTGATGCACATGCAAGGTGTCATCAAACGGGAGCATCTGCCTATTCAGATTATCCATATTGTAGAAATTCTAGCGTCGCAATCATGAGTACAAAACATTCAAAGGCTGCCGAAAAGTTCTTGCAGGACAGCAAGATGGCAGCATGGCATAACGAAACCCTTTGGATGGTCCGTGCCAAAAGGGACAAGATGAGCAAGGAAGTTCCCGAATGGGAAGAGTTGCGCAACAAGGCTTGCGAGTTGAAGCTATATTCCAACAGCCACCTCGAAGAACTTCTGCTGGAGTTTGAGAAGAATGCTACCGCCAACGGTGCCATCGTACATTGGGCAAAAGATGCCGATGAATACTGCGCCATCGTCTACAAGATACTGAATGAGCATAACGTCCACCATTTCATCAAGAGCAAATCCATGCTCGCCGAAGAGTGTGGCTTGAATCCTTTCTTGATGGAACGGGGCATTGATGTCGTTGAATCCGATTTGGGCGAACGCATCCTGCAACTGATGCATCTCGAACCGAGCCACATCGTACTGCCCGCCATCCACATCAAACGGGAACAGGTAGGCGAACTATTCGAAAAGGAGATGGGCACGGAAAAGGGAAACTTTGATCCTACCTACCTGACTCATGCCGCACGTAAGAACCTGCGTCATCTCTTCCTCAATGCCGAAGCCGCCATGACAGGCGCCAACTTCGCCGTTGCCTCAACCGGTGACATTGTGGTCTGCACCAATGAAGGAAATGCCGATATGGGTACTTCCTACCCGAAACTGAACATTGCCGCTTTCGGTATGGAAAAGATCGTCCCGGACCTGGACGCGTTAGGCGTGTTCACCCGATTACTTGCCCGTTCGGCAACCGGACAACCGGTGACAACATATACTTCTCATTACCGCCGTCCCCGCGAAGGCGGTGAATACCATATTATCATCGTAGACAACGGCCGGAGTGCCTTACTATCCAAGCCCGATCATATCAAGACACTGAACTGTATTCGTTGTGGTGCGTGCATGAACACCTGTCCGGTGTACCGCCGGAGTGGAGGCTACTCTTATACGTACTTCATTCCCGGACCTATTGGCATCAACTTGGGTATGGCTCATGCTCCGGAGAAGTATTACGATAATCTTTCAGCCTGTTCTCTGTGCATGTCCTGTTCCGATGTCTGTCCGGTGAAAGTAGATTTGGCGGAACAGATTTACAAATGGCGTCAGGATTTGGACGGACTGGGGAAAGCCAATACGGGAAAGAAGATCATGTCCGGCGGTATGAAGTTCCTGATGGAGCGTCCGGCATTGTTTAACGCAGCCTTGTGGGCAGCCCCGGTGGTAAATGGCCTGCCTCGTTTCATGAAATACAACGTTCTCGACGATTGGGGAAAGGGGCGTGAACTGCCGGAATTTGCCAGCGAGTCGTTCAATGAAATGTGGAAGAAAAACAAAGTACAAGGAAAGGAGGAATCCAAATGAGCAGCAGAGAAGATATATTAGCCAGCATCCGGCAGCATACGCAGACGCGTTATGATCAACCGGATATTGCGGATATGAAACGATTGTCATATCCTGACAAGATAGAGCAGTTCTGTGCAATCAGCCGTGCGGTGGGTGGTACGGCAGTTGTATTGGGCGAAGGGGAAGATGTGAATGCGGTCATACGCCGGACTTATCCGGACGCTATGCGTATTGCTTCCGTATTGCCGGATATTTCCTGTGCTACGTTCAATCCCGATAATTTGGATGATCCGAAAGAGCTGGACGGTACAGATGTTGCCGTAGTGAAAGGAGAAATCGGAGTGGCCGAAAACGGAGCCATCTGGATACCGCAGACGGTGAAATATAAAGCAATCTATTTTATCTCGGAGAAATTGGTCATTCTGCTCAACCGGAATAAAATTGTAGATACCATGTATGATGCCTACCGCAAACTGGACGGACAGGAATATCAGTTCGGAACGTTCATCTCCGGTCCGTCAAAGACTGCTGATATTGAGCAGGCGTTGGTGATGGGAGCGCATGGGGCACGGGACGTATTAGTGATATTGACAAATACAGACAATGAGATGGGAGATATTCTGCAACCGCCTTGGAGATATTGAGTGGAAGCAGTAACTTTGCGCAAACCAATGAATAGCGAATGGAGATAAAACTACCTATAAACGAATGACGACTATGTTTGACCCGAAACATCCAAGAGGCACGTATTCCGGCGCGGCGGCAATGAAACCTCAATATGTACTGATTACTGAGAATGGTAAAGAACGCACAAGCAATGTCACCGTTGCGCGAATTATGGAAGCGGTGTACAAAGTAGATATCCACGAATATGTCACTATCGAAAAGTGTCTGCCGGTCAGACTTATCCGTTCTGCCGAACTTTTCGCTCTAAGTTTCTATAAGGATTCTCACATTGCCGCCTATTTCCGGGTCGGAAAAACGATACTACGGATGGTACGCAGCGGCTTCTCGGTCGAGAATGCAACGGATGTGATGTGCGATTTCTTTCAGTTGGCGAAGATTCCTGATGTACAAAACTGGACATGCGAGGAGTTGAAGCCTGCACCGCGGAAGGTGGAATCGACTCTTACTGTCGATGGCGAGGATTTCAGATATTTCGGTTGTGCGGATGTTATGGCTGCTCTTGAAAATATCATAGAGGGCAAATCAAAATGGCTTCTGCATGACTTTACGGATGAGGATGGCGGATATATAAATATTCATCGGTGTGATGACAATGACGGATTGGCAAAGTACAAAGTCGAGTTGGTAAGATGGACAAAACCCATACCGACAGGATACCGTTTCATCCTGTCCGACGTTGCCCCTTTACGCCGTTGGCTGTGGGATTTCACAGTGGAACGCACGTATCCCGACCCGCTTCCCGAATGGGAGACGTTTGATGTGACGGATTATTTTCAGCGATTGGCTTTCAGATTTTTAGATGAAGAGGATAAATTAGATAAGAAGGAAAGAGATGAACGGTAAATACAGTCTGCCGGTGGTGAAGGCAGTAGATTTAATTTGGACTAGTTTCGACAAGGAAGAGATACACCGTGGATACGCGATGCTTATGCAGGCGGCACAGCAAGGCGATGCAGACGCATTATGCTTCATCGCACGTTGTTTCATGGGCGAGGAGTATGTATGGAGCGGAGCCGGCTTTGCCACTGACGATGCTAATGCCTCAAAACTTATGCAGAAGAGTGCGCTCATGGGCAGTGCTACGGGGGTGCTTTGTGCCGTACGAAGCGGCAACTTCACTCCGGCGGTTCAGCGTGGGATGCCTTTTGACTCGTTCAAGGAAGCTTTTGAGGAGATTCTCAAACAGGCTGAACGTGGCAATGCGTTCTGCTGCTATATGATAGGAAATGTTTATTATTGGGGCGACTATCTGCTTGTTGAGCCTGAGCTTGCCAAGCAATTCAAAACCGAGGACAATTATAATGCTTGGGCCTATCCGATAGCAAAAGAATGGTACGAACGCAGCTTTAACGGGCGTATCTGTGCCGGTTGGGGCAATTATTGCAATATCCGTAAGTCAGGGCTCTGCGATATCAGGCAGGAGGTGTTTGAAGTTTATTTTCAAGCGCTTGCTGAGATTTCTCCGGTGATTTGCGGCAACTACGGATATTACCTCGGACATGAGAAAAACAATCCGGAGGCATCGCTCTCTTATTACATCAAGGCGGCACATCGCTACGATATACAGGCGACATTCAACGCCGGCTGTTGCTATGATGAGGGGTTTGGTGTGGAAAGAGATGTCGACATGGCCTTCAATTTCTATGAGATAGCTGCTATTGGAGGTCATCCTAATGCTCAGTGGCAGGTGGCATACTACTATTTCGATGGATGGGGCAGCATTGAACAGGATTATGCCAAAGCTGCCGAATGGTTTGAGAAAGCTTATCAGAATCCCCAAAGTGACGATAAAAACAGGGTGCGTTCGGCAGCCTATCTTGGCATCTGCTATCAGGATGGTCTCGGTGTAATACAGGATGATGACATAGCCCTGGAGTATCTTCAGGAAGCGGAGGAAGATATTGACATGTTGTGGGATCCAATCAATGCCATGGTGCTGAATGCGCTGGGCGTAGCCTATTATTTCGGGCGTGGCACAGAGGAAGATGAAGAATTGGGATATGAGTATTTTGAAGATGCGGCAGAGCTTGGTTTGGATACGGCAAAAGAGCATCTTCGACTGATAAATGAAAACTCATAGGATAAGAGTAGTAAAACATTTCATTATAAATTATATGTATGCCAATAAAGTAAAGAAAATAGCTGCCGTACATGACCTTTCGGGAATGGGGCGCGTATCTCTGACCGTTGTCATTCCTATTCTTTCATCCATGGGTTTTCAGGTTTGTCCGCTTCCTACGGCTGTATTATCCAATCATACGCAATATCCCGGTTTCTCCTTCCTCGACCTGACGGACGAGATGCCGAAGATTATTGCCCAATGGAAGAGGCTGGAGGTAGAGTTCGACGCTATCTATACCGGATATCTGGGTTCCCCGAGACAAATTCAGATTGTTTCTGATTTTATCAGGGACTTTCGCCGGCCGGATAGCCTGATCGTTGCCGATCCGGTATTGGGAGATAACGGACGGTTGTACGCCAACTTTGATGGAGGGATGATAAAAGAGATGCGCCACTTAATCACGAAAGCAGATGTGATTACCCCCAATCTGACGGAACTGTTTTATTTATTGGATAAACCCTATAAAGCAGATAACACGGATGAAGAGCTGAAAGAATATCTTCGTCTTTTGTCCGACAAAGGTCCGCAAGTGGTTATCATCACCAGTGTTCCTGTACATGATGAGCCTCATAAAACGTCTGTCTATGCTTATAACCGTCAGGGAAACCGCTACTGGAAAGTGACCTGTCCTTATCTGCCGGCACATTATCCCGGCACGGGCGATACTTTCACCAGTGTCATCACCGGTTCTTTGATGCAGGGAGACAGTCTGCCGATGGCGTTGGACCGTGCCACACAGTTTATCCTGCAAGGTATTCGTGCCACTTTCGGGTATGAATATGATAACCGCGAGGGTATCCTGCTGGAAAAAGTGCTTCATAATTTGGATATGCCGATACAGATGGCTAGTTACGAACTGATTTAAGATAGGGAAACAGTGAACATCGTGGAAATATGTTCCGCTTGATGTTCACTGTTTCTTTTGATAGAAAGGTTGAATTGTCAAAACTGATTTAGTTGGTAGCCTCTTTCATTAATTGTTCGAAATGCTTCACGATATCGGGGTGCTGTGCAGCTACATCATGTTCTTCCCTGATGTCATTCTCCAGATTATAGAGTTGCATCTGTGTATTGCCTTTCCGTATATTCGTAATGATTCCCTTCCATTTTCCCATACGGATTGCTTTGTTTCCGATTCTGGGATCGGGATATTCCCAATATAAGTATTCGTGTTGCTTTTGCTCTTCTTTTTTGCCGAGTAATGTAGGTAGGAAACTGATACCGTCTGTCGGCGGGCAAGAAATCCCTGCTATCTCAGCCAAGGTAGGCATTACATCCTGGAAAGCACAAATATGATCACTTTCCGTACCCGGTTTGATGTGTCCCGGCCATGTCATGATTGCCGGAACCCGGATTCCACCCTCATGCAGGAAACATTTGCCCCATCCATATTCCGACTTGAAAAGGCCGCCACTGTTGAACCAGGGCGAATCACTTCCACCGTTGAATGTGGCTCCGTTGTCGGAAGTGAAGACAATAAGTGTATTCTCATATAGATTTTCCTTTTTCAATTTTTCTATCAATCCGCCTATTTGTTCATCAAAATAGCTGATCATTGCTGCATAAGTGGCGTGTGGATAACGGCAGGGCAGATAACCCGCTTTGCCTGTATAGGGTTCTTCATCACCGAACTTTTCTACATAATACTTCACCCAACGTTCAGGAGCCTGCAGGGATACGTGCGGTAGGGGAGTAGTCCACATCAGGAAGAAAGGAGTGGATTGATTGGCACTGACGAATTTTAGAAGCTCGTCAAAGATTAAGTCGTTGGCATATTCTTTTTGCGTATATTTGGCATAACTGGCCGGATCATTCGGGTCAGCATCTTTGTCCAAGGGACTTCGGTGAGGGTCGGTCACCTTGTTGGATAAATAGACACGTTCATCATTCTTATATAAAAATGGTGGATAATACGTATGTGCCTGGCGCTGGCAGTTATATCCATAAAACTGATCGAAGCCCTGCTTGCCTGGCGTCCCTTCGGATCCCGGATAACCAAGTCCCCATTTTCCGAAACATCCGGTAGTATACCCTACCTGTTGCATCATTCGTCCGATAGTCATCGTGTTGGCTTGCAAGGGGAACTGTCCTTCCAGTTCTTTATGTGCATATACGGAATCATAGTTGTTGACGGCTCCGCGTTCGGTCATTTCATTATTGAAACGGATTTGTGCGTGTCCGGAATGCATGCCCGTCATTAATACGCAACGTGCCGGAGCTGATACAGGCGAACCGGAATAATGCTGTGTCAGTTTGATGCCTTCTTTGCATAAACGGTCGATGTTGGGTGTTTCTATTTTTTGTTGTCCGAAACAACCGATATCCCCATATCCCAGATCGTCCATTAAAATATAAATAATGTTGGGTTGTGTTTGTAAAGTCTGCCCTTGCAGATAACTGCCGCATAGGGCGGAAACACCGATAAATAAGTTTCTTTTATTCATGATATTCTTTTTTTAATCCCATTTGTAACCTTGCGGTACTTCGCTTTTTAAAACTGGTCCGAATTTATACCCTTGCTCTTCGAACCATTCCTTCTTTTGAAGCACGTGCTCGTAGAAACGGGTAAATTCCAGTGGCTCTCCTTGATGCCACATCTGTTCTGCCAGTCCGATGATGCGGGGAAACAGGCGTTGGTCTATCATACGTTCCGTCACTACATCGTCTGTCCATAAGGCGCAGCTCATGCCGAGAATCAACGGATTCTTTTCATTGTAGGCCTTGTTCGAAGGATTGTCCAGATATAAGTCTTTCAAGTCGAACGTGCGTTCTTTGGCGTATCCTCGCCACGGAGTGAGCGGGAAGTTGAGATACGTATAGTAGTTTGAACTGCAAATGACCGGATAGTTGTGCTTGAGCGCATTGCGGAGTGCCAAGTCTTTGTGACCGCGGTAGTTCCACCATTGGATGACTGTGTTGTCGGGCAGCGGATATCCGTCCTGATATACGACATCTCCCCAGAAGATGGCTTTGCGCCCCTTCTGCTTCAAGTGGTTTGCCATCTGCGCGGAGAACCATAGTTGGAGGTCGTGGCTGTCTTTCAGGTTCAACGCAGCGATTCTTTTTTGGCAGTCTTCGCATTTGTTCCAATTCCCCTTCGGTGCTTCGTCTCCTCCCAAATGGATGTAGGGGGAGGGGAATAACTCACATACTTCGTCCAATACGTTTTTCAGGAAAGTCAGCACCTCTTCTTTTCCGGCACAGAATATGTTTTGGGTGAATCCCTGTTGCGGCACTTCGACGGGCAGCCCGAAGCAGCCCAACTCCGGATGGGCGGAAAGAGCAGCTTCCGCGTGTCCCGGCATATCTATCTCGGGCACGATGGTGATGTTGCGCTGGCTGGCATAGTTGATTACCTCACGTATCTCTTCTTGTGTGTAGAATCCGTGTTGTTCTTCTGCCTTTCCTACCGAACCTCCTACTTGGGTAAGGCGCGGATACCGCTTGATTTCTATCCGCCATCCCAACCCTTCCGTCAGGTGCCAGTGGAAATAGTTCATTTTAAGCAGGGAAGCCATGTCGATATACTTCTTGATGGTGGATATCCGTTGGTATTGGCGTCCGGAATCGAGCAAGAAGCAGCGCCATTGCATACGGGGGGAGTCGGTGATGTCGGCACAGGCAAAGGTAAGTTTCCCGGCCGGGCCCGAAACCCATTGCCGCAAGGTCTGCACGGCGTAGATGAATCCTCTTTCGCTGGAAGCGGTTATGATCATCTGTTTCGGATTGATGCTTATCTTATAGCCTTCGGGCGGAAGCGACGGGTCGTTCATCCAGCAGATGTGGGCGGCCGATGCTTTGGATTGCCATTTGACGGAAGCGTCGCGGAGTACTTCGCTGCGCAAAAGGCTTACGTAGAATGCGGTAGTGTCCGCAGTGTACATGGAAATGTTCTTTCGTAAGGTGAGTTTGCCTTTTTTCATTTCCACCTGGTTGGGGGAGGGGAATACGATTTGACCGCACGTGAGGGTTGCATAAGATACGAGCAGGAGAAGAATGGATAATCGGTGTTTCATACAGGTTATCTTGATAATGGTTAGTTGTAGGCAAAGTTAAGAATAAACTGTCCAAAGTGCCAAACACTTTGGACAGTTTCAACTGATTAAGGTCTATTTATTAATTCTCACTTTCCCAGCCGGGGTTCTGTTCGAGTTGGGGGTTCAGCACTCGTTCGTTGCGTGGGATGGGGTAGAGATAATAATAGTCGGGCCACAAATGAGTCTGTTGAGGATGGAATTCCAGATAGCCTTCACTGCCTCCGCCGTGGATGGTGACATTGGCTTTGGGGAAATCAGATGCCCGTACATATTGTCCGAGTTTCTTTTTCAGTGCATAGTGGCATTTCTTCCATCTTCTCAGGTCATCGAAACGGAAACCTTCGGAGAAGAGCTCGATGCGTCGCTCACGGCGAATCTCCCATAACAGGGGTTTTACTTCATAGTCGCCCGAATAATCGGGGTTTCCTTTGTCACGCTCCGGGTCGAAAGAATCATCGATATTCGTAACAATCATCGGAGCTACGTTGGCGCGCGGGCGCAGTTTGTTGATGGTGAGGTTGGCTATGTCTTGGTCGAATTCGCCCAATTCGTACATGGCTTCTGCATAGTTCAGCATTACTTCTTCGATGCGGAAGATGGGCATATCCGTCTCCTCGTTTCGTTGGCTACCCATTTCCAGATAGCAGCAGTAGTATTTCCAGTTGTTGTATCCGAAAGCTGATTTATACCACCCCTGGTCGTTCAAGAAGAAGTCGAAGTGTGGTACGGCTCCTAAGATACCGCCACTATATCCTTGACGGAACGGCAACGTTTTCTGCCGCTCTTTGGAGGAGCCGTATCCTATTCCCATACGTGTGCTGAGGCTGTCGATGAAACTTTTGTCTTTAGGATTGTCGGTAAATTCCCATTTGTTGTCCCATGCATCTTGCGATGCGCTACGGTCTATAGTATAAGGCGGAGTGACGTGTAGCCATAAACGGTGGTCGCGGTTACTGAATTCTTTGTACGGATCTTCATCACCTAAAAACAACGGGTTGTTCCAGCGCGGCTTACCGTTTGAGCAAAGATAGCTGTCTACCAAATCGCGGGTCGGATTGTAGAACGATGAGGCAGTGGTTCCACCGATACTTACAGCGTGTACCACACCGGCAGCGTTCGAATGCTCTTTGTATAAAATCACACCCGGAACGTCTTTTAGTTCCAGCGAGCAGAATAAGTCGTCGTAGCAGTCGGCTACGTTGGGATACTTCTTTATCAGTTCGGCAGATACCCGCTTGCATTCCTGCAGGTAGGTTTCGGCATTACCCAAACCGTGGTATTTGCGCCATGTACCTTCAAACAGGCAGAAACGTGACAACAATGCTTGTACGCAGTCTTTGTTGATGGTGTTTGCTCCTTCTCCGTTTTCATTGATATCCCTTTCGGCATCTTTCAAATCCTTCAGGATATGTTCGGCTATTTCATCTCTCGATGCTCTCGGACCTTCGATTAGTTCTGTCTCATCATCGCTCAATACGTGGTCAATCCAGGGCACGCCGCCATAGGCCGACAGGAGAGAGAAGTAGCGGTAGCTGCGGAAGAAATATCCTACAGAACGCCAGTGTTTTTTCTCCGTATCCGTCATATCGCTGCCTTCGATGCGGTCGAGCATTAAGTTCACGCGGCGGATATAGCTGTAGTAACTCCATACAGTATTGTCTTTTTTATCGGGAATAGTCACTAATTTCCGAATCCAGTTACTTTCGCTCGAACCTCTTGTCTGATTGAACGAGATGTCGTCCGTAGAGTTTTCCGAATCGTATCTCAATAAAGGCAGGGTTTCATATAGTCCCCAGGCGTAAGCCTTGAAGTTGTCGTATGTTTTAAAAGCTGTTTCGGCGGTCGGGTCTCCCAAAGGATACCTTTCCAGGAAATCATTATTAAGACAGCCGGTCAGTAAAACCGTACATATCAGATATAAATATTTTCTCATAATGCATGGGTTATTAGAATGTAACATTGATACCAAGAGAGAATTTTCTCATAAACGGATATTCCCAATAGCCTTTCTTCAACATATCGGTTTCCAATCCCTCGGGCAAGTGGTCCCAAGTATAGAGATTTTCTCCACTGAAGAATACTTTCATCTCATCGAAATAGATGCGTTGCGACCACGTTTTGGGCAACGTGTACGAAAGTGTGATATTCTGTAGTTTCAAGTAAGATGCATCTGCCAGATACTTGGTCTGTTTCCAATGGTTATAGGAGGTGTTTACTCCCTCGTTAGCATATACGCGCGGAAAGTATGCGTTCGTGTTCTCGGGTGTCCAGAAGTCGAGCGTTTCCTTAAACAAGCTGCCCCAAGTTCCGGTAGGCCATGCAATCTGGTCGGTACGCCAGTAATCGCGTTTGCCCACGCCGCGTAGGAAAATAGACAAGTCAAATCCTTTCCAGCTTACTCCTGCAGTGATACCGTAGTGGAAGCGCGGTGTTGAGTTACCGATGATGCGTTGGTCGCCCGGATCGTCTGCCGTTCCCTGTCCGCTCCAAATGGTTTCCGTGTCATCGTCGAAGTTTTTGTATAGGATATCTCCCGGATACATTGTTCCGGCTCCTTTCGGTTTAGGAATACCGGCTTTCAATGTTCCGTCTTCGTTGAAGTCGTCTACGGTGTAGAAACGGTCGGTGACGTATCCCCATATTTCTCCTATTTTCATACCTTTACGATAAATCTTATCACCCAACAGGTTAGTTTCGTTGTTGTACTTCGTAATCTCGCTTTGTGAGTCGTACAGGTTGAAGCCAATCCGGTAACTCCAGTCTTTGTTGATACGGTCTCTCCAGTTCAATTCCAATTCCCAACCATAGGTTTTCAGGTCAGCGGCATTCTGTTTGGCAGCAGTAGCACCGATTACCCACGGAAGGTCCATACCAGGAGCCAACATTCCTTTGGTGTCGCGGCGATACCAGTCGAAAGTACCGTTCAGGCGGTTATTGAAGAATCCGAAGTCGACGCCGAAGTCCAGTGTATATACTTTCTCCCATGAGAAATTGTTGCTTACCATTGCAGGAGCCTTCAGTGAAGTGGCTTTCTGTCCGTCTACTAACCATTCTGTGAGATAAGGCGCCATAGAAGGAATGTACGGATAGTTTTCGGGGGTATTGTCAGACTTCAGGATAATCTGGTTTCCGATAGAACCCCACGAAGCGCGCAGTTTCAGGTTGGAAAGAATGTCCCTTGTTTTTTCCATAAATGCTTCTTCCGAGATTCTCCATCCGGCTGAGAAAGATGGGAAGAATCCGAAACGGTTCTTCTTCGGGAAACGGGAAGTTCCGTCGTAACGTCCGTTGGCTTCCAGCATATATTTGCCGGCGTATGCGTAATTGATACGGTAGAACAAACCTCTGATGGCATATTCGTCAAAACTGTCGCTGACAGAAGTCGTACCGGTCGAACCTGAAAGAGAAGGCAGGTTTTCCAACAATACGTCCTTACGTTCCGACCATTGGGATTCCTTGTGGCTCTCTTCCTGGTTGTATCCTCCCATGATGGCAATGTCGTGTTTGCCTATGGAGAAGTCGTAATTGGCAAATACGTTGATGGCATTGTAGTTGGTGAATCCTTGTGTCAGGGCATAACTTGAGTTTTCTGTACTGTTCAGGACTCCCGCAAAGTTGAAACCGATGTATTGGTATTTGTTGATATACATCCGGTTGTATTCGGTAGTGCGGTTAAATGTATATTCACCCGTTATTTTCAATCCTTTTAACGGAGATATGATAACACGTCCCAATGTGCGCAGGTCGTTTTTCTTGATAACTCTCGGTTCGCTATAACGTACATAAGTAGCCGATGTTTCGGCGGGATATACTACGCCGTCTTGTTCATACGGCAGGATGTTATGGTAAGATGGCAAAGCCATCACACTTCCCCACACACCGTTGCGGCCGCCTTGCTCTACTTTGTTTTGAGTAGAGTTGGCATATCTGATATCCAACTGAGTGGTAAGCCATTTGTTGATATCCACGCTGAGGAAGCTGGACATATTGATACGGTTGAACTTGTCTTTGTCTGTTATCAGAATTCCGTCTTCACCGGTGTATCCTAAACTTAAGCGGTAATTGGTGCGTTCGCTACCTCCCGATACGGAGAAACTGTGGTTCTGCATGAAGCCGAAGTTTTCCATCATGTCGGCAAACATATCGTTTTCCCGCATTAAGAACAAATTGCCTTTGTCGTCAAATACATAACCGTTAGGATATTTGGAAGGGTCGCTTTGGTAGTCGCGTATGTATGATTCCCACTGGGTGATGTTTTTTCCGTCCACATACGTGTCATTCGCCCATCCCATCTCCTTGTAGGCCAATACCGACTCCAGCGGACTGGCTTTTTGCGGCAACTCCAATGCTTTCGAGAAGGAGAAGTTGTTATTGTAGTTGAATTTGGGAGCCATATCTTTTTTACCTTGTTTCGTTGTTATCAGGATAACACCGAAAGCGGCACGCGCTCCATAGATAGCTGCCGAAGCGGCATCTTTCAGGATAGACACGGTTTCAATATCTTGCGGGTCAATCATATTGATGTCCATCGGTACGTTGTTGACCAGCACCAAAGGTTCACCTCCGTTGATGGAAGTTGTTCCACGGATATTATACGTCATGTCATCGCCGGGAGCACCTGTGGCCGATTCAATCTTCAAACCGGGCACAGCACCTTGCAAAGCTGCCGATACATTGGTTATAGGACGGTCGCCTAAGGATTCCTTGACGTTTACGGCTCCTACGGCTCCGGTCATATTCACTTTTTTCTGTGTACCGAATCCGATAACTACGACTTCCTCCATCGTTTGTGTGTCTTCCTGCAACTGGATGTTGAAGGATGTCTGGTTTTTCACAGGAACTTCTTGTGTGGTGTATCCGATATAAGTGATTCGGAGTTTGCCATTTGCCGGAACTTCCAATGAGAACTCTCCGTTGAAGTTGGTAATAGTGGCTTGCTTGCTACCTTCTACAAGAACGTTGGCGCCAATCAAAGGCTCGCCTTGTATATCTGTGACCGTTCCTCGAATGGATATATTCTTACTCTTATTATCGGAAGATGGCTCTTCTTTAGGTTGAACAGGTATAATGATGATATGTTTACCTTCCATTCTGTAAGTAAATCCGGTTCCTTTTAATATGGAATTCAAAACAGAGGAAACAGTTTGTTGGGTAAAGTCAACACTTACCTTTTGTTTCACGTCCAACTTTGTCTGATTATAAGCGATGCTTAAATCCGTCTGTGCTTCAATGCTTTCAAATACTTTTAATAGAGGTTGGTTTTTCATAGATACTGTTATCTGCTGGCTCTGTCCAAAGACACTGCTACAAAAACATAAAGCAAACAACAATATATAAATTTTATGAATTTTTACGAGGTAATTCTTCCCCGATAACTTATAAAGTTTCATACTTCTGTGAGTTAATCATTAATACTAAATTTAAGTGTATACTACAAATTTGAATGAAGTAATTTTGATTGATTTAGGGGAGTTGGTATCCGCGAAATACCGACTTCCTTTTCTCTGTCTATCTGCCTCCTTTCTTGTTTTTGGGTGAATAAATTAAAAGCACGTTCTCGTTCTCTACTTTATAATCGATGCTTCCTATCGTTTTTGTTATAATATTCATGATATCTTTGATAGGAGCTTTATGTTTGAATTTGATCGTATATACATCCGTCGTGGCTAGATGTGGAGGTACGATGATCTGTATATTATATATTCTTTCTATTGTAGTGAAAATGTCTTTGAGAGTCATTCCGGCAAAGTTTAATTCACCTTTGGTCCAACCGGAGTATAAGGAAGCGTCAATGATTTTTTTATTGAATTCTCCGGTTGGATTGTCATATTCAAGTTGCTCATTGGGTGTCAGGGTAATGATGTCCTCATCGTTCGATTTCTGAACAACAATTGAGCCTGATTCAAGAGTGGCGATTGTTTTTTCATCTTCCGGATAGGCGTATACGTTGAACTTGGTTCCCAAAACTTTAACTTTCAGATGGCCGGTCTTGACAATGAACGGATGTTGGCTATCTTTCTTTACATCGAAATTAGCTTCTCCCATCAGATATACGGAACGCATGTCATTAGCAAATTTCTGTGGATATATTAACAATGTCCCTGAATTGAGATGCGCTATGGAACCGTCGGGCAAAGTGATTTGCCTCTGTTCTCCCTTAGGTACAAAGTATTCTACCAATTCTACAGGTTTTTCATCAAATTGCATATACAGGTAAGCTATCCAAATGGACAGCAGAGGGATGAGTAATGCTGCCGCTACTTGTCCCCATTTGCGCAACGTATAAGAAACGACTGTTTTTTGTGAATGTGGCAGCTTCTTGCGGAAATCCTGATAAGAACGTATGGTGCTTGCATCGGTTTTGAATTCTTGTTCTTCCCATACCTGCATCATTGCTTCTTCCTTCTTGTCCTGTCCAGCGGAGTCAATGATCCATCTCCATGTCTTTTCCTTAAGTTCGGGACTGAACTTGTCGGAAATAAAAATTTTAATTATTTTATAGGTATTCGACATATTAATGTTTTTATGGTGATGGTTTCTTATATAAGATACGTAGCTGGTCAACTACGCACGGTCTGAATTCATATTTTTTTTAGAAAAATAGAAAAAAGGCAATAAATAGCACTTTCCGTATGTCTGTGAGGGCTTGTGAAAGATGGTTTTCGACAGTCCGTTTATTGATGCCTAACGTTTGGGCTATTTCGTCACTGCTCATTCCTGATTCCCGGCTCATCTTATATATTTTCTTCCGTTGCGGAGGCATTTTTTCCACAACCATTGCTACTAGTAGTTCGAGTTCCTTGAGTTGTATCTTGTCGTCAGTTTCGTTGCTTTCCGGTATGGAAACAATCTTCTCGGCTTGTTTTTGCTGGTAGTTTTTGAATAGTAACGCACGTTCGATATGCCGGTATACCGCATTTTTGCAGACACGGAAAAGATAAGATTTGAAATTGTTGATTGTATTGAGGGATGATCGGTTGCCCCACAGCATTAGAAATATATCCTGCGATATATCTTCCGCTTCTTCCGGTGATTGCAATAATCCGGTGATAAATCCTTTGACTTGTGGATAATAGTGAAGGAAGAAGGTTTCAAAAGCCTTCTCGTCTCCTTTGCTGATAGCCTCTAAAAGTTGTTTTTCATTAAAAGGTTGCATGCTGTTGAGGTTGAGTGAATACTATCAATCATGCAAAAATAAATAATTTTTATATCTATATCCGGTTATTAACAAAAAAAACATTTTTTATAGTGAAATGAAAGTTCCGACGTAGTGAAATGAAGGTTCCGACGCGTATATGAGTGAGGTGTTCCAAAAAGTATTCCCTATGTGAATAAATTGGATGGACTTGATTTTTTATAGAAGAGAAAAGCCGCAGAAAATCATCGATTACCTGCGGCTTTTCTTTCGCACGGGAGGAGAGGCTCGAACTCCCGACACCCGGTTTTGGAGACCGGTGCTCTACCAACTGAGCTACTCCCGTGTTTGCGGCTGCAAAGGTAGTAGAAACTTCTGAATCTCCAAACATTTGGGTAAATAAGTTTTGAATTATTTTAATTTTTCCCACTCATCAGGCTTGAAACCGACTAGAACGAAGCTGTCAGTCACTACCAATGGGCGTTTCACCAATTTACCGTTTGTTGCCAGCAATGCTATTTGTTCTTCTTCACTCATGCCTGGTAGCTTCTCGCTCAGTTTCAGCTCTTTATAAACTAATCCGCTAGTGTTGAAGAATTTCTTTATAGGCAGACCACTGCGTGGAATCCATGCTTTTAATTCTTCAACCGTAGGATTTTCTTCTACAATTAATCGGTTGGTAAACTCAATGTTATTTTCTGTTAACCATTTCTTGGCTTTCTGGCATGTGCTGCATGCCGGGTACTGCAAAAATAATGTTGCCATATTCGTTTATAATTTAATTCATACTATTTAATACATAACACTTGATACCTAATACTTAACGCTTAACCTCACCTCAATATCTGCAAATCTTGAAACATAATCCGGTAAGCAGCTGCTTTCTTATCCAACGCCAGTGGATATGCTCTTGATGATGATGGCATCCGGTAAAGCCGCATGGCACGTCCTTCAAAAACGAATTCGGAGTAATCGCCTACTTTCGGCTCTTCTATTTCGAATTGCTGTCGGAGAGTGTCCGTTGCTTTTTGTCCTGTAGTGACGATGGCTTTACATTCGGGAAGTTGCCGCAGCAATGCTGCTACATCGGTAGCTTCCACTACTTCGAGAAACTTATCCGATGCATTATCTTGCAACCGGCGGATGGATGAAGCGGTATCAAACAGGGCAATTCCCTTTTCGTTCAAAAAGTCTATGATTTGCTCACGGCAAAACGATTTTAGTGTTGAATTCAGAAAGTGATTCTTATCATTAAAGAATAAGATTCCATATATACGCCACATGTCATTGTTTAGGTTTGGATAATAAAAGTCCATAGACCATCTTTTTTTCTGTGGCGGGAAACTGCCTAGCATAAGCAATTTTGATTTCGCAGGAAGGAATGGTTCTAGCGGATGTGTTTCGATTTCCATGTTATCGTTCATTTTAATTTCGTACAAAAATAGTGATAATGTTTATTTCCTTCAAAATCAATGAGAAAAAATGCTAGCTCCGGAAGCAATTCGAAGTATCTTTTCTTCAGGGATCACCACCGGAGGCCTAACTGCAATTATTGCAAATATAGTAATACGTGTAAAAGAATGACGAATAAGTATTAGGTATTATAATTTAAAAAAATCCGCAAATATTCTCAACTATACTTATCCCTATGAGAAAAAATTCTCATAGCAATGAGAATAAATACTCATAGTAATGAGAATTTTTTCTCATCGCAGTGAGAATATACCCTTGTTTGAATAGGCTGAAACAGTTCATTACCGTGCAGATATGAATAAATTATGGTGATATAGACCGCCCTGAAGCACATTATCCAGACTTCCAAACTGTCCCCCGATTTTTTAGACTGATCCGAAAAAAGTATATAAAGATAACAATAACAAAAAAGCGGAAGTACAAAACCCCCGCTTTCTTTATCGTATTAATCTTTATGCTTTTCTAACATTGAACGCGACTTATTTTTTCGTATCCGTGTCGTCATCCTTCCGTTTCGTTTCCTTTTTAGCAAGGAGAACAATATTATACACATAATCCGTCATCCACTGCTCCGAGTACCCCAGACGCTCTTTGTATTGGCGGACAGCCGCAGCTGTCTTGTGCACGTCATCCGCTTTCCATACCATTTTGGTGCAAACATCATGTACTGTCTTCTGCGTCATGCCATACAGAGCCTTTTTAAAGATCGACGGCATACGAAACTTCCACTGCATCAGATTTCCCATCAACATCATCAGATCATTAGAAAATCCCTGATACATGAATAAATAAGATTGGATATCATTTTGAGTGCGGCAGTTACGTCTCACGGAAGCGTCGATTTCTTTGAAGAAATTCTCATTCAACCCATAATCCTGCATCAGCATTTTGCGTGCGGCAGACTTTTCTGCCAATCCTAGTTTACCGTTTTGCGTAGGCACTTTAAACAAACGTTTGAAGTTGGCTACGTCCGGCAGGAATCGGATATTGGTGATACCAAGGTTTGTGGCGATCACTGACTGGAAATACACCCGGGTCAGTGAAATGAAATCTTCTACATTGCCGACTTTCGTTTCATCGGATTTTTTCTTGAATAAACCAAATAAGCCCATTTTTATATTTACTATTTTGCAATTTACTATTTACTATTTGAGTGTGTGGAAGGTATATAATATAACTACCACTTGTCAATTTCCGTGCAAAGGTACAAAAACAGTTGGTTTTCACCAACATTCCAAGTTCTTTTCGATGTTTGGCATAGACTCTTTCTTAAAAACAGGACTTTGGATGCTGGCTTTCTTTTGCGCCCGGTCATCATTTAACAGGCGGATCGTATTATCCTGTAACCATGAAGCATCCATTTCCGGTGAGTGATAAAAGCGGATATTAGCTATCAGGTATTGAGCATGAATTTCGGTCCGTGGTCATTCATCTTTGATTCGGAAGTAGAATTTATGATTTTCGAATACGGGTTCCACAATATCATAACGAATAAATTTGGCGAGGAGATGTTCGGCTGCACGGCGTGAAAGTCCGGTTTGGCGGCAGTAGCGGTTGAGTGAGAGTAAAGTGCCATGCTCCAGTTGTTCGAGCAGGAGCTGTTCACGTTCGGTATAACGGATCAGTTCGCCACGAGGGCTGTCACTTTGTTGCCATACGCGGAGATGTATGGGGGTTGCCAGGATATTTTCATCCTTGATACGGAGATAGGCTAGAGGTTTTCCGGTTTCGTCTTTGGCGTAAACAGGTTTGTGGGGAGTTTCTTCGATGGTCGCTACTAACACTTGTCGTCCCTCCACTATATATGTCTGCAAGGTGTATTCCACTTCCGGCACGCAATACAGTTGTGCGGCAGCTTCAATCATATATTTTTCTTCTTCGGAGCGTACTCCTGCAATTTTTCCATTGTCTTTTACACCAATAAGTAATCTTCCTCCGTCCGTGTTGGCAAAAGCCGAGAGGGTTTTGGCTATTTTGCGTGCGTCGGAAATTTCGAATTTAAAATCCTGTTGCTGATGCTCTCCTTCAGCAATCAATGCATGTATATAATCGGTATCTGTAAGCAGTTTCATGGCTACAAAGGTAGGTAAAAATGATGAAAAGCCTTTTTTTTAGATATTTTTCGAAGAATATTTCAAAAAAAAAGATTGATTTTATGCTTTTATTTCGGGAAACAGTGTATTTTTGCGCCACATTATTAACGAAAAAACAAAAGGATTATGAAAGAATTGTTAGAAAAGGTAGCAGCTCTGTATGCTGACTTCTCAAAAGATGCTAACGCGCAGATCGAAAACGGTAACAAAGCAGCAGGAACTCGTGCTCGTAAAACTTCTTTGGAAATTGAAAAAGCAATGAAAGAATTCCGTAAAGCATCTTTGGAAGCTTCTAAGAAATAATTTGGAAGACTACTTAAAGATATCGAGAAAGAGGATATGTTGTGAAGCAATATGTCCTCTTTCTATTTTAATGCGCAATGTCTTTAAATCGTATATTTGCGAAAAGAATCAAGATTGTGAATTATGAACGAAAACGTCCTGGCTAAACTGAAGATACTTGCGGAATCTGCCAAGTACGACGTTTCCTGTTCTTCCAGTGGTACGGTGCGCTCCAATAAGCCGGGCACGCTGGGAAACACTGTCGGAGGATGGGGGATTTGCCATAGCTTTGCCGAAGACGGGCGGTGTATATCGCTATTGAAAATCATGCTTACCAATTATTGTATCTACGACTGTGCCTACTGTATCAACCGACGTAGCAACGATCTTCCCCGCGCTACATTTTCTGTTTCGGAATTGGTGGAACTGACCATGGAATTCTATCGCCGTAACTACATTGAAGGGTTGTTTCTTAGTTCCGGAGTGGTCCGCAATCCGGACTATACGATGGAGAGACTGGTGCGTGTAGCCAAAGATTTGCGGCAGGTGCATCGGTTTAACGGTTATATTCATCTCAAGAGTATTCCCGGCGCCAGTCGTGAATTGGTGAATGAGGCGGGGCTGTATGCCGACCGTTTAAGTGTCAACGTTGAAATTCCTAAAGAAGAAAACCTGAAACTCCTTGCACCGGAGAAAGATCATCAAAGTGTATTCGCTCCGATGAAATACATTCAGCAAGGTGTGTTGGAGAGTAAGGAAGAACGGCAGAAGTTTCGCCATGCCCCCCGTTTCGCTCCTGCGGGACAAAGTACCCAGGTGATTGTGGGCGCTACCTCCGAGTCGGACAAAGATATTCTTTTCCTTTCGTCGGCTCTTTACGGACGACCGACCATGAAGCGCGTCTACTATTCGGGCTACGTTTCTGTGAATACGTACGATAAACGTCTTCCGGCATTGAAGCAACCGCCTTTGGTGCGTGAAAACCGGCTCTATCAGGCTGACTGGTTATTGCGTTTTTACCAATTCAAGGTGGACGAAATTGTGGATGATGCCTATCCGGATCTCGACCTCGAGATAGACCCGAAACTATCGTGGGCTTTGCGCCATCCCGAGCAGTTTCCTGTCGACATCAACAAAGCGGACTACGAAATGTTGCTCCGTGTGCCGGGAGTGGGAGTGAAGTCGGCTAAGCTGATTGTCGCCTCCCGCCGTTTTTCGCGACTGGGTTTTTATGAACTGAAGAAGATAGGAGTGGTGATGAAGAAGGCGCAATATTTCATTACCTGCAAAGAGCTGCCTCTTCAAATGCAGACTGTGAACGAACTTTCTCCGCAACGGGTACGTAGCTTATTGCTCCCGAAGCCGAAAAAGAAAGTGGATGAACGCCAATTACGATTTGATTTCTAATTTCTAATCAGACGAATTACTAAGTATACCCTCATGAACATTTTTGTTTACGATAAAAGCTTTGATGGTCTGCTGACTGCCGTGTTCGACGCCTATTTTCGTAAGACCTTTCCCGATGATTTGTTGTCGGAAGGAGATGCTTTGCCCTTATTTTATGATGAGTTGCATACCGTAGTCACCGATGAAGAAAAGGCAGGGCGTGTGTGGCGGAGATTGCAGAAGAAAGTCTCGGTTTCTGCTTTGGGGTGCCTCACGCAAAGTTGGCTGTCGGAGCTTCCGGAGGTAGGGATGCTCATTTTCCGTTATATCCGTAAAGCGATCGATTCACCTCGTTCCATCGAAACCAATTTTGGAGATCCGGACGTTTTGCGATTGGCGCAAATATGGAAGAAAGTGGATGGCGAACGTGTGCACCTGATGCAGTTTGTCCGTTTTCAGAAAGCTGCGGATGGTACATTCTTTGCAGCTTTCGAACCGCAGTATAATGCGCTTCCTCTTACCGTCCACCATTTCAAAGACCGTTTTGCCGATCAGAAGTGGATTATCTACGACATGAAACGCCGTTATGGTTTTTATTATGACTTGCAGGAGGTGACGACCATCTCGTTTGATGATGACAGCCGTGAATCCCATCTGATTACGGGGATGCTGGATGAAAGTCTGATGGACAAGGATGAGAAACTTTTCCAACAACTCTGGAAAACTTATTTCAAGGCCATTTGTATCAAAGAACGTATGAATCCGAGAAAGCACAGGCAGGATATGCCTGTACGTTATTGGAAGTATCTGACGGAAAAGCAGAAAGAATGTTTAATCCTGTGATTGAGTGAGTAATGAAGAAAAGATTTTTTTATATAATCAGTTTTTTGGTGATCTTTTGTATTGAGGCATTGATAGCTTTGTATGTACGTGACAATTTTATACGTCCTTATGTCGGAGATATACTGGTGGTAGTGCTGGTGTATAGTTTTGTGAGAATATTTCTTCCGACAGGAATGCCGCGGATGCCGTTTTATGTCTTTCTTTTTGCCTGTTTTGTGGAAGTGCTGCAATATTTCCAGTTGGTGGAAACATTGGGGATTACGAACCGTGCAGCCAGAATCATTCTAGGCTCTACGTTCGATTGGGCAGACATAGCTTGTTATGCGGTGGGATGTGTGTTTATTGTTTTATTCGAGCGTTTCTTTCAGCATAAGTCATAACATTTACTTCTTTTCCACATCTATTTCGGACGGATTTAGATGATGTCCGCAATATTTGCAAAACTCGGCATTGTCTTCGTGTCCGGAGCGATGGCAGTTGGGACATTCTTTGTCTCTTTTGCGTTTATAGTCTTTCATCATGGAGGCAGATACGATCCCTGTCGGTACGGCAATGATTGTGTAACCAATTAGCATGACACAGGCGGAAAGGAACTTCCCGAAACCGGTGATAGGGGTGATGTCTCCATAACCTACGGTAGTCATGGTGACGATAGCCCAGTAAATGCTGTTCGGGATGTTGTTGAACTGGGAGTTGGGCTCTGTTCCTTCAATCATATACATCAGTGTGCCGATGGAAGTCACCAGGATAACCACAAACAAGAAAAATACCGCAATCTTCTTGCTGCTTTCGCGTAAGGCGGTGAGCAGTCGTTCGCCCTCATTTAGAAAGTTGAAAAGCTTGAAGACACGGAATACCCGTATCAGGCGGAAAGCACGGATAATGAGCAAATAGCGTGCACCGGGGAAGAGCAGACCGATGTAGAGCGGAAGGGTGGCGAGCAAGTCTACGATTCCGAAGAAGCTGAATATGTATTTCCGGGGACGGGGCGAGCAGTAGATTCTCGTCAGGTACTCGAAAGTGAAGAAAGCGGTGAAAAGATATTCCATAACGACGAACGGAGTCGTCAGAAATCTGGGAAGCCCTTTCAGGCTTTCGATGATGACAAGCAGTACGCTGACCAGAATACAGCCGATAAGAATCACGTCGAACAGTTTCCCGGTGGGAGTATCCGATTCGAAAATGATGACGTACAACTTTCGTTTCAGTTTTTCGTCATGTAAAAAATGATGGATTCTTTCTTTTAGTTTCATGCTAACAGTTCAGACTCAGTCGATGACCCATTGTTTATTGTAAGCTTCTGTTTTTTTCGGATCGTAATACATACCTTCTTGTGTGGGAATATAGAGGGTGTATGTCTTTCCGGTCTTGTTCTTTAATGAGATGTCGCGCAACCAGGGATTGGCATCACGGAGTTGTGCGTATGTGATACCTTGTGATTGGGCATAATCACTCAAATTATCGATGGAAGTGGCGACAGTCACCTTTTTGTAAGGAATAGGCGGATACAGATGTTCCCGCTTCAACAGAAATCCGTAACGTTGCGGGTTGTTGAATATCTCTTTGGCTGCCAATATGCGGAACATATAGCGGGAAGTTTCTTCTACCAGCCATAAGTCCATGGCATGACTTGCCAGTTGCTTGTCAAGTTGGGAGGAGATACGTCCCTGTCCGGCATTATAGGCGGCGGAGACAGCCATCCAGTCTCCATATTTGGCATACGCTTGTTTGAAATATTTGCAGGCGGCTACGGTTGCTTTTTCAATGTGGTAGCGTTCGTCTACGTTATCGTTCACTTCCAGTCCGAATTCCCGTCCGGTGGCGGGCATAAACTGCCACAGCCCTGCTGCTCCTGCCGGAGAGCGGGCAATGTTGTTCAGGTTACTTTCGATTACCATCAGGTATTTGAAGTCGTCGGGGATGCCGTTGGCTTTCAGTATCGGTTCTATGATGGGGAAGTACCGGTTGGCACGTTTTATCAGTAGCATGGTGGTGGAGTGCATATAGGTGAAAGCCATCATTTCACGATCCATCCGTTCGCGACGGTCATAGCGGCGGAGGTCAATGGTTTTTCCGTCAAAAGTAACCTGGGTGGGAACGGTGGGCGGGGTGACGCAATAAGGAACTTCCGATTTGGCGGAATGTTGTTCGGTCATCTGGCTGCTGCCCGTCAATACAGGAATGGATGCGCCGATGCAAAATACTGATATAAGTGTAAGAATATAGTTGATTTTCATTCGTCTTTTCATTTTATAACCTTTTTGGATGTTTTAAAGTTTAAGTCTGCTTTGCAAAGATAGCCCCATTTTGTTTTTTTTCAAAGAACTTTTCTTGCATTTTATACGTTTTTCTAATAGAGTTAAAATAAATAATGAATCAAAATGAATATAGCAATGACCGGAGCTACCGGATATATAGGTAAACATCTTTCCAACTATCTCACAGAAAAGGGCGGACACCGGATTATTCCCTTGGGAAGATCGATGTTCCGCGAAGGTATGTCCGGACATTTGATTCAGACATTGACGCATTGCGACGTAATCATCAATTTGGCTGGCGCACCCATCAATAAGCGTTGGACACCGGAGTATAAACAAGAATTGTTCAACAGCCGCATTGTGGTGACGCATCGTATTATCTGTGCGTTAAATGCTGTCAAGACAAAACCGAAACTGATGATTTCAGCTTCCGCTGTGGGCTATTATCCTCCGGAAGTGGAAGCGGACGAGTATACACGTACACGCGGCGACGGTTTTCTTTCCGACCTTTGCTATGCATGGGAGAAAGAAGCCAAACACTGTCCCCAGCCTACCCGGCTCGTCATTACACGCTTTGGCGTAGTGCTTTCTCCGGATGGGGGAGCAATGCAGCAGATGCTTCGTCCTTTGCAGGCCACGAAGGTAGCTACCGCTATCGGTCCCGGCACTCAGTCTTTCCCGTGGATAGCCATGTATGACCTTTGCCGTGCCATGGAGTTTTTTATTGCTCACGAAGAAACGCGGGGTGTGTATAATCTAGTGGCTCCGCAACAGATTTCGCAATATTCTTTTACCCGTGAGATGGGAAAAGCTTATCAGGCGTGGACAACGATTATTGCTCCGCAGCGGGCTTTCCGTATATTTTACGGTGAAGCGGCCTCTTTCCTGACAGCCGGTCAGAAAATCCGCCCGACACGTCTGACAGAAGCCGGATTCCTTTTTTCCATCCCTACTGTCGAATGTCTTTTTAAAGGTACGGACCACACTACGGTCCCCTCTCTCGACCTGAACCGATATATGGGACTTTGGTACGAAATAGCCCGCTACGAGAATCGTTTTGAACACGGACTGGTAGATGTCACGGCCACTTACATGCTTCGTCCCGATGGTACGATTCGTGTGGAAAACCGTGGGTGCAAGCGCAGTTCCCCTTATGATATCTGCAAGACTGCCACCGGACACGCCAAAATACCCGATCCCACGCAACCGGGTAAACTGAAAGTCTCTTTCTTTCTGAATTTCTACTCTGATTATTACATATTAGAGCTGGATGAAGAGAGTTACAACTATGCTCTTGTAGGCAGCAGCACCGATAAATATCTCTGGATACTAAGCCGCACGCCGCAACTGCCTGATGAAATCAAAAAGAAACTTGTAAACGCTGCCGAACGCCGCGGTTACGATACCAACCGTTTGCAATGGATAGAACAATTTTGATTATACAATTCTTTTGCAAAAGTACATAACGAACGATATAAATCAACTTTAAAACAACATAGATTATGGATTACGAAATTATTCATCAGCCCGAACAGCATTTATTTAAGACAGAAGTAGACGGTCGTACTGCCTTTGTGCAATATCGCCTCTTAGGTGATTCTTTCGATATCATTCATACCATTGTACCCCGCCCGATAGAAGGTCGCGGAATAGCCGCTGCATTGGTGAAAGCTGCTTATGCCTATGCTGCAGCCAACGGAATGAAACCGAAAGCCACTTGTTCTTACGCAGTGAGATGGTTGGAACGCCACCCGGAACTGATATGATAATAGCTTTTCTCATTATTGATTTCCTTACAGTTTGGATTGACAAGGATAGTGAAGATTATGCAGAATCACAGGCGTATTTTGCTAAAATGCATCTTTCTGGCGGGTATTTTCTTTTCTGATGGTAAATCATGAACAAGCTTTTTGAAACATCTTCTGAAGAGCTTGTAGGTGATGGAAACAATCTGTATCTTTGCGGCATGAAAAAGTTATTGTGTCCGCAATGCAAGATTGCAGCTATGTATGTGAAGAATGAACTGGGTGAAAGGCTACTGGTTTATGTGCTCGAAAATGGTGAAGTCGTTCCCAAATATCCGGAAGAGTCGATGGAAGGGTTCGACCTGACAGAGGTTTTCTGCCTGGGTTGTTCGTGGCATGGTTCACCTAAACGACTTGTTAAGTGATTAATGGTTTAGTGATTAATCACTATTTCTTGATTTATGTCAACTAAAAGAGGGACTAGAAACGAGGATTAATTCGTTGAATTTTATGTATCTTTGCGCCCGATTTTAGAACATAGACGTATGGCAACTTCTAAAGAAATGACGGCAGGGCCGGCATTACCTCTCATTTTAAAGTTTACACTGCTGCTTTTACTCGGCAATCTGTTGCAACAAACGTATTCGCTTGTTGATGCTGCAATTGTAGGAAATTTCTTGGGAATAAACGCGTTAGCTTCTGTTGGAGCCAGCACGTCAGTGGTATTTCTCATTCTCGGGTTCTGCAATGGATGTTGCGGAGGGTTCGGGATACCCGTTGCGCAGAAGTTTGGAGCGCGGGATTACAGTACGATGCGTAGCTACGTGGCTGTCAGTCTGAAACTGGCTGCGGGAATGTCGGTGGTGATTGCGCTTCTCACCTGTATTTTATGTGAGGATATTCTTCGGATCATGCGTACGCCGGAGAATATTTTTGAAGGGGCTTATGCTTACTTGCTTGTCACTTTCATCGGTGTGCCGTGTACGTTTTTCTATAATCTTCTTTCGAGCATTATCCGTGCGTTGGGAGACAGTAAGACACCTTTCTGGTTTCTGCTGTTTGCGGCTGTTCTGAATATCATTCTCGACTTGTTCTGTATTCTGGTACTTGACTGGGGAGTGGCGGGAGCTGCTATTGCTACTGTCTTTTCACAAGGATTGTCGGCTGTTCTCTGCTATATTTATATGTACCGGAAGTTTGAAATATTGCAGGGTACTCCGAAAGAACGCCGGTTCCAGTCGAAACTGGCTAAGACGCTGCTCTACATCGGTGTGCCTATGGGATTGCAATTTTCTATCACGGCTATCGGCAGCATCATGCTTCAGAGTGCCAATAATGCCTTGGGAACGGCGTGTGTGGCAGCCTTTACGTCTGCTATGCGCATCAAGATGTTCTTTATCTGTATGTTCGAGAGTTTGGGTATTGCGATGGCTACATATAGCGGACAAAATTACGGAGCGGGTAAACCGGAACGTATTTGGTTGGGAATCAAGGCTAGTGCTCTGATGATGATTATTTATGCGGCTTTCACGTTCCTTCTTCTGATGGTAGGGGCTAAATATTTCGCGTTGATCTTCGTAGACCCGTCGGAAACGGAAATTTTGCTGGATACGGAGTTGTTCCTGCATGTCTCCTGTATGTTCTTCCCGATGCTTGGTTTGTTGTGCATCTTGCGTTATACCATTCAGGGAGTAGGCTTTACCAATCTTGCCATGTTCTCCGGAGTGGCGGAGATGATTGCGCGTATCCTTGTCAGTCTCTATGCCGTACCGGTATTCGGTTTTATTGCTGTTTGCTACGGTGATCCGATGGCTTGGATAGCGGCAGACTTATTCCTCGTACCGGCCTTTATCTACGTTTATCGCAGGTTGAAGAAGCAGGTACTTACGAATTCGACTGTACAGCAGACTGTTGCATAATTATCTTTTTCAGGTTGGGAATATTCCTTTGTTTGAATTTAGAAATCGGCCTCTTTCTGTATGCAGAGAATGTCTCCGTATATGGGATGGCGGAACTCTATATATTCGGCATGGAGGTATAGTCTGTCTGCTTTCTTTCCGTAGAGTTCGTCTCCAAGTATGGGGCATCCCAAGCCTTCCGGATGAGCTGCGTGTACTCGTAACTGATGTGTGCGTCCGGTCAATGGATAGAAGATAATCCGGGTGTATTTTCTTGACTCATTGATACTCCTTTCTGATTCATTAATCCTGTTTGATTCGTTGAAAGTGTTTTCAGATTCACTGGTAATTCTTTCAGACTCACTGATGATCTGATATTCTGTAATCGCTTCTTTCCCGTGTTCGCTACTAACCATTTGCCGAGGGCGGTCGAGAGGGTTCAGACAAAGAGGGAGTTCGATTCTTCCTGTATTTCCTGTTCTTTCTGGTAGTACTATTCCATCCAGCACAGCCACATAGCGTTTCTTGATACTTCTGTTTGCAAATTGTGCCTGTAAATCCTGATGTACCTCTTTTGTTTTGGCAACGAGCAATAATCCTGAAGTAGCCATATCGAGCCGATGTACAATCATGGGACCGGTAGCTTCGGGATATTTTTTCTTCAAACGATGATAGACTGAATCTCTGTCCTCTGCTTTTCCCGGAACGGACAACATTCCTGCCGGTTTATTGACTACCAGTAACCATTCATCCTCAAACACGATTTCTAGTTCTTCCTCTTCATGAACAGGATTCAGCAGTGGATTTTCGTCTACCTCCAATCCTTGCAACATGTGTTGCAGAATCGGCTCGCACTTCCCTTTGCAGGAAGGATAATAATATCCGTGATGCCGGATTTCGTTTTTAGGAGAGTCGCCCCACCAGAATTCAGCCATAGCCAATGGCTTTAATTGATGAAGATATGCATATTGCAATAACTTAGGCAGGGCACATTCACCCGCACCGGCAGGAGGAACTTTCTGAACCGTTTGCTCGAAAATAGTATATAAGTCTTTCACTTCTCCTTGGGCGTTTAGCATCCGGAACTGCTCGAATAATTTTCTTTGTAAAGCTGCCGAACGTTCTTTTCGTTCGGTTTTCAGTCGTTCTATTTCAATATCGAAGTGCCTGACTTCCGTTTCGAGCTCTTCCAATCGTTTCTTCCATTCCTTTTCCAGTCGTTTGTATTCCGCCTTTTGGTATTGGCTTTCCCGAATCAGGGAGGCTTGTTCTTCTTCGGAAAGCTCCGGAGATGACTGGCGGCGAATCTCTCTCGCCTTCTTTGCCATTTTAAGCTCCGCTTTTGCTTGATTCAAAACAGCTTTAGCATGTTCCGTTTCTATCTTCCATTTCTCTTTTGAACCGAGATAAGAACTACTGTTTTCCAATTCACGAATACGGATATTAATGGCAGAAATCTGTTTTTCTTCGATTTTGAAGAATCCCTCTGGTTGTAATAGGTCATAAACAGGAGGAACGAAATAAGGATGCAGATTCTTTCCGTCCAAATTGCCGGAGAAAGCTGCAAGATAACCAATCTGATTTTCTTCGTTGTTTGTTATTCCATTGTCCGTTTGCACAATCAACACTCCAAACATCTTTCCGGAAGCCAACTCCTCTTGCCATTCTTTCCGGTTTGCAATATATTCTTTCACTTCTTCCGCAGCCAACACACACAATGGATGAGGTGTATAATGGAAAGGATAAGTGAATTTCTCCGGCAACGCAAGGTGAGAAACGGGGTTCTTGAAAAAATGTATCATCGGTTTATATATGAATGAATGTGATTACCTTTGCAAAAGTAACGTAAATCCGCGAATTTTATTCTATATTTGTTTGAGAGTTTGAGTGAGATAACGTGGACGTTTGAATGAAATTGTATGGATAGGATAGAAGAAAAACCAAAATTTGCCTTTCTTGGCAACAGTCACATGGCTTTTTGGGCACTGGATATCTATTTCCCACAATGGGAATGTCTGAACTATGGTGCTCCCGGTGAAGGGCTGGCCTATGTGGAGTCTTTTGCGGTAGACACTTCCGATTGCCAGGTCGTTGTTCAATTCGGAACTAATGATATTTATCAGTTGAACGATGAAAATATAGATGAATATGTAGAGCGTTATGTAAAAGCGGTTCTTGCGGTCCCTTCACTGAAAACATATCTTTTCTGTATTTTTCCGCGTAATGATTACGATGATTACAGTACGGCTGTGAATAAATTTATCCAGATACTTAATCGGAAGATACACGAAAAATTGCAGGGGACAGATATTGTCTATTTGGACGTATTCAATCGTTTATTGCAGGATGGCAGGCTGAATCTGGAGTTGACTCTCGACGATTTACATTTGAATGGTAAGGGGTACAGTATTCTGACAGAAGCACTGAAACAGGCTTCCGGTTTGTAAAACATGCCTAAATACTTCATTCCTTGCTTTTATTTATAAATTTGGTGGCATATCAGTTTATTTTTCCTATTTTTGTCCCCAATTTAATAGTAAATAACCCCCATAAAAACGATAAGACTTATGGAAAAAGTAATTATCAATTCGTACGAAGAATTCGAAAAACTAGTAGGCCAACAGATAGGTGTTTCCGATTATGTGGAACTCTCGCAGGAACGTATCAATCTTTTTGCTGATGCAACGCTGGATCATCAATGGATTCATGTAGATACGGAACGTGCTAAAGTAGACAGCCCTTATCATAGCACGATTGCTCACGGCTACTTGACATTGTCAATGCTTCCTTATTTGTGGAATCAGATTATCCAGGTAAATAACCTGAAAATGATGATTAACTACGGTATGGACAAAATGAAATTCGGTCAGGCTGTATTGTCAGGACAAAGCATCCGTCTAGTGACTACTTTGCACTCGCTGACTAATCTGCGTGGTGTGGCAAAAGCGGAAATCAAGTTTGCTATCGAAATAAAAGACCAACCGAAAAAAGCACTGGAAGGAATTGCTGTGTTCCTTTATTATTTCAATTAATAATAAGCTGAAAAGACACAGATTCTATCTGCTTGTCAGATTTTGGTGACGGGTATATTCCAGATATTCCATCTGAATATACCCTAGCTGAACGGTGAGATAAAAGCGATAGAAATAATCAGTTTTTCTTTGCTTTCATGGCTTTCAGGATGTTTTTTCGTACGGAACGGATAGCGGGAACCAGTAAGTCGGGTTCCATGATTTCCAGCATGGTGCGTAATTCCTGTTGTTTCCGGCTCAACCATTCTACATCTGCTTTGGAGAAATGAGTACATACCCACAGTGCCTGATAGGAAACAATGTGGTCTTCGTCGAATATCAGTTGGTAGATTTCTTCTCTAAGACGCTTGTCGTCCTGTATGAAATGGAGTACTTCTCTGATATCTTCAATGTGTACACGTTCGGATAATCTGGCACGTAGGTTCATATATCTTTTCTTTTATCATTATGCTTCCGGCAGTTGTAAATGAAGAATGGGGAAAGGTTTGCCCATGCTGTCCGTTTCATCTCTGCCGATGATTTGGAATCCTAAATGGAGATAGAATTGGAGTGCCTTTTCATTCTGTTCGTTGACATCTACTTTATCCATCTGTTTTTTGTCTCTTGCGTATTCTATTAATCGTTTGCCGTATCCTTTTCCCTGTTCGTCAGGGTGTACAAACAACATTTCGATCAATTCGTCGCTTAGTCCCATGAAAGCGGCAATATTTCCGTTGGCATTGCGGATAACAAAAAGTTCAACGACTGGTAGATAATGTTCCTGCATCAGTGGTTTGTAAAACTGGATATCTTCTTCCGTCAGAAAATCATGCGTGTGACGGACGGACGTTTCCCATACATGGAGGATTTCTTCATAATCTTCCGGAGTAGGTTGGGAGATGCCGGGGAGATAATAACACTGGTGGTCGTAGATATTTCCGTTGTAAGTCAGTTCTGCCTGGTGGAGGGTTCCTTCATAGATGAAACCGTTCTTTTTCAGGACTTTCTGTGAACGTTTATTATGTGGATAACAAGTGGCAGTGATGAGGCTTAGTTTCAATTTTTCAAAACCGTATTTGAGAACGCCTTGCACTGCTTCAGTCATATATCCTTTGCCCCAATAAGTCTCGTCGAGCCAATAACCCAACATTCTCACTTGTGGGTTTTCCCGTTTGGGATCGGGGATGATTCCTACGGAACCGATCAGTTGTTGCGTTTCTTTTAGTATCATTGCCCATATACCTTCCTGATTAATAAATGTGGAATGGAGTATACGGCGGGACTCTTCCAATGTCCGGTGGGGCGGCCATCCGGCATTGTTCCCCAAATTTGGGTTTTGGCAACAGGCGAAAAATGCTTCTGCATCTTTTTCCTCAAAAGGGCGGAGAAGCAAGCGTTCTGTATCGAGCGTTATGGAATGAATACTTTCTGTTTCGGTGTTTGGTCTAGCTTCAACTTCCGGTCCAACTTCAGTTTCAGTTCCGATTGCTGTTTCTGCTTTTCCTTCTCCTGTTATTTCCCGATATACACACTCAATCCGATTTCCATCGGGATCGAGCACGACACTTTCAAAGTATCCGTCTCCCGAAGTACGCGGTTCACCGGCGATGGTATATCCTTCCGAACGCATCTGTTCGGTGAAACGTAATACTTCTTCTTGGCTGGGAAAGGTGAAAGCAAAGTGTGTCAGTCCGACCCTGTTTTCTTCAATGGGTGTGTTTTGTACGTCTGTACGACTCATGAGTTCCAAGTCGGTTCCCTCTCCGAAAGAGACAAAATATGACTCAAATCCTTTCTTGGGATTAATGTATTTCTCATTGCTTTTTCCTCCGAAGAAACGGACATAAAATTCTTTTAATTCTTCCAGCCGGAAGGTCCAAATGGCAATATGATGCAGTTTCATATAAATGTTTTTTTATTCCTATTACTTTTTACTTTGTTTCAATCCTGATTCGTACCAAACGTGTTTTGTGTCGCTCTTAATGTTGTACTACGTATTCGTAAACGATACGGGAAATATCAGCGATAGTCTTACTGTTCGCCTGACTGTTTTCTTCAGAATCCTTCACGAAGACAGCTATGCTATAAGCACGTCCATCGGGTAAAAGAACGAAACCGATGTCGTTACAACCAATCTGCTGTCCTTTTGCATTACGGTCTCCCGTTCCAGTTTTGTGACCTACGGTTACTTTTTTATCAAGCAATGGAGCAACCAAACGGTCTTGCCCGGTTTGACATTCTACCATTGTTTGATATATAAAGTCTTTGTACACTTTTGCAAACAAAGGTTTTTTGCGGAATATCTCCAATAATTCGGCAGCAGCTAACGGAGTGGTCCAGTTTTGATAACACAGATTCAAGTCTTCGTGCATCGCCGTTTCTGTTCCAACGATGGCACATTCCCGAACTCCTAATGAATGGATATACCTATTCGCAGCTTCCGGACCACCTTGATAGTTGAAAAGAATATCGCAAGCATTGTTATCGCTCTGCTGAAGTGTGTATCTTAACAGGTCGGCAATACTCATTTCAATTCCTCCTTGCGGATATTTATCTCGCAGCGGACTGTAAGTATCCGGCTTTAAATCTGATTTTTTGATTGGCAACCGGGTGTCCAGTGATTGTTTTTTCTTTCCCATATAATCGGCCAATGCCAACGCCTGATGAAACTTGAATACGCTCATCAACGGGTAGTGAATGTCATTATTGACAGTTACCGTATCTTTTCCGTTAATAATAACGGCAATCCCTATTTCAGCTTTCTTATCTTTGATTGCCTGTTTCAACTGTGTTTCAAGTTTGCTTTGTTGGGCAAGCAGGAGGGGGGGTACTAAACAAAGAAGCACTATGAATGAACGCATAATCAATTTCCTCTTTTAACGGGTTACTAATTCTCTATTGAAATTACATTCTTTATTGAAGTCACAAAGGTATAAATAGTAATTGCCTTTGCAAATTCTCATCCCAAAATAGTGATAGTCGGATAAGAAATTCCTACTTTTGTAAATTAATCAATTAATGAGTAAGTGTTATGATAAGATGTCAGTCGGAATTATTTCAATCATCGGTAAAATTGGTAGATGGCTTGAAAATGAACACAAAAGAGGACTTAAAGCAGATGGCGAAAATTTTGCTTTTATCTGTTCCCACAAAACTACGTAAAGATGAATATGCGGAATTTTTAGCAGGAGCAGTTTTGACTTGCCCAGATATGTGGCTTTCTCGATTGACACAATATGAGTTGACTTTGCTTGATAAGTTGGTGAAAGCGGGAGCTGATACGTATGTAGAAACTACCAATTCATTTGTGATGAGTACGTTGGAAATTCTGTCTTTTGTTGCGGCGGATACTTATCACTTTGAAGAAAGTAAAGTCCGCTACATGATTTGTGATGAATTGCGTGAAGCCGTAGCTCCTTATTTAAATAATTATTTGACTTCGGAAAAGCAGGCAATCCGTTTTATGGTAGAACAGTATGCTTATGGAATCATAAATTTATATGGTTATTTGTCTTATTTCGATCTGTTAAGTATGCTAATTGATTATCTGCCAGATTCGGTGACAAGAAATGAAATTACTGATAGCTTGGCTAATTCGGCATTGATACAGCGGCTAACCTTTGAGGCAGTGGATGGTTATAACTCTACTATTTGTATACAGTCTCCATTTTTGGAGGATTTAGATGGTTTGGAAGAAAGAATATATGCTCGTCGTGAAATAACAAATAGGAAGAAGTTTTCTAAAGAAGAAGTTTTTGCCGCAGGAATGATGCCGTTAGTCGTTATTCCTAATCCGTGTTGGGATGAATTGAAGGAGTATATGATGAAGAAACTGCGGTATACGGAAGAAAAGGCGTATAGCAGTTTGTCATATTTGTGGTTTACCGCTCAAACGGAAGAAAATTCAATATCTATTATTACTTCAATGATTAGCCACAAACTTTCTTCCATGCAGGAGCTGCAAGAGGCTATTGAACTATTTATGGATTATGTGAATCATTGTCCCCGTTGGTTCTTGAAAGGTTATTCTTCAGAGGAGGCATTCGTTTTATTTCAAAAAGATAAATTTAGAAAGAATCCTCCCCGCATTGTTGCAGGTCCGAATATGAAGGCTGGCGGTATGGATATTACTCCTGAAATGCAGGCGATGGTAGATGATATGTTTCGTGGCATGCCTTCCGGACACACAGTCGGAAGAAATGATCCTTGTCCCTGTGGAAGCGGGAAGAAGTATAAAAAGTGTTGTGGCAGAAATAATTAAGAAAAGGACGATTGTGGAAGAATATCCTACAATGAGACGTATTATGAATTTGGAAGAACAGTGAATTAGATGAGCACTTTTCGTTCTATAGAAGAACTTGTCAAAAGTCTCGACCGGGAGAAAGAACTCCTGAAAGAAATGTTTGCCAAACGGAAATCTCTTTCGTTCCGTTACGATTATGCGCTTGAAATGACGGAATACAAGGAAGAGCGTATCCGCTATCTGATAGACTATGGAGTCATCCGGGACACTGGTGATTTTCTAGAAATGGAGGATATTTATCTGAAATTCTTTGAAGATGTGCTCGAAGTGAATGAAGAAATCAATGTTTCTTTCGTGCAGGATTACCTGACGCGACTGAATGAAAATATTGACTATTATCTGAAAGAGAATAACGAGCAACGTAAATACAACTACCAGCGTGAAGTGAAACGCTGTCTGAAAAACATCGCTCTGACTACAGTCCGCAATGTGATGGACTTGAAAAGGAACATGGATAATACTTATAAGAACGAACCGAATTATAAGATAAAGAAAACCAAACTTGTCCGGCTTGATGAGAAACGAAATAATATTGCCCTGCTGATCCGTAAAAGTGAGGAATTGATAGACTACGGACAGCCTGTTTTCTTCCGGGTGGCGATGGATGTACAGATGCGGAATGTAGTAAGTGACGTAAAACTTCAGTTAAATGACTCGTACCATAACCTGATTGAAATCCAGAAACAAATCATTCATTATCTGAATCTGATAGATTATCAGAACCGTATCTTTGAGAAAGTAAAGAAGTTGAAGTACTTGAAAGACCAGTTCTTGTTGGAAGAACATACAAGTATCCGTTCTGTTGCTGCACAAAAAAATCCCGTTTGGATGGAGCCGCAGGTCGGTTATCGCATCAAGCTTTCCATTGATAATCTACGGACTTCCGATGAGGCTTTTCAGATATTGAAGAAACTTGTCGCGCGGCAGAGAAATTCTCCGAAAGGAATGAAACAATTGGCAGATGCCATTCCAGAAGGATACCTGGATGGGCAGTCGCAAATGATAGATACCGTAAACTTGCAGGAGGTGCATAATTCATTTATGGCGTCCAGCACCCATCTGTTCTCTTTTGTGATGAACTATCGCTACCGGAAAGAGGTGACACGTGGAGAGAAATTAATCTTTTTCTGCCAACTGGCATCACAGTATGCCGACGAACTTCGCTTTACGGATACTTATGAAATCTCCGACGAAGTGGAATACCCTTTAATATATGCCAAATGACGTATGCTGAATGCTAAAAACAGATGACCATGAAATACACTGAAGAAATATTTAATATACTTAGCAAAGGGGGATTCATTTCTTCCAACAGTGTCTCTACCCAAGTGAAACGCTTGTATGATGCCATTGAGGAAGATTTGCCCGATTATTATGATTACTATAAAGGTATCGGTTTTTATCTGGAAGGTGGTGACGGTTATTACTACTTTACTCGCAAGGAATCGAAAGTCGATTTGGAACGTAAACTGGAAGCAATTCAGAAGTGGATTGATTACCTGAGTTTCCTGAAAACCTATCATTCGGCATTCGGCCCGGGTTTTCTGTTTCGTGCTGCTGATATTGAGATTCAGATAGGATGCGATATCGAACTGAAAGAAAAGGCAACCAAACTGTTCTCGGATAAGAAGAAATATGATGAAGTTGTCGGCAAACTGCTGAAAGAACTGGAGAGTATAGGACTGATAGAGAAAGAAAACGAACTCGATGGGACGTATAAAGTATTGTCGGCTTTCCATTATATGGAGGACTTGGTTGATTGTATCACAATTTCAGAGGAGGTGCAAGATGAGATACCTGAATAAGATTATTTTTCTGAACAGTGCCCATATTCCGTATGCGGAAGTGAAGTTGGATGGGAACGTACATTTTATAGGTACGCAAGGTGTCGGTAAGAGTACGCTGCTCCGTGCCATCCTCTTCTTTTACAATGCTGACAAACTAAGACTGGGTATTCCGAAGGAGAAGAAAAGCTTCGATGCTTTTTACTTTCCATACGCCAATTCTTACATTATCTATGAGGTGATGCGGGAGAATGGGGCGTATTGTGTGGTAGCTGCCAAATCCCAGGGACGGGTGTTTTTCCGTTTTATTGATGCGCCATTCCAACAGGACTGGTTTATTGACGAACATAATGTGGTGCATTCCGAATGGGGACGTATCCGAGAACATATCGGCGCGAAGATTCAGATTACTGCACAAGTGACTAGCTATGAGATGTATCGGGACATCATCTTCGGTAATAACCGTAAGCATGAAATGATACCCTACCGCAAGTTTGCCATTGTGGAAAGTGCAAAATATCAGAATATTCCCCGTACCATACAGAACGTCTTTTTAAATTCCAAACTGGATGCCGATTTTATAAAAGATACCATTATCCGTTCGATGAGTGATGAGGATATCTCTGTCGATTTGGATTTCTATCGTAGCCAGATAAAGGAATTCGAGCAGGAATACAGGGACGTGATGCTTTGGTTTACAAAGAACAAGAATGGAGAAGTGCCTGTCCGGAAGATGGCGGAAAAAGTAATGAACGCCTATCGTGACTTGATTTATACCCAAAAGCAGATTGCTGAAGGGCGTGCGGAGCTTAACTTTGCGGAGAAACAGGCTTTACATGAGATTCCGTTAGTGAAGGAAGAACAGGCTAAAGCCGAGACGGAACGTGAACGGTTGCTGCGGCTTATGGGTGAACTGCAACAAAAGTACACCAATGAGCGTGATGGCTTGATTAGGGATATAGGTATAATAAACGATTTGCTCAAAAAGATACGTGAGAAACGTCTGCATTACGAGCAGATGCAGATTGAAGAAATCATCAAACGGGTATCTTGCGAAGAATTATTGGTTCAGGAACTAGAACAAGTCCGGAATATGAAATCGGAACTGACAAGGGCTTATGAGGATGTATTGAGCAAGTACCGATTGCTGTTTGAGAAACAGGAAGCTGATTTCCGTACTTTTGAGAATAGCCAGCAAGCACGGATAAATGCTCGGAATGCGGAGATTGCCGGTAAGCAGGAGGAATTGATGCAACAGCTCCGTGTGGAAGAAGAAAAAGTAAGGGTAACGCAAGAAGAGAAAGTGCAGACAGTGGATAATCGTATCCGGCAGTTGCGCGACGAACAGGCACAGTGTAACCTGAAACTTCAAAAGGTGAAATACGAGCATCCCCATCAAAAGGAAATGTCCGATTGTGAAGACGGTATCAACGAACTACACAAAAAGGATAAGGAACTGGAACTTGGCATCCGTCAGCAGCAAGGAGAAATAAAGCAGTTGAGACAGGAGTGTGAATGGAAAGTGAAAGAATTGAAATGGGAATTTCAGACAAAGATGGAGACCGTTCGTAAAGAGCGGAGCGCGATTGAAGAACAGTTGCAAACATTGGATGCCTTGATTGAGAAACGAAAAGGTTCGTTGTGCGAATGGTTGGAGAAGAATAAACCGGATTGGCAGGAGACGATAGGCAAGGTGGCGGATGAGGAACTGGTGCTGTATAACAATGAACTGCAACCTCAATTAGTGAATAAGGAAGCTACTTTGTTCGGTGTCTCACTCAATTTGGCAGCCATCGAGCGTTCTGTCCGCACTCCCGAGGAAATGAAGCAGGAGCGCGACAGGCAACAAGCAGCCCGGCAACTCTGTACCGATCGTCTCACCCGACTGACGGAAAAAGAGGGGGAAGCTGTTTCTTCTTTGGAGAAGAAGTATTCGAAGCAAATACATAGTATTTTGGAAGAACAACATCTGATGGAAGCCGAGCGAATGCAGATTCCTGCAAAATTGAAGAATTTGCAGGCTGATTACGCTTCATGGAAGACGAAGGAGGAGGAATGGAAAAGAGGTTGTGTCGAAGAATTGCAGGCGCAACTGAATGATATCGGTCATCGTCTTTATGTGGCGGAAGGCGAGAAGGAGAAGCATTTGGCGGAACGGGAAAAACTGCTGAAAGCCTGCCGGAAAGTGTATAATGATAGTCGGACTGAGCTTCGAAAGGAACTGGAAGAGTTCAGTGCCGGTGTTCGGCAAGAGATAGAGCGGATGAAACAGCAAACTGAGGAGCGGAAAAAGGAATTGAAGCAGGCGCAGGAGAATGAATTGAATGGAAAGGGTGCTGATACGGTCACTATCCGCAAGTATGATGATAGGCTTGCCGAAATAAATAAAGAATTGGATTATATTGGCAAATCCCGTTCGCAAGTTCTTTATTATGAAAAAGACAAAGAGGAACTGTTTGATAAAGAACCTGCTACGCGAAGCCGGAAGAAGGAACTGGATGCGAAGCTGGTTGCATTGAACGAACGTTTCGATCTGAAAAAGGAAAAGTTGCAAGTTCAGAAAAAAGGGGTGGATGAGCACCTCGACCGAATTAGCAAGGAATTGCACTTATTGGAGGACGGGTTGAATAAAGTGGATATGTTTCGGAAAGATGAAATTTTCTGTCCGCCTTCTGTGACGGAAATAGGAGAGAAGCCTACCCGGAAAAGTTGCGATGTTATTGTGGAAGAATTGAAGTCTCTCATCGTATCCACTATCAGAAAAACAGAAGAATTCAAGAAAGCAGTGACACAGTTCAATGGAAACTTCTCGTCAAAAAACACGTTTCATTTCCGTACGGAACTGGTTGGAGAACAGGATTACTATGATTTCGCTTCCAATCTGTGCGAGTTTGTGGATAATGATAAGATTTCCGACTATCAGAAACATATCAGTGAACGGTATACGGATATAATCCGCCGGATTTCGCAGGAAGTGGGAGGACTGACCCGTAATGAAAGCGAGATACACAGAACAATAAAGGATATCAACGACGATTTTGTCAAACGGAATTTTGCCGGAGTAATTAAGGAAATAGCACTTCGTCCGCTTCAGAGCAGCGATAAGCTGATGCAGTTATTGCTGGAGATTAAGCGGTTCTGTGATGAGAACCAATATAATATGGGAAAGGTTGACTTGTTCTCGCAGGCTTCTCGTGAAGATGTCAATGCGGTGGCTGTCCGGCATTTGTTGTCGTTTATGAAATTCCTGCTTGACGAGCCGGGACGCAGACGGTTGGCGCTTGCCGATACATTTAAACTGGAGTTCCGTGTGAAAGAGAATGATAACGATACGGGATGGGTGGAGAAGATAGCCAATGTAGGTTCCGACGGTACGGACATTCTGGTAAAAGCAATGGTCAATATCATGCTGATTAATGTATTCAAAGAAAAGGCGTCACGTAAGTTTGGTGACTTTAAAATCCATTGCATGATGGATGAAATAGGCAAGTTACATCCCAACAATGTGAAAGGCATTCTGGATTTTGCCAATTGCCGGAATATATTGTTGGTAAACAGTTCTCCTACTACTTATAATGTGGAGGACTATCGTTATACCTATTTGCTGAGTAAGGACGGGCGGTCAAATACACAGGTTGTCCCATTGTTGACCTATAATAAGATAGAAAAATGAGTGGTAGTTTATTTACATTGGCAATGGCGAGGCTGGTTCTGAAAATGCTGGGCGGCGAGCTCATACCTTACACAAAGTTTGATGGACTGATAGCAAATAGATTAATGGATGAGGGAATCATCACTATTGTTCCCCGAGGGAGTAAGCGTAGTTTTCGTATGATTGATCCGGAAGGTTGCCGTATTTATCTTGCTCAGAATTATACTTCCGGCATGGAGCTGGAAGATTGGATTGAGATGAGGAACTGTCCGGATGAAGTATCACGTTCGGAGCAAGTGGCGAAGGCGGGGGACTCTAAACTGAGATATACCCGTACGTTCAAAGGTTTTCTTCTCAATTGTTATGAGCCTATAGAAGCAACTCTTCATGATGAACCATGTGTGCTTTCTCCCTTGCAAGGTACTTCCATCTTCATGCAGGATTACGAATATTTCCGTATTCCTGAAGATGTTGTAGTGGTGGGTATAGAGAATGGAGAGAATTTCCAGCATATCCGTGCCCAAAAGTATTTGTTTGAAGGAATGAAAGTTCTTTTTGTGTCCCGTTACCCGCAATCGAAGGATTTGTGTAACTGGCTAAAGATAATCCCCAATCGCTATATTCATTTCGGAGATATAGATTTGGCTGGCATTTCCATCTTTTTAAATGAATTCTATGTAAATCTGGGCAACCGTGCGGAATTTTTCATTCCTGAGGATGTGAAGAAACGCCTCAAGGACGGAAACCGGCAGCTTTATGATAATCAGTATTTGCGCTATAGGGCTATGTTGGTTGCTGACGAACGTTTAAGACCATTGGTAGCAATGATTCATAAATATGGGAAAGCGTATGAACAAGAAGGATATATAAAGTATTAAATTAGTCGTATGATTACACTGGATAATTTTGAGAACTTTGTCTCCTATAAGATATTGATGCGTGGGGAAGAGTATTATGATGCGGATGCTGTTTCCGAACTGGAAGAAATCTCACCCGGTGAATGGACTGCAACTGTAGAGGGAACGGACGATTATAATGTGGAAATATCTGTGAGCGGAAAGGAAGTAGAATCCTGGTACTGTGATTGTCCGTATGATGGAGAAATCTGTAAGCATGTCGTGGCAGTACTTCTGGCAATCCGTGATAATAATAAACGGGTGAGTCGTAGTGCATTTTCAAAAATTATAAAAGAAGAAGAGGTTGTACAGCCCGATGTGGACATCAAACAATTGCTGTCATTCATTAGTCCGCAGGAACTTTCTACATTTATCAGTGAATATGCCTTAACGAATCCGGAATTTAAGGCGGCGCTTTTGAAGCGTTTTATATTCAAGGAATCGTCTTCGACATCAAAGGGAAAAGATTATAGAACGGAGATTCAAAAGCTTTTTAATAGTTCCGGTGACAGTAAAAAGTCTCGTTATCAGAATCGTTATAATGATTACAGTCGTGATTGGGAAACGGTTTTCAATCGAATGGATGTTTTTCTGAAGAAAGCGGACTTCTTTTTGAGTCTGGGAGATATGGATAGTACTATTGCTATAGCTCTTCAAACACTTCGTTCTATCGGTGAAAATTATGAGGATGAGTTACTATATATTGACGAAGATGATGACTTTGGCACTTCCCTTTATTGTGAGCATGCAGGAGGTTTACTCATGAAAGTAGTTGGACATTCTAAAACAACTCAGAAACAAAAGACGGATATTCTACAGGAATTACGGCAGATTGCTGAAATATCTACTTATCGAAATTACGGAATCTATGATATAGATGAACTTATGATGCAAATCAATCTTTCGATTCAATCGACAGAAAAAGCCTTGGAGTTGATTGATGGACTTCTTGAAGCAAGAAAGGACACTTATGATTTGTATCAGTTAGTTCTTCGCAAAGTCAACTTATTATTGGAGCAGAATGAGGAGCAAAAAGCGAATGAAACGATTCGCCAATATCTTTATCTGACTGAAATACGGGAGATGGAGGTTGAAAAATTGATTGTCCGTTGCCAATACGATGAAGCCATCCGTTTACTGGATGAAGGAATTGAGATGGCGGAAGAAGAGAAACATCCCAGTACGGTTAATAAATGGTTGGAAATAAAACTGAAGATTTACGAGACGACCAACCGGACTTCCGAAGTAATTGATACATGTCGTCTATTGTTTGTGACAGGCAGGGATAAACTGACATATTACAATAAACTTAAAACTCTGATTCTGAAAGAACAATGGAAGAGTTTTCTGGATGCGATGATGAAGGAAACAGAATTTACTAACTATTTTTCTTTCGGTGAAAGTGCTGAAGCTGATATCTATGTGAAAGAACAGGATAATGAGCGTTTGTTCACCTTGTTGTCATCAACTAGATATGATCAATTGGACGCATTGATGCGGTATGCTCATTATTTGAAGGATACTCATTCGGAACAGCTGATTGCTATGTATACTTCTTCGTTGAATGACTATGCCGAACGGAAAATGGGACGGAGGAATTATGAATTTATCGCACAAGTGTTACCGTGCATACATAAACTAAAGGGAGGACAGACTGCGGTGAAAAACATAGTAGCGGAATTTCGGATAAAATATAAACGTCGTCCGGCAATGATGGAAGTGTTGAAGGATTTTTGAAAAGATTTTATTATAAGTTTTTTCTATCTCTGTAGTTTAGGGATGATAAAGCGTTTTTCTATGGACTTAACTACTGTCTTTCCTCAAAATACAGATACAGAGAAAGAATGCTTTGATTTCTCGTGTAGATATTCTGAAAGATATTACTGAACGTTTGTGCAAGGAGAAAATCGCGGAATATGATATGATGGCGGAATCATTGTCCCCAGTAAAATAAGTCGGTGTTGCATTTATAACTTGAATTTAGCATCTCTATGAAATAAAAAACAAAATATATCTGTCATCTGTCACAGATTATAATCTAACTTGCAGATTATAAGTATTTAAAGCTGTGACAGCACAAGGTGTCAGCAGTGTGATAGCAATAATGCTGTCACCTAGAAAACAAAGACAAAATAAAGACGCTGTTTGAAAATGAATAGTATCAGCCATAAATGGATAAGTCGTTCAATTTATTATCCCCGTATTTATGAGTTGTGTCCTGCCTTGAAACCAACAGTTTCAAGGTGCGAAACGTTAGTTTCTGCGGTTTGAAACTTTAGTTTCATACGCTTGAAACTCTAGTTCCAATTGCTTGAAACCATTGGTTTCTTACCGATGAAACTATAGTTTCTCTTAGCTGGAACTCTAGTTTCAAGCAGAGAAAAACTAATTGTCCGTAATAGAGTGGTGACAATCCCGTTTCTTTCAGCTAAAGAACCACTTGATATATCAATAATTTTCTATATTAAAAACTTGTTTTCCTTGCCGGTTTCGGATATTATGACTAATTTAGCAGTCTCAACGATCACAAAGACGCTGACAAAATAATTTATTATCAAATTAATGAAAATTACTCAATTTCGTAAGAATGAAGATACGACAGCGCTCAGCGTAATGGATCTTGATATACTTGTAAATAAGATAAAGACAGAAATAAAATCCCGTCCTGTTTCTACATTCAGAGAGCATCTGCGATATACCCTTTCCGACGAACGGTGTATGTTTGCCGATAAACTTCCCCAAATAATTCCCGCCGCCGAATTCCGAAAAGTAAACGGTCAGAAACAGATGAAAAGCTACAACGGTATTGTAGAACTGACCATCGGCCCTTTGTCCAATAAATCGGAAATCGCTTTAGTGAAACAAAAAGCCTGCGAGCAACCGCAAACCCGTTGTGCTTTCATGGGTTCAAGTGGCAAAACTGTGAAAATATGGACTACCTTCACCCGACCGGACAACTCCCTTCCCAAAACACGGGAAGAAGCGGAACTATTCCACGCCCACGCCTATCGCTTGGCTGTGAAATGTTATCAGCCGCAAATCCCGTTCGATATACTTCCCAAAGAACCGACTTTGGAACAATATTCGCGCTTATCCCACGACCCGGACATCATCTACCGTCCGGATTCAGTCCAGTTTTATCTCTCCCAACCGTCATCGATGCCCGAAGAAACCACTTTCCGTGAAGCGGTTCAGGCGGAGAAATCTCCATTGACCCGTGCCGTACCGGGATATGATTCGGAAAATGCCTTCCTGATGCTTTTCGAAGCCGCTTTGCGGAAAGCATATTCCGACCTCAGGGAAGCGGGACTTGAATTGCGCGAAGACACATGGCATCCTTTAGTCGTCCAACTGGCTAAAAACTGTTTTGCTTCGGGGCTTCCGCAAGAAGAAGTCGTGAAACGTACCGTTTTCCATTTCTATATGTATAAACAGGAAGCGCTTATCCGTCAAATGATTGGCAATATATATACCGAGTGCAAAGGTTTCGGCAAGAATATCAGCCTAAGTAAAGAACAACAGCTCGCCTTACAGACCGAAGAATTCATGAAACGCCGCTATGAATTCCGCCATAACACTCAAATCGGCGAGGTGGAATATCGTGAAAGGCTTTCTTTCCGTTTCCGCTTCAATCCTCTCGACAAACGTGTGCTGAACAGCATTGCCCTGGATGCGCAAATGGAAGGTATCCCGTTGTGGGACAGGGACATCAGCCGTTATATTTATTCCAACCGCGTACCTGTATTCAATCCGTTGGAAGATTTTCTCTACCGGCTTCCGGTATGGGACGGCAAAGACCGTATCCGTGCATTGGCAGCCACTGTTCCCTGTAAGAATCCGTATTGGATGGATTTGTTCCACCGTTGGTTCCTCAATATGGTTTCTCATTGGAGAGGAAGCGATAAAAAGTATGCGAATAGTGTTTCGCCCTTACTTGTCGGACCGCAAGGGACACGTAAATCCACCTTTTGCCGGAGCATAATGCCACCTTCCGAACGTTCCTATTATACCGACAGCATTGATTTCTCCCGAAAGAAAGATGCCGAACTTTACCTCAATCGTTTTGCGCTCATCAATATTGATGAATTTGACCAGGTGAGTTCGACGCAACAAGGTTTCCTGAAACATATTCTGCAAAAGCCTGTGTTGAATGTGAAGAAACCTCATGGCAGTGCCGTTCTCGAAATGCGCCGTTATGCCTCATTCATAGCGACAAGCAACCAGAAAGACCTGTTGACCGACCCTTCCGGTAGCCGTCGTTTTATTTGCATCGAAGTGACCGGAGTGATTGACACCAACCGTCCGATAGACTATGAGCAGCTTTACGCACAAGCCATGTACGAACTGGAGCATGGCGAACGTTATTGGTTCGACCAGGAGGAAGAAAAGATTATGGTGGAAAACAACCGTGAATTTGAACAAGTCCCGCCGGAAGAACAACTTTTCTTCCGTTATTTCCGTGCTGCACAGCCTGAAGAAGGAGAGTGGCTGTCTCCTGCCGAGATTATGGAAGATATTCAAAAGGGCAGTTCAATCCCGATGTCTGTCAAAAGGGTTAATTCCTTCGGGAGAATACTGAAAAAGCAAGAAATCCCTTCCAAACATACGCGTAGCGGTACACTCTATCATGTCGTAAGACTAATAACTAGGTGACGGCAAAAATGCCATCACCCTGCCGTCACCTCTTGCTGTCACAGTCTTATCGGTTTATTATTAAACTATTAACCCCTAAACTGTGACAGATGACAGCAACTCACCAAATATATTCTTCTGTGTAGCGTTGGTAAGTTGGTTCTTCTTTTATCCCTTTATTACGGAATAGTTGTCTGATGTAGGCTTGGTCTTTAGGCATAAGCCCCCGTTCTCCACGATAAAACCTGTAATATCCTGTTTTTCCATAGTGCCCTATCATTTGTGTTCTGATACTGACTGCATCCTCATAGGGGATTCTGTTAAGCAGCTGTTTAAGTCCCCATGCCACATGAACTTTGACAGCAGTCTTGAAACATTCGCATTGATTTCCATCCGCAGGATAACGTGCCGGATTAACGATGGAGATATAAAGGTAATCGGCTGTTTCATTTTGTGCTGCTATGTAGCGCAAACATTTCGAGGCTTGCGGGCATTGGTCGTTGAAACAACGGGAGAAATTGTAGGGGACAGACGAGCTGTCGGATTCTTTTTTCATCTTGTAGGGATTCTTTTATTTGTGGAGATATTGTTGTTAATACGTTTATATACGGGAAAATATTCTTCACAAAAGTAGGGCTTTATTTTGGGAATGGGAAGCGTTTGGACAAATATTATTTGTATGTAATAAGTGTTTTTTGGGGGGGGACTATAATAACTTATCTGCGTCAGTGTAAGTATTGAGTAAAGCATCTCAATAATTTCCTATCAGTTTTCCAAAGTGGAGATGATTTGCTTTTATGTTACCTATTGCCTATTTCTTTAATTATTATTTAATCCAAAAGCTAGGGTTCCCAGTTTTTTCTTGTAGCTGTTTTCAATATTTATAGCTTCATAACTACTAATACTGATAGATAGTGTTTCGAGGATGGACCAAGAAAAATTATTAGGATAGTTATTGTCTTGAATGTATAATCTTTGTAGAGTTTTATTATTTCCGTGTCCGCCTGTTTGGGCATATTTTTTCCATCTACCCCAAATTCCTTCTTTTCCATATGTGGAACCTATATAATTCTTCCCTGTTTTTCTATCTGTTATTACATAAATGCAATTTACGGCGGAAAGCATTTTTTTCCATTCAGGATATTCTTTTTCTAGTATTATATTTTTTAGTTGTGCAAGGGTTAGAGTTATTTTTTCATATCCGGGGAAAATATGATCAAATCCGGGAGTAATCTCAATAATCTCTTTGTCATTTTTATCATTAAGCCATTGATGCCAAGATATTGCTGAAGCTCCCCATTCTATAATGATGCGTTCTTTTAGTTCATCAAAACCTTTCACTTCAGTTATTTTATAGCAATATTTGTCAGTTTTACGTTCGTTGTCAGGTCCTTCAATTTGGTAGATGCCGATAAAACGGGCAATAGTACCATTTTCGCCAATGAAAGAAACAATGTAATCGACATTTTTAAAAACATCCCTATGTTGTTCACTTTGATATGCTATAAATATGTCTTTATCGTTTCTATACCAGTCATATGGATTGCCTTCTACTTCTCTTCCATTTATTGATTGTTTCTGCCGTGCGTCTTTGTGCCGTACTAACTTGATTCTTTTATTTGTATCTAATCCTCTAAGTTTTAATAGCTCTCCAATTTTAATAATTGCCATAGTAATTTGTTTTAGGGTGAAATTTTTAATTTAAATAGCTTGAGTACAAATATATTGAAAGAAAAGATATAAAGGGAAAAAGTCGTTCTCTTTTTCCCTTATATGGATTATTTTAATCCTTTAAACATTCTATCTATACACTTTTTCTTTTGTTCCATATTAGGATGAACATAAAGGTCGAGAGTCGTACTAATGTTGGAATGTCCTAAAATAACACTTACAGTTTTATAATCACAATTACTTTCTATACAGCGTGTAGCAAAGCTATGTCTGAGTCCATGAAATTTTAGTTCAGGGATATTCAAATCTTTCATAAGCCTTTTGTAGTAATTGCGATACGTTCTTGGTTCTGTCGGCTTTTCTTCATTAGTTAGAATATAATAATTACCATTCACTATCTTTTTTAATGGTTTTAAAATTCTGATTAATTCTTTTGTAATTGGGATTTCACGAATGGAGTTTTTGGTTTTTGGAGTATTAATAATAAGTTCCGTATGTCTTTTTTCTCCATCAATGATATAGATGCGTTCAATGGTTCTTTTTATAGAAATAATACCTAATTCAATGTTTATGTCATCCCATTTTAAAGCGCATACTTCTCCGATGCGTAGTCCGGTACTTAGACAGATATAAATACCTAAATTTTTGAATGTGAAATGTTCTTGGATAAAACTCATGATTCGTTTTTGATGTGAGATACTGAGTACTTCTAAATGTTGCTTTTCTTCTTCTGTTGGAAACCTAATTTCCCATTCTTTATAATCTAGAAATCCATGTTTTACCCCAAATTTCAATATCATTTTCAGTACAATAAGAATATCTTTAATGGATTTTTTACTTAATCCATTATTGATTTTATGAAGAGTAAATTCTTGAACTTTTCTTTCTTCTAACTCATACATCTCTCCAAATGTCGGATAAATGTGGTTTTCAAGAATTAATACGTACGCAGCAAATGTTGATTGTTTCACATATTGCTTTTTGTCTTCTTTCCAAAGTACGGAAATTTCTCTGATAGTTTTCTTTTGAGTCATACTTTTTATATTTTAGTTATACAAAACGGGGTAAAGCTACGGTAATTGAGGATATAATTGCCATAATGTTCCCCATTTGAGATTTCCGGAGTTTACGGGGGAGTGGAAAAAGATGAAAGTTTCAGAACTCTTGGATTTCTATTCTACCAACTCTCTGTCATGGGAACAATTAGATTATAATAACGGTAAAATCAAGAATTTGCATTATGGTTTAATTCATAAAGGAGTGCCTACCATGGTAGATGCTGCTTGTGATTATCTTCCTTACATCAAAGAGGAATCTATGCCCAAATCATTTACCCTATTCAAAGAAGGAGATGTGGCATTTGCTGATGCGTCTGAAGACACAAACGATGTGGCTAAAGCCATAGAAGTTGTTAATTGTGATAACCAACAAATCGTTTCTGGCTTACACACAATACATGGACGTGATAATTCTGAGCAGACTGTTATTGGCTATAAAGGTTATGCTTTTGCTTCTGATTCATTCCACAAGCAGATTAGAAGAATTGCTCAAGGTACAAAGGTGTTTTCTATAAGTGCTCGTAATTTCGATGAAGTGTATATCGGAATCCCTTCAAAAGAAGAACAAACCAAAATTGCAAAACTGTTAATAGTCATAGATGAACGTATTGCTACCCAAAACAAAATCATTGAGGATTTGAAAAAATTAAAGTCTGCGATT
>CAPAOL010000011.1 GCA_948579315.1 uncultured Phocaeicola sp.
GCCGTTTTGATTGAAGCCTTCGGACTTGAAGAAGTTCCGGAGGCTTTTTTTGTATCCGCACGCATGAAATGTGGCCTCTACCGTTTTTTCCCCGTGGGTGTGGGTACCTTTCCCACGGAACTGTCCGGAAGGGGCAGGTTTTTATTTAGAATTAGAAAAGGGGTTAAAAAGATTGTATTTCATAATTTCTTTATGATTATCGAATATATTTACCACTTGAACTTGAATAATTTTTAGGTCTGCGTGAACAAAAAAACAATAGAATTGTTTCAATAATATAAACCGAGAATCTTTCGAAACTAGTAGCCAAAATGAAGCTTATCGTCAAAATAGGATTAATAGTCCTGCTTTTAATGTTTAATTATCAGGGAGTCGATGCAGATGTTGTTTCTTCCGCTATTGACAGATATGCTACTACTACAGAACATCAAGATAATATGGCATCTGATCATGGTACATTGGATACCATGTCTTTCACCCACTCTTTACTCACAGGGCAACAGCAGGTATTAGCGAAACTAATGCCCGACGATCTCCGTATCCGCAGAGCAGAGGAACTTCAACAGAACTTCTTAAAAATTCTCATAGGTCGTTTTTCACTACGGGAAGAAATACTGGCAACTGACCGCGCTAAGATCTTTCCGTCTAATCCCATTCATTGTGTGTCTCCGGCATGTCATTATTTCGTGTTCACGCTGAGACGCATTTTGATTTAATTAATCGTTATAAATTTAGTTGTTTCACCTTCTCCGGCGCCCTGCAGAGTGTCGGGGTTGGTATAGAATTGTCATTTAACTATAACGATTAATTAAAACATATATCATGGAAACTATTCAAAATAAAACTACTAATAAGATTGTAGGTATTAAAAATGCGGGTTGGGTAATTATATGCTGCTTTATCATTGCAGTTTGTATCTATCACTTCATATTGGGGAATCCATCTAACTTTATGAATAATGACCCTAATAACCATCCGTTGCCGGGCAGTTTCCTGGGAACAATTTACAAAGGTGGTGTAGTGGTGCCCATTATCCAGACCCTGTTGCTCACCGTCATAGCGTTGAGCGTTGAGCGTTATTTAGCCATCCGGTCTGCTTTTGGCAGAGGTTCGCTGGTGAAATTCGTCGCTAATATTAAATCTACCCTGGCCGCTGGTGATATGAAGAAGGCACAAGAGCTATGTGATAAACAAGGCGGTTCTGTAGCCAATGTAGTTACTTCGACTTTAAGAAAGTATGCCGACGTGGAAAACGATGCGACACTTTCCAAGGACCAGAAAGTACTGGCCATTCAAAAAGAATTGGAAGAAGCAACTGCACTGGAGCTCCCTATGATGGAGCAGAATCTGCCTGTTATCGGTACAATCACCACATTGGGTACCTTGATGGGACTACTCGGTACGGTAATTGGTATGATCCGTTCATTTGCAGCTTTGTCTGCCGGTGGTGGTACGGACTCCATGGCTTTGTCACAAGGTATTTCCGAGGCGTTGATCAATACGGCATTCGGTATCTTGACAGGTGCATTGGCGGTTATTTCTTATAACTACTACACTAATAAGATTGATAAATTGACTTACAGCCTCGATGAAGTAGGTTTCTCTATTGTACAGACCTTTGCGGCTTCTCATAAATAATCGTGCCAACCCTTTAAAATAAACTGCTATGGGTAGAGCAAAGATTAAAAAGAAAAGTACGTTCATAGATATGACGGCCATGAGTGACGTCACTGTGTTGCTGCTTACTTTCTTTATGTTGACTTCAACATTCGTAAAGAAGGAGCCGGTACAGGTGTTTACTCCAGCCTCCGTTTCTGAAATCAAGATTCCGGAAACGAATATCCTTCAGATTCTGGTGGACCCGCAAGGGAAAATATTTATGAGCCTCGACAAACAGCCCGACATGAAGGCCGTATTGGAGAAAATGGGTGAGGAGTACGGAGTTGATTTTACTCCTGAGCAGGAGAAGAAATTTGTGACAGCTTCTACATTTGGTGTCCCGATGAGAAGCATGCAGAAATATCTGGATCTGCCTTCCGACCAGCAGGATAAACTGTTGAAAAATGAAGGTATCCCCTGTGACAGTACAGATAATCAGTTTAAATCATGGGTACGCAGTGCTCGTCAGGTGAATCCTGATTTACGTATTGCTATCAAAGCTGATGCGTCAACTCCCTACGCTGTGATTAAAAACGTAATGAACTCACTTCAGGACCTCAGAGAGAACCGGTACAATCTGATTACTTCTCTGAAGACTACTTCTGATAAATAAAACCGAATAATTATGAGTGCTGAAGTACAAGAAAGCAGCAAAAAAGGAAAGGGTTCGAAGCAAAAAAAGATGACTGTCCGCGTAGACTTTACGCCTATGGTGGATATGAACATGTTGCTGATTACTTTCTTTATGCTGTGTACCACGCTGAGCAAACCTCAGACGATGGAAATAAGTATGCCGAGCAATGACAAGAACATCACTGAAGAGCAGCAGAGCAAGGTGAAGGCTTCACAAGCAATTACCCTGTTACTGGCCGGAGGAGATAAATTGTATTATTATGAAGGAGAACCTAATTATAAAGACTATACATCGCTGAAGGAAACTTCCTATAATGCAGATGGTCTGCGTTCCATTCTTCTTAAAAAGAACTCGGCGACAGTTCGTGAAGTAAACGATCTGAAAAAACAGAAAGCTGATCTAAAGATATCAGAGGAGGAGTATACGAAAAAACTGGCTGAAATAAAAAGCGGAAAGGATACCCCGACTGTTATTATTAAAGCAACGGATGACTCTTCATACAAGAATCTGATTGATGCTCTAGATGAAATGCAAATATGCAATATAGGTAAGTATGTAATTACAGACATCGCAGATGCAGATCAGTTCTTGATCAAGAACTATGATACGAAGGGCGATCTGAGTAAAGACATTGCGGAATAGTAACACACATTTAAAAGGAGGAAAAGAAAATGGCAAAAATAGATTTGACCTCACCTGAATGGTGTGAACTGATATTCCAAGGTAAGAACAAGGCATACGGTGCCTATAAGATGCGTGCCAATTCACCTAAACGCCACACGTGGGCAATGGTAATTGTAGTGATCATTGCTGCCATAGGTTTCAGTATACCGACATTGGTAAAACTGGCAACCCCGAAGCAGAAAGAGGTGATGACAGAGGTGACTACCTTGTCACAACTGGAAGAACCCGAAGTGAAACAGGAAGAGTTCAAGAAAGTGGAACCGGTGGCTCCGCCTCCTGCTCTGAAAAGCTCTATCAAATTTACAGCTCCTGTCATCAAAAAAGATGAAGAAGTGCGTGATGATGAAGAGATAAAGAGTCAGGAAGAATTGACTCAGACCAAAGTGGCTATCTCTATTGCCGATGTGAAAGGTAATGATGAGTTGAACGGTAAAGATATTGCTGAACTGAAAGAAGTGATAACCAAAGCCCCCGAAGCAGAAGAAAAAACATATACTATGGTAGAACAGATGCCTCAGTTCCCGGGTGGTGATAGAGAATTGCTGTCTTTTATAGCAAAGAATTTGCATTATCCTACCATTGCGCAGGAAAAAGGAATACAGGGTAAAGTGTTTGTCCGCTTTGTGGTTTCGGCTACAGGTGACGTAAAGGATGTGAAGGTGATGCGTTCTCTGGACCCGTATTGCGACAAGGAAGCCATCAGGGTGATCCAGTCATTGCCGAAGTGGATTCCGGGAAGACAGAACGGACGTAATGTTCCCGTGTACTATACCGTTCCTATAACTTTTAAGCTACAATAATATCTATATATGATGATGAAGCTGTATATTGCATTATTGGCTGCTTCGTTGCTGCTGCTTTCGGGCTGCGGCAACAAACCCAAACCGGGGGAAGACGATACGTTGACCTCTGGCACTATAACGATAGCGGTGGACGAAACTTTCCGTCCCATTATAGAAGAGGAGTTACAGGTGTTTTATGCATTGACACCGGATGCCACCGTGCATCCCATTTATTGCAGCGAAGTGGAAGCCATGAAACTTTTGCTGGCGGATAGTGTACGTCTGGCTATAACCACCCGGCAACTCACCAGGCAGGAAACAGCCTATCTTAATGACAAGAAATTCTTTCCTGTATCGGTAAAGATGGCGACAGATGGTTTGGCCTTGATAGTGAACAAGCAAAATACGGATTCATTAATTACGGTTGACCAGTTTAAAGAAATACTGACGGGGAAAGTTACTGACTGGAAACAGTTGAATCCTGCTTCCCGTTTGGGTGAGCTCCAACTGGTATTTGATAATCCCAATTCGAGCACCGTACATTATGTACTTGATTCGATCTGCGGCGGTATGCCTTTGTCGAAGGACCTGAAGGCGCAGAAAACAAATCCGGAGGTGATTTCGTATGTGGCTAAGAATCCCGCAGCTTTAGGGGTTATCGGTGTCAACTGGATAGGAAATCCTGCGGATAGTACGCGACTCTCTTTCAATGACGTCATTCGGATAATGGCTGTCAGCCGTGCGGATTCGGCTACAGTGGGAAATAGTTTCAAGCCTTATCAAGCTTATCTGGCTTTGAACCAGTATCCGCTCACTCGCAATGTGTACATTTTACTCAATGATCCTAAAAGTGGTCTGCCCAGTGGTCTGACTTCTTTCCTGACAGATTTCCGGGGACAGCGTATCATCTTGAAATCAGGACTGGTACCTGCTACGGCTGCTGTGAGGATTGTAGATGTAAAAGAGGAATAATAAATGAACAAAAAAGAAGAACCATGAAAAAATTAGTATTAACCGTGATGAGCCTGTGCCTGGCCGTAACTATGTGGGGACAGACACCAGCAGGCAGCGAATGGTCACCCCAAGTGAAACAGGCTGCCACGATGATAAAGGAGAATCCGGCAAAAGCCTCCGAGGCTTTTGATGAACTGATGAAAGGTAAAAATAAGAAGAATACTTCCTTGTTGGTAGAGATAGGCCGGGCTTATCTGGACCAGGGAAAAACAGCAGAAGCTGCCGAATATGCACAGCGCGCTAAAGATGTGAACAGTAAATGTGCTGTAGCCTATCTGCTGAGTGGTGATGTGGCATTGAAACTAAATGATGTGAACAAAGCCAGCAGTGATTATAACCAGGCTATTTATCTGGATGAAAATTGCAGCGAAGCTTATTTTAAATATGCACAGGTATATAAAGGTGTAGACCCTCAACTGTCACTGGATATGTTGATGCGTTTGCAGACTAAGGCTCCGGACGATAACCGTATCAGTAAGGAATTGGCCGATGTATATTATACGATGGGGCAGTATGGCAAAGCAAAAGAAGCTTATGAAAGTTATCTGAAAGTAGGTACGCCTACCGAACAGGACTATACCCGCTATGCCATGTTGCTATATCTGAATAAGGATTATGCGCAGTCTTCGGATATGGTAAAGAAAGGTCTGGAACTTGCTCCGGAAAATCATGTGCTGAAACGTCTGGCGATGTATGATAATCTGGAGTTAAAGGATTACAAAGAAGGACTGGAAGCAGCCGCCACTTTCTTTTCTAATCCCGGTAATCCGGATTATGTATATTTGGATTACGTTTATTTCGCCCGTTTGCTGGAAGCTGACAAGCAGTATGATGAAGCGGTGGCACAGTTCGACAAAGCACTGGCTATGGACAAATCGCATACGGAAATCTATAAAGATATCTCTGATGTATACGAAAAGGAACGTGATTTTCCGAAGGCCATAGAGGCTTATAAAAATTATTTGGGCGGAATGAAAGGTGATCCGGATATTAGTGACCTGTTTTTATATGGACGTTTGAACTATTATGCGGCTACTGATTCTGCTTATCAGGATAAGCAACCACTTTATCTAGCTGAAGCCGATACTATTTTTGCACAAGTGGCTGCTAAAGTTCCCGATAACTATTTAGGAAACTTCTGGCGTGCCCGTGTTAATTCTTTGCGTGATCCTGAAACAACTCAGGGATTGGCAAAGCCTTATTATGAGGCTGCACTGAGTATTCTGGAACAGAAGCCTGATGCTACTAAATCAGTGTTGGTGGAATGTAACAGCTATTTGGGATATTATTATTTTGTAAAAGAAGATTATAACCAGTCAAAACTGTATTGGAATAAGATATTGGAAATTGATCCTGGAAACGAAACTGCTACTAAAGCACTAGGAGGAATTAAATAGTCCTTCTTTTTTTCATTTATCATTTGAGTTGAGCGGACAGTACTTGGTTGCCGCCCGCTTAATTCGTTTAACGGTTAATGAATATTAAAGATGAGTCATTCTTCTTGTTTATTCAAATAAACTATATACATTTACAGTGTACTAATCAACTAATACACTAAATAACTAATAAAACCATAAACACAATGATGATTGAAGTAAAGAACTTGTCTTTCAGTTATGGAAAGAGAAAACAGAAAGTCTTTGATGACTTCTCGCTAGCATTGGACAAAGGTTCAGTTTACGGCCTTTTAGGGAAGAACGGTACAGGTAAATCTACTTTGCTTTATTTAATGACAGGTTTGCTTCGTCCTCAGGCCGGACGGGTGCTTTACAAAGGGGTGGATGTTTCCATGCGCTATCCCCTGACTTTGCAGGACATGTTTCTAGTGCCTGAAGAATTTGCTTTGCCATCAGTCAGTTTGAAACAATACTTGAAGCTGAATACTCCGTTTTATCCGAATTTCAGCAATGAACTCTTGAGCACTTGCCTTCGTGATTTTGATATGAATGAAGATATTCATTTGGGCGAGCTTTCGATGGGACAGAAGAAGAAAGCATTTATGTGCTTTGCATTAGCTACCAATACCTCTTTGTTGGTAATGGACGAGCCCAGCAACGGATTGGATATTCCTTCTAAAAGTCAGTTTCGTAAAGTAATCGCTTCGGGCATGACCGATGAAAAATCAGTCATCATCTCTACGCACCAGGTGAGAGATATTGACAGCCTGCTGGATCATGTGGTTATTATTGACGGTACCCGCGTATTGTTGAATGCATCGGTAAAGACCATCTGTGACAAAGTCTATTTTGCAGAGCAAGGCATGAATGAACCGACGGACACAGCACTCTATGTCCAGCCGTCCGTCCAGGGAAACAGTGTCATCTTCCCGAACACTGAGAATGAGGAAACGAATTTGAATCTGGAAGTATTATTCAACGCTATGCTGGCAGAGAGAGAAAAAATGCAAACCATGTTTAACAAGTAACACACACAAACATTATGGATACGAATAACTTCTTTAGCTTTTCGCGTATTGCAATGGTAATGAAACGCGAGATTATGGAAAATTGGAAAACGAATCTTTATCGTTTGATAGGAATTTATGCTGCATTCGCCTTGGTAATGATACTTCATATGTGGACAATGAGTTCTGGTAGGTCTTCTCAGATATCGTTTACTACTTATTGTTCTAATATAATGGGGACCTTTGTTTTTATCATTGGTATTGCCAGTATTGCTTATGCTGCCAACATTATGGAAAACATGATTACAAAAGAAAAACGTATCGCTTTTCTGATGCTTCCGGCGACTATGATAGAGAAATTTGTAGCACGATTTTTAATTGTTACGGTAGGGATGGCCGCAGCCATTATAGTTGCCGCTTCATTGGCAGAGATTACGCGTTATCTTGTACTTCCTTTGTTTAATTTGCCCGAGGCATTCCATCAATCAGTGTTGTACCATCTTCTTTCTATGGCTGCTATAGATGGAGAACAGGTATTTAGGGGATCGGGATCCGCTTTGAATATGTCCTACCAGAACTGGCTGGGTGAGCTGTGCGGATGGGCTTTCTTGGTGTGGTCACATTCACTTTATATTCTAGGGGGGAGTTATTGGTACAAGAAACCTTTTTTCAAGACATTGGGTACATTGATGCTTATTTCTATTCTGTGTTCGGTCTTGTCAGTACATATCATATCATGGGTAGGCAATGACGGTATGCGTAGTTTCGCCGAATGGCTGGAAGCTAATTTCCAGTGGGTGACATTAAACAAGTTACTTTCCTTAGGGGTGGCGTTCTTCAGTGCATTCACCATGTTCAACTGGTGGCTGAGTTACCGGCTCTTTACCCGTTCACAAGTTATTAAACCCAAATTCCGTTTGCTATGAAATTTAAAGAAAGTAAATCCATTTACTTGCAGATAGCTGACCGGATATGTGATGAAATCCTGCAAGGACAATATACGGAAGAAGAGCGTATTCCATCGGTCAGAGAATACGCCGCCACAGTGGAGGTGAATGCAAATACGGTGGTCCGCACGTATGATTACCTTCAGGGACAAGAGATCATTCACAATAAACGCGGCATTGGTTATTTTGTATCGGCAGGGGCTAAAGACCGGATTATTGCTTTACGGAAAAATACATTCCTGCATGAAGACCTGCCTGAGTTTTTCAGACAAGTGAAGACATTGGATATTCCCATGAAGGAGATAGAAAAAATGTATAAGGAATATCTGACTCAACAATGACACAACACCAAGCACATCTACGACAACACATACACAACATCGGTTAGATAAAGAAATCCCAGCAGAGCGATGACTCGCCGGGATTTCTTATATCCGGTTACTTGTCTGCTATAAAAATTGTAGTCCAGTATAACCATTCGGTTGCAGCTCGGAGGATATCGGGATTGATAGATTGGGTGTTATCTTTGGGATGATGGTAATAACCGCCTCCCAAGGCCCATAAGTCTATACATGGATAGCCGGCTTTCATAAAGACTGCACCGTCTGTGCGAGGGCGGGTCAGGAAATGAGTCTCACTAGTGAACAGACGTCGATGTACATACCTATCATTGGCTTTCTCTGATAGCTCAGCCAGTTCGGGGTATTTATAGTGATAATTCGCTCCTAGCATCTCACCTACACCCACTTGTTCCAGATTCAGGATTGCTACCACTTTGTTTTGGGGCACAAGGGAATGGTTGGTGTAGTAGGTACTTCCGGTGAGTCCGGCCTCCTCGCCGTCCACACTCATAAAGATGATGCTGCGTTTCGGTTTTATCTTTGATTTTGCCAGTGCTTCGGCTACTCCCAGCATGGCAGCGGAGGAAGAATTGTTGTCATTCGCTCCTTCAATTAGGAAAGGAATCATTCCTAAGTGGTCCAGATGGGCGGAAATGATTACATATTCATTGCATAGTATAGGATCACTGCCTTTGATCATGCCCAAAATATTTTTTCCAGTAGCATTGGGATTATAGGTAGCATTCATTTTGATGTGGGCTCTCTTTCCGGTATGGAAAGAGGCAGGCTTCTGAGTCTTATAAATCTGCCGGATGGTTTCTTTATAGGTCTTGCCTGTTCCCCTGAAAATATCATTGACCACAGTGTCTGTAACATGACAATAGACAAATCCCGGATTATAGGGGGCATTCGGACCGGGAACCCATTTGTATAACAAGCCTGCCGCACCATGGGCTGCAGCGTTGTTCAGCTTGGTTTGGTGCAAAGTATGTTTGTACCACATGGCCAGTGAATCGGGGTTACGGCTTATATTGGGTGTTTCTTCCTCTACCAGCACAATCTTGCCTTTTACATCTATGTCTTTGTAATCATCATATCCTAATTCGGGTGCTGTAACGCCAAATCCGGCATATACCACATCGGCTGTCACTTCTCCGTTACTGGTCATTCCTCCGGCAAACCAACCATCTGCCCAAGGGTATGTCTTGGAGATCCATACAGTTTTTTTCTTGTCTTGGGTGACAGGAAATAGGATATCCATAGTGCTTCCCGGTTGTATCTCTACACAAGGGTGGGGGAATAGCTGTATGTAGGAACCATTCTCACCACGAGGTATTAGTTTCCACTCTTTAAAATATCCTTTTACGATATCTACAGCTTTAGCCATTCCGGGCGAACCTGCGAGTCGTCCCTCCAAGGCCGGGTCTGAAAGTTGCTTTACATAACCGAAAATCTTTTCGGTAGTGATGTTACGATGCATGGCATCAAGGTACATTTCTTCATCAGTCATGGTAGCCGTTCTTCTTTGGGCGGATGAAGACAGGGAGCCCAATGCAAGAATTGCAGATAACAAGAGGAGTCCTTTTTTCATGTTAATATGTTGATTTAAGATTCGGTTCTAAAGATAAAAAGAAAAGATCAGATTCCTGTTTATCTCCTTGTAAAAATCTTAAGTTCGTATTTCTTGATATAAATCAAACCGTTACATCGTGAAAAGTCTGTACCTTTGCACCCCGAAAATCAAGGGTAACAAGTGGACGTAATTCAAGAACCGAGAAGTGTACGAAAGAACCTTGCCAGACTGGCGGTTCCTATTTTCATTGAAACATTGCTGATTATGATGCTGGGCGCGGTAGATACCGTGATGCTGAGTCAGTATTCAGACAATAGTGTGGCTGCCGTCGGGGTGGTCAACCAGCTCATCATGTTTGCTTTCCTGATATTCGAGGTGATTAATATAGGAACTTCCGTACTCTGTTCGCAATATTTGGGAGCAAGAATGCACAAGAATATGGTGCAGGTGGTGGGAGTATCATTGATACTCAATTTGGTGTTCGGCCTGTTTGTCAGTGCTATTCTGCATTACGGAGCCACTTCTCTGCTATCTATGATGGGACTTCGTCCCGAACTGATGGAATATGGAGTGAGTTACATGAAGATAGTAGGGGCATTCGCTTTTTTTCAAGCCATATCTCTGACTATTTCTGCCTCTTTGCGTAGTGCTAACAAAGCGGTTTATCCCATGATGGTAACGGTAGTTGTGAATATTCTGAATATCATCGGTAACTATTCGCTGATTTTCGGTAAGTTCGGCATGCCGGCTTTGGGAGTGGAAGGTGCGGCTATCTCTACAGCATTTGCCCGAGGGGTATCTATGGTGATACTTTTTGTAATTCTTTTCCGCAAGCATATTCCCAGATTTCCGTTATCCTATTTTTGCCCCTTCCCGTTTGTCGAGCTGAAAAACCTGTTGAAAATCGGAGTCCCCTCGGCCGGAGAAAATATGTCCTACAGTTTCTCTCAGGTAGTATTGACCTATTTTATTAATATGTTGGGGAATGAAGCGCTGGCTACCCGTACCTATGTGGTGAATATAGTGATGTTCGTTTATTTGTTTGCTATTGCCATGGCACAAGGCGGAGCCATCTGTATCGGACATCTGGTAGGTGAAAGGAAAATTCATGCAGCCTATCTGTTAGGCAAATATGTGATGCGTATTTCTATTTTGGTTTCTTTGGTTTTATCCTGTATCTGGGCTTTGATGGGGCATACCTTGTTTAGCTGGTTGACAGATAATCCGGAAATTATCCGTCTGGGTACTATTATCCTGTTTATTGATGTGATTTTGGAAGTGGGACGGGCTATTAATATTTATGCGACGAATGCTTTACGTGCAACGGGTGATGTAAATTATCCGTTTTATGTAGGATTTGTTGTTCAGTGGAGTGTTGCCGTAGGTTGTGGTTTCTTGTTCGGCATTCATTGGGGATGGGGATTGGTAGGTATGTGGTGTGCGTTTGTGCTGGATGAAAATCTTCGTGGTATTATCTTTGTACAGCGTTGGAACAGTCTGAAATGGACTAAAAAGGGATTTGTGAAATAAATCTTCATTTTCGCAAACTTTATGCATCTTCAGGCCGTTAAACTCAAGAAAAAGAATTAATTTTGCAGTCTGATAATTATCAAAGAATATAATATGGAGCTCGATTTACTCACGGCAATATCACCTATTGACGGTCGATACAGAGGAAAAGCGGGAGCTTTGGCCTCTTATTTTTCTGAATTTGCACTCATCAAGTACCGTGTGCAGGTAGAAATTGAATACTTTATCACTCTGTGTGAACTACCGTTGCCACAGCTGAAAAGCTTTGATCATGCACGTTTTGATGCATTGCGCGCTATTTATAAGAATTTTTCAGAAGCTGATGCACAGCGTATTAAAGAGATAGAAAGTGTAACAAACCACGATGTAAAGGCTGTAGAATATTTCATCAAAGAAGAATTCGATAAGTTGGGCGGAATGGAGGAATACAAGGAATTCATTCATTTCGGATTGACATCACAGGACATAAACAATACTTCTGTACCTTTGTCTATAAAGGAGGCATTGGAACAAGTGTACTATCCGCAAATTGAAGAGCTGATTGCTCAGTTGACTACATACGCTGAAGAATGGGCAAATATCCCTATGTTGGCAAAAACACATGGGCAGCCTGCTTCTCCTACTCGCCTGGGTAAAGAAATCATGGTTTTCGTTTATCGTCTGAATCGTCAGCTGGCTGTATTGAAAGCTTGTCCTGTCACGGCTAAATTCGGTGGTGCGACGGGTAATTACAATGCACATCATGTAGCTTATCCCGAATATGACTGGAAAGCATTCGGAAATCAGTTCGTGGCAGAGAAGCTGGGGTTGGAACGTGAGGAATATACTACTCAGATTTCTAATTATGATAATCTGGGAGCCATCTTTGATGCCATGAAGCGCATCAATACCATTATGATTGACATGAACCGCGACTTTTGGCAGTACATCTCTATGGAGTACTTCAAACAGAAGATTAAAGCGGGCGAAGTCGGTTCCAGCGCTATGCCGCACAAAGTAAACCCCATCGACTTCGAAAATGCAGAGGGTAACCTGGGGATGGCAAATGCTATTCTGGAGCATCTTTCTTCTAAGTTGCCTGTTTCCCGCTTGCAACGTGACTTGACAGACTCTACTGTGTTGCGTAACGTCGGTGTACCTTTCGGTCACATTGTGATTGCTATCCAAAGTTCGTTGAAAGGTCTGCGTAAACTGTTGCTGAATGAGAAAGCAATCTATGCCGACTTGGATAATTGTTGGAGTGTGGTGGCGGAAGCTATCCAGACTATTTTGCGCCGCGAAGCCTATCCTCATCCGTATGAGGCATTGAAAGCTTTGACCCGTACAAACCAAGCTATCACAGAAGGGGCTATTAAAGAATTCATAGAAACACTAAATGTAAGCGAAGATATTAAAAAGGAACTGCGAGTGATTACACCGCATAATTATACAGGTATTTAAAAAATAGTTAGTTGGATTTTAATCAAAAAAGCCCGAGAGGGCGTTATACATTAATTAATAAACAAAAGGAAAACCATGAGTACAGAAAATGAAAGCAGACAAGAAGGTGCTGCAAACGAAGAAAACCAGAATGTAAGCCGTGATGGTGGTTATAAGTCTTATAACAGAGACAGTAATTACAACAGATACAACAACGACGGCGAACAGCGTCCTTACCGTCCTCGTACGAACAGCTATAATCGCGAAGGTGGCGACCGTCCTTACCGTTCTTCTTATAACAACGGTGACCGTCCTTCCTATAATCGCTATAATAATAATGGTGACCGTCCGCAACGTCCCCGCTTTAATCCTAACAGTGAGGATGGAGGAGAACAACGTTCATACCGTCCTCGTACAAATTATAATCGTGAAGGTGGTGAGCAGCGTCCATATACTCCGCGCCCTCGTTTCAATAATGGTGAGGAAGGTGGTGAACGTCAATACCGTCCCCGTACAAACTATAATCGCGAAGGTGGTGAGCAGCGTCCTTATACTCCGCGTCCCCGCACCGGAGGATATAATCGCGAAGGTGGTGAGCAGCGTCCATATACTCCGCGTCCCCGTTTTAACAGCGGTGAAGGTGGTGAACAGCGTTCTTACACTCCGCGTCCTCGTACCGGCGGTTATAATCAAGGCGGCGACCGTCCTTATCGTCCTCGTACCGGTGGTTATCAAGGTGGTGGATACAATCGTCCCTATCGCCCCCGTACGGCTGATTATAACCCGAATGCAAAGTATAGTCTGAAGAAACAGATTGAATATAAAGATATATTGACCGATCCAAATGAGCCGATTCGTCTGAACAAGTTCTTGGCTAATGCAGGTATATGTTCCCGTCGTGAGGCTGATGAGTTTATTACAGCAGGTGTAGTCAGTGTAAATGGTGAAGTGGTAACCGAATTAGGTACTAAGATCAAGCGTACTGACGAAGTGAAGTTCCATGACGAACCGGTAAGTATTGAACGTAAAACTTATATTTTGTTGAATAAACCGAAGGATTGTGTGACTACTTCTGATGATCCTCAGGAACGTAAGACTGTAATGGATTTTGTGAAAGGTGCTTGTAAGGAGCGTATTTATCCAGTTGGGCGTTTGGATCGTAATACTACCGGTGTATTACTGTTAACTAACGATGGTGATTTGGCTTCCAAGCTGACTCATCCTAAGTATTTGAAGAAGAAGATTTATCATGTATATTGTGATAAGAATGTAACCAAGGCAGATCTTGACCAGATTGCAGCAGGTGTGACATTGGATGATGGAGAGATCCATGCAGATGCCATCAGCTATGCATCGGAAACAGACAAATCACAAGTCGGTATTGAAATCCATTCCGGAAAGAACCGTATTGTGCGTCGTATTTTTGAATCCTTGGGATATAAGGTAATCAAGCTGGACCGCGTTTATTTTGCTGGCCTGACTAAAAAAGGTTTGCGTCGCGGTGACTGGCGTTACCTGACGGAACAAGAAGTGAACATGCTCCGCATGGGCTCATTTGAATAATAAACAATAAAGAGACAAAACAATGGAAAAAATTAGTAGAACAAAGATTGTTGACTTGCTGAAGCGCCGTGATTTTGGTGCGATGGTCAATGTAAAAGGTTGGGTTCGTACCCGCCGCGGTAGCAAACAGGTAAATTTTATCGCCCTGAATGACGGTTCTACAATAAATAATGTGCAGATTGTTGTTGATTTGGCAAACTTTGACGAAGAAATGTTGAAGCAGATCACCACCGGTGCATGTATCAGTGTGAACGGTGAGTTGACCGAATCCATTGGCTCTGGTCAGGCTGCCGAAGTTCAAGCGCGTGGAATCGAAGTATTAGGTACTTGTGATAATACTTATCCGTTACAGAAGAAAGGTCATACGATGGAGTTTCTTCGTGAGATCGCTCATTTGCGTCCCCGTACCAATACATTTGGAGCTGTATTCCGCATCCGCCACAACATGGCTATCGCTATCCATAAGTTCTTCCATGAACGTGGTTTCTTCTATTTTCATACACCTATTATCACAGCATCCGATTGTGAAGGTGCGGGACAGATGTTCCAGGTTACTACCAAGAATCTTTATGATTTGAAGAAAGATGAAAACGGAGCGATTATTTATGATGATGATTTCTTTGGCAAACAAGCCAGTTTGACGGTTTCCGGACAGTTGGAAGGTGAATTGGCTGCTACTGCTTTGGGGGCTATTTATACATTTGGACCTACATTCCGTGCGGAGAACTCCAATACGCCGCGTCACTTGGCCGAGTTTTGGATGATTGAACCTGAGGTTGCGTTCAATGATATTACTGATAATATGGATTTGGCCGAAGACTTTATTAAATATTGTGTACAGTGGGCGCTTGACAACTGCTATGATGATGTGAAGTTCTTGAACGATATGTTCGATAAAGGATTGATAGAACGTTTGCAGGGCGTGCTGAAGGAAGAATTTGTCCGTCTGCCTTATACGGAAGGTATCAAGATACTGGAGGAAGCTGTAGTAAAAGGTCATAAATTTGAATTCCCGGTATATTGGGGAGTAGACTTAGCCTCTGAACATGAACGTTATTTGGTGGAAGAGCACTTTAAACGTCCTGTAATCCTGACAGACTATCCGAAAGAAATCAAAGCATTCTATATGAAGCAGAATGAGGATGGAAAGACGGTGCGTGCAATGGATGTATTATTCCCGAAGATTGGCGAAATAATAGGTGGGTCTGAACGTGAGGCTGATTATGACAAATTGATGACCCGCATTCAGGAACTGGGAATTCCGATGAAGGATATGTGGTGGTATCTGGATACCCGCAAGTTTGGTTCATGTCCTCATTCTGGTTTTGGACTTGGTTTTGAACGGTTGTTGCTGTTTGTTACCGGTATGACCAATATTCGTGATGTGATACCTTTCCCACGTACTCCGCGCAATGCTGAATTCTAATTGTAGGAAATAATAATTCAAAAAATCCTGCCCTATAACATAGAGCAGGATTTTTTTTGTGTTTAACTGTAAAAAAGTTATTTGAAAAGCAGAAAGTTTGAAAAATTTTTCTAATTTTGTTGTATCCACATAACGCAATTTGTTAACTAAATATATACAGCTATGAAACGGAAAAAATTATTCCTACTGATGATAGCATTCTTGCTAATCGGTACTTCGCGTGTAGTGGGACAGGAAAAATCAGATGCAGCCCCTGTCAACTTGAAAGGGATTTGGCAGATGTGCTTTTATGTATCAGGTACTCCTCAGGTGCCGGGTGAGTTGAAACCAAGTAATTCTTTTAAAATTTTGTCTGATGACGGCAAGTTTACCAATATGACCATGATTCCTAATCATGGAGCTATTATTATTGGTTCCGGTACCTATCGGCAGACTGCTCCTAATGCTTATACAGAGCATGTGGAGAAAAATCTGCATCTTCCACAATTGGTAGGTGTGGATAATATTTTGGAATTTGAGATGAAGGGGGGCGATGTCATGGTACTGAAGTTTTTTGTGAAAACGGATAAGGATGGAAATGAAATCAATTCTTGGTATTATGAAACTTGGAAACGGGTGAAAATGCCTCCTGTTTATCCCAAGGATTTGGTCAGATAAGTTTGAATCTTTGTTTATAAACAAAGGATAGTCATTGGGGAGGGGCTGCTCTTTCATTTTTTGAAAGCGTGGTCCCTATCTATATGGTGGGATATGTGTCTTGTTTATATGATTACTTGTTTGGATACTTAAATGAAAGGTGTCTATGTATTAATTGTTTCCAATAAAATGATGTAGTGAGTAACTGTTACCTGTTTGCAGGTTGCTTAAATATACGGTAAAATTCCTGTAATCTCTTCTTAATTTGCACAGAATTTCAAAAAATGTGCTATTCTTCATCACTTTTATGCCTTTTCGAGAACAAAAATTGGAAATAATCGTTAACTTTGTCGCCAATAACAGAAATAGAAAAGGAGATTAATGTCTAAACTTTATATAATAGCGGGGTGTAACGGAGCTGGTAAAACGACTGCTTCGTATACGGTATTACCCGAAATTTTAGAGTGCCGTGAATTTGTCAATGCCGATGAAATCGCCAAGGGACTTTCTCCTTTTAACCCCTCAAGTGTAGCAATCGAAGCGGGACGACTGATGCTGAAACGCATCAGAGAACTGTTGTCAGCCGGAGTCAGTTTTTCTGTTGAAACTACATTGTCTACCCGTTCTTATATCAATCTTATCCAGCAGGCACAAAATCAAGGATATAGTGTCAGCCTTATTTATTTTTGGCTGAATTCGCCTGAACTGGCTATAGAGCGAGTGAAACAGCGTGTTGCCAACGGAGGGCATGATGTACCTGCTCCCATTATCCGTCGTCGTTATCGTTCGGGGTTGGAAAACTTTTTCCGTATTTATATGCCTTGCGTGGATTATTGGATGCTTGCGGACAATAGCTGCACACCGCGTGTTATTGTGGCGGACGCCTTCCGTTTGGGAGATGAGGTCCATATCTATAATCAAGAACTTTTTACTAAAATCAGAAGTTATGTCAACTGAAGAAGAATATAAGGAATTAAGTGCGAAGTTGCGTTATGGTTTAGAATTAGCGGAACAGCGGTTGATAGAGGAAACTGCACGGCGCGAAGGGACACTGTGTTATGGTCGTCCCGATGGAAAAGTAGTTCGGATCTCAGCAACTGAACTTTTAAAGCTTCGTCAGTCCGGTGGAAACAATGCGGCATCTGTGGCTGTTTGTACTTGCTCTGAGATGGAGAGTGGCTGGAATCGTTGAAAATATATGAATAACTGTATATGTATAGGGAAGAATCAAAATTTCTTCCCTATGTTTTTACTCCGTTATTCAAAGCCTAGATGTGGTTGTATCAGCCTTTTGTATGCAAAAAGCAGGAGGAAAAAATATCTTAATTTGTTTGTCAGTTCAAAGAAAAGCCGTACCTTTGCAAGCCGATTATTATCAAAAGTTTATAAAGAATTAATTCTTAGCGTGTTAATAGTTCTTTGTCCGGGAACGGTTAGAAACGCTGGGAAGAATTGTTTTTTAGTAGTTAACATTTAAAAAAGAATTTAAGAGTGGATACTTTAAGTTACAAGACCATTTCTGCAAACAAAGAAACAGCTCATAAAGAATGGGTTGTTGTCGATGCAACCGATCAGGTCGTAGGCCGTCTCGGTTCGAAAGTTGCGAAACTGTTGAGAGGAAAGTACAAACCAGACTTTACCCCTCATGCTGACTGCGGTGATAATGTTATTATCATTAATGCAGACAAAGTGAAATTTACCGGAAACAAGTGGAACGACAAGGTTTACTTGCGCTATACAGGTTATCCCGGTGGTCAGAGAGAAATGACTCCTGCCCAGTTGATGAAGAAACCTAACGGTGAAGAAAAACTGTTGAAGAGAGTAGTAAAGGGTATGCTTCCTAAAAATCGTCTGGGAGCACAGTTGCTGGGCAATTTGTATGTTTACGCTGGTAGTGAACATAAACATGAAGCTCAGACTCCGAAATCAATTGATATAAACTCACTTAAATAATAAAGAATGGAAGTAGTAAATGCATTAGGCAGACGTAAACGCGCCGTAGCACGCGTGTTCGTAAGCGAAGGTACAGGAAAGATTACTATTAACAAGAGAGACCTTGCACAGTACTTTCCATCAACTATTCTTCAGTATGTAGTAAAACAGCCTTTGAACAAGCTGGAGGCTGCTGAAAAATATGATATCAAAGTAAATCTTTACGGTGGTGGTTTTACAGGTCAGTCACAGGCTTTGCGTCTGGCTATCGCCCGTGCGCTGGTTAAAATCAACCCTGAAGATAAAACAGCTCTTCGTTCAGAAGGCTTCATGACACGTGATTCTCGTTCTGTAGAACGTAAGAAACCGGGTCAGCCCAAAGCACGTCGTAGATTCCAGTTCAGTAAACGTTAATATCCGGTTTTACTTGGAACTGGTTAAGAAGCGTTTAGTATCTAAACCAGCGGGACTCTACTTGGTAGCGGACTACCCGATGGTTGGTTGAGATAAACAAAAAAGAAAGTAAACGATTTAAAGAATAACAAAATGTCTAGAACTAATTTCGATACATTATTGGAAGCCGGTTGCCACTTCGGACACCTTAAGAGAAAGTGGAATCCCTCAATGGCTCCTTATATTTTCATGGAACGCAATGGTATCCATATCATTGACCTCCATAAAACAGTTGCTAAAGTAGATGAAGCTGCTGATGCACTGAAACAAATCGCAAAATCAGGTAAGAAAGTCCTGTTTGTTGCTACTAAGAAACAAGCTAAACAAGTAGTAGCTGAGAAAGCTGCTTCTGTAAATATGCCTTATGTAATCGAGCGTTGGCCGGGTGGTATGTTGACTAACTTCCCGACTATCCGTAAGGCTGTGAAGAAAATGGCTACTATCGATAAGTTGACCAACGATGGTACTTATTCAAACCTTTCTAAGAGAGAAGTTCTGCAAATCTCTCGTCAGCGTGCTAAATTGGAGAAGAACTTAGGCTCTATCGCTGATTTGACTCGTTTGCCGTCAGCACTGTTCGTTATCGATGTGTTGAAAGAAAACATTGCAGTTCGTGAAGCTAACCGTCTGGGTATCCCTGTATTTGCTATCGTTGATACAAATTCAGATCCTTCAAACGTAGACTTCGTGATTCCTGCAAACGATGACGCTACTAAGTCTGTAGAAGTGATCTTGGATGCTTGTTGTGGCGCTATCGCTGAAGGCTTGGAAGAAAGAAAAGCTGAAAAAGTAGATATGGAAGCTGCCGGTGAAAATGCTCCTAAGGGTGCTGGTAAGAAGAAAAATACCAAGGCTCGTATGGATAAAGCCGAAGAAGAAGCTATCAATGCTGCTAAGGCTGCCGCTTTCTTGAAAGAAGACGAAGAAGCTTAATAGTATAAATTGAGAGTTGAGAATTGAAAATTGGGGAAGGGGCAGATTATGCTGTTGATTCTCAATTCTCAATTTTCAATTCTCAATTCTGTTTTAAAGATATTACTAACAATTAAAAAATAAAGGAATATTATGGCTGTAACTATGGCTGAAATAACCAAGCTTCGTAAGATTAGTGGAGCTGGTATGATGGATTGCAAGAACGCCTTGACTGAAGCAAACGGCGATATCGATAAAGCAATGGAAATTATCCGTAAAAAAGGACAGGCTGTTGCTGCAAAACGTTCTGACCGTGAAGCATCTGAAGGTTGTGTGCTGGCAAAAAAGGATGGCGAATTTGCTGCTATCATCGCTTTGAAATGCGAAACCGACTTCGTTGCTAAAAATGCTGATTTCGTAGCGTTGACTCAAGCTATTCTGGATGCTGCTGTTGCCAACAGATGCAAGACTTTGGAAGAAGTAAAGGCTTTGCCTATGGGTAACGGTACTGTACAGGATGCAGTAACAGACCGTAGCGGTATCACTGGTGAAAAAATGGAATTGGATGGCTACAATGTGGTTGAAGGTGCTTATACTTCTATTTATAACCACCAGGGAAATAACCAGCTTTGTACTATTGTTGCCATGAATAAGGAAGCTGAAGCTGCCGCTCACGGAGTTGCTATGCAGATTGCCGCTATGAATCCTATTGCAATTGATGAAGCCGGTGTTCCTGAATCTGTAAAAGAAGCTGAAATACAGGTAGCTATTGATAAAACTAAGAAAGAACAAGTAGACAAGGCTGTTGAAGTTGCTTTGAAGAAGGCTGGTATCAACCCTGCACATGTAGACAGCGAAGAGCACATGGAAAGTAACAAGGCTAAGGGCTGGATTACTGACGAAGATATTGCCAAAGCTAAGGAAATCATTGCTACTGTTTCTGCTGAAAAAGCTGCCAACTTGCCGCAACAGATGATTGAAAACATTGCTAAAGGTCGTCTGGGTAAGTTCTTGAAGGAAGTTTGCTTGCTGAACCAGGAGGATATCATGGATGGTAAGAAGACTGTAAGAGAAGTGTTGAAGGAAGCTGATCCTGAATTGCAGATCGTTGCTTTCAAACGTTTCACTTTACGTGCTGAATAAGATTTCCGCAATTATAGAATGGGGGACTGTGTGACAACAGTCCCTTTCTTTTTTCCGGTTATTTGGTCTGGGTATATCCTTCAGCTTTCAATAACTCGATGACCCGTTGCTTGAACTCTCCTTGGATAAGGATCTCCCCGTCTTTTACTGAACCGCCTACTCCACATTTGCTTTTCAATAATTTACCCAACTCTTTCAGGTCATTTTCTGTTCCGATGAACCCGTTGATTAATGTCACGGTTTTGCCACCCCGTCCTTTTTTTTCTATATTGACACGGAGTTTCTGTTGTTTTTTATCTAATGTCTCAACCGCTTCCTCTTCAACACTTTCATACTTGAAATCAGGATTTGTGGAATAAACCACATTCAGACGTTCTTTCCAATCGTTATTTTTCATGTGAATTTTGCTTAAATGAATACTCAAAGATAAGACTTTTTTTATACTCTATCCGTCAATGTAACAAATAAAAGTGTACTTTTGCAAATTACCTAATGATAATACCTAAAGAAAAAGATGGATATACGTATGCATAAATTCTCGGATAAAGTGCCTGAGCCGACTTTGCGCAGACTTCCGTGGTATCTTTCGAATGTGAAACTGATGAAAGAACAGGGAGAAACGTACGTGTCTTCTACCCAAATATCCAAGCAAATCAATGTAGATGCTTCCCAAATAGCGAAAGATCTTTCTTATGTAAATATATCCGGCCGTACACGTGTGGGGTATGAGATTGATGCGTTGATAGAGGTGCTGGAGCGTTTCTTGGGATTTACCAAAATGCATAAAGCTTTTTTGTTTGGTGTCGGTAGTTTGGGAGGTGCTTTATTGCGCGACTCGGGGCTGCATCATTTTGGATTAGAGATAGTAGGTGCGTTTGATATTAATCCCGGATTGGTCGGGAAGGAAATAAATGGAATTCCTATTTATCATTCGGATGAATTTGAGATAAAAATGAAATCCTGTGATGTGAATATCGGGGTATTGACTGTGCCTATTAATATAGCACAGGAGATAACAGATAAAATGATAGCGGGTGGCATTAAGGCTGTTTGGAACTTTACACCGTTCCGTATTCGTGTACCGGAAAATATTGTGGTGCAGAATACATCACTTTATGCTCATCTGGCTGTAATGTTTAACAGATTAAATGTAATTCAAGAATAATAATATGAAGATTATAGCCGTAGGAATGAACTACGTTGCACATTGCCACGAGTTACATGCTGATGAAAAATTACCGGAAGAACCGGTTATTTTTATGAAACCGGATTCGGCTCTGCTGAAAGACAGCAAGCCGTTTTTTATTCCTGATTTTTCTCAGCAGGTGGATTATGAGACAGAATTGGTAGTACGTATTAATCGTTTGGGAAAGAATATTGCTCCGCGTTTTGCCAGTCGGTATTATGATGCGGTGACGGTAGGAATAGATTTTACGGCACGTGACCTTCAGCGGCGGTTCCGGGAGGAAGGCAAGCCTTGGGAGCTGTGTAAAGGGTTTGATAGCTCGGCTGCCATAGGTGATTTTGTGCCGGTAGACAGATTTAAGGATATACAGAATTTAAACTTTCATTTGGATATAGATGGAAAAACAGTGCAGAGAGGCAACACTGCGGATATGTTGTTTAAGGTGGATGAGATAATTGCATACGTTAGTCGGTTTTTTACATTAAAGATTGGAGATTTGCTCTATACGGGGACTCCTGTGGGAGTAGGGCCAGTCGGCATAGGACAGCATTTGCAGGGGTATTTGGAAGGTGAGAAATTATTAGATTTTTATGTAAGATGAAAATAAGAGTAGGATTTGGATTCGATGTGCACCAACTGGTAACCGGTCGTGAACTATGGCTTGGAGGAATAAAATTTGAACATGAATTGGGGCTATTGGGACACTCGGATGCCGATGTGTTGATTCATGCCATTTGTGACGCTTTGCTGGGAGCTGCCAATATGCGTGATATAGGTTATCATTTTCCTGATACTGCGGGTGAATTCAAGAATATTGATAGCAAGATTTTATTGGCTGAAACGGTGGACCTGATTGCTGCAAAAGGATATAAAGTAGGTAATGTGGACGCAACGATTTGTGCTGAACGTCCTAAATTGAAAGCGCGGATTCCGGAAATGCAGTTGGTACTTGCTCATTTGATGAGGATTGATGTGGATGATGTTTCCGTAAAGGCTACCACTACAGAGAAACTGGGATTTACGGGCAGGGAGGAGGGCATTTCCGCTTATGCCACTGTATTGATAGAGAAAGCGGAATGATTTGTTGCGCTTTATTGGGAAATATCTTCTGGCAAGATCTTGCTGGAAGATTATAGGATAAGGCCGAATGCTAGTAATACGCCGAATAGCAGCATATTGCGGGAGGTTTCTCCCAATATGCTGTTTAATTCTTTTCCCCTGTTGATTTTTACCATTCTTTGCCATGCCATGAAGTGAGGTAACAGATAAATTTGGGGTAATAATGCAGCCCAAATGTGCCCGGTCGGGATAAACAATAAACAAAGCCATGCGGCAGCCAATCCCAAAAATAAGTATAATTGTTGCCCTGCATTGGCTCCCCAGCGTACTACGATTGTTTTCTTTCCGCTTTTTGCATCCTGATCGCGGTCACGGTAATTATTCACCATCAACAAGGTATCTATAATCAGTCCGCAAGCTAGAGAGGCGAGTGTCACATTCCAAGTCCAGTCACGGCACATCACATAGTAAGTGCAGCCTACCGGTACAAATCCGAAAAAGACAATGACAAGTATGTCTCCCCATCCGTGATAAGCTAGCGGATAAGGTCCTGCTGTATAAAGAAAAGCGAATAAAACACATAAAATTCCTACTGGAATCATTTCAATCCCTCCATAAGCTAATAGGCATAACCCTGCTAAACAAGCTGTTGCTGTGGTCAGGGCGATTCCCTTTCTCATGGCGTTCAGTGTGATCCATCCTTGCGCGCAGGCACGTTCAGGACCCAAACGGTCTTCACGGTCACTGCCTTTCAGGTAATCAAAGTAATCATTAATGAAGTTGGCGTCTATCTGCATCAGAAAAGCGAAGGCAAAGCAAAGCAATGCTGGTGTCATTTGGAAGCAGCTGTCTGCATAGGCCAAGGCACATCCCAGTAAAACCGGAGTGGCGGCTCCTGCCAATGTTTTAGGGCGGGCGGCTAGAAGCCATGCTTTTATTGAGTTAACTTGAACAATTTCCATTTCTATTTATAATTAAGGTTGTGCAAAGATAAAACAATTAATTCTGTATCTTTGTCTCCAAATAGAAAGGATTATGAAGAAACAGTTTCTTTTTTTGCTTTTAGCGGTTATTCTTTTGTCTTCTTGCGCCACAGCTACTTTGTCCGAGTTTCCGGGGGTAGGGCGTGTGAAGCAATATGATTTTTATAGTTATGATATTCCACCCGCTTTTGACGGTTTTCGGATAGGGTTTGCTTCGGATTTTCATTATGAGAGTCGCTTTAAGAGGAGTGAATTGAACAGCGCGGTGCGGGCATTAAAGTCAATGCATGCCGATGTCTTGCTGTTGGGTGGAGATTATCGTGGCAAGAAAGGTGGAAATCTGGATACTTTGTTCACCGCCTTGAGCAGAGTTTATACGCCTTACGGAACATTTGCTGTGATGGGAAATCATGATTATGGCTATTGTTATTCCGAAGTGGTGGAGGCCATGCAAAAGAATCATGTGCGGTTGATGGAACATAAAAGCTATAAGCTGATGAAAGATGGTCAGTATATTATAGTGAGCGGTGTACGCAATCCGTTTGATTTAAAAAAGAATGGTGACTCTCCATCCCAGCATTTTCCGGCGGATGATTTTATTATATTGCTCACGCATACTCCCGATTATGCAGAAGATACCGATGTGTCGAATGCCAATTTGGTGTTAGCGGGGCATACTCATGGTGGGCAGGTGAGCTTGTTTAAAAAATATTCTCCGGTAAAGCACTCTATTTATGGAAACCGTTTTCTGACTGGTTGGAAAGAGAATAGCAAAGGTACTCCGATTATTATAACCAATGGATTGGGTACTTCGCGCGTTGACGTCCGTTTATTTACTCCCAGCGAAGTTGTTCTGGTAGTCTTGCATCGTGTTGAAAAGCAGAAAGAATAGACTGTTTGTCCGTTAATAATGTACAGGGTGTCCATAATCGGACACCCTTTTTTATGTTTACTTGTTGATACTTAGTGGATTAATTCCATGGCATGTACTTTGCACTTTATAAAGTGAAGCGACTCAAGAAAAAAAACGGATCATGTTGCAACGTTTTGAGAGTCATTTGCGTCTTATAAATAAAGACACAAATAAACACGAATTATAAACATTAAAAATAAGACATTATGAAAACTACAATGCTCACTAAAGCCATGATGGCAGTTCTTTTTGCAATGACAAGTGTATTAACATTGAATGCGGCCAAGCCTGTGAAGATTACAAATGAAGAGGTGGAAAATGGTCGGGTGTCGGCTAAGGTCGTTTATGAACAGGAAGGTACTTTCCTGACTCCGGAGTATCGTTTTGAGTTCAGATACAACGATAAGGGACAAATCATAGAGAAGAAAAGTATGAAATGGAATGGCACGGATTGGATAAATTATTATTGTATGGAAGTTACGTACACAGACACAGAAGCGCATATTGATTATTCTTTGTGGAATAAAAATAAAAAAGCGTTTGTCCCTACGCAGAAATATGTATATACGTTAGATGAAGCTGGGAAGTTTTTGGCGTGGCACTCATATAAAAAGGATACGACAGGCTGGGAGTTGGACGGATTGATAAATAGTAAGGTACTGCTGGCAAAGCGTTAATGGAGTGCGTCCTTTGAATTTTAGATTAAATAATTGATGTGTTTTTCCCCGGGGAATTTGGATTGTATCCTCCCGGGGATTTTTATTTTTTCAGTCGTTCATATACTGCCGGATGCAGGAAATATCGTATATCTCGTCCTTCCGCCAGTGCCTGTCTGATAAAAGTAGAACTGACTTCCAATAACGGAGTATCGGCTAATTGCACGGAAGGAGGAAGGGTTGTTGGATCAATAGTGAAATTCGGACGGGGATAGATCATTACATGATGATTCTTTAAAATCTCCTCTGCTTTGTACCAACGGGGGAATAGAAGCCAGTTGTCCGCCCCAATGATAAGGGTGAATTCCCGGTTGGGATAGGCTTTGTGTAAAGCATCCAATGTGTGTATAGTATAGGAAGGACGAGGCAGGTGGAATTCGAAGTCGGAAGCCCGGAATTTGGGATAATCCGCAATGGCCAGTTTTACCAGTTCCAATCGCAGATTATCATCCCATAAATCCGTTTGTTGCTTTAATGGATTGTGAGGAGAGACGAGAAACCATATTTCATCCAGTCCATTATATTCACATAAATAATTGGCAAGTGCCAGATGGCCCATGTGGATAGGATTGAATGAGCCGCCGAAAATACCAGTCTTTATCTTACTCTTTTCCATTTATTGTAATTCCATACTTGTCCTACAGTGACAATACCCATTGCTATGGCAATAATGTATTGCTCCATTGCCATTGCAATGATGCCTACAGCCAAAGCTATAAAACCAATGAGGATACAAAGTATCGACATTCTTTGGGCCAGTTTTTTCGGATCTTTGATCATCGTCTTATTGTTCAATAAAGTTTCTAATAACTTTCAGTGCTTCCGCCTTTGCCTTCTCCAAATCGTCATTTACTATCACGGTATCGAATTTATCGGCGAACCCCAATTCGAATTCTGCTTTTGCGATTCGGCTTTCAATCACTTCGGGGGCATCAGTACCACGGCCTTGCAGGCGTTTACGGAGTTCTTCTACACTGGGTGGTTGAATGAAAACAGACAATGCGCGGCTGCCATAATATTTTTTGATATTACATCCGCCTACCACATCTACGTCAAAAATCACATTTTGTCCGGCTTCCAATTGTTTTTCCACTTGTGCTTTCAAGGTTCCGTAGAAACGGTTTTCGTATACTTCTTCGTATTCCAGAAACTCATTATTGGCAATGCGTTGTCTGAATTCCTCAGGAGATAGGAAGAAATATTCCACACCATGCCGTTCTTTTCCGCGAGGAGGGCGGCTGGTGGCAGAAATAGAGAAAGACAGGTTCAGGTTTTGTGTCAACAGATAGTTGATAATGGTTGATTTGCCTGAACCCGAGGGGGCTGAAAAAATGATAAGTTTTCCTGTTGCCATATCTTGATTCTTTGCTTATGAGAATGGTGTCCGGTATGTGAACCGGTTACATTACATTTAACACCTGTTCTTTGATTTGTTCCAGTTCGTCCTTCATCTGCACTACGATGTTTTGCATTTCGGCATGATTGGATTTGCTGCCAGTCGTATTGATTTCGCGTCCCATTTCCTGTGCTATGAAACCAAGTTTTTTTCCTTGTCCATGACCGCCTGCCATGGTTTCACGGAAATATCTCAAGTGATTGCTCAGTCGTTGTTTCTCTTCGTTAATATCTAATTTTTCAATGTAATAAATCAATTCTTGCTCCAGGCGGTTTTTATCATAATCCACACTGATGGTCTTTTCCAAAGCATCTGTAATGCGTTCACGTATCTTGGCTACACGCTCTGTTTCGTAGGGTTCGATGGACTTTAACAAACGCTCGATGTTGTCAATCTTTTCGTTGAATTTCTTTTCCAAGGCGGTTCCTTCCTGTTTGCGGAAATCTACCAAATGGTTGATGGCCTCTTCCACTACCCGGCGGACTACCTCCCATTCGTCTTCCGAAAGTTCTTGTACATCGGCTTTGGTCAGTACGTCAGGCATTCGTAGAAGGGTTGCAAACCAATCTTCGGGCATTGGTATATGGGTCATTTCGGAAATAGATTTTATCTGATTGTAGTAGTTTTCTACAAGGGCGGCGTTAATGGGAGTGGCTGTATCCGAAACGTCTTTCTCTATCCACAGGCTGAAATCAACTTTACCGCGTTCCAATGATTTGGAAATCATATTGCGGATTTCCATTTCTTTTTCACGGTATAAAGGAGCGATCCGTGTAGACAAGTCCATTGCTTTACTATTTAAAGACTTGATCTCTACGTTAATTTTTTTTTCTCCGAATATAGCGGTTGCTTTACCGTATCCGGTCATTGACTGTATCATAACTAATATGTTTTTTTGCAAAAGTAATCTTTTTATGGAAATGAAGTATAAATAAAAGTGTATATTTGCAGATTATATTATATAAGTAGAGCATTATGTCGTGTATTTTGCATATTGAAACTTCAACAGAGGCCTGCTCTGTTGCCGTCAGTGAGGATGGATTGGCGGTGTTCTCCAAAGAGGATTTGAAAGGACCTTCACACGCCGTGCAGCTGGGCGTATTTGTAGATGAGGCTTTATCTTTTGTCGACAGTCATGGTATGCCGTTGGATGCAGTGGCTGTGAGTTGCGGGCCCGGCTCGTACACAGGGCTGCGTATTGGTGTTTCTATGGCGAAGGGTATTTGCTATGGACGTAATTTGCCACTTATCGGTCTGCCGACATTGGAGGTGTTGTGTGTGCCGGTGTTGTTACATCATGATTTGCCTGAGGATGCCTTGCTCTGTCCTATGATAGACGCACGTCGCATGGAAGTCTATGCAGCTGTTTATGATCGCGCATTGGGCGTGAAAAGGGAAATAGCCGCCGATATTGTTGATGAGCATTCCTATTTGGAGTTCCTGAATGAACATCCGGTCTATTTTTTTGGTAACGGTGCAGCCAAATGCCGTGGGCAGATTACTCATCCCAATGCTCATTTTATTGATGACATCCGTCCGTTAGGTAAATGGATGTTCCCATTGGCAGAAAAGGAAATGGTAAGGCAGAACTTTAAGGATGTGGCTTATTTTGAGCCTTTCTATTTGAAAGAGTTTGTAGCTTCCAAACCCAAAAAGCTTTTGTAACAGCCGATGAACAAATCAGTGCATAAATCATAAATTTTAAATATATATGGAGTATAATACTCAACAACGAACTTTACCCCTTCCTGAATATGGCAGAAGTGTGCAGAACATGGTAGACCACGCCTTGACCATCGAGGACAGAGCTGAGCGCCAACGTTGTGCGAATACGATTATCAACATTATGGGCGGTATGTTTCCGCATTTGCGGGATGTGCCCGATTTCAAACATAAATTATGGGATCATTTGGCTATTATGGCCGATTTCAAGCTGGATATCGATTATCCGTATGAAATTGTGAAGAAAGAAAGCCTGGAGGTGAAACCCGATATGTTGCCTTATCCGCATAATGGAATCCGTTACCGTCATTATGGACGTATTTTGGAGAACATGATTAAAAAGGCAGTGGACTATCCGGAAGGTGAGGAGAAGAAGCAGCTGATCAGCCTGATTGCAAACCACATGAAGAAATGTTTCCTGAACTGGAACAAAGACGGGGTGGAGGATCAGAAAATCTTGGATGATCTTCGCGATTACTCTAAGGGAATGATTAATCTGACCCCTGAAGACCTGCATTTGAATGAACAGCAACGTGTTTATGTTCCACGCAGGCCGCAACAGAACAACAATCAGCGCAGACCGCAACAAAACAACAACCAAAGAAAGAAATATTAATTCCTAAAAAATGATACCATGGCTTCGTTTGTAATTGAAGGAGGACATAAATTGCACGGCGAAATACACCCGCAAGGTGCTAAAAATGAAGTGTTACAGATTCTTTGTGCCACTCTGCTGACCTCGGAAGAAGTGACCGTAACTAATATTCCGGACATTCTGGATGTGAACAATCTGATTCAGTTGTTACGTGATATGGGTGTCAAGGTATCAAAAACAGGGATTGATTCGTATACATTTAAGGCTGACACTGTGGATTTGAACTACTTGGAGAGTGATGAATTCTTAAAGAAATGTTCCAGTCTGCGTGGATCAGTCATGTTGGTTGGTCCGTTGGTTGCCCGTTTTGGAAAGGCTTTGATTTCAAAACCGGGCGGTGACAAGATTGGCCGCCGGCGTTTGGACACTCACTTTATCGGTATTCAGAAACTGGGAGCCTGTTTTAATTATGATGAGGAACGAAGTGTTTTCAGTATTTGCGCAGAGCATTTGGAAGGTACTTATATGTTGCTGGATGAAGCTTCGGTTACCGGTACGGCTAATATTGTGATGGCTTCTGTCCTGGCGAAGGGCAAAACGACCATTTACAACGCAGCTTGTGAACCTTATCTGCAACAACTTTGTCGTATGTTGAACCGCATGGGGGCGAAGATTTCCGGTATTGCATCTAATTTGCTGACTATTGAAGGAGTGGAAAGTCTGCATGGCTGTACGCATCGGGTGTTGCCTGATATGATTGAAGTAGGTAGTTTTATCGGAATGGCAGCTATGACAGGAAGTGAGCTTACCATTAAGAATGTATCGCATGAAAATTTGGGCATTATTCCAGAAAGTTTCCGTCGTTTAGGTATCAGAGTGGAACAGCGGGGAGATGATCTGTTTATCCCCGAGCAGGAACATTATCAGATCGAATCGTTTATTGATGGCTCTATTATGACCATAGCAGATGCTCCCTGGCCGGGGCTGACTCCCGACTTGCTCAGTGTGGTACTGGTGGTGGCTACACAGGCGAAAGGCAGTGTACTGATTCATCAGAAGATGTTTGAAAGCCGCCTGTTCTTTGTGGACAAGCTCATAGATATGGGAGCACAGATTATATTATGTGACCCTCATCGTGCCGTTGTGATAGGGCATGACCGTAATTTCCAGCTTCGCGCCGGAAATATGATTTCACCCGATATCCGTGCCGGTATCGCTTTGCTGATAGCGGCAATGAGTGCCGACGGTATAAGCCGCATACACAATATAGAGCAGATAGACCGGGGATATCAGAATATAGACCAGCGTTTGAATGCGCTTGGCGCACGTATTACTAGAATTTAGAGAAATCAATCATGATTAAGAAAGATGAAGTTTTCAAGATTGGTATATTCAACAAACCGCATGGAGTAAAAGGAGAAATCTCATTCACTTTTACGGATGATATTTTTGACCGTGTGGAATGTGAGTATCTGGTCTGTTTGTTAGACGGTATATTCGTGCCTTTCTTTATTGAAGAGTATCGTTTTCGTTCAGATACCACTGCTTTAGTCAAACTGGAAGGGGTGGATACCTCGGAAAAGGCCCGTATGTTTACGAATGTAGAGGTCTATTTCCCGAAGAAATATGTCGGTGAGGAGGAAGATTCGGATGATATACCTACCTGGAACTATTTTATTGGCTTTAAGGTGGAAGATGTGAATCATGGTGAGTTGGGCGAGATTGTGGCGGTGGATGACAGTACGATGAATGTCCTTTTTGCCATTGAGAAGGATGGCGAGGAACTTTTGCTGCCTGCCCACGAGGAATTTATCATCAAATTGGATAAGAAAAAGCGTTTGCTGACGGTCGAAGTACCTGATGGCTTGATATAAATATAGAAGGTGCGCACAATGAAGAAAAAAGGAAGGAAAGCATTTTGGCATAATTTCAAGTTTAAGTATAAACTGACCATTACCAATGAAAATACGTTGGAGGAGATTGTGGGACTGCACGTTTCCAAACTCAATGGTGTGTCTGTATTGCTGTCTGCCGTAACGGTAATTTTCCTGATTTCGGCAACTATCATTGTTTTTACTCCTTTACGTAACTATTTGCCGGGATATATGAACAGTGAGGTACGTGCGCAGGTGGTGACCAATGCCTTGCGGGCCGATTCATTACAACAAGTGGTGACGAGGCAGAATATGTATATCATGAACATTCAGGATATATTTAGCGGGAAAGTAAAAGCTGATACAGTCCAATCTATCGACTCTCTGACCATTCTTCGTTCTGATTCTTTGATGGAACGTACTAGGCAGGAAGAAGAGTTTCGCAAGCAATATGAAGAATCGGAACGATATAATCTGACGGCTGTTGATGATAATAATGCCGCTTCCGGATTGATATTCTATCGTCCTACACGGGGCATGATGTCATCTAATTTTGACTTGGAGAACAGGCATTACGGTGTGGACATTGCCGCTAATCCAAATGAAAGTGTGTTGGCAACATTGGATGGGACAGTGATTTTGTCTACTTATACGGCAGAAACCGGTTATGTTATTCAGATACAGCATGGACAGGATTTTGTGTCGGTGTATAAACATTGTGGTTCGTTATTAAAGAAAGAAGGAGATCCGGTGAAAGGTGGTGAAGCTATTGCATTGGTAGGAAATACCGGTGAAAAAACTACCGGACCGCATCTGCATTTCGAATTATGGCATAAGGGACGTGCGATTGATCCCTCAAAATACATTGTATTTTAACAACATTATGAAAAAACAAATAGCGATATTAGGTTCTACCGGCTCTATCGGTACACAAGCTTTACAGGTAATAGAGGAACATCCAGATTTATATGAGGTCTATGCGTTGACAGCCAATAACAGGGTCGATTTATTGGTAGAACAAGCCCGTAAGTTCATGCCCGAGGCGGTAGTGATAGCCAATGAGGAAAAATACCTTCAATTGAAAGAGGCGCTGAGTGATCTGCCTGTCAAAGTATATGCAGGAGCGGATGCGCTTTCTCAAATTGTGGAATCACAACCTATTGACATTGTACTGGCTTCTATGGTAGGGTATGCCGGATTGCGTCCTACTATAAATGCGATAAAGGCAGGTAAAGCTATTGCTTTGGCTAATAAAGAAACACTGGTTGTAGCCGGGGAGTTGATTAATGCACTGGCAAATCAGTACCATATACCTGTACTTCCCGTGGATTCGGAGCATTCGGCTATCTTCCAGTGTCTGGAAATAAATAACCGGTTGGAGAAAGTGATCTTGACAGCTTCAGGAGGGCCGTTCCGCACTTATACCATGGAGCAGTTGCAAACAGTGACCAAAGCACAAGCTTTGAAGCATCCCAATTGGGAGATGGGAGCGAAGATAACCATTGATTCGGCTTCCATGATGAACAAAGGGTTTGAAGTGATTGAGGCTAAATGGTTATTCGGAATGCGTCCGGAGCAAATTGAAGTGGTAGTTCATCCACAATCTGTCATTCATTCTATGGTGCAGTTTGAGGATGGGGCCGTGAAAGCACAGTTGGGCATGCCCGATATGCGTTTGCCTATTCAATATGCTTTTTCGTATCCGGAGCGCGTGAAATCTTCTTTCGAGCGGTTGGATTTTGCCCGTATAACAGACCTGACTTTTGAACAGCCTGATACCAAACGTTTTCGTAATTTGGCATTGGCATACGAGGCTTTGTATCGGGCCGGAAATATGCCCTGTATAGTGAATGCAGCTAATGAAGTGGTGGTGGATGCTTTCCTGAAAGACAAAATATCTTTCCTGGGTATGAGTGATGTCATAGAACAGACTATGGGTAAAGTTGCTTATATCAAGGAACCGACTTATGAAGACTATGTGGATACTGATGCTGAGGCGCGTCGGGTAGCGTTGTCCCTTTTGTCATCTTAAATGGTAGTTGGCAGAGAATTATGTTAATTATAAATTATAAAATAGTAAATAGTTAGATGGAAACATTTTTGATTCGTGCTCTTCAATTGATAATGAGCCTTTCATTATTGGTCATTATTCATGAGGGAGGACATTTTCTTTTTTCACGTCTTTTTAAAGTAAGAGTAGAGAAGTTCTACATATTTTTTGATCCGTGGTTTTCTTTGTTCAAATTCAAACCGAAGAACAGTGATACGGAATATGGTATTGGCTGGGTGCCTTTGGGGGGATATGTGAAAATTTCGGGTATGATAGACGAGTCTATGGATACCGAGCAGATGAAACAGCCTGCTAAGCCATGGGAATTTCGTTCAAAACCGGCTTGGCAGCGTCTGCTTATCATGGTGGGTGGTGTCTTGATGAATTTCTTGCTGGCTATCTTCATCTATTCCATGATTTTATTCCATTGGGGAGATTCTTTTGTATCGCTGCAAGACATGACTCATGGTATGAAATTTAATGAGCGTGCCCGGGAAATAGGTTTCCGTGACGGTGATATTCTTCTTCGTGCAGATGAAAAACCATTGGAGCGTTTCGGGGTGGATATGCTTCGTGATATTGCTGAGGCACGTACAGTGACTGTATTGCGCGACGGAAAGGAAGCCGAAGTATATATGCCTGAGATCAGCTTGTTGGATATAGCAAAGGATGATCCGATGTTTGTTACGGCGTTAGTTCCTAATGTCGTTGACTCGGTGATACCGGGCGGTGGCTTGGATAAGGCCGGTATACAGAAGGGAGATAGTCTGGTCGCGGTCAATGGCGAGAGGTTGAACTCATGGAATGCATTGGTGGAAAAACTGGATAATATGCAGGCTGATGCGGAAGCTACAGGAGATAAAGATGCTTCTCTACAAATGGTATATTCGCGTAACGGACTGCGTGACACCGTGACGGTGCGTACAGACTCTTTGTTTAGAGTGGGTGCAACATTCTCTTCATTGGCTGATTATAAAGAAACAACCCGTGAATTTGGTTTCTTTGAATCTTTTCCTGCCGGGGTGCAATTGGGGGTAAATACGTTGAAGGGATATGTGAACGATATGAAATATGTGTTCACTAAGGAAGGAGCCAAGAGCGTAGGTGGTTTTGGAACGATAGGAAGTATTTTTCCGAAAGTATGGGATTGGCATCGTTTTTGGGAAATGACTGCTTTTCTGTCAATCATTCTTGCGTTTATGAATATTCTGCCTATTCCGGCATTGGATGGCGGACATGTATTATTCCTGCTTTATGAAATCATTGCCCGCCGTAAGCCGAGTGACAAGTTTATGGAATATGCACAGATGGTAGGTATGTTTTTACTGTTTGCCTTGCTCATTTGGGCGAACTTTAATGATATCATGCGATTCTTGTTCTAGGTCTGCATGACAGAAAAGGACACGGCATTTTTATAACAATGCCGATAGGCACGGATTTCCGCAAAGATTGAATCAATCGTCTTTGCGGAAATCTGCGTTTTTTATATTGTTTCTCTCCCGTGGTGAAAAAAAGACATAAAAAAAGAGCGAAAGTTTTTATCAAACCCGCTCACATCCTGAAGAACCCCCCTCCATTATGGGGTTCTTTTCATCTTTCTCGTCTCAGTTGTGTTATCCTCTCTCTCTTGTACCTAAAAAAAACAACTCTTTTAATACCTATAAAACTAATCTCCTGAAAACTTTCTTTTTCTAATTACCTTAAATCTTACTACTAATACCTTTCTAAATCAATCTTTCTTTACCTAAATCTAATACCTTAAATTAAAATCTTTACCTTAATACTTAATACCTAATTTTGTTCTTTTCTTTATTAACTTAATATTTGGTTTCACAACTACATTGCAAAGGTACGGCTTTTCTTGAAATTAGCAAGTAAATATATGCTGAAAAACATAAAAAAGGGTGAATTCATGATATATATCAAGAAAACACCCCTTTTTTATTTCTTTTAGCGTTATCGCACACGGATGATGCGTTGATTACTGCTGCCCCGAAATTCCAAGTAAGGAGAGTACAAATCCGGCTCAAATCGTCCGTCTACTATAACATCCACATAATCCAGTATCGGTTTTAACATTTCATCGTTTTGTATCTGTTCAAATGTATATCCAGTATAACACCAGATGTTTTGTCCGGTAGCTTCTTTGATCTGTTTGACCAGAGCCAGGAATTCTTGGGGATGATAAAGTGGATCTCCACCGGAAAAGGTGATTCCGTCCAATAATGGATTGGCATTTATTTCGCAGATCATTTTTTCTATTTTTTCCGGTGTGAGCGGAGTGCCTGCCGATGGATTCCAGGATTCGGGATTCTGGCAACCGCGACAATGGTGACGGCATCCGGCCAGATAGATGGAATAGCGGATGCCTTCACCGTCGACTATTGTTTCAGGATAGGTAAATAACAAGTTCATGCTGATTATCCATGCTTTACCCGGTCACGTTCTTCAGCACGCTTGGCTGAATTCCAAGTGCTGAGGTCGCCTGTCAAATACCCGGTAATGCGACGCATTCGCATTATATTCTCGCTCTGGCAAACAGGGCACTTGTCGTAAATGACTCCTTTGTAACCGCAAGCCTGACAAGTATCAACAGGATGGTTGATGGAACCGTATCCAATGCCTTCGTCATGCATTACTTTTACAATCTTGGCTATGGCTTTTACATTTTTCTGAGCTTCTCCGTCCAGTTCCACGTAAGTGATATGCCCTCCGCGGGTAATGGCGTGGAAAGGAGCTTCCCGTTTTATCTTCTCGGTGATGGTGATGGGCTCTTTTACATCTACGTGGAAAGAGTTTACATAATAGTCATTGTCCGTCACGCCGGGAATGATGCCGTATTTGCGGCGGTCCATACGGGTGAAGCGTCCGGAAAGTCCTTCGGCAGGAGTGGCAAGTACGGAGAAATTCAACTGATATTTCTGTTTGTATTCATCTGCCACTTTATTCATTTCCGTAACGGCTTCGAATAATGTATCCCATGCTTTCTGGCTATGTGCGTGACCTTCTCCATAAAGAGCCATCATGGCATTGTGTCCGCCGATAAAGCCTATCCCTAATGTGCCTTGACGCAATACATCCCCCACCTGGTCGTTGGGCGAAAGTTTTCCTCCGCCTTTCCACACATCATTCCCCATCATGAACGGGAACTGGCGTGCCAGGGCTGTACGTTGATACTGGTAGCGTGCATACAATTGTTCGGCAATCAGTTCGGACAAAGCATGTACACTTTCCATGAATATTTCTTTTGCTTTTCTTTCTATGGCCTCTTTCTTGCCTGACTCTTCCAGACTTTCTGCCTTGATGCGTGCTTCGATGGCCAGCCGGGGCATATTCATGGTGGTGAATGACAGGTTGCCACGTCCTAATGAACTTTTTTCACCTGCTATATTTTCGTATACGCGGGTACGGCATCCCATAGTTGCCAGTTCATAGCGGTAACGTTTAGGGTCCTTGATATCCCATTTCTCATTTTTGTTATAAGGAGTATCCAAAAACATAAAATTAGGGAACAAGGCTTTTGCGGTGGTACGGCAGGCTTTCAGAAACAAGTCGAAATTGGGAGCTTGGAATTCCATTTTGCCTTCCAGTGCCGCTTCGAAGTTTTCCATGGCTTTCTTATAGTCCTCTTCGGAATAAGATACTCCGTCTTTAACCTTGAATATCTGTATGGGGAAGACCGGTACTTCGCCACGGGTACCCAGGCCTTCGATGGTAGCTTTCAGCAGTTCCTCTATGACCATGCGGCCTTCGGGAGAAGTGTCTGTTCCATAATTGATGGAACTGAACACGACTTGATTTCCCCCTCGCGAATGCATGGTGTTCAGGTTGTGGATGAATCCTTCCATGGCCTGATGTGTATCTTTGCGTGTCATGGCGTATGCTTTCTCTTCAATTTTCTTGAGAGCCTCTGTTCCGGGTTCTTTTCCCTCTACTTCTATATAAAACTCGGTTAAAGTTTTCAGATGTTTGCGAAATGTCTTCCGTACCCCTTCCGCCATAAAGAAGTCGAAGGCGGGAATAGCCTGTCCGCCGTGTTGCTCGTTCTGGTTTGTCTGGAATATGATGGTGGCCAGAGTGGCATAACTTTGAATGGACTGTGGAGTACGGATACTTCCGTTTTTAGTGCGGAAGCCGCGTTCGAACAAGTCATCCAGGTCATATTGGATACAAGTGGTAGTCTTGGTGGGATAGTAATCCAAATCATGTATATGTATGTCGCCCAACTGATGTGCTTCGGCATATTTTTTAGGCAACAGGTATTTATAGGTATAATCTTTAGTAACTTCCGAGGCAAAAGTCATCATCTGTCCGGCGGGAGTATGGCTGGACATGTTGGCATTGCTCAGGTTGACATCATTTTTGTCGATGGCTACAATGCCGTCCATGATGTGCTTCATTTGCGTTTTACGGTCGCGTTCCGTATTCCGCCATTCGCGATAAATAATATATTTCTTGGCCACTTCGGGACGTACTTTCATCAGTTCCTTTTCTACCAGATCCTGAATCTCTTCCACACTGATGGTTGGAGATACGAAATTGCTGATAACCCGCATGGTAATTTCAGCAATCAGTTTGTCTTCATTGTCAATTCCGGAGGCATGGAATGCCTTGCCGATTGCATTTTTAATTTTACTGATGGAAAAGTCTTCCCGCTTTCCATCACGCTTAATAATACAAATCTCAGCGTAATTCATTGTTTGAAAAATTAATTGTTAATTTAAAAAACTTGGCTGTCCTTCCAGGCAGGTTTTCTGACTTATCTCTCCCTTAAAACGCCTTCCCGCAAATGGTTTTGTAGTGGCATATTGTTTCAGCTCTACGAGAATTACAGCAGCGGGTACTGTTGCTGATTTTCACGGCATTCCCTCTTGGAAGTGGTTAACTTCACCTTGTCGGACAGCTGCAAAGGTATAACATTTTGGGAAACTTTCTATTTAAAAAATGGATAAAAGTTTTCCAAAACGGATAACTTATTGAAGATGGGAAGGTTATAAAATGTACCACAATGCCATCATGTGGCAGACCGTTCCTCCTAATACGAACAGATGGAAAACAGAGTGCATATAGGGCAATTTGGGGAAGGAATAAAAAACAGCTCCGGTGATGTAAGACACTCCTTCACCGATTAACCAATAAATAAAAGCGGGAGGCACATGTTGGCAGAGCGGCTTGAAACCTACAAAAATGCTGCATCCCATGGCTATATAGCAAATTGTTTCCAGGTTGCTATGTTCTTTCAGGTTACAAAAACATAGAATGATCCCGGCGAGGGCGCATAGCCATACGAAACTAAGAATTCCCCATCCCCAATAATCTGCTTCCCGCAAGGCTATCAGCATGATGGGGGAATAGCTGCCTGCGATATGCAGATAAATCGAAGCATGATCGAATTTGCGCAACACTTCGCGGTGAGGAGATGGTTTGCTGGCATGATACCAGGTGGAGCTGATATAGGAAGACAGCATACCGAATAGGTAGAGCCACATGCCGCCTGTTGCCCACGGATTGCCACTTTTCATGGCAGTAAGCAACAGATAACCGCCGCCGGCGATACCTATCAGGATACCAACGCCATGTGACAGGGTATTGGCCCACTCTTCTCCTTTGGTATAGTGTATGGTCAATTTCTTATAAGTTTTTTGGAGTTAATCCCATGCTTTTTGCTTTCTTCAACATGTGTTCTAAAGCAGCATCATGCTCATTAGGGATGATTCCATCCAGTATGGCATCCTTGATAGAACTTTTCAGACTGCCTATTTCACGGCAGGGCTGCAGGTCGAATATCCGCATAATTTCTTCTCCGTCTACCGGAGGTTGGAAATTGCGTATCCGGTCTTTTTCTTCCAGGTCTTTCAGCTTCTGGCGTACCAGTTTGAAGTTATCCAGGAATTTTTGTTTTCGTGCTTCATTTTTTGAAGTGATGTCCGCTTCGCACAGCATCATCAAGTCGTCAATATCATCTCCGGCTTCAAAAAGCAGACGTCGCACGGCGGAATCGGTTACTACATCATCTGCGATAACAATGGGGCGCATGTGCAGGCTGACCAACTTTTGGACATATTTCATCTTCTCATTCATGGGCAGTTTCATCTTGCGGAAGAGATCCGGAACCATTTTCTCACCGATAAAGTTATGATTATGGAAAGTCCATCCTATACGTGGCTCCCAGCGTTTGGTACGTGGCTTGCCTATATCATGCAACAGCGTAGCCCAACGCAGCCATAGGTTGTCGGTATGTTTGGAAATATTGTCCACAACTTCCAGGGTATGATAGAAGTTGTCTTTATGGGCACGCCCGTTCCGGGTTTCCACTCCTTGCAGCGCCACCAGTTCGGGGAAAATCAAAGGCAGCAGTCCGCAGCGGTCCAGTTCTATAAAGCCTTTGGACGGTATGGGGGCGAGCAGGATCTTGTTCAACTCGTCGGCGATGCGCTCTTTGGAGATAATATGAATGCGTTCCTTGTTGCGTGACAGTGCTTCGAAAGTGGTGTCGTCAATATAGAAGTTCAGTTGTGTGGCAAACCGGACACAACGCATCATGCGGAGCGGATCGTCACTGAAAGTGATGTCCGGGTCCAGCGGTGTACGGATAGTTCTCTCTTTCAAATCGTCCAGCCCGTTAAAAGGATCTACCAGTTCACCGAAACGTGCTTTGTTCAGGCACACTGCCATGGCATTGATCGTGAAATCGCGCCGGTTTTGGTCATCCTCCAAGGTGCCGTCCTCTACTACAGGCTTGCGGCTGTCATGGCTGTACGACTCTTTACGGGCACCGACAAATTCCACTTCCGTGTCATGGTATTTAACTTGTGCCGTACCGAAGTTTTTAAAAACAGAAACGTGTGCCCCACGTCCCAGCTTCCTGCCGAAGGCCTGTGCCATTTCAATTCCGCTCCCTACTACGACTACATCTATATCCTTCGAGGGACGCTTCAGGAATATATCTCGTACATAACCTCCTACAACGTAACATTCCAATCCCAGTTCGTCTGCCGTTTCGGAGATTAACTTGAATATCTTATTATTAAAGTGTTCTTTTAGTTCCATATTCATCTTAAAGAGGGGCAAATTTACGATTTTTTGCGCAGGATAAGGAGAAATCACGCAATTAAATTGTATTTTTGCCTGCATATAAAACGATCAAGTACATGAAAAAGATAGGATTAGTAGCATTATTTGCCTTGTTGCTGGCCGGTTGTGATGATGGCGGCGAGAAGAAAGCGCAAGAAAATTTGCGTAAGGCCGAAGCGGCTTTAGAAAAAGAGAACTTTAATGAGGCCAAATTGCAGATAGACAGTATCCGCATCCTTTATCCGAAAGCGTTTGAAGCCAGAAAACAGGGAGTCAAGCTGATGCAGCAGGTGGATTTGAAAGAACAGCGGAAAAGTCTGATTTACCTGGATAGCATGATGGTGGTGAAACAAGCTCAGCTGGATTCCGTCAAGGGTAATTTTGTTCTTGAGAAAGATACTGCATATCAGGAGGTGGGTAACTATTTTTATCCCACCCAGACAGTAGAAAAGAATATAGGCCGTTCATTCTTGCGCGGGCAAGTGAACGAGCAGGGGGAAATGTCCCTTACCTCTATTTATTGTGCTGGCGGCACGTTGCATCACACGGCGGTGAAAGTGAGTGTGGGGGATACCTTTGCCGAAACTCCCGCCTCGAAAGACAGCTATGAAACCACTGACTTGGGCCGTGCAATCGAGAAGGCCGATTACAAGATGGGGGAAGACGGCGGCGTTATCGCTTTTATTGTAGCGAACAAAGATAAGAATATCCAACTTCAGTTTATCGGAGATCGTACTTATAAAACGGCTATGCAACCCAATGACCGTAAGGCGATTGCAGAATTGACGGAGTTGGCGCGCATCCTGTCCGGCATGGAACAAATCCGTAAAGATAAGAAAGAAGCGAACTTGAAAATAGAGTTTGTAACCCGCAAAATGCAGGAACAGGAGGAAGAGAAGTGATGTGGATGGGAACACAAACAATGCGGATCCTGAAGAGAACCTCCCCAAAGTCCGCATTGTCCGTGTTCCTTGTTTCATGTACGGCCCTTACAATCGCTTCAAGGCCAGCTTGATCACTTTTTCTACCGGGGCGGCAGGCTCCTCTTTCAGTATGGCAGCCACTACCTTTTGTGATGCGGCTTGTGCGAATCCCAGCATGGTGAGTGCGGCGACAGCCTCGTCATGAATTTCCGTATTGCCCGGATTGGCAAACATTTCACTGTTCACCGTCTCCACGCCCGAAGTGGCGATCTTGTCCTTTAAGTCCACTATGATGCGTTGGGCAGTTTTCAGGCCGATGCCTTTTACCGTTTTCAATAATTTGTCATTACCGGAACTGATTACTCCGCACAGCTCGGAAGGGGATAAGGCCGACAGAATCATACGTGCCGTGTTGCCGCCGATGCCCGATACGGAAATCAGTAACAAAAACAACTCCCGTTCCTGTTTGGTCGAGAATCCGTAGAGTACGTAGGCGTCTTCCCGGATCGCTTCATAAATATATAATTTCGTATTGCTCTGATTCTGAATGGCCGAATACGTATTCAATGAGATATTGATGCCATACCCCATCCCGTTACAATCTAAAACCACCGTTGCCGGAGTAATCTCCGCAATGTCTCCTTTAATATATTCTATCATGGTTGTTTCATTTGAAAATTTACAGTTCTTTGCAAAAATAGGACATCTATCTTTTAAATTATAAGTTCGGCAAGAATATTTTTAAATTATTAGGTCGTAGTGAACAAAAAAACGAGGCAAAATGTTTATTTTTGCAGCGAATTAACAGATAATAGTAAACTAAACCCAATAAAAGATGAAAAAAATAAGAGCGGCCGTGGTTGGATACGGTAACATTGGTCAGTATGTAGTGGAGGCTTTGGAAGCTGCTCCCGATTTTGAGATTGCAGGTATCGTCCGTCGTAGCGGTGCGGAAAACAAGCCTGCCGAGTTGGAAGCATACGCTGTGGTGAAAGATATAAGGGAATTGAAAGATGTGGATGTGGCTGTGCTGGCTACTCCGACCCGTAGCGTGGAAGAATATGCGAAAGAGATTCTGGCAATGGGTATCAATACGGTAGATAGTTTCGACATTCATACGCAAATCACTTCTCTCCGCCGTTCATTGGATGAGTCGGCAAAGGCCGGTAAGGCTGTCGCTATTATTTCTGCCGGATGGGATCCGGGAAGCGATTCTGTAGTCCGTACACTGCTGGAAGCCATCGCTCCGAAGGGTATTACTTATACCAATTTCGGTCCGGGACGCAGCATGGGGCATTCCGTAGCAGTCCGTGCCATTGATGGAGTGAAGGATGCTTTGTCCATGACTATTCCTGTGGGAACCGGTATCCATCGCCGTATGGTGTATGTGGAACTGGAGGAAGGTGCGGACTTCAAGACTGTGGAAGCCGCCATCAAGTCGGATCCTTATTTTGTAAATGACGAGACACATGTAAAACAAGTTCCATGTGTGGACGATTTGAACGACGTAGGTCATGGCGTTAACCTGGTTCGCAAAGGGGTATCGGGCAAGACTCACAATCAGTTGTTCGAGTTTGACATGAAGATTAATAATCCGGCTCTTACCGCGCAGGTGCTGGTTTGCGTGGCACGCGCCTCCATGAAACAGCAGCCCGGATGTTATACCATGATCGAAGTTCCTGTAATTGATCTGCTGTGCGGCGACCGTGAGGAACTGATTGCCCATTTGGTATAAAGAGGTTTCCTCAAAAAGAACGATATTCTGAAAATCTCTTCTCTGTTTTATTCCGGAGAAGAGATTTTTTTATTTCCTTTGTGTTCATAAACAAAGAAATAGAACAATGATAGCAAGTATTGTATGGGATGTGGATCCTATCTTATTTAAAGTAGGTAGTTGGGAAGTGCGTTGGTATGGGCTGATGTGGGGCCTTGGTTTCATATTGGCTTATGAAATGGTAAGCCGTTTATTCAAAAAAGAGAAGTATCCGGAAGAGTGGGTGGACAAGCTTTTTGTCTATTGCATAGTCAGTACGGTCATTGGCGCCCGTCTGGGGCACTGTTTGTTTTATGAATGGGACTATTATGGCGCCCATCCTGTTGAAATATTCAAGATTTGGAAAGGCGGGCTGGCAAGTCACGGAGGGGTGTTCGCCATCATTCTGGCTCTGATGTGGTACTCGAAAAAAGTAACCCGGAAAAGTGTGTGGTGGTTGTTTGACCGCATGATACCTGCTGTGGCGATTGTCTGCTTCTGTATCCGTTTTGGTAATTTAATGAATTCCGAGATATTCGGATATCCCACCACGTTGCCTTGGGGATTTGAATTTGTCCGTTCCCGGGAGTGGCATCAGCTGTATGAAGGTTTGCCTTGCCATCCTACTCAGATTTATGAAATGCTGTATTGCCTGGTTGCCGGTGTAACTGCCTGGGTGATGTACCATACATACCATTTACAAAAGAGGGTGGGATTAATAACCGGAGTAAGCTTGCTTATATTCTTTGGCACTCGCTTTGCTCTGGAGTTTATGAAGAATCCGCAGGTTGCCGAAGAGGCGGATATGACTTTTAACATAGGGCAGTGGCTCAGTGTGCCGCTGATTCTGCTGGGGGCGTATCTCATAGCCACCAGCCGCACCCGGAAAGAATAAAGGTTCCGGGAGAGGGGGGAAGCAGGTGAAAGGATACCTTTTCAGCCTTCCGGCATCGCCCTGTATATCACGTGCGGGGCGCGTCCGTTTCTTTCTATTTTCTTTTCGCTGCTCCATTGGCGTAGTTCGCTGCCGGCTTTTGTTTTCAGCAACCCTGTCAAGGCACAATATTCCTTGCAAGTGATAATGGAGTGCTCTTTCAGATAATTTGTCAGCCGTACAAAGCGTTCTTCTGCTGAATATCGGGTGGAGGAGGTCCGGAAACCATATTCCGCCCGTTCCAGCTTTCCTTTGCTTCGTACCTCCTTACGGAATTTCCGGGTGGGTTTGAACTTTATGTTGTCAAAATGTACCGATGCGGCGCGTATCTCGCTTTTGTCCGTTACCTTGCGGCAAGTCAGTGTGGCCGAGAATGTGCCCAGTTCTCCCAGTTTTACGTTATAACCGTCTGCCAGGTAATTGGCGATAATGCTTTCCAGGTCACATAACAGACCGACGACGGTCCCTTCGTGGACGGTAGAACGCCGGGCGATGTCTTTAGCCAGGTCTTTCAGGTTTTTTGTGCCCGATACTACAATTTGCGGATACAGGGTGGGCTGTTCCTTCTCTCCCTGTATGTCGGGGGAGGTTTTGAAATCATACTTTGCTGCCATGTTTAATGCTTTTTAATAGGGAGATTAAGTCGTTTCTTGCTGAACGCTAAGGGGATTCTTTCTATTAACTTCTATAGACGCAGGCAATGGACCGTACGGTTTACTGTAGTGGACTGTACGGTCTGCTATAGTGGATTGTACAGTCTGCCATCGGAGTCTGTCTTAGTATTCAGGACAAAAGTACTTAATCATACTGGAAAAACCTATTAATTCATAGGAGAAAAGAGCTTGTACGGGCAAATTAGATGTTTCCCTTGAAGGTTTGAGGGGTTTTCCTTTCATTGTGGTGTCTTTCTTTTCAGTTGGTGTGCTGTAAAGGTAAGTGTTTTATGCTGATTACCGGCATACTTCGGATAGAAAAAGAGGAGGCGGGCTGACAGTAGGCTGAAGGATTATCCTTCAGGTGTTTTCTTCGATGGAATGGGGAAAAACAGCCCAAACTGAAGGCTGAAGGAAAATTGGCATGAATTTGTTTTTAGAGGTGAAAAGGCGTATGGTTCACGAGAAATGTTACATAATCCGTCACTTTTGTTGCAATGAAACAAAAATGCCGGCAGCTGTAACAAATGTTTTATAGAGGTTGCCGGCTGTCCCCTACCTTTGCCTCAGAAAAACTTCTAAAAACATTTAATGCTATGAACAAAAATCAGCAAAAGAACCGGATGGGCGCGGTCATTATTTTACTTGCCGCCGCTTGCTTGAATGGTTATGCACAACAAGATTCTACCAAAGTGTCCTCTGATTCGAAAGAGGAAGGCAATCGCAATGTCATGTTGAATGCGGCTAGTGCCAATGGTCCTCGTGAAATCTCTATCGGTCTGCCCGGTGGTGATGTGAATGTACTCGAAAATGGTCTGCCTGTGGTATATAATTCGAATCCTCATAATGTAAACACGCATTGGCGCGGAGACAGCAGCTTGGGACATACCGGATTGCTGAAGATTTCCGAAACAGCGATTACTACCGGTAATATAGGTTATGCTGTCAATTCGTTTACGGAACTCGGCTTGGATAAAGAGAAGAAAATGAATGGTGTGCTGAACTACGGCACCAATCATTTCGGTAAACAGCAATTTGACTTCAATCTGAATGGAAGCATCGGAAAAGATTGGTTTTACAGCGGCAGCATCTATCAGAATTTTGATCCGGGTTCGTTCAAACTGCGTTTTGCGCAATATCAGGACCGGACTCAGATCTATAAGTTTGCCTTGACCAAGTTCTACAATGAAGGACGTGGACAGCTCTCTGCCATCTACCATTACAGCAACAGCCATTGGTTGTCCAATGCTACCACCGGTGCACCATTTATTTATGTAGGCGATGGGAGTGTGAAGGAAATTCCCGGTTTCGGACTGGGGACTTCTTCTTATCTGCCCAATGTATCGGATATGGTTTATATGGACATGCGTACCGGCGAGATGAAAAAGATCAGTCTGTATGATGCTACGGCCAGTAAAGGAAATCAGTTGACGGTTCTGAACCGTTACCGGTGGGATAACGGGTTGGAGTGGAAAATCAATATGAAGTATGACCATGCTTTGGGTTCCTATCTGTACCAGACTCCGATGTCTATGGAGCAGAAAGTAGGAGCCGACGGCTATAGCACCAAAGGACTGGATGGAACATTGAATCCTTATGAGGGATATGTACAGAGCCGCATGTCCTGTTTCAACCGGGGGAATATAGATGAGTTCTTCTTTACCACCGAGTTGTCGCGGAAGTATGATGATATGACTTGGCGTGTGGGGGTGAACGAATGGTATTATGATGTGGACTATGCTTCGAACACTACCATGTATGACCATACGGTGGAAGAATATCCCCAAATGTTGTACAGCGCTGATACGAAGGATATTCATCATTACGGAAACACTCCTTATTATAATCTGAACCAGAATGCTTCCGAATATTACAAAGGACATGAAAACAAACTGGCTCTTTATGCTACTCACGACTGGGACATCACCGATAAATGGAATGTGTATTATGGCGCACGCTTCGAGTACCAGCGTCTGGCAGGAAAGAACCTGGCGGTATATAATGCCGAAGGCAATCCGGTAGGCCGCTTTGCCGGTTATCATATCGGGGCAGTTGCAGCCGATGGTACGAAGATAGCTCCCCGTTATTTCAGTTACAATTGGCTGAACATGGCTTTCACGGCTGCCGCCACTTATAAAATGACAAAGCAGTTTGGCTTTACCGCCGATTTCACCTACAATACCCAGCGGCCGAATATGTCGAACTTTGCTCCTGCCGAGATGCCGAATGTAGATAAGATTACAATTCCGTTGGGGCGTGCGGGTATTTATTTCAATAATGACTGGATTAGTCTGACCTCACTGTTCAGTTACATTGCCAAGACTAACAACAACTCTACCTTGAATCTGATTAATCCGAATAATGATAAGGATATTAAGGCGGCCGCATTGAGTTATGATATTGAAACAATAGGGTGGACGACGGATGCGGTGGTGAAACCTTTCAAAGGATTTGATTTCCACTTCCTGTTCACTTACCAAAGCCCGAAGTATAAGAAGTATGAAACGGGAGTGACCTTTAGTGACGGGACAACATCGGGTATCAATGCCACCGGCAATATCGTTACCGAAATTCCGAAGGTGCTGATTGAACTGGACCCTAGTTACAACATTACCAAAGACTTGAAGGTATGGGCCAGTTTCCGTTACTTCAGCAAGACGTATGCAAATATTAAAAATGCCTATTATTTCAACGGCCGTTGGGAAACATTCGGTGGAATAAACTGGAATGTGAACAAACATTTGTCCTTAAGCGGAACTGTGATAAACTTCTTGAACCAGACCGGGGCGAAAGGAAGTATTTCGGGAGCCGAGCTGGTAGATAAGGAGAATGCGGCGGCATATAACGGCGCATGGATGGCAGGCAGCTATATCCGTCCGTTCACCGTAGAATTTGCGGCGAAAATAACATTCTGATTCAAGAGGGATTTAATTCTTCTTTATGGTGGAAAAGTAACATTTATACATAAGAATGAAACAAATGTTTCAGCCGGTAAGGCAGGTTTCCGTTAACTTTGCCGATAACGAAAAACAATCAAACAAAACTTTTAATATCCTATACTTCATGAAAACAAATCTTGTTAACCTTGCATTAGGTTTAGCCTTTACAGGAGGCGCTGTTTCTTGTCAGTCACAAAAAAATGACCTGGTTTTCGAACATCAGGGAGATACGGTGACAATCGTACATATTGCCCGTCCCGCTAACTATTTGTTGCTTCCGATTCAGGAGAGCAGCAAGGAAGGACTGGTAAGGCTGGATACTGGGAGCCCCGCAGATACCGATATGGATGTGCGTCTGGCTACAGACAGCGTTGAATATTATGTTCCGTTTGCCTTGCCTCAGGGAAGTGAGGAAGCTACTGTCATTATAAAGAAGGTGGCGGCAGATGCGCTGTGTTGGGACAGCATCCGGGTTTCGGATACATTTGATACGGCAAACAGGGATAAGTTCCGTCCGGTTTATCATCACACTCCGCTTTATGGCTGGATGAATGATGCCAACGGACTGGTTTATAAAGACGGTGAATATCACCTTTATTTTCAATATAATCCATACGGCTCCGTATGGGGAAATATGCACTGGGGACATTCCGTGAGCAAGGATTTGGTTCATTGGGAGCATCTTGACCCGGCGATTGCCCGTGATACATTGGGGCATATCTTTTCGGGAAGTGCCATTGTGGATAAAGAGAACAGCGCAGGCTACGGTGAAAATACAATTGTCGCTTTTTATACTTCGCACCGTAATATACCCGGTGGGCAGAGCCAGGTGCAAAGTATGGCATACAGTACGGACAACGGGCGTACTTATACGAAGTATGAACAGAATCCGGTTCTTACTCCGTTTGACGGACTACAGAATTTCCGTGACCCGAAGGTCTTTTGGTATGAACCCGAACAGAAATGGATTATGATTGTCAGTGCGGATAAGAATATGCGTTTTTATTCGTCTGCCAACTTGAAGCAATGGGAATACATGAGTGAGTTTGGAGAAGGATTTGGTCCTCAGCCCAATCAGTTCGAATGTCCGGATTTCATCCAACTGCCTGTAGATGGTGACCGGACCAGGATGAAATGGGTGATGATTGTCAATATCAATCCGGGATTTGTCTATGGAGGCAGCGGTACGATGTATTTTACAGGCGACTTTGACGGGCATCAGTTTGTATGTGATACGAAACCCGAGGTGGTGAAATGGCTCGACTGGGGAAAAGACCATTATGCCACTGTTTGTTTCTCGAATACCGGCGACCGTGTCATTGCCGTACCTTGGATGAGCAACTGGCAGTATGCTAACTATACTCCTATACAACAGTTCCGCAGTGCCAATGCTTTGCCACGTGAGCTGAGTCTGTATACGGGAGAAGACAAACAGCTTTATCTGAGTGCCGCACCGGTAAAGGAAACGGAGCACTTGCGGAAAGATTCTAAAAAGCTGGATGATTTTACAGTAAATGGCGAGAAGCGTTTAGAAACACTTTTTGAAAATAACGACGGCGCTTTTGAACTGGAATTGCAACTGGTGTCGGCTGGTAAAGAGGCTGGTTTTGAATTGCTGAACAGTTTGGGTGAGAAGGTGAAGATTTATTTGGACGCTTCGGAGGGACGTGTGGTAATGGACCGTGCGGAAAGTGGTATTGTAGATTTTGGCAAGAAGGTAAAACCGCATGATTTGGATACTGAAGAAAGTTATGCTCGTTATAAAGAGGTTACGGTGAATTATAAAAATGATTTTGCTTTGGGTACTTGGGCTCCGATAAACACCGCGAAGGCACATAAAATTCAAGTTTTTGTGGATAATGGAAGTGTGGAGTTGTTTGTTGACGGTGGCCGCGTTGCCATGACTAATCTGGTATTCCCGAATGAACCTTATAACTCTTTGCGTTTTTATAGTAAAGGAGGAGAGATGAAGATTTCAAATTTCACAATATATAAGTTAGGTTTGTAAACTAAGTATAAAGCCATGAATAGCAATAAAAATCTGTATGCCAAATTAATTCCGGTGATGCTGTGTTTCTTCGCCATGGGATTTGTAGACCTAGTGGGGATTGCATCGAATTATGTAAAAGCGGATCTGGATCTGACAGACTCTCAAGCCAATATATTTCCTTCCTTGGTCTTCTTCTGGTTCCTGATTTTCTCTGTACCTACAGGTATTCTGATGAATAAGATAGGGCGTAAGAAGACAGTTCTTCTGAGTCTGATTGTCACTTTTGCCTCTTTGCTGCTCCCTATATTCGGCGACGGCTATACGCTTATGTTGATTTCTTTCTCTTTACTGGGTATCGGTAATGCGTTGATGCAAACCTCTTTGAATCCGTTGCTGAGTAATATTATTGCGGGGGAAAAGTTGGCAAGTACATTGACTTTCGGTCAGTTTGTAAAAGCTATTGCTTCCTTTCTTGCCCCTTACATTGCCATGTGGGGAGCGATGCAGGCTATTCCTACTTTCGGGCTTGGCTGGCGGGTATTATTTCCTGTTTATATGGTGATAGCCGTTTTTGCCATCGTGTTGTTGGGGCTGACCCCTATTGAGGAAGAGAAACCCGATAAAGCGTCCGGCTTCAAAGCGTGCTTTTCCTTGTTGGGAAAACCGTTTATTCTCTTGTCTTTCATTGGGATCATGTGCCATGTCGGTATTGATGTCGGTACGAATACAACGGCTCCTAAAATCTTGATGGAGCGTTTGGATATGACATTGGCTGAGGCCGGTTTTGCAACAAGTCTTTATTTTATTTTCCGTACGGTGGGTTGCTTCCTCGGAGCCTTTATCTTGCAAAAGGCTTCTGCAAAGTCTTTCTTTGCTCTCAGTGTCGTGTTCATGTTGCTGGCAATGGTGGGATTATTTATATTCCATTCGGAAACAATTATTTATATTTGCATTGCCATGATTGGTTTCGGTAACTCCAATGTGTTCTCTATTATATTCTCGCAGGCATTGTTTGCCATGCCCGAAAAGAAAAATGAAGTTTCCGGATTGATGATTATGGGGCTGTTCGGCGGTACGGTATTTCCGTTGGCCATGGGAGTTGCCGGTGATGCCATGGGGCAGAGTGGCGCTGTGGCGGTGATGACTGTCGGAGTTATCTATTTGTTGATGTATACCTTGAAAATAAAGAAATGATTTTAATTGTAAACAGTAAATAATATCATGAATCAAATCATCGTAGGAATGGGTGAGGCACTATGGGATGTGCTGCCCGAAGGAAAGAAAATTGGTGGTGCTCCGGCAAACTTCGCTTATCATGTGTCACAATTCGGTTTTGACAGCCGGGTGGTCAGTGCGATTGGCGATGACAAGCTGGGTAATGAGATACTTGAGAATTTTGATGGTAAGAACTTGAAGTATCAGATAGAGAAAGTGCCTTATCCCACAGGAACCGTACAGGTGGAACTGGACCCTAATGGGGTACCTATGTATGATATAAAAGAAGGGGTGGCTTGGGATAATATACCTTTTACACCTGCTTTGGAAGAGTTGGCAAAGAATACCCGTTCCGTATGTTTCGGCTCGTTGGCACAGCGTAGTGTGGTTTCAAGGGAAACAATCAACCGTTTTCTGGATGTGATGCCCGAAGGAGAAGGACAATGTAAAATTTTCGATGTGAATTTGCGCCAAGGTTTCTATACGAAGGAGATTCTTTGCAACTCGATGAAAAAATGTAATATTTTAAAGATTAATGACGAGGAGTTGGTCACAGTGAGCCGTATGTTCGGTTATCCCGGCATAGACTTGCAGGATAAATGCTGGATTCTGTTGGCGAAATATAATCTGAAGATGTTGATTTTAACGTGTGGTGTCAATGGCAGTTATGTCTTTACTCCGGGTGAGATTTCATTTGTAGAGACTCCGAAGGTGGAGGTGGCCGATACGGTAGGTGCGGGCGATTCGTTCACGGCGACTTTTGTAGCTGCTATTTTGAAGGGAAAGCCGGTTGCCGAGGCGCATAAACTGGCTGTTGAGGTTTCTGCATACGTATGTACGCAAAACGGGGCTATGCCTGAGTTGCCGGCTCGTTTAAAGAATGAGTTGATTTAAATTTTAATGGTTGCGGATACTCATTCAAATTGGATTGGAAATCATATTGTCTGAGGCTGTATCGCGAAGAACCTGTAAATACAAAGTAGATGTAATCAGGTTCTTCGCGATGTTCTTTTTTTACTTTCTCTTGCAGATGTTTGTTTTATTAGCGGTTACCTTTTATCTTTGTTATCTATAAATACCTTGAGGAACATGAAAAAACATCTTTTGTTTTTGATTTTATGCCTTATGGGAATTCTGACATCGTGCAGTCAGAAACATACGCGCTATTACATTGGTGTTTCACAATGTAGTGATGACGAATGGCGGCATAAAATGAATCATGAAATTGTACGTGAAGCCTTGTTTTATGATGGGGTGGAGGTGGAGATCCGTACCGCGAAAGATAATAACCGGAATCAGATAGAAGATATCAACTATTTTATTGACAGGAAAGTTGATTTATTGATTGTCGCTCCGAATGAGGCGGCGGCTGTCACTCCTGTTGTGGAGAAGGCATACGGGCTGGGAATACCTGTTGTGGTAATTGACCGTAAGATTTTGTCGGACCGTTATACGGCTTTTGTGGGTGCTGATAATTGTGAGATTGGCAAAGATGTGGGACAATATATTGTGAACCGTTTGGGTGGAAAAGGGAAGATTTTGGAGATAACGGGACTGGAAGGTTCCACTCCGGCTATGGAGCGTCATAGAGGATTGGCGGATGCCTTGAAGGCAGAGCCTGGAATAGAAATTACCGCCAGCGTGGACGGAGCCTGGCTGCAAAGTGTGGCTGGGGAGAAAATGGATTCCATACTTCAAGACAATAAGGATATAAATCTGGTTTTTGCCCAAAATGACCGCATGGCTGTCGGGGCTTATTTGTCGGCCAGACAGCGACAGTTGGAAAAGGAAATGTTGTTTGTCGGTATTGATGCGTTGCCTGGCAAGGGGTATGGAGTGGAGCAGGTACTGGAAGGAGTGTTGGATGCCACTTTTATTTACCCTACCGGAGGAGATAAAGTGATGCAGGTGGCGATGGATATTTTGGAGAAGCGTCCGTATGAACGGGATACTAAGTTATCAACAGCCCTTGTTGATAAAACGAATGCCCGTGTCATGCAGTTGCAGACAGACCACATTGCCGAACAGGACGGAAAGATAGAACGGCTGAATAATCAGGTGGACGAATATTGGTCAAGATACTCTGCCCAGACCATGTTTCTGTATGCATGTCTGATTATCCTGTTACTGTTTGCTGCCTTATTGGCGATCATCGTCCGTGCGTATTGGACAAAGAACCGGATGAACATGGAGTTATCCCGTCAAAAGAAACAATTGGAGGAACAACGCGACCAACTGATCAGCCTCTCCAAGCAGTTGGAAGAGGCGACTCATGCCAAACTGGTCTTCTTTACGAATGTTTCTCATGATTTCCGTACTCCGCTTACTTTGGTTGCCGATCCGGTGGAACAGCTTTTAGAGGATAAAGACTTGACCTCTAAGCAACGATCCTTATTGAAAGTGGTACATAAGAATGTGAATATTCTGTTGAGGCTGGTCAACCAGATTCTTGATTTCCGTAAGTATGAAAATGGTAAACTGGAGTTGGTGAGAACCAATATGGACCTGCGTGCGCAATTACAGGAATGGAGCCATGCATTTCAAACATTGGCTTTGAGAAAGCATATCCATTTTGTTCTGGACGTGAACGATGACCGGACAGACTGTCTGATGGCGTTGGATGCCGAAAAGATGGAACGTGTCTATTTTAATTTGTTGTCCAATGCGTTTAAGTTTACCCCGGAGAATGGAACTATCACTGTCACACTTTCTACTTTAATAAAGGAGGAAAATAGAAGATATGTCCGTCTGGTAGTTGCTGATACCGGTTCGGGAATCTCTGTCCGGCACATCCGGCATATTTTCGACCGCTTTTATCAGATGGATGTGAACCATGCGGGCTCAGGTATTGGTCTTGCTTTGGCAAAGGCTTTTGTCGAGTTGCACGGCGGGGTGATAACGGTGGACAGTGTGGAAGGAAAAGGAACAGTGTTTACGGTGGATATTCCTATGGAGATAGTGGAGGAGCAGTCTGTAGATCGGATACAGGAACCGCACACTACACAGCCGACGGTGGTGGAGGAATTGGAGGAAACGGAAACAGAAGAACGGCTTCCGGATGAGAATAAGGAATGCATCTTGATAATTGACGATAATGCGGATGTACGTGGCTATGTGAAATCATTATTGAAAGAGGAATATACGGTGATAGAGGCTGCCGACGGACATGCCGGATTAAAGAAAGCTATGAAATATGTGCCTGATGCCATTATCTGTGATGTGATGATGCCGGTGATGGACGGATTGGAATGTTGCAGGAAGCTGAAAATGGAATTACAGACTTCTCATATTCCGGTGATGTTGCTTACTGCCTGTTCTTTGGATGAACAGCGGATACAGGGGTTTGAATGTGGAGCGGATTCTTATATTTCCAAACCTTTTAATTCCAAATTGTTACTGGTGCGTCTTCGGAATCTGATTGATAACCATAAGCGGTTGAAACAGTTTTTCGGAGATAAGATTACTTTGTCTAAAGAGTCTGTAAGCGAGGTGGATAAAGGATTTGTGGAGCGCTTCAGAGAGCTGATAGAAGCAAATTTGATAGATTCTGAGTTAAGTGTGGAAGAATTAGGCAGTAAGATGGGATTAAGCAGGGTGCAGCTTTATCGTAAGATTAAGGCACTTACCAATTATTCTCCCAATGAACTGGTGCGTATTGCCAGATTAAAGAAAGCTGCTTCTTTGTTGGCTTCTTCTGAGAAAACCATATCCGAGATAACGTATGAGGTAGGTTTTACATCTCCTTCTTATTTTACCAAGTGTTACAAGGAATATTTCGGAGAAAGTCCTACGGATTTCTTGAAACGCAGAGGATAATTGTGGGGGCGGACACGCAGCTCCGCCCCTACAAGGAATACTTTAAATCAGTGTTGATAAATCTTTTTCGGCTACAAAAGAGAGATTATTAAGAATAATCACTTCCCTTGCTCTGTCCGGATTGTCTGTCCGGAAAATCAAGATGCCTTTATTTCCTAACAGGAAGGAATACAGATAAGTAATGCCTATTTGGGCTTCACTGAAAATGGTGATGGCGTCTGCCGCCCGCCCCGGCTGATTGTCTAGTGTGATGGCGAACACATCGGAGAGTGCCACGGAGATTCCTGCCTCTTTCAGCGTCTCGTATGCGCGTTTGGGTTCCGAGCAGATGATACGGTAAATACCATACTCTACTGTATCGGCAATGGTAGAGGCAATCAGCTGTATGCCTGCTTCTTTCAATAAGTTCAATACTTTCTGTAGTGTCCCCGATTTGTTTTCGATGAAGACGGATAATTGTTGTATAGTCATAAACTTATTTTTTAAAAGGTTTTACGTAAGTCTTTCACACGGACTGCTTTACCTTCCGATTTAGGCAGTGCTCCTTTGGGTACCAGTTTCACACGTGGGGTAACCAATATCTCATCTTTCAGTTGGCGGGTAATTTCCCGGGTCAATGCTTGCAGGCGTCCATAGTCATCGGTGAACAGTTGGCTCAATTCCACTTCTACAGTCATTTCGTCATTAGATTCGGCGGTTTCGAGTGTGATCAGATAGTCACTGCCCAATTCTTTGAATTGCAATAAAATCGTTTCAATCTGAATGGGGAAGATATTGACCCCTTTCAGGATAATCATATCGTCGCTGCGCCCTTTCATTCTGTCCAGACGTTTGTGATGGCGGCCGCAGGGGCATTCCCCCGGCAGAATGCGGGTCAGATCACGGGTACGGTATCTCAATAACGGCATCGCCTCGCGGTTGATGGTGGTCAGTACCAGTTCGCCCACTTCACCTTCGGGCACAGGTTCCAATGTGTCGGGGTCAATGATTTCTACGATATAATAGTCTTCCCATATATGCAATCCGTTTTGTTCCTGGCATTCAAAAGCCACACCGGGACCGCACATTTCGGACATGCCGAAAGAGTTGTAGGCTTTTACACCCAGCATATCTTCGATGCGGCGGCGTTGTTCTTCGGAATGAGGTTCCGCTCCTATGATCAATGTTCTCAATTTGGTGTCACGACGCGGATCAATCCCCATTTCCTGCATTACCTCGTACATACGGGCTGCGTAACTGGGAATGGCGTGCAAGGCGGTGGTTCCGAAATCGGAGATGAATTTCAACTGGCGTTTGGTGTTTCCGGCAGCGGCAGGTACAGTCAGCATTCCCAGCCTTTCAGCACCATATTGAAAGCCCAGCCCGCCGGTGAACATTCCATAGCCGGAAGAGTTCTGGAAAATATCTCCCGGACGTAATCCTACCATATAAAGACAACGGGCCACTGCATTAGCCCATTCGTCAAGGTCTTTTTGGGTATGCAGAATGACAGTGGGATTTCCAGTTGTTCCACTGGATGAGTGAAGGCGGACTGTTTTTTCCAAAGGTACGGACGCCAGTCCGAAAGGATAAGTGTCACGTAGATCTTGTTTGGTGGTAAACGGGATTTTCTGTAAATCATCCAATGAACGGATATCTTCCGGACTCAGATGATTTTCGGCAAACCGTTGTTTATAGAAAGGGGAATTCATGCAATGGCGGACAGTCTTTTGCAGTCGTTCCAATTGTAGTTTCTCAATTTCGGGTCGTGTCAGGGTCTCTAACTCTTTGTGTAAATACATAGCATTTCCTGTTTAGTTGGTTATCAGTCCGACAAAAATAGAAAAAAATATAATGCGGTTGGGAATAAGCTGACAAAATATGTATCTTTGGAGGATTTTAATTTGAAAATGTGATGAAAAAGACATTGTTTGTAATAGGTATGCTGTTATGTGGGCTTTCATTGTACGCTCAGGATATGAAAACTCTTTTTATTGCCATGCCCGATTCGGTGGCTCCTTTATTGACAAAGGTAAATCGTGAGGATTGTGTGGATTTTCTGGCAAGCAATATGAAAGCGGAAGTGAAAAATCGTTTTGGCAAAGTATCTGAACTGAAAAGACTGACGGATGATTATTTGTTTCTGCAAACCACCGGAAGTAGTTCTATGGAAATGAAACTGTTACCCTTGAATGATTCTGTAAAGGTGATTTGTGTAGTGAATACTGTTTGCGGTCCGGCTTGTGATAGTGAAGTTCGTTTTTATAATACGGACTGGCAGCAACTGGCGAAGGAGGATTTTATTCAGCTTCCCTCCGTCGGGGCTTTTTATCTGCCGGTGGATACGCTGACCGATGAGGCTTATGCCGCGATTAGAGAGAAGGCGGATATGGAGTTGGTGAAAGCCACTTTATCAGAAGACAAACCTATTATTTCTTTTACTTATACTACTCCGGATTATCTGGCAAAGACGGAACGGGAAAAATTGGTTGTATACATCAGGAAAGAACCTGTAGTGTATGAATGGAAGGGGGGAAAGTATAATGATGTATCTTTGAAATAAAGGTGGATACGTATGATAAAATAAAAGGCTGCAAACTTATCGGGTTGCAGCCTTTTATTTTGGAACTTATGTATAAGTTACAAATTACTTTTTCATACGGTTGCCGTAGCGGCTCATGAACTTGTCTACACGACCAGCTGTATCTACTAACTTGGATTTACCAGTGTAGAACGGGTGTGATGTATTAGAAATTTCCAGTTTTACCAACGGATAAGTTTCACCTTCGAATTCGATGGTTTCTTTTGTGCTACAAGTTGAACGTGACAAAAATACATCACCGTTTGACATGTCTTTGAATACTACGGGACGATAGTTTTCAGGATGAATACCTTTTTTCATTTCTGTATATTATTTTATTGTTATTATTTTTTTTACTTGTCTGGTAAACAATATTGGGTGTAATGGTCCATTTTGGACCGCAAAGATACTGCTTTTCTTTGAAATAGAAAAAACTTCGGGCTGTTTTTTCTTCTAAAAGCCTTATTTTCTTCTTTTATAGTATTGTAAGGTAGACATTACAATATAATCAGTTTGTATGTTTTAGTGAAGAAAATAGTTAATAAAATCATTTTTTATGAGATATTTTTGGTGTGAACTTGCCATAGTTAGCGCATTTATGATTACTTTTGCAGTGGAATTTAATTCACTAACAATTATAAATATTAGAACAATGGTTAATTACAAAGATTTAGGTCTGGTAAACACTAGAGATATGTTTGCTAAGGCTATCAAAGGTGGATATGCAATTCCTGCATTCAACTTCAACAATATGGAACAGATGCAGGCTATCATCAAAGCTGCAGTAGAAACAAAATCTCCGGTTATTTTGCAGGTTTCAAAAGGTGCTCGTCAGTATGCTAACGCTACTTTGTTGCGTTACATGGCTCAGGGTGCTGTAGAATATGCAAAAGAATTAGGTTGTGCAAAACCTGAAATCGTTCTTCACCTTGACCACGGAGATACTTTCGAAACTTGCAAGAGCTGTATCGACTCAGGTTTCTCTTCTGTAATGATCGACGGTTCTCACCTGCCTTACGAAGAAAACGTAGCTTTGACTAAGAAGGTGGTTGACTACGCTCATCAGTTTGATGTAACTGTAGAAGGTGAATTGGGTGTATTGGCCGGTGTGGAAGATGAAGTTTCTTCTGATCATCATACTTATACTGACCCTGAAGAAGTAATTGATTTTGCTACTCGTACAGGTTGCGACTCATTGGCTATCTCTATCGGTACTTCTCACGGTGCATACAAATTTACTCCGGAACAGTGCCACATTGATCCTGCTACAGGTCGTATGGTTCCTCCTCCTTTGGCATTCGAAGTATTGGATGCTGTAATGGAAAAACTTCCGGGATTCCCCATCGTTCTTCATGGTTCTTCATCAGTTCCTCAGGAAGAAGTTGAAACAATCAACAAGTATGGTGGTGCATTGAAGGCTGCTATCGGTATCCCTGAAGAAGAATTGCGCAAGGCTGCCAAGTCTGCTGTTTGCAAAATCAACATTGACTCAGACTCTCGTTTGGCTATGACTGCTGCTATCCGTCAGACTTTTGCTGAAAAACCGGCAGAATTCGACCCGCGTAAGTACTTAGGTCCGGCTCGTGACAATATGGAAAAACTGTACAAGCACAAAATTATTAACGTGCTGGGTTCAGACAATAAATTGGCTGAATAATTGATTCATCCTATATAAACAGAAAAAAGCTGCTTTCTTTATTGAAGGCAGCTTTTTTTGTTTTAAGACCGGTTTCGGTATTGAAGAGGGGACTTGCCTGTATGTTTCTTGAAATAGCGGCCAAAAAAAGATTGGTCAGGGAAAGATAATCGGTTGGAGATCTCTTGAATACTTAGAGATGTGGATTGTAGTAATGCTTTAATCTCAAGAATTACATGTCGGTCAATAATGCTTTTGGCTGTGTTGCCGGATACGTTTTGTACGATTGTGGAAAGGTAACGGGGAGTGATGAATAGTTCGGCTGCATAGAAAGATACCTCACGTTGGGTGGTGCAATGTTTATGAATTAATTGGATGAAACGTTTGAATATCTCTTCCTGGCGATTTATTCCTTCGGTCTTTTTTTGCAGGAACAGGTGTTGGGTCTTGTCATAGAAGTCCAGAATGAAGTTTTGAATGAAATTTTTGAAGATCTGAATGCGGAAACTATTATCCCTGTCTTCATAAAGATCTTTCATGACCAAGCTGAGTCCGATGAATGGTTTTACACGTTCTTCAGGGATGACAATGCATGGATGCTCTTTTAGAAAGTGAAAGAAGGAGGGATCCAGACGTGAGGTGATCTCCCTGAAAAGGGTGTCGGAAAAAACAATATAGGAAACGGTAAAATCATGGCTGGCGCAGGTGCAATTGAAGATACTGCCGGGGAGAAGCAGAAGTTGGGTGTTCTCCGTCACTTCGTATGCCTGCAAATCAATTTCTATGTGGGCTTTTCCGCTACGGCAATGAAAAATAGATGCGTCTGCTAACTTTATGATCTGATTGGAGCATATATCTATACTTTCTTCTATTCCGGTGATAAACGGTTCATTCTCTGGTAAACTCAATATTTCCATATTTATTCTTGTTTTGATGCAAAATTAACTATTATTTTTGTTATAATAGGAAATCTATTCCGAATTTGAACAATGGTAGCTAATAATTGAATGTGTCGGCTTGAAAAATTCCATCTACCTTTGCGTCCGAATTTAAAAGATTGGAATATGATGACATTGAACAAAAAATGGATGCGACTAATGGTATTGGTTGGTTGTGCTGCTTTGACAGCGTCGTGTAAACAGGCGCCTGTTGCACAAATGGAGGCGGAATATGCGGTATTAAAGGTATCACCGTCGGACAAAGTTTTGTCTACTACTTATTCGGCTACGATCCGTGGCCGCCAGGATATTGATATTTATCCGCAAGTTTCCGGTTTCCTTACCCGGCTTTGTGTGGAGGAAGGACAGGCAGTGCGTAAAGGGCAAGTCTTATTTATTATTGACCAAGTGCCTTATAAGGCGGCATTGGAAACTGCTGTCGCCAATGTGGAATCGGCTAAAGCCGGTCTTGCCACAGCCGAACTGACTTATAACAGCAAGAAAGAATTGTTTGCCAAAAAGGTGGTTTCAGAGTTTGATCTGAAGACTGCGGAAAACTCTTACCTGACCGCTAAGGCTGGATTGGCTCAGGCTAAGGCGCAGGAAGTCAGTGCTCGCAATAACCTTTCATATACCAAGGTGAAAAGTCCTTCGGACGGGGTGATTGGTACATTGCCTTATCGGGTAGGTGCATTGGTTAGTGCCAGTTTGCCACAACCGTTGACTACGGTTTCTGATAATTCGGATATGTATGTCTACTTTTCGATGACTGAAAATCAATTGTTGGCTCTGACCCGTCAATATGGTTCCAAAGCAGAAGCGTTGAAAAATATGCCGGAAGTGGAACTGCAATTGAATGACAAGTCTATGTATGGCGAAAAGGGACGCATTGAAACCATCAGTGGGGTGGTAGACCGTAATACGGGTACCGCAAGTCTGCGTGCCGTATTCCCGAATAAGAATGGGTTGCTGTATAGCGGAACATCGGGAAATGTGATTCTTCCGGTTACGATGAAAGGAAGTTTGGTTATTCCTCAGGCTACAACTTTTGAAATTCAGGATATTACATACGTATATAAAGTCGTGGACGGCAAGGCACAATCAGCTCCTGTCAGTGTGACCCGTGTAAATGGAGGACAGGAATATATCGTGAACGATGGATTGAAAGAGGGGGATATCATTGTAGCGGAAGGCGTAGGTTTGCTGCGTGAAGGTACTCCCATTAAAGTAAAACAGAACTAAGAAAGACTATGAATTTAAGAACCTTTATAGAACGCCCCATCCTGTCGGCTGTTATTTCTATTTCGATAGTGGTAGTGGGTATCATCGGGCTGTTCACTTTGCCCGTCGAACAATATCCTGATATTGCTCCGCCTACCATTCAGGTAAGTACCTCTTATTTTGGTGCCAGTGCGGAAACTCTTCAGAAGAGTGTTATCGCTCCGTTGGAGGAAGCGATTAACGGTGTGGAAAATATGACTTATATGACTTCTACCGCTTCAAATGCCGGAGTTGTGGATATCACTGTGTATTTTAAACAAGGGACAGACCCCGATATGGCAGCGGTCAATGTGCAGAACCGTGTATCGAAGGCTACCGGACAGTTACCGGCAGAAGTAACGCAGGTGGGTGTGACTACCTCAAAGCGGCAGACCAGTATTTTGCAGATGTTCTCACTATATAGTCCGGATGATTCGTATGATGAGAAATTCTTGTCCAACTATATCAGTATTAACTTGAAACCTGCAATTCTTCGTATCCAGGGTGTGGGTGATATGATGATTATGGGGGGTGACTATAGTATGCGTATCTGGATGAAGCCTGACGTGATGGCCCAGTATAAATTGATTCCATCGGATGTGACCCAAGTGTTGGCTGAACAGAATATTGAATCGGCTACCGGTTCATTCGGAGAAAACTCTGATGAAACTTATCAATATACAATGAAGTATAAAGGGCGTCTGATTACTCCGGAAGAGTTTGGGGAAATTGTGATCCGGTCTTCGGATAATGGCGAAGTGTTGAAGCTGAAAGAAATTGCCGATATAGAGATGGGCGAGGAAAGTTATGCCTATCACGGGGCTATGAATGGTCATCCTGGTATTTCCTGTATGATTTTTCAGACGGCAGGATCGAATGCGACAGAAGTAAACAATAATATTGATACCTTTTTGGAAGAAGCAAGGAAGGATCTGCCCAAAGGGGTGGAGATGGTTCAGGTAATGAGCTCCAATGACTTTTTGTATGCATCTATTCATGAGGTGATAAAGACCTTGTTCGAGGCCATTTTTTTGGTAATCTTAATTGTATATGTATTCTTGCAGGATATCCGTTCTACTATTATTCCATTGGTGGGGATCATCGTGTCCTTGATTGGTACATTTGCTTTTATGTCCATAGCAGGATTCAGTATCAACCTGATTACCCTGTTTGCTTTGGTGTTGGTGATCGGTACGGTGGTGGATGATGCCATTGTTGTCGTCGAGGCGGTGCAGGCGCGTTTTGATGTGGGATATCGTTCTTCTTATATGGCTAGTATTGATGCGATGAAGGGAATTAGCAATGCGGTCATCTCTTCTTCGTTGGTATTTATGGCTGTGTTTATTCCGGTTTCGTTTATGAGTGGAACTTCGGGTACTTTTTATACTCAGTTTGGTTTGACTATGGCGGTTGCCGTAGGTATCTCTGCCGTCAATGCACTGACTTTGAGTCCGGCGCTGTGTGCTTTGTTCTTGAAACCGTATATCAATGAGGATGGAACGGAAAAAAACAATTTTGCAGCACGTTTCCGTAAAGCGTTCAATGCTGCTTTCGATGCAATGATTGAACGATATAAGAAAGGGGTATTGTTCTTTATCAAACGCAAATGGATGGTATGGACACTTCTTGCGGCCTCGGTAGTACTATTGGCTTTCTTGATGAATACAACTAAAACCAGTTTGGTACCTGATGAAGACCAGGGGGTTGTATTTGTGAATGTCAGTACGGCGGCAGGTAGTTCATTGAAAACGACTAATGACGTAATGATGCGTATTGAAAAGCGCATGATGGATATTCCTCAGGTGCTGCATGTGCAGCGTGTGGCAGGTTATGGTCTGCTAGCCGGACAGGGTAACTCTTTTGGTATGTTGATTCTGAAACTGAAACCTTGGGATGAGCGTGAAGGAAAGGAAAATGATGTTCAGGCAGTAATCGGACAGGTATATGGCCGTACGGCAGACATTAAGGATGCCAGTATATTTGCTATTTCTCCGGGTATGATTCCGGGGTATGGTATGGGTAATGCGTTGGAACTCCATATGCAGGATAAACAAGGTGGTGATGTGGGCACTTTCTTCAATACCACTCAACAATATCTGGGTGCTCTGAACCAACGTCCCGAGATCGCGATGGCATACTCTACTTTTGATATCCGTTATCCGCAATGGACGGTAGAAGTGGATGCGTCCAAATGTAAGCGTGCCGGTATCACTCCGGATGCTGTGCTAAGCACATTGTCCGGCTATTATGGTGGGCAGTATGTTTCAAATTTTAATCGTTTCTCTAAAGTATATAAGGTTATGATTCAGGCAGATCCGAAGTATCGTGTGGATGAAAGCTCGTTGAATAATATCTTTGTGCGTATGTCTAATGGCGAGATGGCTCCTCTCAGCCAGTTTGTGACATTGACCCGCAGTTATGGGGCAGAATCGCTGAGCCGTTTCAATATGTTCAATTCTATTGCTGTAAATGCAATGCCTGCCGAAGGGTATAGTACCGGTGATGCCATCCGTGCCGTTCAGGAAACTGCCGTACAGGCACTTCCCAAAGGTTTTGGGTACGACTTTGGTGGTATTACCCGTGAAGAGACCGACCAGGGAGGTACTACCATTATCATCTTTGCTATCTGTTTCTTGATGATTTATCTGATTTTAAGTGCACTTTATGAAAGTTTCCTCATTCCGTTTGCGGTGTTGTTGTCTGTTCCGTTTGGGCTGATGGGTAGCTTCCTGTTTGCGAAGATGATGGGACTGGAGAACAATATTTATTTGCAGACCGGTTTGATTATGTTGATAGGTTTGCTTGCTAAGACTGCCATTTTGCTGACCGAGTACGCTACCGAGCGTCGTAAGGCAGGTATGAGCCTGACTTCCGCTGCACTTTCTGCCGCCAAAGCCCGTTTGCGTCCTATCCTGATGACGGCACTGACTATGATTTTCGGTCTGTTCCCGTTGATGGTTGCCAGTGGAGTAGGTGCTAATGGAAACAGTTCGCTGGGAACAGGTACTGTGGGTGGAATGGTGATCGGTACGCTGGCGTTGCTGTTTATTGTACCTTCTTTGTTTATCGTATTCCAATATTTACAGGAAAAGGTACGTCCTATTCAGTTTCAGCCGGCGGCCGATTGGCAGATTCAAGAGGAATGTGTAGAAGCAAAAGAAGAGAGACAACACCACATCGAAAGCAAAAACGAAGAGAAAAAATGAAAAAACAGATCATCACTCTGACTGTCGCAGCGCTCACATTGAGTAGCTGCGGCATATATACCCAATATAAACCTGCAACCGAAGTGCCCGATAATTTGTATGGGGAAGAGGTGGCAGTTGCTGATACCGTGGATAATATCGGCAACCTGAGCTGGCAGGAGATTTTTACAGATCCGCGGCTTCAGGAATTGATAGAGCAAGGCTTGCGGAACAATACGGATTTGCAGTCAGCACAATGGCGTGTGAAAGAGGCGGAAGCTGCTATGCTGTCAGCCAAATTGGCTTATCTGCCTTCTTTCGCTCTGTCACCTCAGGGGACAGCAAGTAGTTTTGACAAAGGAAAAGCTGTACAAACTTATACTTTACCGGTGGCGGCAAGTTGGGAAATTGATATTTTCGGCCGCATCCGTAATGCGAAACGCCAGGCGAAAGCATTGCTGGAACAGAGCCGTGACTATAAACAGGCTGTCCGGACACAGCTGATAGCCGGTATAGCTAATACTTACTATACCTTGCTGATGCTGGACAATCAGCTGGCCATTTCTGTCCGGACTGAAAAGTCCTGGAAAGAAACCGTAGATGCAACCCGTGCTCTGATGGAAGCCGGATTGGCAAATGAAGCTGCCGTTTCACAAATGGAAGCTACATATTATACTATATGTACTTCAGTTCTTGATCTGAAAGAACAAATTAACCAGGTAGAAAACAGTTTGTCGTTGTTGTTGGCTGAATCTCCTCATGCTATTGAGAGAACGGGCACATGGGACAGTTCTTATATGCTGAAGGAACATTTCCCGGTAGGCATCCCTGTGCAAATGCTTGCCAACCGTCCCGATGTACGCAGTGCGGAGCGTTCGTTGGAAGCAGCTTTCTATGCCACAAATCAGGCTCGTTCCGCCTTTTATCCTTCTATTGTTTTAAGTGGAAGTGCGGGATGGACTAATTCTGCAGGAAGTATGATTGTCAATCCGGGCAAGTTCATTGCAACGGCGGTAGCTTCGTTAACCCAGCCACTTTTTAATAAAGGTGCGAACATAGCACAGCTAAAGATAGCTAAAGCTCAGCAAGAAGAAGCAAAACTGAGTTTTCAACAGGCTTTGTTGAATGCAGGAAGTGAAGTGAACGAGGCTTTGGTGAAATATCAGACGGCCCGTGATAAATCAGCTTATTATGATAAACAAATAAATTCATTAAATAAAGCTTTGGAAAGTACCTCTTTGCTGATGCAACATGGGAATACGACTTATCTGGAAGTTTTGACGGCTCAGCAGACTTTGCTTAATGCGGAGTTAACTCAGGTTGCTAACCGTTTTACTGAAATGCAAGGCGTAATCAATCTCTATCAGGCATTGGGTGGAGGTCGTGACTAATTTAGCATACTGTTATCTTCAACGTGTTGAAGAAAGAGAACGCTGCTCTCCGTGAGGAAAGCAGCGTTCTTTTATGGTTGTCAAGGTCCTACTATAACACAAACCGGATTAGATTCTTCATTGATTTCCTGTAAAAAACTTAGCTTTCCTTCTTGGACAATTCCCGGATTTTTATCCATCCATTCGTCTATTTTCCCTATCTCCAATAAAGCGGCATACTCTCCTTCTTCTGTACAAGTGATGGGATAGAAAGGCATGAAATGCGTCAGGTCATCTGTCAGCCCCACAGTGGCATTATTCATATAAGTAATATGTTTTTCTTTGTCGTAAATACCATAGAACGGTTTTTTCTTATCGTATAATCCTTGTAGAGATATAAAGAAGAGATGTTTGGGAGTTTCCAGAATACCGGTTATAACGATGTAGTTCTCTGTATCCTCTTTTTGTCCCATTTTTTCAGCCGGGAAATGCCATTGTCCGGTATGGAAAGTGGTATGGACAGTAGCTTCGTGTCCTTTAATGTCGTAGATTGTGTCATTGAACGCTTTTCTGAAACGTATGCTGCCGTTGCTCAGCCAAAGTGAAGGCTGGTCTATAGGAAGAACAGTCATTGTTCCATCCTGATAATTTATATATATTAACCCTCCTATGTTGGCGTTGCCGGGTAATTGCTTGAATACGTTGATGCTGGATATCTGGTCCATGCCCATAGGATCACCCAGATTGGCAAATTCCGGCAATGAGTCTTTTACTTCTCCCTGTTCGTTGAAGTAAAGTAACGCACTTGCTTGCGGTTGTCCTATTCCTTCTCCATAATGAGCAAGAATAAGGGAGTCGGAAAAAGTAAAGTAAAGGGATGGGGAAATCTTTTGTGGTAGGTGTACTTGCCCTAGATAGTTACCTTTTGTATCGTATTTTACCAACTTGTCGGGTTGGCGATAAAAGTAGAGATTGTTGGTATGGGGGTGAATAAAGCAGTTGGCATTGCTGTAGCCTTGTGGATCTTCTCCTTTGTGCCCGATGCTGCCAAGATATTTTCCGGTTTGCTTGTTGAATGACAGGCATCGTCCGTTGGTAGAGACAAAGATATGGTCTTTAGATAACTTGATGGAATAGGAGTTGCCAATCAGGGATGAGTCTGTTGTTTCCAAAGGGATATAACGGATTTGTTTTCCCAATTGGGAGGTCTTTAATTCTGTGAGGTGTTCCAGGCTTACGGCAATGTCAATTGCATTCGGGTCATTCGCTTTGTTTTGGGGAGTACAGGAGCCTAATAATAGGAGTAGGCCGCCCAGCATGATTTGCTTCTTCATAGTAGTATTGTTTTATGGAAGAAAAGAAGTTGTTTGCATGGGCAACTTCTTTTCTTTGTGTTTAAATGATGTTGTGTTTATTATCTTGCAGCAAAAAACAAGGAGTTTCCTGTAGCCATTCTTGCGGTAGCAATACCTTGTGCATCAGGAGTGACAGTCATGGAGGTTCCGTTTTGCAGGCTCAAAACAGCCGTTCCGTCTTCGTTCATTTTCACAAGTTCGAAGCTCTGTCCGTCGGCTACGGCATTCCATGTATTGTTTTCTTTGTTATAGACCAAATCTACAGATTTGTCTTCTCCTTTTTTGGTAATGGTATAACCGTTTTCGTTGGTTTTTACCAAATATTCGCCATTTTCTCCTTGCACTGTTTCTACTTCACCGATAGAAGCTGTAGGGTTGGAACCGCTCCAGAATTCGATGGAATTTAAAACCAATGCGTCTGCCAGATAAGCAATTTCATAAACAGGGACAATATGGAAAGCGAGAAAGATAAGTTCGTTGACAAACTTGTTGCTTACCCCCTGGTTCCAGTCTTTCAAACTATTCCATAATCCGAAAGAACCGATGCATGATGAAAATAAGACGCTGCCACTCAACATGGCGCAAACAAGAAATGTTTTGCTTTTTTTCATGATCAATAAAGTTAAGTTTATAAAAAGTAATTTTATGACGATTTTCTACAATAAAACGATTTAATCGTCACGCAAAGATAGAACTTTTTTATGGAAAGAGGCTTCTCTACCTAAAAAACTGTATCTTTGTAAGCTGAACATGAAAAACTATTAATCAAAAATCTTATAAAAGAATGAAAGAACAAATTCAAAAAAAGCTCAATGACTCCAAGGTTCTTCGGTGGAGTGTGTTGGCGTTGGTGGCTTTCACCATGCTATGCGGTTATTTTTTGACCGATGTAATGTCCCCCTTAAAACCGATGCTTGAAAAGGAGCTGCTGTGGGATAGTCTGGATTATGGTATTTTTACCAGTGCATACGGTTGGTTCAATGTCTTTGCCTTTATGCTTATTATCGGTGGTATCATTTTGGATAAGATGGGAGTGCGCTTTACTGGTATGGGAGCATGCCTTTTGATGGTGTTGGGCTGTGGATTAAAATATTATGCTATTTCTACTACATTTGCTGAGGGAAGCACTTTGCTTGGAATGAAAACCCAGGTAGGACTGGCTGCGTTGGGATATGCTATATTTGGTGTCGGTGTAGAGATTGCAGGCATCACGGTTTCAAAAATTATTGTGAAGTGGTTTAAAGGAAAAGAAATGGCTCTGGCCATGGGTATGGAGATGGCGACAGCCCGTTTAGGCACTATGCTGGCTTTGGCTGTTACGGTTCCTATCGCTACTTTCTTTGGCATTACTGATGATGAGGGTGTGTTCCATCCTAATATCCCTGCTCCATTGTTGCTGTGTCTTACTATGCTTTGTATTGGTACGGTAGCATTTTTTATTTATACTTTCTATGATAAGAAACTGGATGCTTCTTTAGAAGAAGAAGGGGCGGAACCTGAAGAGCCTTTCCGTATGAAAGATATTTGGTTGATTGTAACCAATAAAGGATTTTGGCTGATTGCGTTGCTGTGTGTGTTGTTTTATTCTGCCGTATTCCCTTTCTTGAAATATGCTACAGACCTGATGGTGCAGAAATATAATGTAGATCCGGAATTGGCGGGTACTATTCCTAGCCTGTTACCATTGGGAACTTTGTTCCTTACTCCGCTTTTCGGTAATGTGTACGATCGGATAGGCAAGGGAGCTACGCTGATGATCATCGGTTCTGTGCTGTTGATTTTTGTTCATACAATGTTTGCGTTACCTGTCTTGAATGTATGGTGGTTTGCCACTATCATTATGATTATATTGGGGATTGGCTTTTCTTTGGTGCCATCGGCTATGTGGCCCTCTGTTCCTAAAATTATTCCGGAAAAGCAGTTGGGTACAGCTTACGCTTTGATCTTCTGGGTACAAAACTGGGGGTTGATGGGTGTACCTGCTTTGATTGGTTTTGTCTTGAATGAGTATTGCAAAGGACCGGTAGTAGATGGAATGCAGACTTATGATTATACACTTCCCATGTGGATATTTGCAGGCTTTGGTGTGGCTGCATTGTTCTTTGCTTTGTGGCTGAAAGGTGAGAATAAGAAAAAGGGGTATGGATTGGAGGAACCAAATATTAAAAAATAATTGATTGTCTTTTAGTGAAAATGAGGGTGTCCAGTGCATTATGGATACCCTCATTTTGCTATGTAGGGGTGAGATGGAGTTTTAGTCTTTATCAATCTTCACAATTCCTCCGGTATTAGGATTAAAGATCACTCGTGTATTTACTTTTTTATTAAAAAGGTTATCTATCAGACATTCCGTTGTCCCAAATTGTGTAACAGGTAGTTCTCCGTCAAAATAACGTTTGTTTGGAGTGAATACGGTAACCTGAGCTTTTCCCGGAATATTGTAAATAACACCATCCGTCTTCTTTTTTTCTTTGCCTTTCGGATCCATCGGTGGCAATGTTTCTTGGTTGACGATGGAAATATAATAAGGTTCACCGGATAAATTATCGGCATCCAGCATCCCTAGTTTCTTTGAGAAACGGAAAGCTACTTTTTCTTTCATGTTCGCTTCTGGTTTTATGCGGATGGTAAATGATTTTTCTATGCGGTCTGTTGTGCCGGCAAACATTTGCATCATGGCTTGTTCCTGTTCATCCAGATTGTCCAGCATGAGTTTTAAAGCGGCTCCGTCTTTGGGCATATAATCTGCTTGCCCGCGGGTCAGGCTGTTTTTGCTTTCTCGTATATTGTAGATTTCTTTCGCCACCAATTCAGCCATTTTAGCGGTAGAACCGGCTATCAGAATCTCTTCGGTCATAAAACTGCGTGGGTCAATACGTTTTTTGGCCGTATCGGCAACTTTTGTCACAGGTGCTTTCTCTATAGGAGAGGTGGTGTTGATAGCCTTTATGATTCCTTCAGGAGTCAATTCTACCTGTGAGGCCGCACTTTTGTCTTTCAGTTTTACAGCGTATGCATTGTCCGGGTCAGGAATGCCTATGGAATTTACCTTGATACTGTTTATTTCCCAATGTTCTTCCGGTTGGGATGATATGCCTGTAAGGCGCAGATAGCGGTCGGCGTATTGGCAGAATTCTCCGGGCGTGTAGACAACTTTGGTTGCGGTGACTTGCAATTCTATTTCGGTCTTAGGCAAATAATAAACCACTCCTTCTCCCATGGTTCCGGGAGTATATGTACTGACATCTTGTGCGGTGCCGCTCAATGAAACCAGTAACCCTGCTGCGATTAATCCTTTTTTCATATTTCTATATTCTATCATATATGTAAGCAAATATAGCTATTCTTTTGTAAATCTGCCTTTTGTTTCTGTTAATTTCTTCCATGCTGCGGGTAATGCGTCAATAAGATCACTTGAGGTGGTTCCTATTTCTCCTTTTTCTTCCGCTGCAATGTCTCCTGCCAGACCATGTACGTAGACGCCCAGGCGGCATGTATCTTCTTGAGTATATCCTTGTGCCAATAAGGCTGCCAGAATACCGGTCAGCACATCACCGCTGCCGGCGGTTGCCATACCTGGGTTCCCGGTGGGATTGAAATAACAATTTCCTTCGGGGGTGACAACTGTGCTCCATGATCCCTTTATAATGATATAGCTTTGCAGATAGGCTGCCAGTTCTTTCGTCTTTGTCAGCCGTTCGTAAGTATCCATGCATTTACCTATCAGTCGTTCCAGTTCCTTTAGATGGGGGGTGAGAATACAGCGCTTCGGCATCCGGCTGAGCCAGTTGCGGTGAGTGCCGAAAATATTAATGGCATCCGCATCCAGCACTAAAGGTACCGGACAACCTTGTATTTGTTCCATCATGGCCAACGCTGTATCTTCTTCTTGTCCCAACCCCGGACCGATGGCTATGGCTTGATAACGGTCTGTATCCACGGGCTCGGCAAAATAATGGTCGTGTATGTCTGTCTGTACAATGGCTTCGGGGACAGTGGTCTGAAGTAAATCATGGTTGTGGATAGGTACATGGACAGTCAGTAATCCCACTCCCGAACGCAGGCAGGCACGGGCAGATAAAATGGATGCTCCTGCCATGCCATAAGATCCTGCGATGAGCAGTGCATGGCCGAAAGCTCCCTTGTGGGCAAATCGTTTCCGCGGTTTGATGAGGCTGCGAATTTCTTCTTCCTCTGTGATATAGTAGGGACTTTGTGCTGTATCAATAAAGTCTTTTTTCAGTTGGATGTCCAATAGTTGCCATTCGCCTACAATGTCTTCGTTTTCGGGGAAAAGAAAGGATAACTTAGGTAGCTGAATGCTGAGAGTGACATCCGCGCGTATCATGTTTTGACGGATATTATAAGTGTTGTCCTCACACATTAATCCTGAAGGTACATCAATGGCTACTACCTGTGCCTTGGATGCATTAATATATTTCACTACGGCAGCAAATCCACCGTTCAGTGGTTTGTTGAGTCCGGAACCGAATAATCCGTCTACTACCAGATGCCTTTCTGTCAGGACTGGAGGATCAAATTGTGTGCTTACTTCAGTAAAGTACACCGAGCCGCATTCTTTTAACCGTTCAAGATTGGTCTGACATTCTTCCGACAGTTTTCCTTTGGTGTTAAACAGAAAGACTTCTACGTGATAGTTTTGCTTAGACAACATACGGGCTACGGCAAGCGCATCGCCCCCGTTATTTCCCGGTCCGGCGAATACTACAATATGGAAAGAAGTATCCCATCGGTGGGTAATGGCACGAGTCAGTTCTTCGGCTGCCCGTTCCATCAAATCAATGGAGGCAACCGGTTCTTTGGCAATCGTGTACTTGTCCAGCTCTTTTAGTTGGGTGCTCGAAATAATTTTCATGACAATCTCTTTTGTTTGAACGTACAAAGATAACACTATTTACAAAAAGAGGTTATGTGAATACTTCGATACTTGGAATAAAAATGTTATTTTTGCAGCAATTTAATAAAATAGCGGTTATGGATACCATTCAAATCAAAGATAAACGTTTCACTCCTTTCATTCCTGAAGAACGGATCTTAAAAGAAGTGGCACGGGTAGCGAGTGAGATTAATCGGGATTTAGAAGGAACTAATCCCTTGTTTTTAAGTGTATTGAACGGCGCATTCATGTTTGCTGCCGACTTGATGCGTAACCTTACCATTCCCAGTGAAATTTCTTTCGTGAAACTGGCCTCTTATGCAGGAACTTCTTCTACAGGAAAGGTAAAAGAGTTGGTAGGTTTGAATGATGATATTGAGGGTCGTACAGTGGTGATTGTGGAAGATATTGTGGATACCGGGGTGACAATGAAGCACTTGTTGGAAACATTACAAGCTAGAAAACCGAAAGAGATCCGTATCGCTACCTTGCTGCTGAAACCTGATAAATTGAAGGTGGAATTGGATATACATTATGTGGCCATGCGTATTCCCAATGATTTTATTGTGGGGTATGGTCTGGATTATGATGGCTTGGGACGTAACTATCGGGATATTTACACCGTAATGGAATGAAATTTGTACAACTAAATATAAAAATAAAAGGTAAAACAAGATGTTGAACATTGTAATTTTTGGAGCTCCGGGTTCTGGTAAGGGTACTCAGAGTGAACGTATTGTAGAGAAATTCGGTATTAATCATATTTCAACAGGGGATGTGCTTCGTGCTGAGATTAAGAAGGGTACAGAATTGGGAAAGACAGCCAAAGGATATATCGATCAGGGCCAGTTGCTGCCTGATGAATTGATTATTGATATTCTGGCAAGTACGCTGGATAGCTTTAAGGAAAGCAAAGGGGTTATTTTTGATGGATTTCCCAGAACCATCGCCCAGGCAGAAGCGTTGAAGAAAATGCTGGCCGAACGTGGACAGGAAGTATCTGTTATGTTGGACTTGGATGTACCCGAAGAAGAATTGATGACTCGCCTGATTAAGCGTGGACAGGAATCGGGACGTGCGGATGATAACGAGGAAACAATAAAGAAACGTTTGGTTGTTTATCACTCGCAGACGGCTCCGCTGATTGACTGGTACAAGAACGAAGGTAAATATCAGCACATTCACGGTTTGGGTACGATGGATGCTATTTTTGCCGACATTGTTGCTGCTGTTGAAAAATTATAGTAATATGCTAATGTGCTGATGCAGCAGTCCGCCAATGTGTCAGTCTGCATAATGATACATGGAGTACAGTTTCGTTGGCACATTAGTAAATTGATAAATTAGTAAATTATTAATTATGGCTGAATCGAATTTTGTTGATTATGTGAAGATATATTGCCGCTCGGGTAAGGGCGGGCGAGGCTCTGCGCATATGCGTCGTGAGAAGTATGTACCCAATGGTGGCCCTGACGGTGGTGATGGCGGTAGAGGAGGTCATGTTATTTTGCGGGGAAACCGTAATTATTGGACATTGCTTCACCTGAAGTATGACCGCCACGTGTTTGCCACACACGGCGGCAATGGATCGAAGAACAAAAGCTTTGGTAAAGATGGTGAAGACAAAGTTATTGAAGTGCCTTGTGGTACAGTTGTTTATAATGCTGAAACAGGTGAATATATCTGTGATATCACCGAACACGGACAAGAAATAATTCTGTTGAAAGGAGGACGTGGGGGATTGGGAAACTGGCACTTCCGTACAGCAACCCGTCAGGCGCCACGTTTTGCACAACCGGGAGAACCCATGCAGGAGCTGATGGTTATTTTGGAATTAAAACTGTTGGCTGATGTAGGTTTGGTAGGTTTTCCAAATGCAGGGAAATCCACTTTATTGTCTACCGTATCGGCGGCACGTCCTAAAATAGCCAATTATCCGTTTACTACGCTGGAGCCGAATTTGGGTATCGTGTCCTATCGCGAAGGAAAATCTTTTGTCATGGCGGATATTCCCGGAATTATTGAAGGGGCCAGTGAGGGAAAAGGACTGGGACTTCGTTTCCTGCGCCATATAGAACGCAACTCTTTGTTGCTCTTTATGGTACCGGGTGATACAGATGATATCCGTAAGGAATATGAAATCCTGCTGAATGAGTTGGCTACCTTCAACCCGGAAATGTTGGATAAACAACGTGTGCTTGCCATTACCAAAAGTGACATGTTGGATGAAGAACTGATTGCCATGTTGGAGCCGACATTGCCGGATAATGTTCCGCATATCTTTATCTCGTCGGTAACTGGCTTGGGGATACAGCAGCTGAAGGATATTTTATGGACAGAATTGAATAAGGACAGCAATAAGTTGGAAGGTGTCCGTACGGAAACAATTGTTCATCGCGCCAAAGATGTTGCCAAACTGCAGGAAGAGTTGAAAGACATGGGTGAGGATGAGGACTTTGAATATGAATATGAAGAAGATGCCGATGATGACTTCGATTATGAATATGAAGATGAGAATTGGGACGAAGAAGAGGAAAAGAAATGAAACGGCTGACATCAGATAATAAAATGTTGGGATATGAGCTGATGAAGGCATATCCCAACATTTCTTGTTTTTCTACCACCCGTCACGGAGGTTGTAGTAAGGGAAACTACGCTTCGTTCAATTGTAACGGATATTGTGGGGACGAGGCAGAAGATGTGAATCGCAACCGGGAATTGCTGCGTAGCTTGTTACCCGGGGAATCGGTAGAACTCGTAATTCCGCATCAGACCCATAGTGACCATGTGAAAGTTGTGGATACTATTCAGGTAAATACTGAATTGGAAGGAGTGGATGCATTGGTAACAGACATTCCCGGTTATTGCTTGTGTGTATCTACGGCCGATTGTGTTCCTGTTTTATTATATGATACCCGAAAGAAGGTAGTGGCTGCCATTCATGCCGGATGGCGTGGTACGGTGGCCCGGATTGTGGAGAAGACAGTTTCAGTCATGGATAACCAATACGGCTCGCAAGGGAAAGATCTCATAGCTTGCATCGGTCCCAGTATTTCATTGGAGGCTTTTGAAGTAGGGGATGAAGTTTATCAAGCTTTTTGTGAGGCGGGGTTTGATATGAATCAGATTGCCCGTAAAGAAGCAAAATGGCATATTGATTTGTGGGAAGCCAACCGTCAGCAATTGTTGGCATACGGTGTGAAGCCTGAACATATTGAGATATCCGGCATTTGTACGTATCATAATAACGATGATTTCTTTTCGGCCCGCCGGCAAGGAATCCGGTCGGGAAGGATATTATCGGGCATTCTTTTAGGTGTCTGAGGAACACACTCATTGGAAGAACGCAGTATAAAAATAAATATGGAAATAAAAGTATCGGAAGAAATAAAGAAAGCCTGTCCGCAGTTTGCCGGTATAGCCATCCGTGCTACGGTAGAGAACACTGCTTATAGCGAATCTTTGTGGAAAAAGATAGACGAGTTCACTATATGCTATCGTGAAATGTACACTACGGATTCCATTAAGGATATGGTTACGATTCATGCCACTCGGGAGGCTTATAAGAAATGTGGGAAAGACCCTAGCCGTTATCGTCCTTCGGGGGAAGCGCTCTGCCGTAGAATCCTGCGTGGAATTTCCTTGTATCAGATAGATACTTTGGTAGATCTTATTAACTTGGTATCTATTCGTTACGGATATTCCATCGGTGGCTTTGATGCGGATAAAATACAAGGAGATACATTGGTGTTGGGTATCGGTAAATCCGGAGAGCCTTATGAAGGGATAGGACGTGGAGAGTTGAATATAGAAGGAATGCCTGTTTACAGAGATGCTATGGGCGGAATCGGTACGCCGACCAGTGATAACGAGCGTACTAAACTGGAGGCAGGAACTACGCATCTGCTGACTATTATTAATGGATATAGCGGCAAGGAAGGTTTGCAGGAAGCGGCAGATTATATGTTGGAGCTCTTGAAAGAGTTTGCAGCGTCCAAGGATGAAGAATTAATTTATTTTTAAAATGAGATAATGAAAAGCACACAATTACTATTTTTATTGTTCATAAGTGTGGCGGCATGGGCTGGGGGGCCGGCCAAGAGTAATTTTACCGCAATGGAAGTAAACCATATCAGAGTCAAGACTCCCGGGCTCTTTAACGGGCGCAAAAGTTTCTCCATTCATCTGGATAGTATAAAAGAGAATGAATATTGTTTTCCTCTTCCCGGTGGTAAAGTGATTTCTGCATACGGAGCCCGCCGGGGGCACAGTGGAACGGATATAAAGACTAAGGCCAATGATACTATCCGTTGTGCGTTTGATGGAATAGTACGTATGGCAAAAACATACGCTGCTTATGGAAATGTAGTTGTTGTGCGTCATGATAATGGATTGGAAAGTATTTATAGTCATAATTCCCGGAATTTGGTAAAATCCGGAGATATCGTGAAGGCCGGTGATGCAGTAGGATTGACAGGCAGAACCGGACGTGCCACTACTGAACACCTTCATCTGGAATTCCGGATAGATGGACAACATTTCAATCCGAATCTGATTTTTGATATGAAAGACCGTACTTTGCACAAAACGGAAATTGTTTGTACCAAAGCCGGCAATAGAGTGATAGTAAAACAGAATTTAACACCTAAAAAATAGACGATGGACATAGAAAAAGCAATCACCGAAGGAATTGTATTCAAAGGTGGTAAATCTCCTAGTGGTAAGCAAGAAGATAAAGTGAAGACCAAGGCTAAAAAGAAAAGCTATATAACAGGGTTGCATGGGTCGGGAGCTGCCAAGATGAAAGCTGAGTTTCGTAAAAAACGTGCTAACAGACATAAGAATAAATAGGAATGTAGATTGAATTTAATATTCAGTACTTTATTAATAATTAAACAATTATCCTCTCCTTTGTTTTGGAATTATTCGTTTTTATATAAAATATGTTGTAAAACATAGAATAAACTGTACCTTTGCAATGTAAAACACAAAGAAGGCAAACCTCTTCGGCGTGGATTAATAGGTAAAAAGTTTAATTTAAAAATGACAAAAGAGATGAAAAAGATTGTATTGTCTATTATTGTAGCATTGATTGCTATTACTGCAAATGCGCAGGTGTATGTAGGTGGAACATTTGGAGTAGGTTCTGATAAAGTGGAAACAGAAGGAACAGAAGTTAAGAATACTACTTTCAAGATTCTGCCGGAGGTCGGTTATGAACTAAATGAAGATTGGTCTGTCGGTACAGTAGTCGGTTATGAATATAATAAAAGCGGTGATGTGAAAACTAATACTTTCACTATTGCTCCTTATGCACGTTATTTCTTTTTGAATAGTGATGTAGTCCGGTTATTTGCCGATGGCGGATTTGGCTTTTCTACTTCAAAAACGAAGGGGAATGACGCTTTGAATTCGTGGAATATTGGTATTAAACCGGGTATTGCCATCAAATTGTCTGATCATTTTTGTCTGGTTGCCAAGTATGGTTTTCTTGGATATTCCAAAAAAGAGAATCATGGATATGAGAGTGAAAATGTTGGTATAGATTTTGATACGGATGAGTTAAACTTTGGCTTTCATTATATATTCTAATCATATATAAATGTATCTGATAATCAGGAATCATATAACTGTATAATAGTTTGGTGAGCGGAATTTTTCATTTTATGAAAGATTCCGCTTATTTTCTTTACACATTAGGACTGGTTTCCAAAATAAAGCTTATATTTGTGAATGTAATGACGGTATAAAGGAATTGGGAACTGAAATTTATTATTAACTAAAAACAAACAGTCATGAAAAAACTAGCCTTTTTTATTTTATTGTCATTGGTTACACTAGGTGTTTCTGCACAATCAAATCTGAAATGGAATGTGAATGCGGGTATTGGTATGTCAAATTGGTATGGTGATGATACGGATGGTACAGATGCTAAATTTGCTTATAAGGTGGGTATAGGTTTGGAAGTACCTTTTGCTAATACTAATATAACGTGAGTTCGAAATAAGAATAAATATATTTCACTTATAATTAGAAACATAG
>CAPAOL010000012.1 GCA_948579315.1 uncultured Phocaeicola sp.
AAAGGTAGGAAGGAAAAGAGGGGGAAAAAACACGCACGAGGCCGAATGCTTACGGAAGCAACTGGATACATAACAAGGAAGATAAAGGATATGCTCCAAGAAAAGACAGCTAAGTATTTCTTAAAATACAGGCATGACGGACGCACCTCTCATCTAACAGGTAGGAACAAAAATATGGGCTGGAAGTAACTGACAGGAAGCTGAAGGTTCTCCTATCAGGATACTTCCCTATTTTACAAGCAGTTAGACCGGCTGAATGAACTGAAGAGACACTCCGGTTTTCATGTACCGAAGCCCCTTTTCAATCATTACAGCTGGTTCACCGCCGTCAAATACTTATCCATCGTTGTAGCCTTCTTTATCGCTTTCTTTATCTTCCGGTCCGCATCGGGCAGCAGGTATTCCCAATAAGGCTTCATTTTACTCAGCAATTGCGCCTCTCCCTGTAAATGGGCTTCATAATATTGAAGAAGGCGTGCGTGAAGCGCCTTCACCTTTTCATGCAGCTCATCGGGAGAAAAAACGGTTCCGTTTGCATATTCCCAAGCCAAAGCAGGATTGGCCAGCAACCCGCGTCCCAGCATGACGCCCTCCAGGCGGGGAAACTCCTCGTCCACCTTCCGGATATCTTCCACCGTCAGCAAGTCACCGTTATACACCAACGGATGGGCGCACTCCTCATAGAAAGCGGTGAACGCAGCCAAGTCCACCTCTCCTTTGTACTGTTGCTTCCCGATACGAGGATGCAGAACGATCCGCCGCAAGGGGGCAGCGTTCAACAAAGGCAACAACGGCCGCCATTCATCCGCACACTCCCATCCCAATCTCATCTTGACGGAGAAACCCAGTTCCGGATAGTGCACCAGCTCTTTCAATAAAGCTTCCACCTCGGCCGGATACGGCAAAATGCCCGAACCCTTATGTTTCCCTGTCATCAGGGGAAAAGGACAACCCATATTGATATCCGCTTCCTTGTACCCTTTCTCTATAAACAAACCGGCCAGCCGTTCCAGTTCGGCAGGAGTGGAAGCGATAAGCTGGGGAATCAGCCGGGACACAGTATTGTTTTCAGAAGCGATCTCCCGTACATCCTTGTTACGGAACTCTCCTTTCTCCATCCGCACAAAGGGGGTATAATAAGCATCTATCCCACCAAAAACTTCCTGATGAAGATTTCTCCAGGGGGCTTCCGTAAAACCTTGCAAAGGGGCAGCGTACAGTTTCATTTGTTTCTTTTTTTAAGTTTATCTGCAAAGTAACACATTTTTCTTATACCTTTGCCTTATGGAAAAGTATATTTATGAACTGAAGATGAAGGTACGCGATTATGAATGCGACCTGCAGGGTATTGTGAACAATGCCAACTATCAACATTATCTGGAACATACGCGCCATGAGTTTCTCACATCGGTGGGCATCAGTTTCGCACGCTTGCACGAAGAAGGAGTGGACCCGGTAGTGGCGAGGCTCACCATGGCGTTCAAAACTCCGCTGCGCAGCGGTGACGAATTCGTGTCCAAGCTCTATCTGAAAAAAGAAGGTATTAAATATGTGTTCTATCAGGACATTTTCCGTCTGCCCGACATGAAAGTGACTGTCAAGGCCACTGTAGAATCAGTATGCGTGGTAAACGGCAGATTAGGGGACAGCGCTCTATTTGACGAGACTTTCGCCCCCTATCTGAGCGAATGACACAAGACGAACAAATTTGCAGCCTGGCCCTGACCCGGATACCGGGATTGGGACCGACAGGCGCATTCAGACTGGTGAGCAGTCTGGGAAGCGCCACCCGTGTTTTCGAACACCGCAAAGAGCTGTCACAACTGGTCCCCGGAGTAAGCGAAAAGATCATTACTGCGTTGAATAACTCCGAAGCTTTCCGGCGTGCAGAGCAGGAACTTACTTTCTGTGAGAAAAATCATATCCGCTGCCTCACCTTAAATGATGAAGGTTATCCCGGCCGTTTGCGTGAATGTGATGATGCTCCGCTAGCTTTATTTTACCGGGGAAATGCCGATCTGAATGCACTGCATGTCATCAATATGGTAGGAACCCGTCATGCCACCCCCTACGGACAGGATATCTGCACCCGTTTCCTTGCCGACTTGTCGGTATTGTGCCCAAACGCCTTGATAGTGAGCGGGCTGGCTTATGGCATTGATATCCATGCGCATCGCGCCGCCCTGCAGAATCATTTCAAGACCATAGGCGTGCTGGCACACGGACTGGACCGTATTTATCCTGCCGAACATCGGAAGACAGCCGTCAGCATGTTGGAACAGGGAGGTTTGCTGACCGAATTTACAAGCGGAACCAATCCCGACAGGCAGAATTTCGTGAAACGAAACCGCATTGTGGCAGGTATGAGTGACGCCACCGTCGTTATCGAATCCGCCGCCAAAGGGGGAGCCCTCATCACCGCCGAACTGGCGGAAAGTTATCACCGGGACTGTTTTGCCTTTCCGGGACGATGCAACGACGAATATTCCATAGGCTGCAACAATCTGATAAGAAAAAACCAGGCAGTGCTTATCACATCGGCCGAAGATTTAGTGAAGGCCATGGGATGGGAAAGCAGCCCCAAAACCGAGAAAACAGTACAACGGGAATTGTTCCCTGATTTAAGCGAGGAAGAGGAACGAATAGTAAAACGACTCGGCAAAATGTCGGAAGGATTACAAATCAACACATTGGTGATAGACACCAACATACCTGTAAACCGAATGAGTGCATTATTGTTTGAATTAGAAATGAAAGGGGTGATACGAGCACTGGCAGGAGGAGTGTACCGGTTAATAATGTAACCATGTATCAAGATACTCATATACCCATTGACATACGGTAGCTGTACCGTGAACGGGTACATGAGTATATTGATGCATGGTTATTGCACTCCTAGTTCGGCAAAGCCCATCGGTCCGTCATTTTCCACCATCCGCACTGCTTTCAACAGCACATATCTGGCTGTTACCGGACTGAAGTAGACCGATTGGAGAATCGGATTGTTCTTGATGTTCGAGAATTCCCCGCTGCTCACCACCTGGTTCACCGCACCGGCTTCCGTGCCGACTGAAATCTCATAGGCAGCTATCAGTCCTTTGTTATACTCGCTCTGGTCGGGTAAATAATGGAAAGAAGAAACAGTCTGTTCCGTACCTAAATCCACCAGAAGCGTATTGCCATCCACAAAGCAAGTAGTGGCGGCATCTTTATCCGCACATTTTCCGGCTTCCGCTTCATCTACCTTCGGCAATGTAAACGGATATGTTTTCAGTTCCTCCGCTTTTGCTGTAAACACATCAAGGGTTTCTCCTGCATAATAAGCCTCTATATTATTGATACACAGGCAGGCGCGTGATTTCTCAAAGTTCACGCGAAGTTTGTCCGTAGTGACAGTCTCAAAACGAAGCAAACGTTTATAACCGATTGTAGTAGTCTCTTCATTCAGTTTCACAGGCAGCCACTCCCCTTCCTTATTATATTCCACCACAAAGGACTGTACACGCTGTCCCAACGGAATGTATTCCTGCAACAGCATACGGTTTACCTTCTGCGGGGCCGGCCATTCAAACTCGATAACAGCCGATGTGACGCTATCCTCCGTAGCCCAATATGTATCATACTCTCCATCCGTCACCGCCTTTGCCGTATATTTTCCACCCCGTTCATTGGAAACTACCGGAAGAACACCTTTCAACAGATTGTTTGCCAACTGTTTCTGTACATTCTTATAAAAATCAACAGCATTCGCCGAATCTGTAGGGTGAATCAATCCATCCCGGTTTACGGGGAAATTAAGCAATAAAGTCGCATTATGCCCCACACTGCGGTAATAAAGGTCTGTCAATTGCTCCACCGTCTTCACCCGGTCGTCCTCCTCCGGATGATAAAACCAGCCCGGACGGATAGACACATCACACTCGGCAGCCGTCCACTGATTGCCGTCCGCATGACCGTATTGCAGTTCCCTATACTTAGGATATCCCGGATAAACCTCTCCGGCACGCAAGAAAGACCAGTTTGTCGCTCCGGCAAATCCATTCTCGTTACCTACCCAGCGGCATCCGGGACCGCCATCCGAGAATACAACAGCCTGCGGCTGAAACTTGTCAATCATTTCATAGGCACGCGCATAGTCATAGTAAGTCTTCCGGTCTATGGTACGGGAATCTTTTGCTCCGCCATACCAGCCATCACCGCCATTGGCCCCGTCAAACCAGATTTCAAACACCGGGCCATAATTGGTCAGCAACTCGTACAACTGTCGATAGAAATAATCCACATATTCCGGAGTTCCATAATTGGCCTGATGCCTGTCCCACGGTGAGAGATAGACAGCGAATTTTATACCATACTTCTTGCAAGCTTCCGAAAGATCACGCACTATATCCCCTTTTCCGTCTTTATAAGGCGTGTTACGGATACAGTATTCGGTCAGCCCCGTAGGCCACAGGCAAAATCCGTCATGATGTTTTGCCGTAAGGATAACTCCTTTCATCCCTGCCGCCACAAAGGTTTTCACCCATTGTTCGCAGTCCAGTTTGACAGGATTGAATGTAGCAGGATCGGAATCTCCATATCCCCATTCACGATCATTGAACGTGTTCAGTCCGAAATGTACGAAAGCGTATGTCTCCATTTTCTGCCAATCCACCTGTTTCTTTTCAGGAATGGGGAAAACAGGTTCAGGAGCATTCACAGCCGGAGCGCAGGCATTCAGTAATGCAACAGCAGCTCCCAAGCATAAAAGGTTTGCGTGTCTTTTCATTTAGATTGTCAATTAATTACATTGACACAAAGATAACATAAAATCCGATGGATGAAAACAAGAAGCTGAATATTTTAAAAGACAGGAAACTTGACAGGCAGGAAAAGAACAAAAGCGAAGGGCTTAAAAAAGGAAAAGGAGCAACGCTTTGCTCCAACCTTTGTTAACCTTAAATCTAATACTATGAAAAAAATCACATGACAAATGTACAACTTACACTCATTTTCTCCAAATATTTAGTTCAATTTCGCTTTTCATTTAGTATTATTTCACAAATACAACCGTTTTCGCACACAACATTACAATTAGATTGAAAAACACGGATTAAAAAAGGAATATGAAACATTGCCCTATCCATATGATAAGACCGTTCATTTCTGTCCATTGGAAAGTAAAAAGCAAAAAGAAAGTATTCCTCTGATTATTCACTCCAAATAAAAGTAAGCTCCCCTGCCCTTCTCATTATCCGGCTGCCCAAACTTGCAAATTCTGTCCAATCGCTTCACTAACCCTTTCACGTCCGAAAATAGAACATTTAATACGTTTTTTTTCAGATTTTATCACCTATATTTGCTCCACACATAATGGTAATCCATGGAAAAACGCACTACTATATTCAGCATATTTGTGTTTTTGTGCCTACTGACCAATAGCACTTATGCCCGGACGACAGAGTACGAAAATCCAAGAGATACCATATTGGACATGATGCTCTATTTTGACCTGAAGGCCCGACAGGCGGACAAGGATTACCAAGGAAACGGTAAAACGCTGGCAACATTGGATTCCCTGCTTGCCCATCCTGCCCGCAGCAGACATCTTTATTCCATTATTCTGGTTTCACCGGATTCATATAACGGAAAAAAAGAACCGGACATAGCGCCGGGCCTAAAAAGAAGCGAGGAAGTAAAAGCGTTCTTATGTCGGAAATATCCGCAAGTCAATGCCGCCCAAATCTGTATCCGTACAGGAGAAGAATACGGGGATGCCTTACGGAAACTGATAACGGACGACAGGCTGGTCCCCGACCGGGAGGATGTATTGGCATTGATAGATTATCACCATGACAATCCTGTAAAAATGCAAGATTTCTTGCAACATCTGGATGCCGGCATACCTTATCAATATATTTCCAACCGGCTGCTACCGGAGCTCAGACGGACAAAAATAAGAGTCTGCCTGTCTTATCCGGAAGAAAAGGAAGGAAAAAACTCCTCCACGGAACAGGCGGCCATGATAGAAGAAACTGAATTCATTCCGATTGACAGGGAAACGACCATTGCGCCAATGGCGGTGCAAGCACTCCCACAAAAGGAAAGGAGACAAGTAATAACAGAAACAGAAAAAACAGTAACAAAGGCAGAAAAGGAAAAAGAGACAAAAGCAAAACGGGGAAAAAAGCCCAAAGAAAAGGCAGCAAGAAGAGACAAGACAGCCGGCAACACAGTGCTTGCACTGAAAAATAATTTATTGTACGACCTGGCACTGGCGCCTAATATAGAAATAGAAATTCCTGTAGGAAAGCGGTGGTCAGTGAACCTGGAATATAAAAGCCCCTGGTGGTCCAACAGTAGCAAAGAAATCTGCTACCAGCTGATTTCGGGAGGAATAGAAAGCCGCTACTGGCTGGGCAACCGTGAACTGCATCACCGGTTGAACGGACATTTCTTTGGATTGTATGCCGAAGGAGGTATCTACGACTTTCAGTTTAAAGGAGACGGCTACCAAGGTAAATATTACGGTGCGGCAGGATTCACTTATGGATATTCCACTTCAGTGTCACGGCATCTGGCATTGGAATTCAGCCTGGGCATAGGCTACCTGACCACGGAATATCAAAAGTACACTCCCTATGAAGGGTCACTAGTTTGGATGAGTAGCGGGAATTACACCTTTATAGGCCCTACGAAAGCAAAAATTTCGTTGGTATGGGTGATAACAAAGAAGAGAGGAAGAAAATGAAAAAGACAAGGTACGTAGCTCTTGTACTTTTATCTTCACTATTGACTTTAGTGGGATGCAGCCGACGCGAGATTCTGGACGATTATCCCGTAACAGGAATAAATATCCGTTTGGATTGGGAAGGAGTAACCGGCCGTCTGCCGGAAGGAATCCGGGTTATTTTCTATCCCAAGGACGCCCAAGGAAGAAAGATTGATACTTACTTGCCGGCAAAAGGCGGAGAAATGAAAGTGCCCCCGGGGCATTACTTGGCAGTGATTTACAATTATGACACCGAAGTAGTGCAAGTAAAAGGCGAAGACAGTTACGAAACGATAATGGCGTGTACAGGAAACTGCACGGGATTGGGCAACAGCGAAACAGAAAACATGGTATGGGGACCGGATAATTTTTATGTGGCAACCCTGGACGATGTAGAGATAGGAAAAGGAGAAGAGTTACCGACACTAGAGGTAAGACCAAAATCTGTGGTAACCACTTACATCTTTTCAATAAAGACAGAGGGGCTGAAAAATGTCTCATCGATCATTGGCAGTGTTTCCGGAATGGCTGAATGTTACCATTTAGGTAAAGGAGCCGGCTTATGCCGCTTCGCTCCCATTTATTGTGAAACCGGTAAAGGGAATGGGGTTATAAAAGGGAGTTTCACCTGTTTCGGACATCCCGAACTGACGCAGGCAAGAGCTGATATCACTCAGTTTCTGAATCTGATCATAGTAAGGGTGGATGGTTCCAGACAAGAAGCGAAAGTGGAAATAACGGAAGCGGTAAAACCTCCTGAAGACGAGCCGGGAGAAGGTGATGAAAAACCTCAAGAGTCCGAGATAGAGATTGAGCTTCCAGATGACGAGAAAATTGTAGTGGATGATGTAGAGGTTCCTCCAGATGAAAGTGGCGGTGGATTTGATGGGAGCGTTAGTGACTGGGACGATGAAACGAATGTGGAATTACCGGTTGGTTAAGATATAAAATAAAGAGTCATAGAATTATTAACTTAAAACACACAGAATATGAAGAAGATTTTATTTGCAGCTTTAGCTGCACTGGCAATCACAAGTTGCTCACAGAATGAAGAAATTGAAGCTCCGACACAAAAAACGGAAATTAATTTCCGAAGCGTAGTTGGGAAGTCATCCAGAGCTGCAGAAGCTACAACTGAAAACTTGGAATCCCAAGGTTTCATACTTTACGCCTATAATACTAAAACAATTACAATGGACAAAGTAACAGCAGGTAGCTTAACAACAACATTTATTAATGGGAAAAAAGCAACTTGTACTAACTCTAACTGGTCCGTAGCAGATGGTCCATATTATTGGCCAATAGCCGAAAATTTACAATTTTTTGCTTACTCACCTGAAGCCGGCGGTATTACAAATTATGCCACAACCGGTACTTACCCGAGTTTCACGTATACTCTTCAGACGATACAGACAGATTTACTAGCCGCCTGTGTAACAGATAAAGCAAAAACCAATAGTGCAACCTCTGTTGGAAGTGTAGATTTAACATTCAATCATATTTTAACTCAGATTAATTTCAAGCTCCAAGGTAAAGACACAGGATTCAAATACAATGTTACATCTATAAAATTATCAGGAGTTGCAAATAGCGGTACTTATACTTATAACGCAGATAAAGGTGCATGGAGCGCTCAAACTGGCAATGAAGAATATACATATAATGCTACCTACTCTGAAATTGACGGTACAGCAACAAGCGAAATTGCGACAAGCAGTAATGCATTAATGTTAATCCCTCAGAATGATCTATCGTCAGTCAAGATTACTGTTACTTATTCCACGACTAATGATAATGGCAAAGTATTTGAAGGAACAAAAGAAGCCACATTAACCGGAACATGGGATATAGGCAAAAAAATACTTTATACGTTAACATTACCTGCCGGTGCTGAAGAATTAACATTTACAGCCCAAGCGGATGGGTGGACAAATGAAGATCCCCAACCTAGCCCAATTGAGCCCAATAAATAAATCACATCCATTTGTCAGGCCAATTATAATTTCCTGATAAGAACATAACAATTTCCTGCTCCGCAATGAAACACCGTATCATCCCCACCATGATTTGCGATTTCATTTGCGGAGCATTTTTACCTGTTGTCAATCAACCGTCCTCAAAAAGTATATGCGATAGTTATGCAGCTCGCCAATGATACCGGAGAAATTGGAGGATGATACTACACATTCCATAATCTATGCTGTTTTAGCCGGTATACCTCCCCATGGATACACACAAAGATACTTTCTTTCTGCTACTTTCCCAACAATTGTAACTTCTTTGTGTTTGGCCACACAAATTTAGCCCTCTATGCTCACGCCCACAGGCTATCGTTTTCCGTAACGGCAGAAGACAAACAAGTGGAAACAGGATTCTTCGGTCTTTTTCCTGAAACTTATTGCAAATTATCCATATTTGACCTACATTTGTCAAATCAACCAAAAGAACACAAGCGTTTCTAACATCTATATATGTCTGGTCTGCCCTGTAATGAAAGGATGGATTGTACCCAATGCCCTAAAGCAGTGGAGAACAGCATCCATTACACACATAACAAAAAAGGTTTCCACTTACCCCCACATAAGTGTGAAACCAATATTTTATTTTTCTTACTCAAAGGTCAAATATTAATCAATAGTGAAGAATATGCCGGAACCATCATCAATTCCGGAGAATTTGTGCTGCAAGCTATCGCATCAAAAGTGGAAATACTGGCCATGACAGACTCGGAAGGTATTCTGTACACATTTGATGACCCTAAAGCCTTCTGCTATGACCGCTATACCTATATATTGAAAAACGTGCCTCCGCCACTCATCTCCGAGCCACTGAAAATAAAGCCCGAAATAAAGCTTTTCCTTGAAGGGGTTGCTTCCTATCTGAATGCAGACAAAATTTGTAAAGAGCTGCTCGAATTCAAGCGTAAAGAACTTTATTATCTGTTGGCGCACTATTACACAGACTATGAGCTATCTCCTGTTGTACACAGCCTATCCCAATACACCAGCAGTTTTGAATATTTCATATTAAAGCACCACAAACAAATAAAGTCCGTAGAGGAGTTCGCACAACTGGGCGGCTACAGCGTCACCACCTTCCGCCGCATTTTCAAAGCCATCTTCAACGAACCGGCCTATGAATGGATGATGAAACAGCGCAAAGAAAGTATCCTTTACCAATTGCGCTATACAGATGCTTCCATCTCCGAAATCTGCTTTGGACATGGATTTGAATCTCTCTCACATTTTTCCAACTTCTGTAAGAAGTCCTTTGGCGACTCTCCCAGAAACATCCGTAAAAAAGAAAAGGAAGAAACTTCACCCAATACATAATTATAAAAAAAATGCCCCGCCAAAAGGCAGGGCACTCTCAAATATCAAGTAAAACTAACCGTAATTAGTCTTTCAGCTTCGCAGCAATAAATTCACGGTTCAAACGAGCAATGTTGCTGATAGAAACCAGCTTCGGACATTCTGCCTCACAAGCACGAGTGTTTGTACAGTTACCAAAGCCCAATTCATCCATTTTGCTCAACATAGCTTTCGCACGGCGTGCAGCTTCCACTTTACCTTGAGGTAACAGTGCCAACTGGCTGACCTTTGCAGAAACAAACAACATAGCAGAACCATTCTTACATGCAGCAACACAAGCACCACAACCGATACATGCAGCAGCATCCATAGCCTCATCGGCAATAGGTTTTGCAATAGGAATTGCGTTAGCGTCAGGAATACCACCGGTATTGATTGACACGTAACCACCCGCCTGCATAATCTTGTCGTATGCGCTGCGGTCTACCATCAAGTCGCGAATTACCGGGAAACCGGCAGAACGCCAAGGCTCAACAGTAATGGTGTCACCGTCTTTGAAACGACGCATATAAATCTGGCAGGTAGTAGCACCTGTAGCAGGTCCGTGAGGATGTCCGTTGATATACATAGAGCACATACCGCAGATACCTTCACGACAGTCGTGGTCGAATACGATAGGTTCTTTACCTTCATTGATAAGCTGCTCGTTCAAGATATCCATCATTTCCAGGAATGAGGTATCACCCGGAATATCTTTCATTTGGAAGGTATCAAAATGTCCTTTATCCTTAGGACCTTTCTGACGCCAAACTTTCAGTGTGAAACTTATATTTTTATCCATGATTTCTATACAATTAATAATTAAGACTTATAGTTACGAGTTTGAACCTTAACGAACTGATAGTTCAAATCTTCCTTGATCAATTCGGGTTCTTTTCCTTCACCTGTGTATTTCCAGCAAGCTACATACGAGAACTTGTCATCGTGACGAAGCGCTTCACCCTCCGGAGTCTGGTGTTCTTCACGGAAGTGACCACCACAAGATTCCTCACGGTTCAATGCATCGTAAGCCATCAGCTCACCGATTTCGATGAAATCAGCCAGGCGGATTGCCTTTTCAAGTTCCACATTCAATTCATTAGCTTCACCCGGAATGCGAAGGTCGCTCCAGAAGGTCTTTCTTACTTCTTTCAGTTTAGCCAGAGCAGTAGTCAAAGATTCCTTGGTACGTCCCATACCTACGAAGTCCCACATGATGTGACCCAGTTCCTTGTGAATAGAGTCTACCGAACGATGACCCTTGATATTCATCAGTTTCTGGATCTTATCGTTTACAGCCTTTTCGGCAGCCACAAATTCAGGAAGGTCTGTCGAGAAACGGGGAACCTGAATCTGGTCTGACAAATAGTTCTGGATAGTATAAGGCAATACGAAGTAACCGTCAGCCAATCCCTGCATCAATGCAGATGCACCCAAACGGTTTGCACCGTGGTCAGAGAAGTTAGCTTCACCGATAGCATACAAGCCCTTGATAGAAGTCATCAGTTCATAGTCAACCCAGATACCACCCATCGTATAGTGGATAGCCGGGAATATCATCATCGGAGTCTTGTACGGATTTTCGTCAGTGATTTCTTCGTACATATCGAACAAGTTACCGTAACGGGCACGAACTACATCTTCACCCAGACGGTCGATAGCGTATTTAAAGTCAAGGAATACGGCCAGACCTGTGTTGTTCACACCGAAACCGGCGTCGCAACGTTCTTTCGCAGCACGTGAAGCAACGTCACGGGGAACCAGGTTACCGAATGCCGGATAACGGCGTTCCAAGTAGAAGTCACGGTCTGCATCAGGAATATCGGTCGGTTTCTTAGTTCCTGCCTGCAATGCCTTGGCATCTTCCAGCTTTTTCGGAACCCAGATACGTCCGTCATTACGCAATGACTCGGACATCAAAGTCAGTTTAGACTGCTTGTCACCGTGTACAGGGATACAGGTCGGGTGGATCTGTGCAAAGCAAGGATTGGCAAAGTAAGCACCTTTGCGGTAAACCTGCATAGCAGCCGAACCATTTGACGCCATAGCGTTGGTAGACAAGAAGTAAGTATTACCATAACCGCCGGTACCGATAACTACCGCATGGGCAGCGAAACGTTCAATCTTACCTGTAACCAAATTACGGGCGATGATACCACGGGCGCGTTCCACACCTTCGTTATCCTTAATCAGCACAACGTCCAACATCTCATAACGAGTGTACAACTTCACGTTACCACGCTGAACTTCACGGCTCAATGCAGAATAAGCACCCAGCAACAACTGCTGTCCGGTTTGACCGCGGGCATAGAATGTACGTGATACCTGAGCACCACCGAATGAACGGTTATCCAGCAAACCACCGTATTCGCGAGCGAAAGGAACACCTTGAGCTACGCACTGGTCGATGATAGCATTTGACACTTCGGCCAGACGATAAACGTTAGCTTCGCGTGCACGGTAGTCACCACCTTTGATTGTATCGTAGAAAAGACGGTAAACAGAGTCACCATCATTTTGATAATTCTTAGCAGCATTGATACCTCCCTGTGCAGCAATAGAGTGTGCACGACGGGGAGAGTCCTGGATACAGAAGTTTAATACCTTGAAACCCAGAGCACCCAGTGAAGCAGCAGCCGAAGCACCTGCCAAACCGGTACCTACCACAATAATGTCAAGACGACGTTTGTTGGCAGGGTTTACCAATTTTTGATGAGCTTTATAATTGGTCCATTTCTCGGCTAAAGCGCCTTCAGGAATTTTAGAATCTATAGTAGCCATATTCATTTACAATTTTATCATTTACAATTTACGATTAGCAAGCACCACAAGCGAGTGATTTCACGAAGTAGATAACGACTACTGCTGCAAAACCAAGAACTACCAAAGTAGAGTAGATGTTACCAATAGTCTTCCAACGCTCGAACCAGATTTTATTGCTCCAGCCCAAAGTCTGCAAAGCACTCCAGAATCCGTGAGTCAGGTGGAACCACAAAGCTGCTAACCAAATGAGGTAAAGCACTGTAAATACAGGGCATCCGAATGTTTCACGAATGTAAGCGGCACCGTCTGTAGGACCGAATGCGCCCAAATCATGAACACCGATAATTTCGGCAAACTGCATTTTGTACCAGAAATTGGCAAAATGAAGAGCCAATCCGGCAATGACAACAATACCCAGGACAAGCATGTTCTGAGATGCCCATTCCACAGTTTTAGGTTTAACGTTCACTGCATAACGTTCGCTACCGCGAGCTGCACGGTTCTGCATGGTCAACCAGAAAGCGTAGATGATGTGAATTACAAACAGAGCAGCCAGCCCGGCAGTTGCAACCAACGCGTACCAGTTAGCTCCCAAGAATTCACAAATCATGTTGTAAGCATCTTCCGAGAAGAGCGCAACAAGGTTCATCGCCATGTGAAACGTCAGAAACAGGACAAGGGCGATACCTGTGACACTCATCACCACTTTCCTTCCAATAGATGAATTACTTAACCACATAAATGATTGAATTTAAATTATTTAATTGTTAGAACTAAAAATTCTGTTAAAAGCTGTGTATTCACGATGCAAAAGTAAAGGAATTCTAGCGATAATACAAGGAATTATGGAAATTATTCTTTAATTCGGGGAAGGGTAAATGCGAATTACATTATTTTCCTATCTTTGCACTGAACAAATGCCAAACTAAATGAAACGCCAAAGGATTATTTTTCTTATACTGACAGCCTGTTTTACATTCAGCCTCAGCGCACAGAATATAGACATCAACACGTTGAAAACCATCAACCGATGGGATGTACACGGACTGAGCCGCGGATTGTCCGCTAGCGGAGTGATTCTACCCGTAGGAATACCTACAGCCATGGGACTCTATGCATTGATAAAAAAAGACCAGCCGATGCTGAAAGATGCCATTTACATAGGAACCAGTGTGATTGAAGCAGTGGGGATTACATACGCCGCCAAACATATAATAGGTCGTGACCGGCCTTTTGTAAAGTATCCGGATAAGATTCATGCATACGGAGCACCGGATGCCGATAGTCCGTCATTCCCTTCAGGACACACTGCGGCAGCTTTTTCTTTAGCCACCTCACTCTCCATCACTTATCCTAAGTGGTATGTTATCGCCCCTTCAGCCGTATGGGCTTGCGGAGTAGGGTTTGCCCGGATGAACCAAGGGGTGCACTATCCCAGTGATGTAGTGGCAGGAGCCGCTATCGGAGTAGGATGTGCTTTCGTGAACGTGTATGTGAACCGATGGCTGAATAAGGTGTTGTTCGGGAGACAGATAAAGTGATGGTTGGAAAATTATTCCACACCTAAAAGAAGACACAGCAGAAGTTTTTCAGACAACTGCAGGAGTGCAACTATGCGTCCCTGCTGTTAATATAAAGTCTTGACTATCGCTTTTTCAACAGCAGCCCCTCAAAGTCCGGTTGCTCCAACAGTTCCAGCGCTTTCCTGATACTTTCATTCGCGTCATTAATGACGTGATAATATTCATTCATATCCCATAAATCACGGGCTATCAATGCTTTCATCTGCAACCTCAGCAGAGACAGGGCCTTTTGATACTCTTCTTCATTATATTCCACTCCCATCTCCTTGCCGGTAGCAACCAGTTGTGCCAACATATCCGGAGTCACTTCAAAACGTTTGTAGAACTCATTGAAAGTCTTGTATTTGCCCAGCCACTCTTTACGATGGGCATCAATAAAATGGAAATGAGCTTTCATCAACGCTCCTTTATCACGCAACTGACGATGGTATTTAGTATAGAGAGTCGTATCAATCGGCACAAAATAATCGGGCATGATCCCTCCGCCACCATATACCGTACGGGCCAACCTATGAGTCTTGAACTTCAGTGAATCCGGAAAGTGGATGCTGTCTTCACTCATCATTTCTCCTTTATTATAACGGTCTATCAGGTCTTCATTATACTTTTCAATGCTCTCGTAAGGTTTCTGGATACAACGTCCGGCAGGCGTATAATAGCGGGCCACCGTCAGACGGATCATCGAACCGTCCGGCAAATCAATGGGACGCTGCACCAAGCCTTTACCAAAACTGCGCCGGCCCACAACAACTCCTCTGTCCCAATCCTGAACAGCTCCGGTCACAATCTCACTGGCAGAAGCAGAAAATTCATCAACCAATACCATCAGACGACCGTTCTGAAACTCGCCCGTACCTTTGGCAAAAAACTCGCTACGAGGATTGCGACGGCCCTCCGTATAGACAATCAGTTCCTTTTTACCCAAAAATTCATTGGCAATATCGATAGCAGCATTCAAATACCCCCCGCCATTGCCCTGCAAATCAAGAATCAAGTCTTTCATTCCTTTCTTCTGCAACCCGGTCAGCGCTTTCTTGAACTCCTCATGGGTAGTGGCGGCAAAACGGTTGATACGAATATAACCGATCTTATCTTTAATCATATAGGAAGCATCCAGGCTGTAAACAGGTATTTTATCCCTTTTCACCGTAAAGGGGAGCAGTTCCTTCACCCCTCGGCGAAGTATTTTCAGATTCACTTTTGAATCTTTAGGACCACGGAGACGACGCATAATATCCTCGGTACTCATCTTTACACCGGCTATCAGCGTATCTTCCACCATGACGATACGATCACCGGCCAGAATACCGACTTTTTCGGACGGTCCGCCCGATACAGGTTGTATCACCAGCAAAGTGTCCTCCGCCATATTAAACTGTATACCGATACCTTCGAAGTTTCCCTGCAACGGCTCGTTCATTCTCTTCACTTCCTCCGGATCAGAATAGGTAGAATGAGGATCAAGCTGCTCCAGCATTTTTACGATAGCTTCTTCCACCAGCTTTCCCTCATTGACTTCGTCTACATAAAGATTGGCAATGGCAAATTCCGCCAGTTGCAACTTACGTGCCGGAGAATTCAGGAATTTACTCTCCTGAGCCTGTGCGGCTACGATAGAAAAAAAGCAGGCAATCAAGCCTGCAAAATACATAGTATATTTCATGGTCAGTCTATTTTCATTCCTTCAGGCAAGAATGGCGTCACATCTTTGCCAAACTGCAACAATTCTCTTACAATCGTAGAGCTGATAGAGGTTAGTTCCGGCTCCGTAAACAACAGAATCGTTTCTATTCCGGCCAGTTTCCGGTTGATATCGGCTATAGTTTCCTCATATTCAAAATCGTGTACGGTACGGATACCACGAACAATGAACTGCGCCTCCTTAGCTCGGGCAAAGTCAATGGTCAGACAATCATAAGCATCGACCTTTACCCGGGGATCATCCGCAAAAAGTTTCTCGATCATCTCCACTCGTTTCTCTGTAGGAAACCAAGTTTTCTTATTCTCATTGATACCGATGCCGATCACCACTTCGTCCATAAAAGTCAACGCTCTCTTCACGACCGAATAATGACCGATGGTAAAAGGATCAAAGGTTCCCGGAAATATCGCTCTTCTCATATTTTTTAGTGATTCACTCACGCAATATCTTCTTCTACAACAAGGTTATCTATAATAAAATTCTGACGTTCCATCGTGTTCTTACCCATGTAGAACTCCAGTAATTCCTTTACCAGATCAGTCTTGCGGAGGGAAACTTGCTCCAAACGCATATCTTTGCCGATAAAGTGCTTGAATTCATCGGGTGAAATCTCTCCCAAACCTTTGAACCGTGTGATTTCGGGATTGGGGCTTAACCGTTCGATTGCGGCAACCCGTTCTTCTTCCGAATAACAATATACCGTTTCATAAACTCCTTTCTTGCGGTTACGGACACGGAACAAAGGAGTCTGAAGGATATATACATGACCTTTCTTTATCAAATCGGGGAAGAATTGCAGGAAGAAGGTAATCAGCAACAAACGGATGTGCATACCGTCCACATCGGCATCTGTTGCCACAATCACTTTGTTATATCGTAATCCTTCCATACCGTCCTCTATGTTCAGAGCAGCCTGAAGCAAGTTAAACTCTTCATTCTCATATACAATCTTCTTGGTCAGCCCGTAAGAATTCAACGGCTTACCACGCAAACTGAATACTGCCTGAGTATTTACATCACGGCTCTTGGTGATAGAACCGCTCGCCGAGTCACCCTCGGTAATGAAAATGCAGCTTTCCTCCTTCTTGTCTCCTTTGGCATCATTCAGGTGAAAACGGCAGTCACGCAACTTACGGTTATGAAGATTTGCCTTTTTGGCACGTTCACGTGCCAGTTTGGTCACTCCGGCTATAGCCTTACGCTCTTTCTCCGATTCTTGAATCTTCTGCAACATCACATCGGCCACATCCGTATGTTTGTGCAGATAGTTATCGACCTCAGTCTTTACAAAATCACCTACAAACTTATTAACGGTAGGACCACCGGGAGCCATATTGGTAGAGCCCAGCTTGATTTTAGTCTGACTTTCGAACAACGGTTCCTCCACATTAACGGCAATGGCAGCTACCAATCCGTTACGGATATCGGCATAGTCCATATTCTTGTTGAAATATTCCTTGATGGTACGGGCCATATGCTCTTTGAAAGCACTTTGATGCGTACCTCCCTGCGTGGTGTGCTGTCCGTTGACAAAAGAGTAATACTCCTCACCATACTGGCCGGTATGCGTAAAAGCGATCTCGATATCTTCTCCTTTCAAGTGGATGATGGGATATAATCCCACAGCCGTCATGTTGTCGTTAAGCAAGTCCACCAACCCGTTACGGGACAGGATACGCTGACCGTTATAGATAATGGCCAGTCCTGTATTCAGATAGGTATAGTTGCGGAGCATGGTTTCCACGAACTCCGGACGGAAACTGTAGTTCTCAAACAACAGGTTATCCGGTTCAAAGAAAATATAAGTACCGTTCTCTTCTGTTGTATCTTGTGTGGTATCCGTCAACAAGTCTCCCTTGGCAAAGGTAGCGATACGCACCTTTCCATCACGATAGCTGCGCACCTCGAAACGTGAGCTCAATGCATTGACGGCTTTCACACCGACCCCATTCAGTCCGACGCTCTTCTTGAACGCCTTGCTGTCATATTTACCTCCCGTATTCAACACACTAACAGCTTCAATGAGTTTTCCCTGCGGAATACCCCGGCCATAATCACGCACGCTGACACGGAGATTTTCTTCAATAATAATCTCAATCTTTTTACCCGCCTGCATTTTAAATTCATCGATACTGTTATCGATAATTTCTTTCAAAAGAACGTAGATACCGTCCTCGGCATGTGATCCGTCACCCAACTTTCCAATATACATACCGGGACGGGTACGCACATGCTCCATGTCACTGAGGTGGCGGATATTATCGTCGGTATATTCTACGGCGGGATTGTTTATCAGTTCGTTGTTTTCTTCCATATTGACTTATCACATTTTTATATATCGTTGTTACAGAATACTCTTTTTATAAGCACGACGGCGTTTATGCTGCTCGGTCTTGAAATATTCCCACTGGGCCTGCACCTTTCCGTTCAGTTCCAGTTCCGGATTACTTTCGGCATACTTGAATCCCAGTTGCTGATATACGGGGATCAAGTCCGAGAATAACAAAGCATTGACACCTTTGTTCTGATACTCAGGTTTTACAGCAACCAGCAACAAATCCAACATAGGAGGATACTTATGCAGGAACAACACTTTCAACAGGTGATACCATCCCATAGGCAGCAAACGTCCCTTCGCTTTTTGTAACGCTTCGGACAGAGAAGGCATTGAAATCCCCACTGCCACCAGTTTATCTTCGGCATCGGTCACCAAGGTTACCATACGCAAATCTACAATAGGCAAATACATCTTTATATACTGGTTGATCTGTCCTTGCGACAAAGCCGAGAAACCATAAAGCGGAGCATAAGCCTCATTCATCAACTCGAATATAGCCTGTCCATATTCGGCCGCAATTTTCTTACCCGATGTATATTTCTTCACCTTCAGGTTAAACTTACGTTGAATCAAGTCACTGATACGCTTATGCTTATCAGGAATTGCATCCGGAATATAAATTTTATATTCCACCCAATCGGCATCCTTCTCGAATCCCAACTTCTCCATATGCTGTGGGTAATAAGGATAATTATAGATAGTCGCCATGGTGCTCAACTGGTCGAATCCTTCTACCAGCATACCCTCCGCATCAAAGTCGGTAAAGCCTAAAGGCCCCTGAATGGTATCCATACCTTTTGATTTACCCCATTGGGCTACTGCATCCAACAAGGCACGTGATATTTCGATATCATCCAGAAAATCGATCCATCCGAAACGAACTTCTTTTTTATTCCAAGTCTCGTTTGCGCGTTTATTTATAATCCCTGCAATACGTCCTACCACCTTGTTATCCTTATATGCCAGAAAATACTCCGCCTCACAAAACTCGAAAGCGGCATTCTTCTTCGGGCTGAACGTATTCAGCATATCATCGTACAAATCGGGTACGGAATAGGGATTCTCTTTGTATAACTCGTAGTTGAACCGTATAAACGTCTTTAGTTCTTTCTTTGAACTGACTTTTTTAATGGTAATAGCCATGCTGTATTTTTATAAAATTCGGGGTGTAAAGATAGAAGTTTTTTTGCAGAAAACTTATTCTTTTTATGGCTTTTTCACTGTTGGGCAATAAGATAGGCGGTATAAACGACATAACAGCCAACCATCAATGCGCCTTCAAGCCGGGTTATGGTACGTTTGCGGAAAAACCAGCCTACCAGCCACAACAACAGGGAGGAAGCAATCAGTACACTTAAATCGAGGTTATTTATATTCCCCATCGGAAGCGGTGACACCGTAGCGCTGCACCCCAGAACAAAGAATATATTGAACAGATTACTACCGATGACATTGCCGATAGCAATTCCCGGATTCTTCTTTAAAGCCGCCGTAACAGATGTGGCAAGCTCCGGCAAGGAAGTACCTCCGGCTACCAATGTCAGTCCGATTACCGATTCACTGACACCCCATGAACGGGCAAGCCCGCTTGCCCCGTCGACAAAAAGCTGTCCGCCGAATATGAGTCCGGCCAGCCCTCCTGCAATATACAACACCGATTTCCATACAGGCATTTCCTTTATCTTCTGCTCCTCTCCTGCCTCATCTGCCCCATTACGGGCGATGGCAAATGTATAACGCATAAATATAAGGAAGAAAGCCAGCAGAACAAACCCATCGGAACGGCTGATAACATTGACCGCTTCCCTGTCCAGCATCATGTCATTGGCACAGACAAAAAGTACCAACGAAGAAAGAATGACTAACGGAATCTCTTTACTCATCGTCCCCTCACCTACTTTTATGGGGAGTACCAAGGCAGTACAACCTATAATCATCAAAGCATTGAATATATTACTACCCACCACATTACCAATAGCCATTTCAGCACTGCCATTCAATGCAGAAAGCACACTGATAACCAATTCGGGAGCCGAAGTGCCGAAAGCTACAATGGTAAGCCCGATTACCAAATCAGAAATACGGAAACGTTTGGCAACCGCTGCAGAACCATCCGTCAAGCCATTCGCGCCAGCTAAAATGAGAGCCAGACCACCAATCAAAAGGAGTGTATTCAACATAACAAAAAGTACATTTACAGTTTTATACCGCAAATGTACTCTTTTTCCCTAAAATAACTATTCCTATTTGGTGCGTTTTACAGTATAGATTACTTTTCCTTTCTTATCAATCATGTGCATATCCAGTTCTTTCTTGTCTGCCGTAAAGATAGAAAAGCCCGGTTCGGGACTACAGAACAGAGTGCCTTCCACTGGTTTTACCTTACGGCTCAACGAACCAGCCGAATTTACCACATAGTCGATATCACTGCCCGGCACACGAAGGTGCTGGAAGTTATGAATGTGTCCGCATGCATAGATATCCACCTTATGTTTACGGAGGATAGGATCCAGACGCTTCTGCATATCGCTGCGTTCACTGTCGTCTTTCGACGTTTCAGCATAAATGGGATGATGTCCGATTACGACTACCCAATCTTCTTTGGCAACAGTCAGTACAGAATCTATCCATGCCAATTGCTGATCCATATCTTGTTTACAGGCATCCGGATAAGTTTCGCTCTCGTTACGGTATTTGTCAATCAGAGGAGCGGTATCTATCATCACAAAACGGATGGCAGTTCCTTTCTTCTCAAAGACTTTGGTATAATAACGACCAGGCATCGACCAGCGACGACTCACATTGGTATAATCCAACACAGCCTGCGTATTACCCCGGTATTCATGATTTCCCAAGATCGGAAACCAGTCTATCATCAACTCGGGATGACTGTAAATCAACTCGTAGTTGGTCATCCAGAGCGGATCGTTAACGCTGCGCACACCTTCAAAATGGTGCACGTCTCCGGCTGCAAATACACACTCGGGACCAATAACATCCGCCATTTCTCCCATCAACTCGGCTATGGGCTTCTGGTCATAATAACCGTTACGTCCCAAATCGTTGGCCATATAAAAATTCAGTTGTTTCTCCAGTCCTTTCCAATCTTGCGGAGTCTGGGCACACACATTCAGGCAGATAGCCGTACCAATGACGGCAATCCATACCCATGTCAATACTTCTTTCATTCTTCTAATCATCATCAACGTTTTCATATACTTATTTTTAGAAACTTATTTTTAAACCTGCATTCATTCTCACGCCATAATATTCTGCCTGCATAGTACGATCCTTCGTTCCCTGGTAATAACGGAGCGGCTGGTTCAGCAGATTGTTCGCCTCAGCATAAAAGGTCATTTTCACCTTCTTGCCAAAGGTATAACTGGCGTTCACATCCATATAGTTCACAGCATCATAATATCTGTCATAAAATGTACTTGGGCCCATTTCATCGATAAAATCAGATGCAAAGTTATAGCTCAGGCGCACATTCAAGCCTCCTTTTTCAAAGTAAAGAGAGGCATTCGCCGTATGCTCGGGAGACCCCGGCAAACTCAACCCGCTCTCGTTCTCACGTCCTTCGAAGTTAAAGTCCTCCACGCGTGAGTGCGTATAAGTATAGGTTCCATAGAAACCCACATACTTCAAGGCCGGAGCAATGAAGCCGAAATCACGCTGATAAGAAAATTCCAATCCCCACAGATTAGCATTTCCTGCATTCTTGGGCTGAGTGAAACGGGTATATTCTGTTCCTTGGTATTCATAGTTGGTCAGTACCTGATCTACGATGAAATCGTCTATTTTCTTATAGAAAAAACCTGCGCTCACTAAACCTACACTCTTGAAATAATAATCGGCACTCAAATCAAAGTTATAAGAAATAGTCGGTTTCAAGTCAGAATTACCAATCTTTATTTCATTATCACCACGGTTGATATTCACACTGGGAACCAAAGCTGAATATTTGGGCCGGCTCAAGGTCTGCGTGTAAGAACCGCGTATCTTGAAATCATCATTTACATCCCATTTCACCAAAATAGAAGGAAGGAAATTCACATAACTGTTGGTCATGCGGCCGGTCTTGGTGGTCTTATCTGTCTCATCATCATAGTTACGGCCGGTATAACGAAGGGAAGTATGTTCCATACGGAGTCCCGCCATCAGGTTTATATCGGAAGCGAATTTATGATCAAACCGCACATACCCGGAACTTACAGTTTCACGAGCCTCAAAGTTCTCAGCCAATTCGGCTTGTACCTGTTCTTTATCGAACTGGGAAGCATCATTTAAATTCAATCCACCCACATATTCTTTACTGGCAAATGTTCCTACCTGATATTTGTCGCTCGGCATAAACTTATCCGTACTCTGGTCTACCGTATTTTTCAGGCTGTTGGTCATGAAGGCATCCTCGTCTTTCGGAGTATATTCGTAGAAGTCTATTTCTTTCTCTTTTGTTTTACGTACTACCTTCGCACCGAACTTCAGTTTAGCTCCATTATTTAAACTGGCCTTGAAATTGGCCGAGAATTTCATATCTTCTTCTTTGATGTCCTCCTGTTGTTCCGTCAGTTCCTTCAAGCTGAACTTATCACTCAGTGTCAAAGTAGAACCTGTTCCAGGTGTTGCCAACGGCTGGCGTTCATCACTCAAGTCCATATCAAATTCCTGCTTTTTCAGTTGGAAGTCAAGATAACGTTCATTAGGGCGTTCTTCCGTAGCTTTTGCATAACTGGCATTCCAATCCATACCGATTGCCCCCCATAAGTGTTCTCCGCCCAAAGCGAAATCCATGGTACGCTGACGCTCCAGACGGGCATTGCGATTATCGGGAGTACCTGCTTTGGTCTGGATGCGGACTGTGCCTTTTCCGTTCTCATCCAAATCCTTGATATTGGTACGGTAACGGTTTTCCCAATCGTTACGGTTGTTGAAGATCCCTTTGAAAGTCAATTTATGGTTTTCATTGATATCAAAATCAAAAGCCGCCGAATAACTTTGACGTTCACGGGTGACAAAGTACTGGCGCATCTGATAATCGCTGACATATACTTTGCCATCTTCATTTTGTTCCCACATGAATTCAGTATCATAAGAACCGGAAGGAGCATTCTGATAAGAAGCGGAGAGCAGCATGCCCAGTCTGTCATTGAAGAAACGATCGCCGTAAGTGAAACCTAAGTTCAACTGGGCTTTCTCGCTGATCCAGTTGTAACCACTTCCCGCTGTAGCATTGATAGTGCGTTTATAAGGAGAATTTTTGGTTACCAGATTGATGGAACCACCGATAGCATCGCCGTCCATATCGGGTGTAACGACTTTGCTTACTTCGATGGTCTGAATCATATCGGCAGGAATCAAGTCCAACTGCACGTTACGGGTATCCCCTTCAGCAGATGGGACACGGTTGCCGTTAATGGTGACGGAGCTTAAATCGGCACTAGTGCCGCGGACCTGTCCGAAACGGGCCTCGCCTTGATCGTATTGCACATTGATGCCACTGATACGTTTCAATGCATCACCTATGTTTGAGTCGGGAAATTTCCCTACCTGGTCGGCAGATACAACATTAGTGATACCCAGATTATTCTTTTGTGTATTGATTGCTTTCTTCTGTCCTTGAAAAGCTCCCTTTACCTGCACTTCCTGCAGTTCCACCCCTTCATTCATCACTATATCTTTTTCTAAAGTCTTGCCTTCGGGGACGGTAACTTTCATTTCAATGGGACTATAACCTACGTAGGTTACTTTAACTGTGTAAGTTCCGGGTTTCAGATTGGGCAGCGTATAAAAACCGTTCACATCACTGATTACTCCGGTTTTCAGATTTTCAACAAAGATGGAAGCACCCGGCAGAATTTGTTTTCCATTGTCTATCACACGTCCGCGGATAGCGCCTTGCCGGACAATGTTTTCATTTTCCTCGGCAAATGCATTTCCACAAACACCTGCCATCAGCAGCATAAGAGACACAGCTCTAACAACCTTTTTCATATACTTTTTTATGCGTTATAAATCTGCTGCAAAAGTAGATGGGTCAGGTTTCTTGAGAGTTACACTCTATTAAAGGTTTCGTGACAAAGGAGTTTCATTCCTGTTACAAGATATTCGGTGCAAGACGACGGATACAAAGCATGGACAAGGCTTACAAAACAGCAGAGTAAGATTTTTCTTACTCATGCGATCACTCTTTCGTAACTTTTGAAAAGGAACAGGTATAATATGATTAAGAAAGAAATACTTTCACAGATTATCGTAATGCTGTTATCCTTGCTATGGGTAAATGCACTGCTATCTGGATCCATAGGGAACTTACCGGACAGAAGAAATCTCTCCGGACACAAAAAAAGAAGCTGACAGTCCGGATTATCTGGTTGAACTGTCAACTTTTCGACTACAAGCCTGAGAAACCGTTCTCTTTTGACCCTGCTACAATTTATAACTATAATCTTTTGTATTGAAAATCACATAAATATCCTAAACAAACACCCCCTTCAATAATTTTTAAATGACACTTTTTCCCACGACTGCTTATATAAATCGATCATTAGCTAATTCATCATACAAAGCCGCCATCCACCCAAATAATTCATCAGCTTAAAATACCAACTACTAGTTGCAATAGGTGTTCCACTTTCTCCTTTCTGCATAACAATCGTGCACTTCACCTCGTTTTTAACAGGAGTATAGAACTTTATATAATCTATCTTATAACTTAATACAGGAAAAGATTCCATCATTTTTGCGACTTGATGCAATTCATTGTTATCCAATTGAATAGGTTCATTCCAAACATCTGCCGAATCGGCTTTATAAAGCATAGCTGCGGCAGATTCCAGCTGACCATTTTTCGCATATTCCATAAATTGATTTATTAGGTTTGTTATCAAAACCGTATCAACTTCCGTTAGATGAGCTACAAATTCATTAATACTCTTCTCTTCTTTGCTTTGCACCTTCTGTTTTCCTGATTGACAAGAAAAGGTTGTTAATAAAACAGTCAACAATAAAATAAATTTCAGTTTTTTCATTTCATTCTTTCCTCCTATTAAAAAAGGCCAGCCACTATGAATGGCCGGCCCTTATTTAAATTAAACTCAAAGTTATTACAATATTAGTTCTGAATAGTCTTATTGATATTCAAATCAACTTCGGTATAGATAGTACCCCACTTATAAGTAACTTCCAGCGGAACGCGGATTGTAAACTTACCTAAAGTAGTACCATTATTGTAATAATAGAATTTACCATTATCGCCAACCTTCAGAGCAGTAAATACATTGGTTGTAGATTTATCTTCACCGAAATACAATTTTACATTCTTCGTTACAGAAGATAATTTAGTAGAACCTAATGTTCCACCATTCAAAGTTGTTGTAGCGTTTTCAATATCAGCAGCAACTTTAGTTACGCCATAAAATCCATAGAAATTATATTTCTTACCATCATCACCAGTAGTATCTTCTGCTTTATCAAAATACTTGTCTCTCCAATCAATCAGATTCAAGGTCAAGCCTGCAATAGAAGCACCATTAGTAGCATCAATTAATTCATCTACATCTGACGGATCTACTGATACAGGACGCAAATATTTAGCATAGAATACGTTGTTACCCAAAGCATAATCTACATAATCGCAGTTAGCAGCATTAATTTGCAATTTAGCAGTAAATGTCTGGTCTTGTCCCAGCAAGTTGTGATCTGCATTGTTCAAAATATCTTTTGCAAAATCATTTTCTTGATATTCCATCACTGTTCCAGCAAGAACAACAACTGCTTTTGTTACAGCGTTATTAGTAGCTTGTAGAGTTTTTCCATCAGCAGATACAGTGATATCATATTGAGCACCAGAAGCACCATTCACGACATAAGCAGTTCCCTTCTTAGTCAAATGATCTTGAGGGTTAGCAAATACAACTTCCTTAGTCAACTTATCATTAGCAAATGCAGGATAAGTAGCGTCACTTGTCACGGTAATCACATTACCAGTGAAAGTATTCAAGATTTCGCTATCAAATGTACAATCATTAGAGTTATCGCTAACAACTTGATGAACATTAGCATGGATATCTGAATAACCAGAACCTGCTACAGCACCGTTCTTTTCATACCAATATTTATCAATCTTAGCAGAGTTTTCAATGGTACCATTAGGAGTAAAGTTCAAAGGACTAGGAGTCCAAGTGAAAGTAACATATACATATTGATATACACCTTCAGATACTTCATAGCTATAACGTACATTTACTGCAATACTCTTAGCACCAGCCTTAAAGATGTGATATGCCTGATTATTCTTAACTACCCAAGTCAAAACTTCAGTCATTTCATCCGCCGGATCCCAATTAGTCTGTGAAACCACACCAACCGGAGTAGTAACAGCCTTAGAATCAACAGTAATTCCATCATACTGAGTAGCATTTACCAAAGCTTGTTGCTCTACGTCTTCTACAGCACCATCCAATTTGAAATTCTTATGGAATTCATCCTTAGAAATACCAATTTCTTCCAATTGAGCCAGAATCTGTTCTTCAACTTGATGCCATGACAAACCAAGTTTAGTCTCTGTTTCTGTACAATCAACAGTATAACCATTGGCAAATGGGAAATTCGGGGTCAATACAACTTCATTCTGATTAGCAGTATCGGTAATCTTGAATTTTAAATAACCAACAGAAGCTATTTTTCCGCTAATAGTATCAGTCAAGATAACACGAACCAACGGTTCACGATCTTTTGTAGCTTTATTCTGAGTAAATCCCCAAGGTTGCTGCTTACCACCACTTGTCATCTGAGGACGAATAACAGAACCCTTCAATGCAGCATGAGCACTTTCTGAAGTTTCGTTATTACCTTTATGATAACCAACTAATTCGTAAGAATATTTGAAACCATATTTTTCTACAGTACCATCAGCAGCACGAACATCCCATTTTGAATGTGTACCTTCTTTATCTATATTAGTTCTGTGAGTATTGACCAAACGAGCAATATCGATACCATTGCTGTTCCAGACAATCTTGCAAACATGTTCATTATCAGCAATAGCTTCAGCAGCAGTTGTAAACAAGTGGCGGTCATTTGCATGAATACTATCTACAGCTGCCAATACCAAGTCCTTGTAATAAGCAGCCTTAACAGCAGCATAATCAGAAGTAACAACGGTATCCCCCTTACTTACTTGCAAAGCTAATACAGTTACTTGCTCATCATTTTCAATGTTCTTAATATCAGCATCTGTAAAATGAGCATTTACAGTCAATATACCCTTGGGGGCCTTACCGTTTGTAACATTAGTTTTTACTACTTTCGGAGCTGTCGCAGCAGAACGAGTATAATTCTTGTCATAACGCAAGAAAGTATATGCTTTTACATCACCTGGAACTTTCGCTACGGTAGGATTTACATGATAATCAGCTACCAAGTCCGGAATCATTGTAGTTGCTTCACCTACAACAGGAGCATCCTTATCATAATTTCCATCTGCATCTACTTTAGCTACTGTCAAGGTTTTATAATTAAGACCAATAGCTTCCATTGCTTCAATACCCTGATAATAGAATGCAGGTTGGAATACTAACGCCTTCAAATCAGCAACCAAAGAGAATGTAGCAGATTTTCCATCTAGTTCAATGACATAGCCAATCACCTCACCAGTTTCTTCATCTTTCACTTCTGTAATAGAGCCAACGCTTTGAGGTTTCTCTACACCTGAGATTTTTACATCTCCATAATACAGATAGCCATTGTTCCACTTCAACAAAGTAGGATCAAATGCCGCAGGAGCATCAGTTGTAGGCAGGGGTGCTTCAGAAACGACCTTGTCACCATCTAACAACTGTATCTTACCATCTACAACTTTCAAAGAGTAAGTGGGAAGTTCAGCAGGCATCGGAAGTTGGAAAGTTTCACCGTTACCGCCGGTAACAGTCAACTTACCTGTTGCCGCATCATACTTGACAGCTGTGACATATTTTCCAGCTGCGGCCTGTAATTCAGACAAATCTTTAGTCAGCTTGTCCACTTTCTCGTTCAAGCTGTCGATGTCATCATCATAGTCCTTACAAGATACAAATGTTCCTGTCGAGGTAACCATCAAGGCACCAAACAGGATTGCACTTAAAAACTTTTTGTTCATAATAGAAAAACTTTAAATTTATAAATTTAAAAAACTAAAATTGATTATACATAAATCATTGATTCTAAGAGCGAATTATTCTGTTCTCGAGCTAGAAAGCGCAAAGGAGACATTCCGACTATTTTACTAAAAGAGGCATAAAAAGCACTTCTAGAGGCAAAGCCACATCGCTGTGGGAGTTCTTCTAATGAACATTTCCCAGCATGGAGTAACTCTTTGGCATATTCCACACGGTAAGTATTCAGCAACTCCTTCAAATTGCAGTTGAAATACTTGTTTACCACATTCGACAGGTAAGTTTGGTTGGTGTCTATCATAACGCTAAACTTTTTCAAAGAAAGCTCCGAATCCAAAAAAACTTGCTTTATTTCAAGGTTATACAATATACATTTATATAGGGCACAATCCACCTTTCTCCCTTCAGTCCCCTTATTGGCGAACTGTAGTTCCCACTGGCGTTCAGCAGCCTTAAGAAGCAGGCTTTTCTGCCTATTCGAAGTAGCAGTCCGTCTGTGTCGTCTCAAGAATAGATAGTCCATATTTTTATTTACTTTTAATCTTCGCTTTAACATCTTCACAACCATACATTATTATATGGCGTGTCATCAGTTATACGATAGATCTCTTATTAAGAGATATATAAGAGATCTATAACACATTATAAATCAACAAAATACATTCACACAAGAATACTTTGAAAGACTAAATCATGTATTCAGAAAACGTTTTTTTTGAATCAATTATTAAATTTCCTTGCTAAATTGTTCTAATTCTCAAAACTTTGCTTAAATTTGCGACAAAATATATATCTCTTAATAAGAGATATATAATATTCCAACTTAGTATTTTTTCTATAAAGTTCTTGTAATAAGAGGATTATCTCCAAAATCAAAGAATAAAACCCAAGTAAACTTTGCCTTTTCTTTTATTCAAGTTTGTCTATTAAAAAATAGTTGTATCAGCTATAATTCACATAAAAAAACAAACCTATGACAATTGTCATATTACGGAAAAATATTGAATATTTGGAAGCTGATATTTTTTTCATAACAAATAGGTGGACGAAAACAGCATAATGGTTTATGGCAATTGTTTCAAAATCTATCTGTAATCCGATTCTCCTTTACTATAAGGTATCTTCTGACAAAAGATAACAATAAAAAGAGATCATAGGCTGTGCCGACCTTGCAACAAACATATTCAACTCAGCCACATCAGAAAGTGCTATCATCTTTAGAGAGAACAAACACACATTTATTAAAAAAATACTAGACACACTGATCCCGTCAAATGGAGGATACCTTGTGATATGATATCCTCTTTTTGACAAGAAACAATATCTTTACCCTATTATCACAAGAATTCCCTCAGCACCACCATATTCGCTTTGTCTATCACGGTGGTATCCAATGCTGCCAGATAAATCAAAGTCGTTTTTTCCGAATCATGTCCCATCCCTTCACTTATCACAGAAAGAGGAATATGTTTGCCTCTGGCAACACTGGCCCATGAATGGCGCGCCACATACATAGTCAAAGGATGAACAAGCCCCAACTTTTTCCCTATTTCTTTTAGCCTTCTGTTCACCAAGCAAATTGAATTTTTATATTGCAATCTTTCATCTTTCCTGATATGAATTATAATAGGAAGCAGATAAGTCGAATAGTTTCCGGGATATTTATCCACTATATCCTGCATGCATTTCTCCCATCTGATGGAAAGCAACTGACCGGTTTTCTTTCTTCTATAAGTCAGCATACCATTATTTAAATCTGTTTTTTTAAGAAAAGCCATGTCCACAAATGACATTCCCCGGGTATAAAAGCTGAACATAAACATATCACGCGCAAACTCCATTGACTGAGAGTGACTTAAATCCATCTCCTTCAGTTGTCTGATTACTTTAAAAGAAATGGCCCGCTTCACCGTTTTTTCCACTCCCGTATAGACGTGCTTAAAAGGAAAACGCTGTCTGATCACCCCTTTATCTACTGCACGATTATACGTTGCACGCAAAATACGCATATAAAAAGAAACGGTGTTCATACTTGCTCCCTGCTCCTTTAAATAAGTTTCATACCCCATCATCAACTCGGCATCCATATTGCTCAACAGAACATCCTTGCCATCCATAAATTTCATAAAACTGTTCAGTGTAGCTCTATACGTCTCACTGGTACGCAATTTTCCCGATTGTCTCAGACTGGCAATATTCACTTGCATAAAGGAAGACAGTGTCTTCTTACCTGAAAAGGATAATCTTTTACTTCTTACTCTAGTTGATTCCACCATAATACTTGTTTTTAAGTTGATTCTTTTTTTCTGTAAAAACCTCAAGCCAAGATAAACGATTATTCCCAGCGGTCCTTTATAAGGTATGCAATAGGGGAGATTGTTCAAAGAAACAGGAATTTTTCACTGCATTTAAAAACAAAAACGCATGTTTATTCCTTTTAAAGAATTATATTTGTAGAAGAAAGCCACAAACCTGTGTCTATGATGAAAAGAATAGAATTCATATATTTATTGACCGGTTTCTGTACAATCTGCTCGTGTACCTCGAAAGCAAATAGCGAAATTAAGGAAGTGATAACAGAGGTACACAATACTGTGACAGAAGCCATCACCGAGATTGTAGAAAAAGATATCAAACCCGAAGACATCAGGCTTGACAAGGAACTGCTGTATGATAAACATACTTTGAAGGATACCTATCCTTATAAAGACACCACCCGCCATTTCCAATGGGAGAAAATAAAGGAGCGGCTAGCATTGTTGGAGAATATTCGAAAAAAGCCGGCACAATGGTGCATCTTACAGAATTATAAAAACCGGAACGGAGAAGCGCCTTTAGTGAAAAGTTTTAAAAGGGATGCATACAAACGGATAGCCGACACATTGGGAGTGGAACGCTATCAGGGAATTCCCCTTTTCCTAACAGATGACACCCTTACTGCCGAACGCTACGGACTGGATGGACTTCTTACCCGTCACCTAGGTGAGGAAGGAAAGTTCACCAAAGTAGAACCTGTCTTTATAGGTGGCGAATGGTATGCTCCGACAAAATATATAAAACTGATTCCCGACAGCGTAGTGTTCAACAAAGCTATTTTTATAGACCGCCATAATCAGAATATAACTACTTTGGAACGGAAAGAAAAGGGCTACTGGCTGATACGTAGCATGAATCCTGCTACAACAGGACAACATCGTCCTCCATACGCCCAAGAAACTCCATTGGGTATGTTCGTTCTGCAAGAGAAAAAGACCAAGATGATTTTTCTAAAAGACGGTTCTGCCGCCACCGGTGGTTTTGCACCTTACGCCAGCCGTTTCAATAATGGTGGTTATATTCACGGAGTACCCACCAATGCACCGGCAACAGGGATCATAGAATACAGTTATACGTTGGGTACCATCCCCCGCTCACATATGTGTGTAAGAAATGCCACCTCTCATGCCAAGTTTATTTTCGAATGGGCACCTGTTAATGAGACGATTATATTTGTTTTGGAATAGAAATGTGCGTAACTTTGCACCCGTTATCCAGTTTTTCCATACGTATGCAGAAAGCTTTTTTACTCCTGTTCCTATTCCTCTTTCCGTCGAGCAATGTATCGACCCGGACGGCTACACCCGAAAAGAAAGTTGCTACATCTGTCCCTGCACCTCAAAAAATGGACGGCGAACAATTATTCGAAGATATGCAATTGGGAGGGGTGGTCAATTTCCTGGCATTCCGACAGGCTGTGGCAGGATACAGCTTGATTAAACAAAAAAGCAAATCCATACTGACATTGATTGATTTCACCAAACCCTCTACCGAAAAACGTTTGTTTGTCTTTGACATGGAACAGAAAAAGATGCTATACTCATCAGTGGTCTCTCATGGGAAAAACAGCGGCGAGAACTATGCTACCTCTTTCTCCAACGAAGTCGGCTCTTATAAAAGTTCCCTCGGCTTCTATCTTACCGGAAACACTTATCAAGGCAGAAACGGATACTCCCTTTTATTGGACGGGCTGGAAAAAGGAATCAATGACCGGGCCCGTGAACGTGCCATCGTAGTTCATGGCGCCGCATACGCCAACCCTTCCGTCTGCAAATCAGGCAGACTGGGACGAAGCTTCGGTTGTCCGGCTTTACCACAGGCACTGACCAAACCTATTATCAATACGATAAAAGGGGGAAGCGTACTCTTTATCTATGCCAATAATAAAGAGTATATGGCTAAAAGCTCTATTTTGCCTAACCAGACATCACAAGAATTATTTACTGAAGCATGTGAAAGTGAGCAAACCGTTTCAGTTCATTTATAGTTTCTCCCAGACGGTTCCTTCATTATTTCTTAGTTATTTTCTTTTCTTCTGATTTCAAACGGCGTTCCACTTTCTTTAAATCTTCGCCTGCTGACAATTGTTCCGGATAGATTCCTCGGCTTAGCATCATATTCCGAACAGCCGTATTATTCTCAATATGTTCTTTTTCAATTGATGACTGTCCATAAAGATCTTTTTGTTGTACGTTAATAGAAGCCATCTCGGCAGCAAAATCTTTTGCCTTAATGCTGATGGTTGGTAAGAAATCGGCCAGCAGACGACTGTCGGGCGCACCAAGTTTACGTTTTAGCAACGCTGTGTCAAGACGAAACAAGGCTTTATCTCCTTTTGAACGGATAATGGCAAAACCTTTACTATCTACTCCGCGTTCATAAAGAACACCCGATAACAGCTTTTCCGTTTCAGCCAATTCTGTCCGTGCTTGAACCCGCTCATAATCCAACAGACGTTGTTCCACCAATTCTGCACGCCTTGTCTGAACAGCAAAGTAGTTTTGAGCAAAAGCTATAGCCGGTTTACGCGCATCACCGTTTTGAGCAGTCAAATAACAGGCATAACGGGTAAGATAGATATCATCTATCTCTCTTTCTACACCAGACCCCACAGAAACCATTTTGCTGACATCAGCAAAATGGTAGGCCACATCTTCACCTGCATTCGTGCAAGCAGCTTTCGCTTTATTGATGATGGTCTCAAAGTTTCTCCACTGGGTATAACCCAATAAGGAATACAACTCGCGTACACTCCAACACTTTACTCCATGATAATCACAAACGATACTTTCAAACTGCTTGAACTAATCTTTTATTTCCTCGGTTTTCATCATATATCCCCCCCTTATTACTTGTTATTACGTCAATGCCCTCCTTCTACTACAGAATTCACACTGCATATTTGCACAAATATAACCTTTTATTATCAGATCCGACCAACAAAACTCTTTTTCCTAACTATTTCGATTCTTATATTATCCGTTTCTTCTAGAACAGACTTATTCCAAGAGTTATTTTACATTTCATTAGTATCCATTTCAAAGCATATTTAAATCCATAAAAAACATTTTTCTTTATATACCCGACAAATAGCAAACTACCAAACGTCTTTTTTACTCTTTTTGATATTCTTTAAACTCGCGAGAATCGCTTAAACGCTTCCTTCTCGTCCCGTTCATCGAAATAATCAAATGAGAGAGTAGTTTGCCCTTAAAATCATTTCATACTATTTTGCTATCGTGTTCAAACAAAGATTGGAAATAAAAATAAGAGAATTGAATCTTTTCTAATTCAAAAACGAATAATTTGACTACTTTTGTCCGAGTTATTACTAATAAAACTAGCGATATGGTTTTGAACTACATTTGGATAGCCTTTTTTCTGATAGCCTTCGTGACAGCGTTGATGCGACTCGTTTTCCTAGGCGACACACAAGTGTTTCCCGAAATTATCAACTCTACTTTCAATTCCTCCAAAACCGCTTTTGAGATTTCATTGGGACTGACCGGTGTCCTTTCTCTTTGGCTGGGTATCATGAGAATAGGTGAACAGGGCGGAGTCATCACTCTGTTTTCCCGATTGCTGGGACCTCTGTTCAGCAAACTTTTTCCCGATATTCCCAAAGGACATCCAGTAACAGGCAGTATCTTTATGAACCTGGCGGCCAATATGCTGGGGCTGGATAATGCCGCCACTCCCTTAGGACTGAAAGCAATGGAGGGCCTGCAAGAATTGAACTCCAAGAAAGATACTGCCAGCAATCCCATGATCATGTTTCTGGTACTGAATACATCAGGGCTTACACTGATTCCTATCAGCATCATGGTATATCGTGCACAGCTGGGAGCAACCCAACCTACAGATATATTTGTACCCATCCTGCTGGCAACCTTCTTCTCCACTTTGGCAGGCATTGTAGCAGTAAGTATTTATCAGAGAATCAATCTGTTTAACCGCACTATCCTCCTCTTTTTAGGAGGAATGAGTTTGCTGGTAGCAGGAATTATTTATTTCTTCAATACCTTGTCACGAGATCAGATAGATATTTACTCCACTACCTTTGCCAATGTCTTTCTATTTCTTATCATCATCGGCTTTATTGTGGCAGGGTTCAGAAAAAGAATCAATGTCTACGACTCCTTTGTCGAAGGGGCCAAAGAAGGATTCAGCACCGCCGTGCGCATCATTCCTTATCTGGTAGCCATACTGGTAGGTATCGGAGTCTTCCGTGCATCGGGTGCGATGGACTATTTGATTGACGGTATCGGCAACGCCGTAAAGCTATGCGGTATCGACAGTGATTTCGTAGGAGCGCTCCCTACGGCGCTGATGAAACCTTTGAGCGGAAGCGGGGCACGAGGGTTGATGGTAGATGCCATGACCACATACGGTCCCGATTCCTTTGTAGGCAGACTGTCCTGTATCTTCCAAGGCTCCACAGACACCACCTTTTATATTCTGGCGGTATATTTCGGCAGCGTAGGAATAGTGAGGACACGCCACGCCGTTCCTTGCGGACTGCTAGCCGATGCGGCAGGGGTCATTGCAGCTATTCTTATCTGTTATCTTTTCTTCGGCTGAAATACTTTCCTTATCTTTGTACATTATAAAAAAATAATCAGCCTATGATAAGTTATCAAACCGAAGGGGTAAAAATGCCCGATATCAAAAAGAAAGAAACCACCGGATGGATTAAAGAAGTAGCCGCCTGCTATGGAAAAAGAGTGGGAGAAATCGCCTATATCTTCTGTTCGGACGATAAAATTCTGGAAGTGAACCGACAGTATCTGCAACATGATTATTACACGGATATCATCACTTTCGACTATTGTGAAGGCGACCGTATTTCCGGCGACTTATTCATCAGCTTGGATACTGTCCGCAGCAATGCAGAACAATTTGAGCAACCCTACGACCGCGAGCTTCACCGGGTGATTATTCATGGTATCCTGCACTTGTGCGGCATCAACGACAAAGGCCCCGGTGAACGGGAGATTATGGAAGCCGCCGAAAACAAAGCGCTGGCATTGATTTCCCTATAACAGGACATACAAGGCAGAACAACCTATAAAAGCTACGGGCATAGTTCGCAAGAATGATTGCCCGTAACCTTTTAAAGACATGCCCATAATTAGGAAAACTTTCCGCCGGACGGATAAAAAACATCGAAAGCTGTACATGCACAGCTACATTTCTTCCCTTATCTTCTTGCTTTTTCGGATTAATTGCTTTATTTTGTGAATTGAAAAACAGATAAACACAAAATATATGGAAGCTAACGTATATTTTTTCGCTGCATTAGTAAGTACGGGAATCTTTCTTCTGCAATTCATCTTATCCATCTTTTTCGGCAGTATGGACACCGACATAGACGTTAATGCCGATGGCAACGCCGATATAGACATGAGCAGCGTACTCTCCTTCAAAGGACTGATTCATTTCTGCATGGGTTTCGGTTGGTTCATGTATTTATGTCAGCCTCCCTACATTGTCTTACATTACCTGGGCGCCGTGATAAGCGGCAGCTTTTTTGTCTTCGTCCTGGCTTGGATTTATAAACTCTGCTATAAGCTGAAACAAGAAAACAAGCCCGAACAGGGAGAAGAATTAATAGGCAGGAAATGCGAAATATATACCCGCTGCCAAGAACAAGAACAGGCAGGAACAGACTATGTGGTCTATATCGCCATCAATGGCGCACAAAGAGAACTTACCGTGCGGAGCATACAGGGTAAAAGCTACCGGGAAGGCGATATCCTCACACTGAAGAATTACAAGGAAGGAATCTATTATATTGATTAAATAAACCCTAAAAACGCAATCATTTATGGATGAGCAGATTCTCATTTATGCAGCTATTCTGGTAGCTGTCATCGTCCTGACCATCGTCGGGATTTTAAGTCGTTACCGCAAGTGCAAGAGCGACGAGGTATTGGTAGTATATGGTAAGACCGGCGACAAGAAATCGGCTAAACTGTATCACGGAGGAGCCGCTTTTGTATGGCCCATTATCCAGGGATACTCTTTCCTGAACATGAAACCCATGCAGATTGACTGCAAACTGACTGGTGCCATTTCCAAACAAAACATCCGCGTAGATGTGCCCACTACCATCACTGTGGCCGTAAGCACAGAGCCCGAAGTTATGCAGAATGCAGCCGAACGCTTACTGGGACTGAATATCGAAGCACAACAGGAACTGATTAAAGACGTTGTTTACGGACAAATGCGTCTGGTCATTGCCGACATGACCATCGAACAACTGAACAGTGATCGTGATACATTCCTTGAGAACTGCCGCAAGAACATCGACTCCGAATTGAAGAAATTCGGTCTTTACCTAATGAACATCAACATCAGCGATATCCGCGATGAAGCCGATTATATCGTCAATCTGGGAAAAGAAGCCGAAGCGAAAGCCAAGAACGAAGCCTTGGCTAACATTGAAGAACAACAGAAACTGGGTGCCATCAAGATTGCGGAACAACAAAAAGAACGTGCCACCAAAGTAGCGGAAACCAACCGCGACAAGAACACTCAACTGGCCGATACGCAACGTGACGAGGAAATTAAAGTAGCCATAGCCGACAAGGAACGTGAATCGAAAGTAGCAGAAGAAAATGCCGAAAAAGAATCACGTATCGCCAAAGCCAGTGCCTCTATGGAGGTGAACAAGGAACAGGCGCGTACCGAACAGGAAAGCCGTACGGCAGAGCTCCAATCCGATATGGAAATAAAGCAGGCGGAAGCACAAAAGAAATCGGCCATCGGGCAAAATAACGCTGCCAAAGAGGTTGCCGAAAGTAATGCGGAACTGGAAGTTACCAAGGCGGAAGCCTCTAGAAAAGCCGGTGAAGCACAAGCCCGGACACAAGCTGCCGTCCTCACCGCACAGGAAAACGCACAGCGTGAAATAGAAGAAGCGAAAGCCCGCAAAGTAGAACAGGCCTTGAAAGCGGATAAGATTGTTCCTGCCGAAATAGCCAAACAGCAGGCCATCTTGGATGCGGACGCATTGGCCGAGCAAATAAAACGTAAGGCAAATGCAGAAGCGGAAGCTATCCTGGCCAAAGCACAGGCGGAAGCCAAGGCCATCCAGATGAAACTGGAAGCAGAAGCGGAAGGCAAGAAGAAGTCCTTGCTGGCCGAAGCGGAAGGTTTCGAGGCCATGGTGAAGGCTGCCGAGCGCAATCCCGAAATCGCCATCCAATACAAGATGGTTGACCAATGGAAGGAAATCGCTTCGGAACAGGTTAAGGCATTTGAACATATCCAACTGGGAAATGTTACTGTATTTGACGGTGGCAACGGCACAACGTCCAATTTCTTGCAGAATGTGGTCAGCAAAGTGGCTCCCGCACTGGGTATTCTAGACAAGCTTCCCATTCATGATACCTATCAGAACATTGTCAATCCTTCCTCGAAAGGAAATGCACAGAATAAACCGGAGAAAGAGGATTTTGAACCGGTAGACAAGGACGGAAAGAAACGCCCGACCGACACCCCTCCTGCTCCGGACAAGAAATAACAGGAAATAGTTTACTTTAAGAATAGCGTTTGTATGATGTGGCGGCAGAAACAGATTTCTGCCGCCACACATTCTTTTTAACCGTATTATCACCGCTTTACAGAGTAAAATTCGTAATTTTGCAATCGGTAAAAAGAAATAAATCAATGGATTTTAAGTACGACGTTATTGTAATAGGCGCCGGACACGCAGGCTGTGAAGCAGCCGCGGCCGCAGCCAACATGGGTTCGAAGACCTGCCTGATTACCATGGATATGAACAAAATCGGGCAAATGAGTTGTAACCCTGCCGTAGGTGGCATCGCCAAGGGACAAATCGTAAGAGAGATAGACGCATTAGGTGGCTACATGGGACTGGTTACAGACCGTACAGCCATACAGTTCCGTATGCTCAACCGCTCCAAAGGTCCCGCTATGTGGAGCCCCCGCGCCCAATGTGACCGCGGCAAGTTTATCTGGGCATGGCGCGAGATTCTGGAGAATACTCCCAATCTGCACATTTGGCAAGATACCGTAGAAGAACTAATCGTGGAAAACGGCGAAGCGACTGGAGTCATGACTTGCTGGGGAGTGACTTTCCATGCTAAATGTATCGTGCTCACCGCAGGAACCTTCCTGAACGGGCTGATGCACATCGGGCATAAACAACTGGCAGGAGGACGCATGGCTGAACCTGCCTCCTACCATCTGACCGAATCAATCACCCGCCACGGAATCACCGCCGGACGCATGAAGACCGGTACGCCTGTCCGCATAGACGGGCGCAGCGTACACTACGACCTGATGGAAACACAGGACGGAGAAAACGACTTCCATCGCTTTTCGTTCATGAGCGAACCGCGCAAACTGAAACAACTGCAATGCTGGACCTGCTTTACCAACGAAGAGGTACACGAGATACTACGGAAAGGTCTGCCCGACTCTCCCCTTTTCAACGGACAAATCCAAAGCATCGGACCGCGTTATTGTCCCAGTATAGAAACCAAAATCGTAACCTTCCCCGACAAGCCGCAACATCAGCTTTTCCTGGAACCCGAAGGAGAAACCACACAGGAACTTTACCTGAACGGGTTCTCTTCTTCACTGCCCATGGACATACAGTTGGCGGCATTAAAGAAAGTACCCGCATTTAAGGACTTGGTAGTCTATCGTCCGGGATACGCCATCGAATATGATTACTTCGACCCCACCCAACTGAAACATACGTTGGAATCGAAAATAATCAAGAACCTGTTCCTTGCCGGACAAGTAAACGGAACTACCGGTTACGAAGAAGCAGGCGGACAGGGAATCATTGCCGGCATCAACGCACACATCAATTGCCACGGTGGCGAACCGTTCACACTGGGACGGGACGAGGCCTACATCGGTGTCTTGATTGACGATCTGGTTACAAAAGGTGTGGACGAACCTTATCGTATGTTCACCTCCCGTGCCGAATACCGCATCCTGCTCCGACAAGACGATGCAGATATGCGCCTTACCGAACGCGCCTACAAGCTGGGACTGGTAAAACAAGACCGTTACGAACATCTTTGCAGCAAACGGGAAGCCGTGAACCAAATCATCGACTTTGCCAAAACCTTCTCCATCAAAGCCGCATTAATCAATGATGCTTTGGAAAGTTTGGGTACTGCCCGTCTGACACACGGCTGCAAACTAATCGACCTGCTGAACCGTCCGCAGATTACCATCGAAAATATAGCCGGCCACATTCCGGCTTTCAAAGCCATGCTGGACCAAATTACCGACCGTAAAGAAGAAGTGATTGAAGCTGCCGAAGTGCTGATCAAATACCAGGGATACATTGACCGCGAACGAATGATCGCCGACAAGATACATCGTCTGGAAGCCATCCGCATCAAAGGCAAGTTCGATTACAACTCATTGAATTCGCTCTCTACCGAAGCCCGGCAGAAACTGATGAAGATAGATCCCGAAACTTTGGCCCAAGCCAGCCGCATACCGGGTATCTCTCCTAGCGACATCAATGTCTTACTAGTCCTGCTGGGACGGTGAAACAAGGTATGTTTCACGTGAAACAAGTAATTTAATAGACTAACAATAAAATACTGGTTATGAGCAAAGAAACGCTTAAAGCAAACTTAAGAGAAATTCCAGATTTCCCCATTCCGGGAATTCTGTTTTACGATGTGACAACCCTGTTCAAAAACCCCGAATGCTTGCAGGAAATACTAGATACTCTATACGAGATGTACAAGGACAAAGGCATCACCAAAGTAGTAGGTATTGAATCGCGTGGCTTCATTATGGGTGGTGCGCTGGCGGCACGGTTAGGTGCCGGATTCGTGATGGCACGCAAGCCGGGCAAACTTCCCGCAGAAGTAGTAGAGGAAACATACGCAAAAGAGTATGGAACCGACACCATTCAGATACATAAAGACGCCATCGATGAGAACGACGTGGTTCTGCTGCACGATGATTTATTGGCTACCGGCGGAACCATGGCGGCCACTCATCGCTTGGTACAAAGATGTGGCGCCAAAAAGATTTTCATCAATTTCATTATCGAACTGGGAGGTCTGAACGGCAGAAAGGCATTCCCCGAAGATATCACGGTGGATACACTGCTTACTTTATAGTGTCACACAACATGTCCATCAAAACGGGCCCCATCATCGTTCACAATAAAAAGAGATCTATGGAATGAGATGGACGATGAAACCGAAAGATATATATCTTCAGGCTGTAAGATATATAATGTTACAGCTTGAAGATATATAATGTTACAGCTTGAAGATATATAATGTTACAACCGAAAGATATAGGATGTTGCGGCTGCAACATCAACTCAAGAAACAGTTCTGCCAACCGGCAATATTCAATAAGCATGTATGGAAAAAGAAGAGATTACAACCAATGATTATCTGAAAGGAATTGTACTAAACCTGCCCGACAGCCCCGGCATTTACCAATACTTGAACTCCGAAGGAACCATTATCTACGTTGGAAAGGCAAAAAACCTGAAGCGCAGAGTCTCTTCTTATTTTAATAGAGAACACCCCAACGGCAAGACACGATTACTGGTCAGCAAAATTGCAGATATCCGTTATATCGTGGTAAAAACAGAAGAAGACGCTCTTTTACTCGAAAACAACCTGATAAAGAAATACAAGCCACGTTACAATGTATTGCTGAAAGATGACAAGACTTACCCCTCTATTTGTGTAAGCAACGAATATTTCCCACGTATCTTCAAAACCCGGCAAGTCATCCGCAACGGGTCCTCTTATTATGGTCCGTACAGCCACATGCCCTCCATGCTTGCCGTGATGGACTTGATCAAAAAGCTCTACCCCATCCGTACCTGCAAACTCAATCTAAGTCCCGAAAACATTCGCGCCGGCAAGTTCAACGTATGTCTGGAATATCACATAAAGAACTGCAAAGGGCCCTGCATCGGGCAGCAGTCACACGAGGAATACATGAAGAATATCGGTGAAATCAAAAATATTCTGAAAGGAGATACCCAGATTGTAAGTGACCTGCTGATGGAAGAGATGCAAGCGCTTGCTGCCGAAATGAAATTTGAGGAAGCACAGAAAATAAAAGAGAAATATGACTTGATAGAAAACTATCGTTCCAAGAGCGAAGTCGTTAATTCCATCATTCATAATGTGGATGTGTTCTCCATTGAAATGGAAGAAAATTCAGCCTATATCAACTATCTGCATATCACAAACGGATGCATCAACCAAGCCTTCACCTTCGAATACAAGAAACGTCTGAACGAAACGAAAGAAGAACTTCTACAATTGGGCATTATTGAGATGCGTGAACGATATAAGAGCACTTCCCGCGAAATCATCGTACCTTTTGAACTGGATATGGAGATGAACAATGTATCCTTTACCGTTCCCCAACGAGGAGAAAAGAAGCATTTGCTGGATCTTTCCGTAATGAACGTGAAACAGTATAAAGTGGACCGCTTGAAACAGGCGGAAAAGTTGAATCCTGAACAAAGAAGCGTCCGTCTGATGAAAGAAATCCAGGAGCAGCTGCACATGAAAAAACTACCGAACCACATCGAATGTTTCGATAATTCCAATATTCAAGGCTCGGACGCGGTGGCCGCCTGCGTCGTTTTCAAAAAGGCGAAACCAAGCAAGAAGGAGTACCGGAAATACATCATCAAGACTGTGACCGGACCCGACGATTACGCCTCGATGAAAGAGGTGGTACGCCGCCGGTATAGCCGTGCCATAGAGGAAGGTTCCCCCTTGCCCGACCTCATCATTACCGACGGTGGAAAGGGGCAAATGGAAGTGGTGAGAGAAGTGATAGAGGACGAACTTCATCTGGATATCCCCATAGCCGGACTGGCCAAAGACCGCAAGCACCGTACCTCGGAATTGTTATACGGATTCCCTCCGCTGACCATCGGTGTGAAGCAAAGCACTCCCTTGTTCCATCTGTTGGAAAACATACAGAACGAGGTACACCGCTTCGCCATCACCTTCCACCGGGACAAACGAAGCAAGAGTCAGGTGGCGTCCGCTTTGGACAATATCAAGGGAATAGGCGAAAAAAGAAAGACCGCCCTGCTGAAAACATTCAAAAGCGTCAGCCGCATCAGGCAAGCCTCACTGGAAGAGATTGCAGCCGTGGTAGGTGAAGCAGCCGCTAAAAATATCAAAGAAAATCTCACAGAATAAAAGGGATTTCCTACCTTTGCATACATCTACTACAGGGACATGCTCTGCCTCGTATCGGTCCAGGCAAGAAGCCGGCAACATATTGTCCATTGTAGAAGCGGAAACATTACCGATAAACAACTAGAATTTTTCTAACAAGAAATTAAAGAATATAAATATGAGAGTAGTTATTCAACGAGTAAGCCACGCCTCTGTTACCATAGAAGGCGTATGCAAATCGGCGATAAAAGAAGGATTCATGATATTGGTTGGCATTGAAGAAGCTGATACACAAGAAGATGCCGACTGGTTATGCAAAAAAATAATAGGATTGAGAGTCTTCGACGATGAAAATGGAGTCATGAATAAATCTATCCTAGAGGTAGGAGGCAACATATTGGTGATCAGCCAATTCACACTACACGCATCTACAAAAAAAGGCAACCGTCCCTCCTATATCCGTGCTGCAAAGCACGATGTAGCCATCCCCCTCTACAATTATTTCTGCCAAGAACTGAGCATCGGTCTGGGCAAAGAAGTAGGAACCGGAGAATTCGGAGCAGACATGAAAGTTGAACTTCTGAACAACGGTCCTGTTACTATATGTATGGACACCAAAAACAAGGAATAATGACACTGGAAGAAGCACAAAAAGAAGTGGACCGCTGGATTAAAACGTATGGTGTACGTTACTTCAGCGAACTGACCAATATGGTCGTTCTGACCGAGGAAGTAGGCGAACTGGCACGTGTGATGGCACGCAAATACGGAGATCAGTCTTTCAAGCAAGGAGAGAAAGACAACCTTGCCGATGAAATGGCAGATGTACTGTGGGTCCTTATCTGTCTGGCCAACCAGACCGGAGTAAACCTGACCGAAGCCTTCCGTCAAAACTTGGAGAAGAAAACAAATAGAGATAAAGACAGACATAAAAACAATCCCAAATTATAAAGAATTATGGAACATAATCACGAATTCGAAGGTGGACATGAACATCGTCATGACCACGATCATGGACCTGAGCACAGCAAGTACGAAGAAGCACTTGCCAAGTATAACATCCGTTTGCACGATGAGGATGTAAAAGCGAAAACTGCCCTACTCATCGAAAAACATGTAGCAGAAAACAATACACCGGATGTAAAGAAATTCCTGTTCCATTGCATTGACCTAACCACTTTAAAGTGTACTGATTCAGATGAAAGTGTAATGAAATTCACCGGAAAAGTAAATGAATTTGTTGACAAGTACCCCGATCTGGACAATGTAGCCGCAATCTGTGTATATCCTAATATGGCAGAAGTAGTCAACGACACCTTGGAAGCAGATCATGTAAACATAGCCTGTGTATCGGGCGGTTTTCCCTCCTCGCAAACCTTTACCGAAGTAAAGGTAGCCGAAACAGCCATGGCTCTCCATACCGGAGCCGATGAGATAGATATCGTTATCCCGGTAGGCAAGTTCCTGAGTGGGGATTACGAAGGAATGTGTGATGAAATAGAAGAATTAAAAGCTGTATGTGGTGAGCATCACCTGAAAGTGATCTTGGAAACCGGAGCACTGGGAAGCGCATCCAACATCAAAAAAGCGTCCATTCTATCGATGTATTCCGGAGCCGATTTCATCAAAACCTCTACCGGAAAGGAAAACCCCGCCGCTACTCCTGAAGCTGCCTTGGTGATGTGCGAGGCTATCAAAGAATACTATATGACAACAGGCCGCAAAGTAGGATTCAAACCCGCCGGAGGAATTAATACCGTACACGATGCTTTGGTTTACTATACCATTGTAAAAGAAGTGTTAGGTGAAGAATGGCTGACAAACGAGTTATTCCGCTTAGGAACAAGCCGCCTGGCCAATCTGCTTCTCTCAGAAATTGTAGGCCAAGAAACCAAGTTCTTCTAAACAAAGAACTGTTTCACTATTTAAATAACAACCACATTTAAAGTGACCGGAATGAGCCTTATCTATTCCGGTTATTTTAAACTACCAAAGAAAGGCGTACCTCAAAAAGTTCGGGCGTGGTCCTTATTGTATAAAGGACCACGCCCGAACTTTTTGAGGTACATATCTTCAACAATCGTACTATTTATCTCTTTCAATCACATAATCAATATAAGCAGTCAAAGCATCTTTTACAGCTTGACCGGCTGATTGTGGAAGTAAAGCCAACGCTTTATTACGATAATCCACCATTGCCTGCCTGGCATACTCTATCCCTCCCTTCACCTTAGTATATTCGATGAAACGGGCAATATCTTCATCCGAAGCGTCTAATGCCCGGATGCGTAGCGCCAGTTTCCGCATCTCCTCATCATCAAACATATTCAACACATACAAAGCCGGCAATGTCAGCTTCCCTTCACGCATATCGTTCCCGGTAGGTTTACCTATCTCATCAGAAGAATAATAGTCGAAAATATCATCCTTTATCTGGAAAGCAATACCAATCATTTCGCCAAACAGACGAGCATTTTTCACCATTTCATCGGATGCATGCACCGAAATAGCCCCCGCTTCCGCACTGGCAGTAAACAATGCAGCCGTCTTTTTACGAATGACATCATAATACACTTCTTCCGAGAACTCAGAAGCATTAATATTCGCCAATTGAATAATCTCGCCTTCAGATAAGTTCTGTCCCAAACAAGCCACCAAATCTACAATTGTAATCTCGCGGGTCATGGCAGAATGCTTCAGGCTGGTTGCCAGCATATAGTCGCCTACCAGAACCGACACCTTATTATTATAGATAGCATTTACCGAAGACTGCCCACGGCGCTTGTCACTCTCATCCACCACATCATCGTGCACCAGGCTGGCCGTATGGAGCAACTCCAATGAAAGAGCCGCATGAAGCGTAGAATCATTGATTTCACCGAATAATTTAGCAATCAACAACGCCAATATGGGACGCATCATCTTGCCATTTCTCTGCTTAATATAGGATAACACCTCACTAAGTAAAGAATTGGAACTTTGGAGCGAAGAGTCAAACAACCTTCTAAATTCCTCAAACTCCTTGTCAATAGGCAATTTGATTTGCTGTAATTTGTCCATGCAGGTTAATTTGTGCACAAAAGTAGTAATAAAAGACGGAATACGGTATTTTTTTGTACTTTTACAATGAAAAAACTAAAGATTTTTAAGAATGGACAAACTTTTTCTATTAGATGCTTATGCATTAATATACCGTGCGTATTACGCTTTCATCAAAAGCCCGCGTATTAACTCCAAGGGTTTCAACACTTCAGCCGTACTGGGATTTGTCAATACACTGGAAGAGGTCTTGAAGAAAGAAAATCCTACGCACATCGGTGTGGCATTTGATCCCGCCGGTCCCACCTTCCGGCACGAAGCCTATGAACAGTATAAGGCACAACGTGAAGAAACACCCGAAGTAATCCGTTTGTCCGTACCCATTATAAAGGATATTATACGGGCCTACCGTATTCCTATTCTGGAAGTACCGGGATACGAGGCCGACGACGTGATCGGTACACTGGCCACCGAAGCCGGCAAACGGGGGATCACTACTTATATGATGACACCGGACAAAGACTATGGCCAACTGGTGGGCGGAAATGTTTTCATGTACCGTCCCAAGCATACAGGCGGTTTTGAAGTGATGGGAATAGAAGAGGTAAAGGCAAAGTTCGATATCCAGTCACCCGCACAAGTCATTGATATGCTGGGACTGATGGGCGATAGTTCCGACAACATTCCCGGTTGTCCGGGCGTGGGCGAGAAAACAGCACAAAAGTTAATCGCGCAATATGGCAGCATCGAGAACCTCCTCTCCCACTCTGCCGAACTGAAAGGAGCCTTGAAGACCAAAGTGGAAACTAACCGGAAAATGATTGAGTTCTCCAAGTTTCTGGCAACTATCAAGATTGATGTCCCCATCGCTTTGAACATGGACGAACTGAAAAGAGAAGAACCGAATGAAGAGGAACTACGGAAGATTTTTGAAGAGATGGAGTTCCGTACCCTCATCGACCGCGTTTTCAACCGAAACAAGAAATCCGCCTTCGCCGGAACATACCCCGATGCGACCGGAAACGACCCGCAAGGACGAAACCGTACACTGGGAGGAAGCGCCCGGCAGGGAAATACGCCGAACGGTTCGGGACAACTCTCCCTTTTCGGCGAACCAGCTTCGAACGGTGAATCACCCGCTTCCCCGTCTTCTCCTCAAGGCAATCTCTTTGCAGAATTTACCGACGGAGGGACGGAAAGTGAGAAATATTCGAATCTAGCATGTTTAGATAATTTAAAATACGACTATCAACTCGTTGATACAGAAGAGAAAAGAACTGAATTATTACAAAACTTACTTACAAAAGAAATTTTCAGTCTAGACACAGAAACAACAGGAACCGATCCCATCACCGCAGAACTCGTGGGAATGAGCTTCAGCTATGCCGAAAATCAAGCATTTTATGTTCCTGTACCTGCCGATCGGGCTGAAGCGCAAAAAATAGTTAATGAGTTCCGGCTGGCTTTCGAAAAAGAAGGAGTATTGAAAGTAGGGCAAAATATAAAATACGATATGCTGGTACTGGGCAACTACGGAACCGAAGTGCGCGGTCCCCTGTTCGATACCATGGTGGCACATTATGTACTACAACCGGAATTGCGTCACAACATGGACTACCTTGCCGAAATCTACCTGCATTATCAGACTATCCACATCGAAGAACTGATTGGTCCTAAAGGCAAAGGTCAAAAGAATATGCGCGACCTCTCCCCCGAAGCTATCTATAAGTACGCATGCGAGGATGCTGATGTCACACTGAAATTGAAAAACATCTTGGAACAGGAATTGAAAACCAACGATGCGGAAAAACTCTTCTACGAAATAGAAATGCCCCTGGTACCCGTACTTACTTATATGGAACGCAACGGTGTACGTGTAGACACTGAAGCCTTAAAACAGACCTCGGAACATTTCACCGCCCGCATGAACCAAATAGAAGAAGAAGTGCACCAACTGGCAGGTACGGATTTCAACATAGCTTCACCCAAACAGGTAGGTGAAGTGCTTTTTGACAAACTGCGCATCGTGGAGAAGGCCAAGAAAACCAAAACCGGACAATATGTCACCAGTGAAGAAGTATTGGAAAGTCTGCGAGGAAAACACGAAATAGTAGGCAAGATATTGGAACACCGCGGTCTGAAGAAGCTTCTCGGTACTTATATTGATGCTCTGCCCCTATTGATTAATAAAGAAACAGGTAAAATTCATACTTCGTTCAATCAAACGGTCACTGCTACCGGCCGGCTCAGTTCCAGCAACCCGAACCTTCAGAACATCCCTATCCGCAACGAAGACGGCAAGGAAATCCGTAAGGCTTTCATCCCCGATGATGGCTGCGAATTTTTCTCCGCCGACTATTCACAGATTGAGCTACGCATTATGGCACACCTTAGCGGAGATACCAATATGATAGAGGCTTTCAAGGAAGGAGATGACATTCATGCCGCCACCGCAGCAAAAGTATATAAGATAAGTATAGACAAAGTTACCCGCGAACAACGCAGTAAAGCAAAAACAGCTAATTTCGGTATCATCTACGGCATCAGCGTATTCGGACTGGCAGAACGTATGAATGTAGACCGCAAAGAGGCAAAAGAACTAATAGACGGCTACTTCGAAACTTATCCCCAAATAAAGGAATATATGGACAAAAGCATTGACCTTGCCCGCGGACAAGGATATATTGAAACCATATTCGGCCGTAAACGATATCTTCCGGATATCAATTCCAGAAATTCGGTTGTGCGCGGATATGCCGAACGGAATGCCATCAATGCTCCTATCCAAGGAAGTGCAGCCGATATTATCAAGGTAGCTATGGTACGCATATACCAGCGCTTTCAATCTGAAAGTATAAAGTCCAAAATGATACTTCAGGTACATGATGAGTTAAATTTCAGCGTTCTACCCGAAGAAAAGGAAAAAGTACAGAAGATTGTGATTGAAGAGATGGAAAATGCCTACCGTATGCAAGTACCTTTACGCGCAGACTGCGGTTGGGGAAGCAACTGGCTTGAAGCACATTAAAGCATACATAAACCAACTATTAGCAAAATAGATAGTACTATATGTAAAGTATTTATATCATAAAAGCTCAATGGTATTTTCCAATCCATTGAGCTTTTCATTTGCCATCCCAGACATAAGTGGAAAACACAAAGACAAGACAATTATAACAAATAGCCATTATACAATTCTTAATATTTGTTTAATCAGTGACATTTTGCAAAAATATCATCATTTTCTAGCAGAAATGTTAGGATATTCAATTTTCTTTCGTACATTTGCACCGCTTTTAAAAACAATATGAAAGTAACAATCTAATATATCAATATCATGAAAAAGATCAATTTTTTGAAAGGAATGCTCGTTGTAGCAATTTTATTTATTGCTAACCTTACAGTTTTTGCAGGAAATCCGGGTGACAACCTGATTTACAATGCAGAAGAAGTAAATGGAGTAGTTGTTTCGGAAACGATTTTTAAAATGGAAGGCACCATGCTTACTAATTATATGAAGCACAATTACAAGTATGACGCCAACAACCAACGTACTGAGGACGAGGCGCAAAAATGGAACAGTAACAAAAACCGCTGGGAAAATAACCTCTGCATTCGTTATACTTATGGCAATAAAAGTATGACTACTGAATATTACAAATGGAACTCTAAAAAGAAAGAATATATATTAGTACCCGAAATGACCGTAACTATGGACAAATAAATCTATTCTAACAATCTAACACTTTTCATAAAAACTCGACGAAAGGGCAGCCGTGACGGTTGCCCTTTCTGTTTCGTAACAAGCCCCCCCTTTTCGCATATAAAAAAGCCAAATCTGACTTCAATATGAAGTCTGATACAAAAAGAATGGTTATCTTTGCAAACAAATAGATAGATAATAATCAAAAAAACAAATAGATAATGGCTTTACAATGTGGTATTGTCGGTCTTCCAAACGTAGGAAAGTCGACACTTTTTAATTGTTTATCGAATGCAAAGGCTCAAGCAGCCAACTTCCCTTTCTGTACCATCGAACCGAATGTAGGTGTCATCACCGTTCCTGATGAACGCCTGACCAAACTTGCCGAACTGGTTCATCCGGGACGTATCGTTCCCACTACTGTAGAAATTGTTGACATTGCAGGACTTGTAAAAGGGGCTAGCAAAGGTGAAGGGCTGGGAAACAAGTTTCTGGCAAATATCCGTGAAACAGATGCTATCCTGCACGTACTCCGTTGTTTTGACGATGAAAATGTAACTCATGTAGACGGTAGTGTAGATCCGGTACGTGACAAAGAAATCATTGACACCGAACTCCAGCTGAAAGATTTGGAAACCATTGAAAGCCGTATTCAAAAAGTACAAAAACAGGCACAGACGGGCGGTGACAAACAAGCAAAACAAATGTACGACATCCTTGTTAAATATAAAGACGCATTGGAACAAGGCAAATCTGCGCGTACCGTACAATTTGACAGCAAAGACGAACAAAAAATCGCAAAAGAACTGTTCTTGCTGACCAGCAAACCAGTGATGTACGTATGCAACGTGGACGAAGCAAGTGCTGCTACCGGCAATAAATATGTAGAACAAGTACGCGAAGCCGTAAAAGAAGAAAATGCAGAAATTCTGGTCGTAGCCGCCAAAACCGAAGCCGATATCGCAGAACTTGAAACCTATGAAGACCGCCAGATGTTCCTTCAGGAAGTCGGTCTGAAAGAATCAGGTGTAAACCGTCTGATCAAATCGGCTTATCACCTGCTGGAACTGGAAACCTTCATCACCGCCGGAGAAATGGAAGTAAAAGCCTGGACCTATCGTAAAGGATGGAAAGCCCCCCAATGTGCAGGAGTCATCCACACCGATTTCGAGAAAGGATTTATCCGTGCCGAGGTAATCAAGTACGAAGACTACATTAAATATGGTTCGGAAGCCGCCGTGAAAGAGGCTGGAAAAATGGGCGTGGAAGGTAAAGAATACGTAGTACAGGACGGTGACATCATGCACTTCCGTTTCAATGTATAAGGTAAATCAAAACGCAAAAGACTTGTCATGCAATGCATGAAAAAACATCAGGAAACCAGCAAAACTGATGGCAGACCGATAAGTCAGTGTTTTGTTTCCTAAAACAAAATACAACTAACATGGAAAAATATTTAATCGTGGGAACCGGCGGCGTTGGAGGAAGCATCGCCGGTTTCCTTGCTTTAGCAGGAAAAGACGTAACATGCATTGCCCGTGGCAAGCATCTGGAAGCCATTCGTGAAAAAGGGCTTCACCTAAGATCAGACTTAAAAGGTAATCACTTTCTACCTATACAAGCCTGCACAGCCGAGGAATACAACGAGAAGGCCAACGTAATTTTTGTATGCGTGAAGGGCTATTCCCTGGATTCCATCAAAGATCTGTTGGAAAAAGCCTCGGATAAAGATACCTTGATTATCCCCATCCTGAATGTTTACGGTACAGGTCCCCGCATCGGGCAACTCGTTCCACATGTAACAGTATTGGACGGATGCATCTACATCGTAGGTTTCGTTTCCGGACCGGGTGAAATCACACAAATGGGCAAAATATTCCGGCTGGTTTTCGGTGCACGTCCCCAACAGGGTGTGGCTCCGGAACGTCTGGAAACCATTGCCGATGTACTAAGAAAAGCAGGGATCAAAGCCGATATTTCGGATGATATCAATCGCGACACCTTCATCAAATGGTCATTCATCTCGGCTATGGCCTGCACAGGTGCCTACCATGATGTCCCGATGGGTCCTCTGCAACATCCCGGAGCAGAACGCGACTCTTTCATCGGTCTGTCCAAGGAAAGTTCTGAAATAGGCCGCAAAATGGGAATTACCTATGCGGAAGACCCGATAGGATACAACTTAAAAGTGATTGACAAATTAGACCCGGACAGTACCGCATCCATGCAAAAAGATATAGCCAAAGGACACGAGTCCGAAATACAAGGACTATTGTTTGATATGATCGCACTGGGCGAAAAGATGGATGTGGATATGCCCACTTACCGCAAAGTTGCACAAAAATTCAAGATATGAATACACTGTCAGCCATTCTTTGGAATCCCGATATAGAAATCTTTTCCATTTTCGGCATTTCCATCCGTTATTACTCCGTATTGTTCGTTACAGGGCTTTCATTGGCCTACTGGGTGATATACAAACTCTACCAAGACCAAAAAATTCCTTACGAAAAATTTGATTCCCTGTTCGTTTACTGCCTGCTGGGTATTGTTATCGGTGCTCGCCTGGGACATTGTCTGTTCTATGAGCCAGGCTATTGGCTCTCTCACCCTGTAGAAATGCTGTTGCCCGTCAAGATTACCGATTCTGGGATAAAATGGACCGGTTATCAAGGTCTTGCCAGCCATGGAGGAACCATCGGACTAATGCTCGCCTTATGGATCTATTCACGCCGTGTAAAATTGAAGTTCCTGACTGTACTAGACAATATAGCCATCGCCACCCCGCTGGCAGGTTGTTTTATCCGTTTAGGTAACCTGATGAATGGTGAAATAGTAGGTACGGTAACTCATGTTCCTTGGGCGTTCATTTTTCCGCACGAAGATATGCAACCCCGCCACCCGGCACAACTCTACGAAGCCATCGCCTATCTTCTGATTTTTATCATAGGCTTGCGGTTGTATAAAAAGTACAAAACCACGCTATACCCCGGTTTCTATTTCGGCTACTGCCTCACTACCATATTCACCTTCCGCTTCCTTGTGGAGTTTATAAAAGCCAGCCAGGAAGCCTTTGAAGACAGTATGATTCTGAACATGGGGCAATGGCTCAGCATTCCGTTCATACTGCTGGGAGCGCACTTCATGTACCATTCTTTTAAACCCGTAAAATAAATGAAACATATAATAGATATTGAAACCTGGGAACGCCGGGACAATTATAATTTTTTCCGCAACTTCCATAATTCATGGATATCCATTACCAGTGAAGTGGATTGCACTGAAGCATTTCCAGCTGCAAAAGCCGCCAAGCGCTCTTTTTTCCTGTATTACCTGTATGCTGTGCTACGTGCTGCCAATGAAGTGAAAGAATTCCGTTTCCGTACAGATAAAAACGGACAGGTGGTCTATCACGATCAGGTGGACATCATATCACCTATCGCTGTACCCGGCAAGACTTTCTACACAGTCCGCATCCCTTACCATGCAGATTTTGAACGGTTTTATGCCGAAGCATATCACATCGTCCATAACATCCCCGAAGAGGGTGACCCGTATGGAGCCGAAAAAGTCATTAAAGAACAGGGAGATTTTGATATTATCCAACTGAGTGCCACGCCTCAGCTTTATTTCACTTCACTCACCTATACACAAATGGCTCCCGACCATCCATTAGACTATCCGCTGATGAATGCCGGCAAAGTAGTGCCACGCGAAGGAAGACTGGTAATGCCCATCGCTTTCACTGTAAACCATGCTTTTGTGGACGGAGCGCACATAGGACAACTCTTTCAGAAAATAGAGGAGATATTGAAAGAGCTGGCTCAATAAATAGAGGGATCTCAAAAGGCATAAAGATCCCTGTCGGACACGTATGTATGCATTTCCCTACATATACGTTCACATATATCCATAAAAGAATAAATAACCAGAAAAAGAAGACAATCTGTCAAAATGCCGATGCACGAGAATACGATGAAAATACACAAACTGTATCCTTTAAAACAGGACACCCTCATACACCGGCATTATCATTTTGACAGATTGCCAGTTTAATTAAATCAGTTTAGAAACGATAGCCTACGGAGAACTGGAAAGTTGAATTCCGCAAACCATTTTGTGCCTGTATCTTTTTTATTCCGACCCTATAATCAAAACTTATCGTATAATGATCGGCAATAACAGCCTTCATTCCAACAATGCCCCCATAATCCCAACGGCGGAAAGCCTGAAGATTACCACTATTATTGGGCTCCCCGGCTTTATAGGAAAAACCATCCAAGGGCTTCCATTTTGCAGGCTCGGTAGTTATATTATCCCCCTCTTGGTGAATAACATCCAAAGAACAGTTTCCAGCACCAAATCCGTAAGAAGCATAAACTCCAACCGACAGAATGAGGCTGAGTTTATCCGAAACCCGAATATTATATCCCATTTTTAACGGCAAAATCAGATTATTCATCTTTATCTCTGTCTTAGGAAAATAAGTAACCATGTGATCCATCATTTTCATGGTACTTCTATTCTGCAACCAAGACAAACCGGACATTAACATCCAATGCTTTCCTATCTCGTAGTCCACAGTCACCCCCAATTGAAAGCCGGGCTTCATTCCACCTACCTGCTCGGCTTTATATCCGTCAGAACCGGAAACCAGATAATGAGACAGGTTCATTCCACCTTCCACACCAACTTTTACCTGTGCAGACAAAGGCAATACACACATCGCAGCCAAAACCACCACTACAATCATTTTAGTCTTCATACTTATTTTTTTATTTGATGTTGCAAAATTAGAAAGAAGATATAAGCATAAAGCTCTATCCATATAACATCCACTCACCTATACAACACTAAAAATCAACCATATAACATATTTTATCATAACATGAGCAATAAAATAAGATTCAGATATGAACTTCACATTATCAATAACCTTAGATTATCAACTAAAATATTATCATACAGCCTTAATTGGAATTACTTAAAAACTTAAATTTATCTGAGTCGAGTAAGCACTTCCTTTATCACACTTAGGAAGTACAGCTGTTTTTTCAAATGCGTTATCCATAACTACACCTTTTCATTACCATCCTTATCTAGCATAGTAATGTCAGCATCATCTAATGAAAATTGAAATGTGAGATACAAGCAGTCATTTATATCCTCGGTTTGTACTGAAAAAATAAAAGGAATTCTAGTAGCCACCTTTTCATAAACTTTGCAAACTGCATGAGGCTTCTTTTGGTGATGCTCCGAAGCAAAAACTCCCAAACTCAAGGAAACTAAAAATAACATCAATAATAACTTTGCTTTCATACTTCTTTTTGTTTAAAAATGATGCCGCAAAGTTAGAGGGAAAGGAAAGAACGTACAACTATTTGCTGTGACATAATATTTCTATAAAACACTGATAAACAATATATTTCAGTTTATCACTCTGACATTTTCTTTTTTAGACGCGATTTCCTTTGATTGAGGGCTACCGTATCCGTATGTCCGAAACATAAAGAAATGGCCAACGGAGAAATACCCGCTTCTTGCAGGCAAAGGACCAACAAGTCATCCTCCGTCAGTTGGGAGTATTGTGCTTGCAAAGGAGAAATATAATCAGCATAGATCTCAAATACTGTTTTCTTTAGTTTTTCACGTTCTACATCTGTCATTACTTTTCGTGCCTTTTTATCCACTTCCTTTTGTTCGGATAAGGACATCACTTTTTTATATATAGGAGTCTGCCAAAACGTCCATGTGCGAAGTTCCAGCTTTTCTTGCTTCAACTGAGCAATCAATCGTTCTTTTTTATCGATTTCATCAAGATTTTGGTTCTCTCTGTCTTGCAACAGTGCAAGAGTTAATTCATTTTCCTCTATACGTTGTTGCATCATATCCTGCTTCTCATGGGCATATTGCAATGACTGCCGATAGAGTGCCTGCTGGTTATTTTTCTTATTTATCCAACGTTGGTAAATCAAAGCAACGACAAAGCAAATAATAACGGATACAAAGACAATCCATCTTATAATCCTTTTGGATTTTATCTGTTCATCCTTTACTCTTAATTCCGTCTGATGTTTATAGACTAAATGTTGCACTTCCGTCAATAGCTCACTGTTATCTAATGAGTCCTGAACCATAACAAACGTATCCAGATAGTGATAGGCAGACTTAAAATTTCCTAGTTCAGCCTCCATTACGGCAAGTGACCAGTAGGGTATAGAGCGAGATGGAGAAAGAAACAAACTCTTTTCTAAATAATGGCGTGCTGAATCATATTGTTCCAAATCAACATATAAATCCCCCATATTATAATAAGCATCTGCTTTTCCATTCCCATAAGATAAATGCTGTAAAACCTTATGCGCATAAACAACAGCCGAATCGACATTTTCAAAGTGTCTATAACAAATGCTCAAATTATGCCAAGAAGTAAGTATCATGCTTCTATCTTTAGAACGCATGGCATACTTCACAGCTTTGCGCTGATAGGTTATGGCAGAATCCTGCATATTTCTCATGCCATAAATATATCCTATATTAATATAAGCAATGGCAGTATCTTTAGCATCAAAAGAATAATGAAGAGATTGGTGCAACACCTCCAATGCCTTGTCATTCAATTCACAATTCCCATACCACAATCCCAGCGCACTATAAATTAATCTTCTATATTTTGTATCTACCGGATAATCCTGCAATATTTCCAATGCCTTCAAATTCATCTCTATCGCTGCCTTTTCATCATCCATCTCTGCCAGCAGCCTTCCCTTATACATCAATGCCACAGCCTTCTCCCTATCATCATCTCCATAATAATCCAAGGCGAAATTCAATAAGGAATCGCAAGGCAATAAGGGTAGTTTGTTCTTGTCCGTAGCCTCAGCCAGCAACAAAGCATAGTATGCCTTGTCTACTTCCGGCAAATCCTCTAAAACAGATATATTTTTTAAAATAGTCAATGCACTGTCCGGCTTCATTTCCAACAAAGAATCTACTTGCTGTAACATCGGATTGGAAGAATGGTGGTTACAGGCAAACAAACAGACAGCCAGCAAACTGACGAAATTTAAATATATAATAAATGAACGCATAGTGATTTTGTCTTTTAGCTTTCTACGCACAAAGATAGCAAAATGCCTTTATAACCTGATATACAAACATCTATTAAAAAAACATTATGCAAATTCTGTAACACACAGTTATTCCATCTTACTTTTCATACGATATTTGCGTTGCGCTACAATCTGTGCATCATTATTACCAAAGCATAAAGCGATGGCAAAAGGAGATAAATCCGCCAATTGCAGACATAGCAAAAGGACATCATCTTCGTTCAACTTGGGATACCGGGTATGCAGTTGCTCTATGTAATCAGCATAAATCTGTCCTATAATCACTCTGAGTTGGCGTTGCTCAGCATTGGTGAGCACTGCAATACGCTCTTTGTGATGCTTTTGCTGGTTGGCCAGTTTGTCTATTTTCGTATAGAGGGCACTTTGCCGGAACAACCAGTTGCGCAATTTCTCCTTCTCCATCTTCATGGCCTCTATAGCCCGTTCCTTCTCTTCTATTTCCTCGACACGGCTTTCTTGTTTCTGTTTCAATTCGGCTATCACCTCTTCATGTTGAGCAATATTCTGCTGCATATCCATCAGGTTCTGTTTCAGCTTCTGCAACAGATATTTATAATTGGATTGCTGTATCTTCTTGTTCTTCAGTATCTGTTGATAAATAATCACAATGACCAGCAGCAACACCACAGCTATCATCGCAATGGTGTATATCCTCCGTTTAGCCTTGAACTGTTCTTTCCTTACTTGCGCGTCGGCATTCCAACGATAGGTCTTCTTCTCCAGTTCCGTAGCCACATTGGTGGAATAGATAGAATCTTCCAACTGGGTGCTGATTTCCAGATATTCCAAAGCTTTCTCCACATTTCCCTGCTGCTTGGCTATGGCATACAAGTCAAAGAAAGAGAGATACCGGATATGAATATCGACAGCTTCCTTGCTTCGGTTCAAATAATAAAGAGCCGAATCAAGCTGCCCGTTATTATAATAAAATTCCCCTAGATTCCAAAGACACTGCAAGCTGTCTTCTCTAAGACGACAGGCATCGTATGCCCTTTTCAGACAAATAATAGCTATACTGTTCCGTCCTGTACGTCCGCATAAATCCCCTATATTTCCATAAAGAGAATGCAAAAGGAAACTATCAGTAGAAAGAGAAAGCTGCAAAGCGCGTTGCTGACAGATAAAAGCGGAGTCTATATTTCCATACCCGATGTAAGCTACCCCCAGGTTGCTGAGTGAACTGATGAAATGACGGTTATGCCGTGCCAGCGAATCATTATAACAAGCCTTGACATACATATCTTTGGCCTGTGCGTACAAGTTCTGTTTGCCATACAGCCCACCCAACATATTATATACAAACCCTTTCCAATAGAATTCGCATGGATAGGCGGAAAGAATTTCAAGCGCCATACGGTAACTTTTCAAGGCATCGGCATAGTTTTCCATTTCCTGTTGCACTTTACCCTTATACAGAAGAGCTATGGCATGTTCTTTGGCTTCTTCATGATATACATGGAGAGCAAAATTCAATAATGAGTCACAAGGAAGCAGTGAATAACCATTTTTATCCGCAGCCTCAGCCAGCAGCAAAGCGTAACCGGCCTTGTCTTCCGGGCTCATACCGGTTAGGGAAGAGATGGATTTCAATAATGAAAACGCACTGTCGGAATGTTCTTCCATCAAGTATCCGGCTTGCCGCAAAGCAGGATGTTCCGTGCGCTGCAAAGTACAGGAAAGACCAAGCCAACATAGAAGGCAAACAATACCCAACTGTTTTATATAAACATACATGCAACTCTATTTTTATTCTCCGGTGACAAAGATACAGAAAACTCAGAACTTATATCCTACACCGGCCGATAAACTGACACTTCGCCCGAAAGGTCTCTTACGAAGAGAACACTTACCATCGATAGTGTAAATGAAATGCTCGGATTCCAATGAAACCCCGGCCCTTCCGCCGTAAGTAAAATGATCTGGAAAATCCTGATGCCACCAGCCCAAACTAGAATGCATTCCGTTGCCATAGGCGTAATCAATGGATTTATCCCTGCCAAACATAGCATAGGACAGATACGGTCCCGCATTGATGCGCAAATTCCATTTGTTATTCAAAGCAACATTATAAGAAGCAAGGATAGGAAGCTCCAAATTGAATTTACTAAAAAAAGAATCGGTACCAAGTCTTGTCTTGGATCTGAATTCTTCATAAGTAAATAATAATTGTGGTTGTACATACCATGAGTTTTTAACATGAACGTCATACATTCCTCCGGCATAACCGCCCAGGCTGAAGCGTGCATCCCTGGACAGAGATTTAGAAAAAAGTCCGCCTCCTACAATACCCCAGCTATTCTGTGCGGAAGCGGGAAGAATAAAGCAGGCTAAAAGCATGCAAAGTAGAATTTGTTTTATTTTCATCGGGTTTGTTGCTTAAGTTTAATAATGCAAAGTAAGGTATAAAGCCCTTTTCATGAAAATAAAACAGATAACATTTACCGCATATAAAACTTTGATAATAAACAATATAACACTATTAAAGATAACATTCGGAGAAATTTCACTCCTATTGGGCATAGGGACAGGTCTAAAACCTGCCCCTACACAGCAAGAGAAAGAAATATCTTTTATTGCGTGCAATTTATATTCCGCAACTTCCCTCTGAACCCATTCTGCACATCCCCAATCTGCCGCATGGGAAACACCAAAGTTTCCTGCATATACATCTTGTCCTTGCGTTTATGAGTATAGTTGTAAAACTGCTTGACACGTCCTTCCAAACGTTCCGCTTTCTCACCGTTTATGTAAAGAGTAGTACCTTTGTGGTTTCCCTCTATGCGTACCTTCGTCCATGCTCCGGCAGGCAGTGTGGCAGCGTGGAATACAAACGTATAGCCGTCACGGCTGAAAGCCAATTTTCCCTTATTTTCCCAATTAGCATATACGGTGGAATGAGGACCTTTAAACAAAATACCGTTGATATTTTGGTCTTTGTCCGGATTTATTTCAAATTCTACCACGTATGGATAGCCTACCTCCGGCAACATAGTGGCAATGCTGTCCGTACCGTTCAAAGACAGTTCTTCATTCTGCCCCGGAAGGAGTACCTCACCCTGCACACGCCCCAGCAGGTTGACACCGGGAGCTTCAGGCATCTGTTTGCACAATTCCTCAAATTCCTCGTAAGAAACCATTTCATTCTTCCCTCTCCACATCTTCTCGGCCAGTACCTGAGCGGCCGGGAATGTACGGAAATGCACATCCTGTTGTGACACACCGTTACCACAATGGTCATTCCATACGGCAAACATACCTCCCAACAGTCCCGGAGTTCCTTCAGGCAACTCTTCCTTAGGATTCACTTTACCCACACGCCATTGCTCATACAGCCATTTCGTGTCCAGGAAATCACGATAATATCCGGCAGCCGGAACAATATAAAGATAAGCATCACACGTATTGATAATCTTATATCCGTCTTTCAAAGAAGCATTAGGATCAATCCAATCGTATGACCAGGCATTAATAGTTACATTATCCGCTTTCACCGGAGTGCTTCCTTTCAACCAGCGCAGTGCTCCCCACATACGGACATTCTTCCTGTATTTCTCTACATACTTCAGATACCGGTCTGTAAAATAGCGGAATTTCTCAGCTTCCTTGACATTGTACTCGTCTGTACCGATATGTACATCGGGACCTATGAAAACCGGTTTCTCACCAGAAAGATACTCATCCAGCAAAGAATCTACAAAACGATAGGTTTCCTCCTTGTACAAATCCAAATGATCCATTCCATATTTATCACTGCCTATCTCGGGTTTATAATGTGTAAAGGCCAATGAATGAGCCGGAATATCAATCTCCGGAATCACATTCACACCATATTCCATGCCCAGACGTTGCAGGTCGGTGAATTCTTTCTTGGTATAAGAACCATCCTTGGCGGTCAGCCCCGGAAAACGCTCACTCTCCAGGCGGAAAGCAGCATAGGTCTTGTTCCAGTCGTTATCAAAGAACTGTACAAAACCATTGTCATTGAGATGAATCTGGAATTCATTCAGTTTATAGAACGATAGTATTTTGACATATTGCCGCAGGAAATCCATTGTGAAGAACTTACGGCCCACATCCAGCATGAAGCCACGACTGGGATATTGCGGCCAGTCACGGGCAACTCCTTTGGGCAACTGTCCTTTTTCATTATAAAGAATCTGCAACAAACTCCGGGTTCCCCAAAAGACTCCCTGACGAGCCGGTGCTTCAATACCGGCATAGCGTCCGGCAGTCAGCACATACCCTTCCTTTCCCAATTGTTTGTCGGGTTTCATCAATGAAAGATAAATATCATTCTTTCCCGGTTTCCCGGTCCTAATGGTGTAGTTCCAATCCAACAGATCTTTCAAGTCCTGTGCCAGCACAGTCGCCACACTTTTCAGTGCCGCCTCATCGGCAGGAGCTACAACAATACTGCCTTCAGCAGGCAATACGAGTTTTCCACTTCCCCCCTTCCACTCTTGCAGGGCGGGAATTACTTTCGGACATGTTTCCTTGGCCGAAACACACAGACACAAGGCCAACATCCATAAGGTTAGTAAGTGTTTCATGATAATGATTAATGGTTAGTAATTAACGGTTAATGAAAAATGAAGGCATTTATTTGCCTTTTACTATCTTCTTGATATCATTCAGTTTATTCAATGCTTCAAGAGGGGTCAGATTATTGACATCCAAATTCAGAATCTCATCCCGTATCTGACTCAATACCGGATCATCCAACTGGAAGAAGCTGAGCTGCATTCCGCTCCGGCCGGACGCTATCTCAGCCGTAGGCTTGGCAATGCCCTGCTGGCGGTTGTCCGTTTCCAGTTGATGCAGAATATCATTGGCACGCTTCACGATGCTTTTCGGCATACCTGCCATCTTTGCCACATGAATACCGAAAGAATGTTCGCTGCCGCCACGTTCCAGTTTGCGCAGAAAAATCACTTTATTATCTATCTCCTTCACAGATACATTGTAATTCTTGATGCGCTTGAAAGATTTCTCCATCTCGTTCAACTCATGATAATGGGTGGCAAACAACGTACGTGCCTTGGCTTTAGGATGCTCGTGAATATGCTCCACAATAGCCCAAGCAATGGAAATACCATCATAAGTGGAGGTTCCCCGTCCCAACTCATCAAACAGCACCAAACTGCGGCTAGAGAGGTTGTTCAAAATATTTGCCGCCTCATTCATTTCAACCATAAAGGTAGATTCGCCCACAGAAATGTTATCGCTGGCTCCCACACGGGTGAATATTTTATCCACCATACCGATCCGCGCACTTTCGGCAGGAACAAAACTACCCATCTGCGCCAACAAGGTAATCAGCGCAGTCTGGCGTAGCAAAGCCGACTTACCCGCCATATTGGGACCGGTAATGATAATGATTTGCTGGGTTTCCGAGTCCAGAAAGACATCATTGGCAATATACTTCTCCCCTACCGGAAGCTGCTTCTCGATGACAGGATGACGGCCTTGCCTGATGTCAATCACCTCACTGTCCTCCACAACAGGACGGATATAATTGTTCTCTTTCGCCACATTGGCAAAAGCCAGCAGACAATCCAATCGGGCAATCTGACTGGCATTAATCTGAATGGCTGGAATAAACTCTGCCAAAGCGACCACCAATTCGTTATAGAGCTTTGTTTCAAGCACTAAAATCTTATCTTCGGCCCCCAAGATCTTTTCTTCGTATTCTTTCAGTTCCTGAGTAATATAGCGTTCCGCATTCACCAGCGTCTGTTTACGGATCCAGTCGGCAGGTACCTTATCCTTATGCGTGTTACGCACCTCAATATAGTAACCGAACACATTGTTATAAGCAATTTTCAAGCTGGGAATGCCGGTCAGCTCACTTTCACGTTGCTGTACTTTGAGCAGATAATCCTTGCCGGAAAAAGCTATCTGCCGCAGTTCGTCCAGTTCCGCATTCACCCCGTCTGCTATCACACCGCCTTTATTCACCAGCAAAGGAGGATCATTCTTAACCTCTTTCGCTATTTTTTCACGGATAGACAGACATAAATTCAGTTGTTCCCCAATACGGCGGAGACTCCTGTTATCCGCATTCAAACAGGCATTCTTAATCGGCTCTATGGCTTGCAAAGCTACTTTAAGTTGCACCACCTCGCGTGGAGAGATTCGTCCTACGGCAGCTTTCGAAACAATACGTTCCAAATCTCCTATCAGATGTAATTTCTCTTCTATGAACTCTTTGAAATCCGGCTCGCGGAAGAAGTATTCCACTACATCCAGACGCTCATTGACAGGCTTCTCATCTTTCAACGGAAAGACTACCCAGCGTTTTAGCAGACGGGCTCCCATAGGGCTGATAGTGCGGTCGATCACATCCAGCAGACTGGTTCCGCCCTCATTCATGCTACCTATGAGTTCCAAGCTCCGTACCGTGAATTTATCCAGCCGCACATAACGGTCTTCCTCTATACGGGAAAGAGAAGTTATATGGCCGATCTGATAATGCTGCGTCATATTGAGGTATTGCAAAATAGCTCCCGAAGCTACAATACCATTCTTAAGGTGCTCCACCCCGAAACCTTTTAAGTTCTTGGTCTCAAAGTGCTTCAACAGCTTCTCGCGTGAGGAACTTTCATTAAACACCCAGTCATCCAACTCAAAAGTAAAGAACTTGCTTCCGAAATTTCCTTCAAACATTCCCCGTTTACCACGTTCGAAAAGCACCTCTTTGGGGGCGAAATTATTTAACAACTTGTCTATATAGTCAAAAGGCCCCTCTGCGGTAAGGAACTCACCGGTAGAGATATCAAGGAAGGCCACACCACAACTGGCTTTCCCAAAATGAACGGCAGCCAGAAAATTATTTTCTTTGTAAGAAAGAACATTGTCATTGATGGCTACACCCGGAGTCACCAATTCGGTGATACCGCGCTTTACCAGTTTCTTGGTCATCTTGGGATCTTCCAATTGGTCACAAATGGCCACCCGCTTGCCGGCACGTACCAGTTTGGGCAAATACGTGTCCAATGCATGGAAAGGAAAGCCGGCCATTTCTACGCTCTTTGCCTGTCCATTGGCCCGCTTGGTCAGCGTAATACCCAAAATCTCTGAGGCAACAATAGCGTCTTCTGAATAAGTTTCATAAAAATCCCCGCACCTGAATAGCATAATCGCATCGGGATGCTTTGCCTTCAACTCAAAAAACTGCTTCATCATCGGGGTTAAAACTACATCATTTGCCACTGTATCGTCCTTTCTTTTTTTAATTAATATTTCTCGCAAAGATAATAATTAGCAAATTTAATCTGAAACAGTAAAAGAAAAAAATTATATCTTTGTACTAGCTAAAAATACGGAAACAATGAAAAAAATAAAAGTAAACGAACTGACTGACAATCTGTTTGAGACAATCAGCAAGGAATGGATGTTGGTAACCGCCGGTACCAAAGACAAATTCAACACCATGACGGCAAACTGGGGAGGCACAGGGTTTCTGTGGAACCGTCCGGTAGCTTTTATCTTTATCCGCCCCGAACGTTATACCTTCGACTTTATAGAGCAGAACGATTATCTCACCCTCTCTTTTCTAGGCGAGGAGCATAAAGAAGTGCATAAAATATGCGGTTCTAAGTCGGGGCGTGACATGGACAAAGTAAAAGCGACAGGATTATCGCCCTTGTTCACCGAGAACGGAAGCATCACTTTTGAGCAGGCGCGGCTGACTTTTGAATGCAAGAAACTGTATGCCGATCTGATCAAGCCCGAAAACTTTATCGACAAGAGCATTACAGACAGATGGTACAGAGAATCGTACGGTGGTTTTCACAAGATGTATGTGGTGGAAATTGTAAATGTGCTGCCACCCTCTTTCGCAAACGCCCATGAATAGGGCGTTTCATTCCTCCTTTTTTCCCTTCTTTTTCCAACAGAATTCCCCTTAGAGAATCTTCTTCAGAAACAGTTTTCCATCCTACTACCACCCTCAAAAATACCTGGCTGTCATCTCAATGGACATACCGTCTTCCTTCATTTTGCACGCATTCATCCATTGCATTTCACGACGGCCTTTTTCGAGTCCTTCCTTGCGGCCTTCTTCCCTGCCTTTCTTTAGCTGGGTTGTCATCACACTGTACCAATCACGGAAATTCTTCAAACTTTCCCAATATTCACTCAATTCCTTGCGAGAGAATTTGGCTATCTCGGCAGCTTCAAACAAACGGTTGAACACCCGTTCCTGCAAGGCGCGAGGGCGCTCGAGCAGCGAAGAAAGGTTACGGAGCACGAAAAGCCACTTGTCGAACATCGTCTCCAGCTCCTCCTCCGGTTTGCTGAACTTCGGCATTTCCAGATAGATGAAGGCAAGCTTGTCATAAAACACCTTATGCGTATGGAGATCCACCAGTTTCACTTCATGGTGGAAATGTTCATTGTCCGTTTCGTCAAAAGAAAAATTCAGGATGCCCACCACATAGACGGCCTTCAGCTCATAATCCCAAGGGCCGCGCTTGCCCTGCTCGCGGATGGGGAAAGAGGAGTAGTACAGGCTACGGTCCTTAAAAAACTGCTGCTCGCCGCGCTGCATCTCCACCAGGAACTTCTCTCCCTTCTCGTTCTCGCAATACACATCGAATATAGCACGACGATCATATTCCTGCGTACCCAGATGCTCCACATTCAGATAGGTGACATCCTTCACCGTCTCCTCACCAAACAGCAACGCATTGAGGAAACTGAGGAGCAGTTCCTTGTTCATTACAGTACCCAAAAGCAGCTTGAAGCCGAAATCGGTATAGGGATTCACGTATTTGTCTTGTATGCCTCCTGTTCCCATGGCGCAGTCTTTTAACGGGTTGATTGGAACAAAGATACAATTATTATGGATGGAATGAAAATTTAAAGGGGTTTTCTGAGGAGAACTTGTGACCTCCGCAAAAGTATGACGGGTATGGTGATGGTTTGCACAAGTGCTCGTATGTTTATATAAACAGTTTAAACGGCACCAAAGCAATTCTCTTCTTATATAGAAAGAAGCTGTATCGCAAGTTTACATTACGATACAGCCTCTATAAGTGATTGTGCCAACCGACTCTTTCAAATAAAGAATAGATCTATACTTATCTTACATGATAAAAGACACTAATTAGAACCAGAATCCTCCACACAACGAATGAAGCAGGCATCACTTTCGTCGCTATCAAAAACATTAGCCTGATATATTCTGTTAAAGTCAAATGTAAAATAATTAATATCCCAACCTACAGTCGTTCCCCATGCCCCTGTTCCAGTAACATCTTCTGTCCAATAAACAGCACCGGGTCGCATGTAAAGGTCATAAAACAACGGAGCCAAAGCCAAATTACTAAAGATACCAGTTTGTCCACATGAATAACGCAAGCATCCATTTTCTTTAGTTCTTCTATGACCATATCCAGAAGCTCCCACCGGAAAAAAGATATGATTACCATTGTTCCTATTGTAAACAAAACATCCACGCATTCCACGATTCTTCTTAGGAGGATTTCCGGGGTGACTATACTCATTATGCTCTTGATATCCATACGCATCTACAATATTTGTTTCAGGTTCAGTAGATTCATCACCATAAAGCACGCCATAACTTTGAGCAATTATATTACTTTCAAACAAAGATTCATAATCATCTAATTTAGCAATACGAGTTTTCTCTAAGTTAAGACCCCAGCTTTCTGTACTCTCAGCCTGCTGATTCGTTATATTTCCCCACGTAACCTTCTCTGTGGTCCCCTCCAATTCATATTGACCTGTTTGTGATACAGGATCAGGGAAATAGTCAGGTTTAACATTTATCATAATCTGCTTATTATACTGATTCTTTGCAGTAATAGGCTGAGTAAGATTTTTATATCTAAATAAAGAACCTTCATCCAACGGATTAAGAGCTTCCTTATTTTGGCTAACCAAATTCGATACATGCCATGCAGGCTTGCCAGATAACAACTCCTGTGGCTGGCTTCCTTGGTGCACGAAAATAAGATGTTCACATGTGTAATTATGATATTCCACACGTACTACCGCATTTTTATTGGAAGCACCCTTAGCTATTGTTTCATTAAAGTTAATCTTAAATTTAATATCCGAACCAGTAACACCATATATAACGCCATCCTCCAAACGTGTATTTTTGTTATCTAAAACAGAAAGAGTGATAAATCCGGGATTAGGATCTACATAAGAGGGTTCTCCTCTGTTCGCCTCTGTTTGTGCACTTACAACATACGCTTTCCAAGGTCCTTCAGATGAAAAAGGAATAAAATCCTCCGCATTCTCCTTTGGCAGCCGCAATAAAGTTACATCAAAAGGCCGATTATTATTATTGCTTCTATAAATTCCTTTGGGGTTTACAATTCTTCGCACTTGATATATATCGACAGTTTCATCAAGTGAATGATCTTTTCCATTCACCTGTACCACAGCGATTATTTTAACCTTCGCATGCCGCTGATAAGCCACATAAGGATTATTTCCTGTATAACCCGATTTAATATGCATCTGTTTAGCGCGAGTATATAAAGGAATAGAAGCAAGCAAATGATCATTGTCGCCTTTTATTTCGTAATTACCGTCCTTATCTTCGTGGAGTTGCTTCGCCACATTATATGTACGAAGTCCTTTCTCAGAAGTTTCATAATAGTCCTTATTACTCGTGATCTTCACTGTTCCGGGTATAGTAAGATCAACCGGTACCTGATCCTTATCAGGGTCATTTTCTTTTATCAGAATTCTGGCAGTAGTTTTACGAAGTGAAAGAAATCCATTCCATGGTTGATTTAGCGATTCGTCATTTGGATTTTCAGCATAATCATATGCTCTAGCATAATCCAACCCACCTTCCGCCAAAGAAAGTGTTCCATGCGGAGCCCAATTGTTCGTAAGAATCTCAGCCTTTAAAGAGATAAGCGTACCTCCTCCCGTATTAATCTTTACCGGAAGATTCATCGTACGGTTATAAAGATAAGAGATATAGTAAGGATTAGGCACTTCGATACCTGGCTCCGGTTCTTCATATTCTATATGCCAGTCTGCATCGTTGGCATATCCCTTGAACTTCAAAGTCAGTTTGTAGTGATGGTTACGCTCCGCATTGTAATCGGTTATCACATCTTTTCCTAACATAAAGCGGTACTTGATAGGACCTCTACCCACTTTCTTTTCATTGATAGAAACATAAAAAGCATCCACTTCTATATAGGTTCCGTATGGCTTGGCATCTTTCCACGCCTCGTTCTCCTCTGCACCTCCGTCAGGATAAGTCGGTTTGGTTGGATCTTGATCACCTTTAACCACTTGACGCTTATCACTAGTAGTACCTTCCTTACCCATGCCCTGCATATTCTCATAAAAATAAAGAGCGTTGGTAAATTCGGTATGCACATCCGCCAAGTTTTCGGGGTGATATGCGTCTTCCTCATATCTCTTACTGCCGAATAGAGGTTTCCCTTTTGTAATACGGGCTTCGTATGTTTCATTAAAATCACTCGGGGATAGTTCACCATCGCCCTTATAATATTTTATGGTTTCACCTTCCGGTATCAAATCAAGCTTTACTCCTTCATCCCCATCTTTCAGATCTTCCGGAGCAGCAGGATTATTTTTCCCTAGATAACACTTCTGCGGAATGTCTTTTATGGTCACCGATTTCAAATAGATGAAAACACCATCTTCCAATCCACTACCATCGTATGCAATAGTTACCTTAGATGCCGCACGGCGTATCCACGAATGCAACTCCATTTTCTTTTTATTAATGGTAAGCAATTCACTCTTATTCTCTTGCCCCACTATAGTGAAATGACCGAACATCTGGTTGTTCCGGGCCACATCATCAGCATTCCAAGTAAGAGAAATGCTTTTTAATCCTTCTACTGTCTTAATTGCTTCCTTATACTTATTAACCGCCTCTGACGAACCAGTACCATCACTCTTAACTTCTTCGTTAAACTCCGTTCCCATATTGGCCACTGCATAGATATAGTAACGTCCGTATGGAATTTTCAAGCTTAGCTTAGCACGAGGTGTTTCCGTTTCAGCAATATTCCCGTTCGGGTCGACTGCATCTTCTTTTTTACGTTCAATATCACTTACTCTATATTCTCCTTCCCCCGGTTCACCAGTTACAAGTGTCAAAGAATGCGCTTCTGCCAAATTACCATCCACATCATACAACAACACACACAAGGCATTAATAGACTTGATAGTATCGCCCGCTGAGCGCGATTTGTCCGCAAGTCCCTCCACCAAAGGTTTGAAGTCCACCTGTGCCGTCACTATACTCTCACCTTCGGGAATAGGCCCCCCGTCCGTGTACAGCAGGTCGTCCTTACACGAAGTGGCGGCAACCATCAGTAGACCGCATATAAATAAGAAATAACTTATCGTTTTCTTCATTGTTTTCTTCTCCTTCTTTTTTTCATTTCATCTCTATTCCAAAACCAGGTTCAAGTATCACTTCACCGTATGGGCGCAGATCCACCTGCCATGATATGCTATCCGCTTCATTGACTGTCATCCTCACCACCACATGAGTACCACGAGGTAAAACAGGAAGGTTCGGAAAGAAACTTTCCAAAGTGAACTTTCCGGAGGGAGTGCTTTCAGAATTGCCTCCCAAGTCTACACCACTATTATCCTTTGTATCCAGCGTAATAGCGGTCTTGTAGGAAGTCTTATAATCTTTATTAACGTCCTCAGCATTCTCATACTTTCCTTCCGGCAGGTAAAACGAAGGCAGTATAACCGGATTCGTCGAATTCGCTTCCAACTTTACATTCTCCTTATATTTTTGATCAAAGGACTCATAGCTGGCCAATTCCGGCACTTGGAAATCTTTTACTTCCTTTTCCGTATTATCATACACCATGCCATTGGGCAGAAGGTATTCATGGGAAGCTGACTTATCTATTCTGATTTCACTCAGATAATAAATCTGGCTGCTCTTGTTCGTTATCTCGTATGTGAACTTTACAGCAGCACGGGTGATCTTCAGTGTGACTTCCTTTTTCAGTATCACTTCCGCTTGCTCACCATCCTGTCCCTGGTTTTCAGTATCAGGCTCCAGACCTTTGTTATCCAGCGTCACCGTATGACATTCGCTCATAAGCAATGGTTTTTCTTTACTGAAAGCCACGCTATCGAACGATAACACAAGCCCCGCCATCTGCTCCTTGGTCAGGAATTTTTTTCCGGGTTTAAAGTCATTCCATGTTTTGGGTGCCCGAGACGTTTTATCCTCCTCCACATCAGGAATCTCCACCGGAACGGACTCTTCATTAGCAAGTAAGTAAATGGTTTTTTCCTCATTGCCTTGCACCTTCAGGCGGATTTTTCCATACCGGTCATCCACAGGATTGTTCTTCAAATCAAGATGGACATTATGTTCCACCTTGCCATCCGGACGGACTAGAATGACACGCAGCGTGCGCATCTTCTCAGCGTCCGTCACTTTATCATACGAAGGATCCTCATCCGCACGTCCGGAAACAGAACGTCCGGACACGGGAGCATCTCTCAGAGCGACATTAATATCCAGATAGACCGCATCGGGTCCATTCGATGAAGGAAGCCCCTCATCACTTCTGCCGTCACATCCGCACATTAAGAGGAAGCAGACGCCCAGTACAGACACGATATGTCCCCAATCCTTTATTCTCATAATTCTGTATCATTAATTCTTACTATCCAGTCATTGACAACAATATGGGTGCGTATCCATGTGTGATTATCATCCAAAAAGAATATCAATGACCAGTTACTTTCACGGTCCAGAAACTCTTGGTCACCCATCTTGTCGAAATGGTCACTTTTCAGCAACAACAGATACTCATTCAACGGAATACTTAATACCTGTGCACCGTCGCTGTTACGGGTGATGGTCAGACGCGGATGATTGCCGGCAACCAATCTAGAAGTAGACAGTTCGGCATATGCCACAGTCACTTTCTTGTCACCTTCCTCCGTCACTCCCACAGTGCGCTGTCCCTGTGCCCAAGGAGCATAGACTTGCCCACTATTACTTATCAGGCTGTTGTCGGAAGCAAACAGCGTGTTGTCATCTGTAATACGGAAAGTAAAATCCTTGTCATTCACCTCTCCACCGTTCATCTGCTGAAGCACCACACGGATGTTGTTAGTGTTCTTCATCAGGTACACAGTGGCTTCTTCGTAAGTGTCATTGTCCACATTTATATCCAGCGAACCATAAAACAAAGGATGCAGATCAGTCTCCGAAATGCGTCCGGCATTATGCATCTCTACACGCAAGTCCTGCATGGTTGAACCAGTGCCGGGAACCACCTTGAATGAAAAAGAGGTTTGCGGACAAGTCAGTCCGCCGTATGCAACAAAATGATAACTCCCTTTCTCCAAATCGAGAGTCATGCGGTAATTCTCATCCTTCAGCTCATCACCTGCCCCAGTATAGGTAGCCAGATAGTTGCCCTGTTCGTCATAGACCAACAGAGCCAGACAGTCCACCTGCGAATGGAATGCATTGGCATACTCCATATTATAATCATAGACAAAACGCAGACGGACACCTCGCGTACAGGGTTCCAGGTCATTGTATATGCCATGGCAGGAGGACAACAATGCGGCTACCGCCAGCATGGCGCAAAGCACCATGCCCGGCAGTCTCAATGTATGTATGAATCTTGTTGTCTTATTCATTGTTTAATACACTTGTTTAGAACTCGATGTCATTTATACGGACCACCCAAGGACGTACCTCAACGGTTACTTCGATGTAGAGGTCGTTTCGCTCATCCGGATTGTTCGGATCGAACGGATCGGGATCCTCTTTAGGATCCGATGAAGTAGGATGGCCATAACCATTGATTTTGTTTACCATCAGTTTGTACACATTGTTGCGTACCACTGCAAATTCCATCATACCCATCTTGTTAGGATCACCATTGTCATTATGACGATTCCAATAGCAATAATACATTTCATAATCGCCGGCTGTATTCGGTTTAAAAACGGTGAACCCTGCCTGGGCAAAATCAGTACCAGCAACGGGGTTTGCCCCTATTTGATCAAAAGCAGCTTTCAGGCTCTTATCCGCATTGGGGTCATTAGCCGCCGCCATCACTTTCTCCCAAGTGCCATACAACACATTATTATATACGAAAATAGGCTGATTACTAGTTACACCATAGGTTGATTTATTAAAATCCAATTTCCCTTTGAAGATTACACCGGTAGAGATACCGTTTTTCTGATTGCTAATAGGAGCAGGAATGGTATTTTCAGTTGCATAACGCCATATTTTGTATCCGTTGCGATTGCCTCCTGTATTCCAAGAATTGTCATTATCTTCTTCGGTTAGAGAAGAGATTGGTGTGAATTTATCTTTCCACTCATCTGACGACTTAGAAAGAAAATTATTATAAAAATAGTTACTTTTATAAGTTTCTTCAGCAATGCCGTTCTTTTCCTTTGCATCTGTATCCACTACATAGTTGTTTGAAGTTTCCTGTCCACACAAGTCTATATTATTCGCAAGCCCGTCAGCAGACACCCGACGTAGATGATAGAAACTCTTGCTGATATTAACCATTACCATATCAGTCAGCAGAACTTTAACCTTATTGGTGCTCTCCAATACATAGGTGTTAGCAGCCTCTGTAGTGGGATAGCTGCTCGCTTTGAAGTCAAAACGTGCGCAAGCACGTTCTACCGAAATGGTACCCAAAAACAGACGATTGGTCTCAGTATATTGTTCCCAGTTCCAGGTAGTGGTTGGAGTGGAGTTGGCCACTTTGACCAGATTGTGGTTAGACATCAGGAAAGCACCTTTTTTCCAAATTTCATCGTTGTCTGTTAATTCAGGTTCCTCCGACAGCGTATGAATACTGTTCTTCAGATCACTGGCATTGATAGAAGAAGTGGGATTACAGAAAGCATAAGCATAAATTTCTCCCGTTCTGTATGCCTCTAATGCACTTCTGTCCAAAGTTGCCACAAGTTTGGGATATTTTCCATCATTCTTAGGTTCCACATCCAGACGCTGACTGACAATGAGAGAACCATCAGCCTTTGTCAGCACCAGTAATATCTCCTTGACACTGTTCTCATAGTCCTTACCCACTTCAGCACCGTCAGAAGAATTGCTTCCGTTTCCATCCTCCTCATCTGTTGTCTCGCTTCTTGAACCGCTTCCTTGCATCAGTTGCACTCCAAATTCCACATATACGTCACTCTCAGCATCGACCGGCTGAGACACATTTGCCTCATCTGAGCATGCCCACAAACAGAATGCTGCAAGCCCGGACATCAAAATTTTACTAAACTTTTTCATATTGATTCCTTATTTTTTTATGATTACTTCTTATCTATTTTGTTAATCTGCTCCAATGCATCGGCAGCTTCTTTCACACCCATATCTTGTGCACGAGATAGCAACCTGCGCGCCTGCGCATAGTCTTTATCCAATCCGGCAAGCACACCGCGTGCATATACCGCCTCGGGCGTGTCGCCGGCTTTTGCCACATACTTACGCGCTGAAACAAGGTCACCGCGTGACATCGCCACATTAGAGGCATTCAGGTTAGCCGTAGCATCATCCGGATAGAGGCGGACCATGGTTTCGAACACCTCATTATACTCGTCACTGCCTGCCTGATAGCTCTCCGCCACACGGTAGAACTCGTTCAGACTCAGCTTACCCGGAGCGGTGCGCCAGATGCGGCGTGCCTCCTCCACATCGGTATAGGCACGGACCACATACTCTACCGTGTAATCCGAGTGGCGAAGACCGGGATAGACCTCACGAAGCAGGAACTGGTAGTCCTGAGGATAACGCGCCTTGATTTTCTGTTCGCGTGCGTCCGGATCGCCACCGCTGCGCGCCAGTTCCAACATGCCATAACGGCTCGGAAGCGTACAGGTTTCCAGATAGCGTTCCAGCCCCGCCCAATCCTCAGGCTCGTAATCCATTGACATGATACCAAACGGGAAATTATACAAACACTGTACATAGTTCCTCAATGTTTCCGTACGTCCTTGGGCAAGACGGGTATTGTTGGCATAACTGCCCTCCGGAGAGGCATATCCTTTAATACGGATAGAAGTGATGCGGGTATCGGCATCATTGCGCACGGTGTCTATCGTGGCACGGATTTTAGCCAGTTCCACCGGATTACGGCGGTAATCCTCATAAATCTCCGTGCGGTTCACCGGGAAATCAATGTAAGCGGAACCTTTCAATTCGCGCGTCTTCACCTCCTCGGCTTTCGGAGCGCGATAAACAAAAACCGGAGAGAAAACCTTCGGACCGAAATCCAGCGTGGTCAGCGGCGAACGGTCTGCATACAACACTTCACACAGGCAGCCGCACACCTCATCGCCCAGCTCCAAGGTGGCATCGGCCATCCATTCGGCGTATGGCACCGTGGCACTGTAATGAATCACACGATCACGACCGGCACGGAACAGCGAAGTGCCCTCACCGGAAACGACATCATTGCGTAAATGGAGATAGTAACGGTTGCGGCCTGCCAGCACCACAGGAGAAAGAGACAGTTCATTGTTCTCCGCACGAAGCACAGGGGCAAAGGAAACTTCACGGGAAGACGGCATATCAATACCCGCCACATCAATATCCATTGACACAAGCAGGTTCTCACCGCTGCGAGCAACATTTAGACCGTCCACTTTCACACGGCCCAGCGTCAGAATAGTCTGGCTGTTTACACCTGTTATACAAAACAACAGGAGAAGTATACATAGTAATTTCTTCATGAGCGGTATTTTTTAAAATACGTAGATCAGATTCAGTGCAGCCTTTGTAGGGCCTACATAGTGATGGGACTTGCCATCAATCAGTTTGGTACCGCAATCGGCACAAGGATAAGCATCGAAACGGGTATAGGCATAACCCAAGCCTATTTCTGCCTCTACATTCCAATGGCGGGAAAGAATCCACGAATAACCGTAAGCTACACCGGCGCCTACAAACCATCCTTGATAACGACGGTCGGAAAGTTTGGACAAATCACTGCCCAAAAATGAAATGTCATTCTTCAGATTACCCACATTGTATTGTCCACCGTGGGCATGGATGCCTATAAAATGACCAGCAAAACGATCACAAAACCAGTAACGTGCCTCAGGTTGCAACATCCAGTGCTTCCATGTACGGCCATGCGAACGAACCCACCCATTGTAGTTGCCTGACACATCAAGCGTCCATTTGGGGGCAAGACCAACCTCGGCTCCAAGATTAACAGTGCCGGAGGCGTCATAAAGAATATTGCTCTTCAATGCAACATTCTGAGCCTTCACAAATGCACTTCCACAAAACAGGAAGGAAAGCAAGATTGCATAATTTTTTATCTTCATTGTATCTATAGTTTATATCAATTCATGCTATTTTGGGGCATATCTCTTATTAAGAGATATACATAGTGCTTTGCAAAATTACGTAAAGTGCTGGTAATAAGCAATAAAAAATAACAGAAAAATTATATTTAATAAACAAGAAGTTAATCTAATCTAAGTTTATTCCGTTGTTTTAGGCCCGTTATAACCCTATAATTCATTGTAAATCTATAACTTACATTTTTTATAGATCTCTTAATAAGAGATCTACATAGCGCGTCACTTTTTTATGTTATAATACTATTACGACGCAATGTCAGGTATTATGAATGATTATAATGCGATAGTTGGGGGAATCTGAATCCCGATTTGCTCCCGAATTGGCTCAGTTGTAATTCTTGGGGGATTACCCTTTGCAACTTCCCCTTTATGCATA